>DEIB01000018.1 GCA_002352215.1 Chthonomonas sp. UBA2785 | reverse complement strand
TTCCGGGCGTCCCCGTAAAAATACGAGAGATCGTTGCTAGCGCAATGAATATCGTTGTTGCAGCAGCAACTTTTGAGTGCAATCTGTACTGAAGCTTACATGAAGCTAGTATGGATTGGTTTTGGGCTTGCCGCCGCGTCTTTGTCGTCCGCACAGGTGTTCGCAAACACCTTTTGAAGCGGTGACACCTACAATTCGGGTCTAGGGGCAACGATTTCTGGGCTCGGGGGGATGTTAGCGAGTGACGTCAGCCAGAGCTCTCAGTTTCAGGCCGGTAGTTCCGGTTCAGTCGCTCAAATGTTGATTGCCATGGGCCACGTTACGGGCACGCCCCAGGTCACGATGCGCCTCTACGCGGACAACAGCGATACGCTGGGTTCGCAAATTGACAGCTATTACGTCACCACCGTGAACACGGGCTCGTTCGGTGCGGGTACGGAAGTCATCACGCGCGACGTCAGCGACGCGGGTTGGACCGTTACGGCGGTCCAGAACTATTGGCTGATGGCGCAATCTGCGACCGACACCTGGTTGGCTTGGAATTTCTCGACGGACGACGGAGTTTACGGACGCGCCGTTATTAACAATAGTGGTTCGCCCGGATACTTTGACGGTGTTGGTTTGGCCATTCGCCTCGAAGCGGTGCCCGAACCGGCTAGCATGATCGCCCTTGGCGCAGGGCTGCTGGCCGTCGCTCGCCGTCGCCGCAAAGCGAAAGCGAATCACTCAGACTCAAGACTCCCTGAACTCACTCGGGTCCAGGGAGTCTTTCGTTTGTGAGACCCCCCGCAATGTTGCTGGGACTCGCCTGGAAATACAGACACCACTAGAATATTCCCAACCCATCCCGATATGCTTTGCCGCGTGAACTTGTCAAAGCTGACATTGATTTCGGGAGGAGTTTTGGTGGCCTCGATCGCCTCGGCTCAAGTGGTGGTCAATACCTTCGGCGCGGGCGATAGCTACAGCAATGCAGGTGCCACTGTTTCCGGAGCGGGCGGTTCCTTGCAGCAAGAGTGGGTGCAGGGATTTCGATTCCAGTCCGGGGCCACGGGCACTCTCAGCCAAATGGTCTTGGCCCTCGGGCACATTAGCGGCACCCCCGAGGTTTGGATCCGCCTCTACAACGACAACAACAACACGCTCGGTTCGATGCAAGGCGATGCGTTCATTTCTGCCCTCAACCCGGGTTCATTTGGGAACGGCAATGAAATCGTTACGCGCAATGTCACCAATGAGGGCTGGCAGGTCACCGCGGGTGAGTACTACTGGGTGACGGCAACCTCGCTCAACGATGCCCACCTCGCCTGGAACTACCGGATTGGCGGCAACGCGTACACACAGACGTACACATTTGATGGTAACGGCCCGAACTACATCCAGGGTCCGGGTATGTCCATCCGGTTCACGGCCGTGCCCGAACCGGCCAGCCTGATCGCCCTCGGTGCGGGGCTCTTGGCCGTGGCCCGCCGCCGCCGACTAATCTAAGCGTTTCCGATTCCGATTCACAAGAGCCTGCACATAAGTGGTGCTCTGGTCGTGCCAGTAAGGTTGCGGGATGTCCAAGACTCCCGTAGTCCTTTCATAGCTATCCAGGTTTCGTACCGCCATACTCCTGTCGGACTTTTCTATGAAACTGGCTTTGATCGGACTTGGGCTTGCTGCCGCTCCGTTGTCCTCAGCTCAAGTGTTTTTTAACACTTTCGGTAGTGGAGACACCTATAACAGATTCTCGGGGATGGCCGTATCTGGACGCTCCAGTCTGCTTGGCTCGGAGATTAGTCAAGGTATCCAGTTCCAGGCTGCCCATACGGGGGCAGTTTCGCAGCTGGTCATGGCGATCGGGCACTCGTTCGGCCAACCGGTCGTGAACCTTCGCCTTTTCAACGACAACTCCAACACGATGGGCACGTCGGTTGGTGGATTCTATGCTACAGGCGTAAACCCCTCATCCTTTGGGCGAGGAACTGAAGTGATCACCCGAGACGTGAGCGCAGTGGGATGGTCGCTTGTCGCAGGCCAGAAGTATTGGCTTTTCGCCTCGTCGGGGAGTGATAGTTGGTTGACCTGGAATTTCTCGGACGATGGGAAGTTCTATCAGCGATTCACGATCACCAATGGCAGTGCCCCGAACTACTACCCAAGCAATGGAATGGCCGTTCGCCTTGAAGCGGTGCCCGAACCGGCCAGCATGATCGCCCTCGGCGCCGGTCTCCTGGCCGTGGCGCGTCGACGCCGACGCGCTTAACCGCAAACCACCTACAAAGATGCCCCCGGTTCCCAAGTAAGGGAAGCCGGGGGCACTCTCATTCAGGCCTTAGCAGCAGTCGCAGTTTTCGCAGCCTTCGGGGCAGTTGCACTCGCCGCCGGGGCAGCAAGGGCATTCCTTTTCACTCATTCACGATCCTCCTTTAGGTAGTGATGCCATAGTCGAGACCGCGGGTGCGCATACCGGGGTCTCGGCGAGATGTCGAATCAGGGATTGAAGTGTCGCGTCTTCAACCCAGGCATAAACTTGGCGGCCCCGCATCTCGGTGGAGATCAGGCCGGCTTCGCGCAGCACCGAAAGATGGTGGCTAAGGGTGCTGGGGGCGCAGGCCACGCTGCAGCAGGCTTCCTTGATGGAGACGGCCCGGCGATCATCATTGCCAAAGCACTCGCCCGTCTCGGGGTCGTAGAGGGAGCCTCCACAACCCCGGATGCATTGGAACACAGCCCACCGCGTGGGGTCACTCAGCGCCGCAAACGCCGGGACGGGATTCATGCTCCTATGATATTTCGATGTTCATCGAAATATCAAGGGGTCTCACGTATTGGTCAGGCTTTTGGTGGCCTGGCCGATCAACGGCACCACGTATTCCTCGCCGTTGCTCGCCTTGATGGCCGCCACGATGGGCAAAATCAGGCCCCCCACCGCCGCGACGATCCACATGACGATGGCCAAGGGGATGCCGATGAGGGAGATGAAGGCAATGGTGCCCCCGATCGCCAGCAGAAAGAACAGCGCCGCCATGGCCAGCGATTGCGCGGCGTGGTGCGCCACAAATCGCGACTTATCCTTGTAGGCAAAGTAGATAATCAGCGAGGCCACCCAGCCCAGGCCGGTGATCAAGTTCAGTCCCAGCGGAATCGCATGGGCAAGGGCGCCCCAGTTGCGTTCTTCAGCGGTCATCTCACCCCCTATTACGGAGCGTCATTCTCGTGGGATGCGGCAAACCGGGACTGCTCCTCGGGGCTCAGCACCACCACGGTCGGCCGGGCAAGGTTGAGGAACTCAGCTAGGGTGAGGCCCACCATTTCACCGTCTTCGGTGAGTTCGCGGTGGAAACGTTCCAATACATCGCCAGTGCGGGGCTCGTGGGGCAGGGCGTCCACCCACAGGCCCGGGGCATCATCGCGGCTGCGATAGGCCACCGCGGCCACCCACATGGGATGGTGGGCACCGGCTTCGGCACTCCGGCCCTCGCTAAACTCGATTTTGCCTTGGGTCAGCATCTGTTCGATTTCGGCGCGCGGAGTGGCGGAGGTGCTCAGAATCGAGCCTCCCGAAGGCGACCAGCCGACGAGTTCCGTTTCGCCCATTTCCGTGTGCAGATACACGTGCGGAATGTTGTGCCGGGCACAGGCCGCCACGAACGAAGAAAGGGGGATGCGCAGATCCAAGGTGCTTCCATTATGGCGGGCCCGAGCGGGCCGAAACCAGCTACATGCTAACGACCGCGCTTTCGCACGGGGCGAGCGGGCTGGGCGCCCAGGTGATGCCGAACGGGTCTACCAGGGTGCTGCCCCGCCCGGGCTGGAAGCCCGAGTTCATCAGGGCTTCGATATCGGCTTCATTGCTCAGCCAAATTGTGGGGGTGTTGGCTCCGCGCCGCACCCGGAACCGGGCTCCCGCGCTGGACAAGGCGAAAGTTCCGTCCACCAGTTCGTGCATGGGCACTTGGAAAAGCTGGGCGTAATACTGCGCAGCGGCGTAAGGCTCCTCGTGCGAGATGCCCATCCAACTCGTGGCGAGGCTCCGGTTGGGCGGGGTCAAGCTCTCCACATGGGGTTCGCCCCAGTGGATGTTCCAAATCAGGCCGTGCGGATCGCGGACGAGGTTGGTGTGCCCCGCGCCGCCCCAGCTCAGGACTTCCATGCCCAGCGCCAAAACCCGCTTGCGTGCGGCTTCCATGTCGTCGGTGATCATCTCGAACATCAAGCGGCCTTGCGGGCCGGGGTCGAGATAAAGCCGCAGGTCATCCAGGGCCAGTAGCACCGAAGTTTCGGTGCGAAGTGAGGTCACGTCGAGCGTGTCTTGATAGAACCGGGCGGCCCGGGTGGGCTCCGGCACGGCCAATCCCATGCAGCGGCTCAGGCGTAACACGTTCAACCTCACTTCCCATTGTCGGCAAGCCACCCTCGCGACCCAAGGGGGCTAAAATGGGGAAGTGAGTCACGACACCATCGACACGTTGCTGACAGAAGACCGAGTATTTCCCCCTTCCGAAAGCTTCGCGGCGCAGGCCAACGTCAATGACCCCGAGATTTACGCTCGCGCGGCGGCGGATCGGCAGGCGTACTGGGCGAACTGGGCCAGCCAATTGCGGTGGATGGAGCCGTGGCACACGGTCTCCGATTGGCAACTGCCCTACGCCAAGTGGTTCATCGGTGGGCGACTGAACGCTTGCGACAACTGCGTGGACCGGCACGTGGACGAGGGTCGGGGCGATAAGGTGGCGTTCATCGCCGAGGGTGAGCCCGGCGACGTGCGCACCTTCACCTATGCTGAAGTCAAGACCCACGTGAGCCGCTTGGGCAACGCTCTCAAAGCGATGGGGGTGGCCAAAGGCGACCGGGTCTGCCTCTACATGCCCATGGGGCCGGAGCTGTGCTTTGCCATGCTCGCCTGCGCCCGCATTGGGGCGGCCCATAGCGTTGTGTTCGGCGGCTTTAGCGCCGAAAGCTTGCACGAGCGCATCACCGATGCCGGGGCCAAACTGGTGGTGACCGCCGACGGATCGTGGCGCAACGGCAAAGTGGTGCCGCTGAAGGAGATCACCGACGCAGCCCTGGCCAAGGGTGCCCCCAGCGTGACGGGTGTCCTGGTGTACGAGCGCGTGGGCGAGCCCAGTGGCAACGTGCCGGACTATAACCGAGGCGCGTGGCACGAAGGCCGCGACCAGTGGTGGCACGACGTTGTGGACGCCCAGAGCGACGACTGCCCCTGCGAGCCGATGGACGCCGAGGACCTGCTCTACATCCTTTACACCTCGGGTTCCACCGGCAAACCGAAGGGCATCATGCACACCACCGGTGGCTATCTCACGGGAGTGTACGCCACCGCGCAGTGGGTGTTTGACCTCAAGGATTCGGATATTTATTGGTGCACGGCCGACTGCGGCTGGGTGACGGGGCACAGCTATGTGGTGTACGGCCCGATGGCCAACGGAGTGACGCAGGTGCTGTATGAAGGTTCCCCGGCGGTGCCGGATAAGGATCGGTTCTGGCGCATCATCGAGCGGCACCGAGTCACCATTCTCTACACCGCGCCGACCGCCATCCGCATGTTCATGCAGTGGGGCGAGGAGTATCCCAACCGCTGCGACCTGAGTTCATTGCGTCTACTGGGCTCGGTGGGCGAGCCCATCAACCCCGAAGCCTGGATGTGGTACCGCCGGGTGATCGGCGGCGAGCGCTGCCCGATTGTGGACACCTGGTGGCAGACTGAGACCGGCGCGATCATGATCACCCCGCTACCGGGCATCTCGGGCACCAAGCCGGGTTCGGCCACGCGCCCCTTCCCGGGGGTGGCGGCCACCCTGATGAACGAAGAAGGGCAGGAATTGAACCTGGATTCCGGTGACCCCGAAGGTACCGGCGGCATCCTGGCCCTCACCGAACCTTGGCCCTCCATGCTGCGCGGGATCTGGGGAGACCCGGAGCGATACCAGCAGACGTATTGGTCGCGGTTCCCAGGCAAGTATTTCCCCGGCGATGGCTGCAAAGTGGACGGCGACGGTAGCTACTGGCTGCTGGGCCGCGTGGACGACATCATGCTGGTGAGCGGTCACAACATCAGCACGATGGAAGTGGAAAGCGCGCTGGTGGCCCACGAAGCGGTGGCCGAAGCCGCCGTGATTGGCAAGCAACACGCCATCAAGGGGCAAGCGATTGCCGCGTTCGTGATCCTGCGGGCCAGCCACCGCGTGGACCCCACCTCTCCGGAAGGGGAAGCCCGCATCGCCGAACTGAAGGCGTGGGTGGCGGCCAAGATCGGGGCCATCGCCCGGCCGGATGACATCTACATCAGCGCGGACCTGCCCAAGACCCGGAGCGGCAAGATCATGCGGCGCCTGCTGCGAGACGTGGCCGAAGGTCGCGCCCTGGGCGACACCACGACCCTCGCGGACCCCAACGTGGTGGCCTCGCTGAAGACTCAGTACGAAGAAAAAGAAGGCTAAACGGCCAGAACCTCGCAATTTTCCCGGCTTATCAAATGAGATTGCCGGGAACAACCCTGGTATGGACGCGAGGGTATGGGTCGGATTTGCCCTATTGGCCGGAGTTGTGGTGACGGGAGCCGTCACGCAAACCTACGTTGCCCCCCAGGCAAAAGCGAAGCCGGCGGTGACCGCCGCCAGCCGCATGTATGAGCAGTGGGAGGACTTCAAGTGGCCTCGCCAACAGTTCAACCCGGTGCAGACCGCCCGGCAAACGGCCGACCAGGCCAGTGCCCGCAACCGCGGCGTGGACGAGATGATCCGCGATTGGGAGTCGCAATACGCTTTGAGCGTGGAAGACGCGGATGCCAAGCTAAAGGGCAAGTCGTTCCGCCTGGGCGGCAAGATTGACGAATATCTCAAGCCGGATGCCAGCGAAAGCCTGGTGATCTTCATCGGCCCGAGCCCGCGCAGTGGCTGGAGCACGCACATGGTGATCAATGTGGCGGGGAACGATGCCCGCCTGGGTCGCGGGGTGCAGGCCCGGATTCAGGCCCGCTTTGCCGGCCGCATGGAAGACGAAGCCAACCGCGTGGTCACCTACATGTTTGAAGAAGGCCAGGTGATGAGTGCGGAAGGGGCTCCGGCCACGGCCAGCCCGCCGGCGGGTGCAGCTCCGCGTGAAACCCCGAAGGCGGCGGCCCCGGCCGCAGGCGCGAGTGGCGAAGCCGCTCAGACCGGCGCCTTTACCGATGCCACCAAGGGGTGGCGCTTTGGTGGCACGGTGGGAGCCTTGAATGGTCATCTGGCCGTGTTCCTCAGCCCGGACGACAAGCCGGTGTTTGCCCGGGTGGGCGGCAAGCTCGCCGACGGCATCACGGTGAAGCGGCTGGATTCTGGCTGGGCGCAATTGAGCGTGGAAGGCAAGCCCGTGGTGATTTCGCCGTGGAGCGTGGCCAAGGACGCCGCCACCAAGCCGACGGAATAAGCGCTTAGCTCGACGTCACAATTTGCCCTTCTGCACCACCTTCCGGGGTTTTCCCGGGAACCTGGTCAGGGGGGCTTTCATCGTCTTTGGGGGGCTTGATGAACCATGCCGCCACGATAGGATAGATCATGATGGCCCCGCCCACGATGTAGGGCACGTGCGGGCCGTACTCGTACAGCCAATTGCCAAACGAGGGGCCGACAATGCGCGCCAGTGCCCCCAGCGACTGTGTGAGCCCGAACACGCCCCCCACCAGCGCCACCGGGGCGGCGCGAGAAATGAGGCTGGAGAGCGACGGCCCCACCATGCCATTGCCAATGCCCATGATGAGGCAGCCCAAGAGGAGCGGGATCCAGGGCGGCGTATAGGGCACCAGGGCAAGGGTGGGCGCCACCAGCAGGTAGCCAAAGCGCAAAAGATTGACCTCGCCGAACCGCTTGACGAGCGGGCGGATGAGCGCCCCTTGCATCACCGCCGCAATGATGCCGACCCACACGAGGACGTAACTGGTTTCGAGCTCGGTGAGGCCGTAGAGCGACTTTTCGAGGCGGAAGAACGTGCTCTCCAGGTTCGAGAACGCGAAGTTGGCGAAGAAGAACAGCACCAGAAGCGGGCCTAGGCCCGGGGTGCGGACGCCTTCGGCCAGCCGCTGGAACTGGGCGCGGAGGCCGCCCTTGGCGCCCTCGGGTTCGCGGACCGGGGCCTCGGGGAGGAAGAAGTAGATGAATAGGAAGTTGGCCAGCCCGAAGATAGCCGACACTGCTCCCAGCAGGCCCGGGTGACCCTGGTTGATCTGCACCAGCAACGCCCCCGCCGGCGGACCGAGCAGGAACCCGAGGCCAAAGGCGGCCCCCAGCATCCCCATGCTCTTGGAGCGGTCTTGGGGTTCGGTGACGTCGGAGACGTAAGCGTAGACCACGCCGAGGTTGGCGGCGGCCGAGCCCAGCAGGATCCGCGAGAGGATCATCACCGGGAGGAAGGTGCTGAAGGCGTACGCCCCGCCCGCGATGATGCTGAGGAAGGCGGTGATGAGGAGGATTTTTCGTCGTCCTACTTGGTCGCTGAGGCGGCCGAGATAGGGGGCGACGAGAAGCTGAGCGACGCTGTAGATGGAGAGGACCGCCCCGATGGCGACGCCGCGCAGGCCGAGGCTCTCGGCGCGGGTTTGGAGGTCCGGGATGATGATCCCGAAGGAGAGCAGGTCCAAGAAGACGGTGAGGAACGCCGCGGTCATGTAGGGCAGCGGCTTCTTCACAGGCGTTAGTTTAGCGGGTTGGCAGGGGCGGAATAGGCGCACTTACGATCCGGTTCGCGCTTTCTCGTTGCGTTGCTAGTTGGTTTTGAATAACGCCCGGAGCGCCGGGGCGACCGTCTCGCGCCACTGCGACCAAGTGTGTCCTTCCGGGCGGTCTAGCCGGTGCACCACGTTCTGGTGCATGACCAGGGCTCTCCCCACCGCCGGGAAGCCTTCATAGATGCCCCCATCGATGGCCAACCGCGCCCCTTTGAGCCCCGCCGCCTGCGCCAAGATCGGCTCCGCCCACATCGATGGCGACTGCGCATGCACCATCCCGAAGGTCTCTGGCATACGCGCCCCCGCCCGCAGCGAGATCAAGCCCCCTAGGCTCGCCCCGCCCATTAGCGTACGCTCTCGCCGCGCCACGGCGCCGGTGGTTTGCCGCACCCACGGCAACAAGCGCGACCCCACAAACGCCAAGTACGGGTCCGGCTCCTTCCAATAATCGCGCTCGCGATTCGGGCTGGTCACCAGCACCAGCACCAGCGGCGGCAGTTGCCGGGCCGCGACCAGGTTCTGCACCTGGTTGGGGAGCTTTGCGTATTCCGCGTAACCCGACCCGTCGTTGTAGATCAGCACCGGCATGTCCCGGGCATCCTGCGGCGGGCGCCACATCTCCACCGCGTACGCATAGCCTTCCTTTGAAGTCAAAGTCGTCTTGATCTGCCCCCAGTTGCGCCGAGCGGGGGGCTGCACGGGGGCCACCGCGCGGTAGTCCGGCCCGGTCCAGATCGAGTTTTCGCCGCCCAGCCCGTTGGGGCCGCGCGCGGCGCGGGGGTCCAGCTGCCACACCCCGTCCACCACAAATTTGTATTCAATGCGGGCGTCGCGGGGCACGTCCACGGTCACGCTCCACCTTCCGTTGCGGCCTGGCGCCAACGGCAAGTCGCGTTCCCAACCTCGCAGGTCGCCGCGCATCATCACCGCCTTCGCCGCCGGGGCGTGAATCTCGAACTTGGCCGGATACATAGGGGCCGGAGCCATGAGAGCGAGAACTGCGCAGATCATGCCCTTATTATGCAAAGGCCGGAAAAAAGAACGCCTCTCCCGCAGGGGAAAGGCGTTCTCGATTTCAAGCCAATGAAGGCTTAGCGGCGCGGGCGGAAGCGCGCGTTCATTTCGTCGTCGCGCTTGCGGGTCGGGAAGTCGTCCGGCACGTCGGGCACGGTGTCGTCATCCCGTCGGCTTCGCTCCGGACGGTCCGATCGCTCGGCTCGTTCGGGTCGCTCGGCTCGTTCCGGGCGGTCGCCACGGTCCGATCGCTCGCTGCGCTCGGGTCGGTCGCCATCGGAGAATCGGCTGCTGCGCTCGCCTCGGTCTCGATCACGGCCTCCGCGATCTCGATCTCGGTCGCCGCCACGTCCACCGCGGTCGCGGTCACGTCCGCCACGGTCTCGGTCGCCGCCTCGTCCGCCGCGATCACGTCCGCCTCGGTCGCCGCCCGGGAAGTCGCCGGTGCTTTCGCGCGGCGGTTCCTTTCCGCTCAGGATCGGGTGATCCGGGTTCAGGCCCAGGGCCGTCAGGTTCACGCGGCCTTGGCTGTCCACTTCGTCCACCTTCACCTTGATCACGTCGCCCACGGCAACGAGGTCATCGGGTCGGCGCACTTGCACGGTGCTCAGCTTTTCGGTCGGCACCATGCCGTCGCGGCCACCGGGCATCTCCACGAACGCCCCGCGACCAATGATGCGCGTGACCGGACCGGAGAACTCGGTGCCCACTTCCAGGCTGGCGGTGCTGGCCTTGACCATCGCCACGGCGCGTTCCACGGCTTCGCCGGTATCGGCACCCACCACCACGCGGCCATCCTGTTGCACGTCAATGTTCGCGCCGGTGGCTTCCGTGATCTTGCGGATATTGGCACCCCCGGGGCCGATCAGAGCGCCAATCTTGCTGGGCTCGATCTTGACCGATTCGACGCGCGGCGTGCGGCCGTTGTCGGCGCGCGGCTCGCTGATTTCCGCTTCAATGCAGTCCAGGAGGGCGAAGCGGGCCTTCTTGGCTTGGGCCAGCGCATCGGCCAGCACCTTCGCCGGAATCCCGTCCAGCTTGGTGTCCAGTTGCAGGGCGGTGATGCCCTCGCGGGTCCCGGCCACCTTGAAGTCCATGTCGCCGCAGAAGTCTTCGATGCCTTGGATGTCCGTCAGCACCACAAACTTCTTGCCGTCGCTCATGAGGCCCATGGCAATCCCGGCCACCGGCGCCTTGATCGGCACGCCGGCGTCCATCAACGCGAGGGTGGAACCGCACACGCTGGCCATGGAGGTGGAACCGTTGGATTCCAGAACTTCGGAGATCACCTGGATCGAGAACGGATACTCGGGGTTGTCCACCGGCACCACGGCGCGCAGGGCACGCTCGGCCAAGGCCCCGTGACCCACTTCGCGGCGGCCTACGCCTCGCAGGGGTCGCACTTCACCCACCGAGTACGGGGGGAAGTTGTAGTAGTGCATGTAGCGCTGTTCCTTGGTGACTTCATCCAGCGGGGTATCGAGCGATTGCGCATCGCCCGGCAGACCCAGCGTACAGATGGAGAGCACTTGGGTTTGGCCACGAGTGAACAGGCCGGAGCCGTGCACACGGGGGAGCAGACCGGCGATGGCTTCCAGCGGGCGAATCTCGTCCACCTTGCGGCCGTCCGGGCGCTTGCCGTCTTCGATGATGAACTTGCGGATGGTGTCCTTGATCGCCTTGTCCACGGCCCCGGGGATCGCCTTCTTCATGGCGTCATCACCGGCGTACTTTTCTTGGTACTTGGAGATCAGTTCCTTGGCCAGGTCGTCCATTGCGGATTCGCGCTTGGCCTTGTCCGGGTCGAAGATGCCGCTCGAGATGGTCTTGGCTTCCTTCTTCTTGATCTCATCGACCAGGGTGGAATCCGCCTTGTCCAGGATCGGCTCGCGCTTGGCCTTACCGGCCTTCTTGGCAAACTTCTCGATTTCGCCGCAGATGACCTTGATCATCTTGTGGGCAAACTCCAGGGCTTCGGTCATGCGGTCTTCGCTGACTTCGCTGGCCCCGGCTTCCACCATGCTGATGGCGCCCTTGTGGCCCGCCACCGCGAGGTCAATCTTGCTCTTGGCCAGTTCTTCGTGAGTGGGGAACACCACGAATTCGCCGTCCACGTCGGCCACCCGCACACCGGCCACCGGGCCCGCAAACGGGATATCCGAAACCGCGAGGGCCACACCCGCCGCCGTGATGGCGAGGGCATCGGGGGACGAGGACTTGTCCACGCTGAACGCCATGGTGATGACCTGCACGTCGTTGCGCATGCCCTTCGGGAACAGCGGTCGAATCGGGCGGTCAATCAGGCGACTGGTGAGGATGGCGCGGTCGGAGGGTCGGCCACCGCGCTTGTTGTAGCCACCGGGAATGCGGCCGATGGCGTAGCGCCGCTCTTCGAAATCACAAACGAGCGGCAGGAAGTCGATGCCCTCGCGGGCCGTCTTGGACATGGTCGCCGTGGCGAGAACAACGGTTTCGCCGAGACCAACGAGGACCGAACCGCCCGCCTGGTTGGCTACGCGGCCAGTCTCGAGGCTGAGGGTTTTGCCCCCCACCTCGAAGGTGTGGTTATGAATCATATGGGTTTGGGGTTAGGGAAGGGCGAAGCGGTTACTTCGGACGGACTTCGCGGATGCCGAGCGCCTTGATCAGCTCGCGGTACTTTTCGATGTCCTTCGAGCGGAGATATCCTTCCAGACGGCGGCGGTTGCCCACCATCTTCAGGAGGCCCTGGCGGGAGTGGTAATCCTTCTTGTTGACCTTGAGGTGTTCGGTGATCTGCTCAATGCGCTTCTGCAGCACCGCGATTTGCACCTCAACGGAGCCCGTGTCGCCTTCGTGGTGACCGAACTTACCAATGGTCTCTTTCTTCAACTGCGGATCGAGTGGCATAGGTACTTACTGTTCCAGTGGCGGCCACCGGCTGGGCCAGTCCGCCATATTGAGGATCCGCTTCTTGCCGCTCTCGACCGCCCTCACTCCAACTTGGAGAGCCGACGACAACGGCAACCGCTCGGAATCCTCCCGCCATGATACTTCGTTCCTTAGTTTGAGGCAAGGACTGGGCGCAGGAACGCCCACAAACCGGGCCCATTGGAGTTACACTAGGCAGAGCTCGTATGCAGGTTCACGTCGTTGGCGCAGGAAGTTGGGGAACAGCTCTCACACTGGTGCTGGCCCGCAATGGCCTCGATGTGCGGATCATTGGCCGCGATGAAGACACGCTCGCCAGCCTGCGTGCTTGTCGAGAAAACCTGAGGTATTTGCCGGGGTTCTTGCTACCCAAAGATGTGGAGGTGGGGAGCTGGGACGACCTGGCCGAGCCCGCCGAGATGACCGTGATTGCGGTGCCGACGGCGGCCGTAAGCGAAGTCTTGGACGATTTGAAGTCACCGGGGCGCATTGTCATTGCCAGCAAGGGCCTGACCAACCAAGGTGACGGCTTGCTGAC
>DEIB01000035.1 GCA_002352215.1 Chthonomonas sp. UBA2785 | reverse complement strand
TCGATCAGCACCTTCGTGGATGGAAACGCAAACCGGGCGATGTGAATGTACGACTGCCCCCTTTGCCCGTTGGAGCATACGAAAGGAATCGTCTGGGTCAAAGCACCTCCCTCTTGCCGCCACAAGAACAAGCTCCGCGCCGACAGGCGGAGACACCGCTCTACCGCTGTTCTCGAAGCCGATCTTCCGCTGCCAAATCCGCCCATTCGTTTATCCTAAATTCTCATTCATTGTACCAGAAGTGGTGTTCTAATGTGTGATGCTTCAATAGCTAAAACTTGCTTGATTGTGTGCGGCTCGGTTGGCGTATGAAGAGCGGCTTAGCTTGCTAAGCGATGAAGTAGGGAGGAGGTTGAAGTCACTTACGGCATTTAGGCAATGCCAAAGTGCCTCGCATGCTTACAGGGCAGGCATTCTTCACGGTTCGCCTGGGTTTTGGTTTTAGAGTCTTCCAATAAGAGATCACTCTCCCTCTCCTGGACCGGAGCAACAGTGCCCTAAGGAAGACTTTGACTGCTCATGATTTGGGCACCCCTGGCATTGGCCATAATGACAACGATGTCCAACCCGTCCGTGCTTGCTTCAGTCACGAGCATCGTCGACAACCAAGGGGAGAACACGCTCCACCAGGCCATCGAGCGCATCACGACGGACGGTCGAGAGCTTTGGATTGCCACCGCATACTTCAGCCTCGATGCCCTCAATTTGATCTCACAGAACCTGCTCAAGGCTGATAAGGTCCGGCTCATCTACGGTGGCGAAGCTAATGCCAGGGACCGAAACGCAATCCTTGCTGCCATGAGGAGTGACTCCGAGGAGCGGCTACTTGATGATCGAAAGACCGATCCGCTTCTGTCCGGGCTCGTCTACGCCAAGCAGCTCATCGAAGAAGGGAGGCTCGAAGCACGCATCTACCGAAGGCAGAACTTCCACGCGAAGCTCTACATCTCCCATCGGCAGGGGGAGCCACCGGTATCCGGCATCGTTGGGAGCGGCAACTTCACCCGCAGCGGGCTAACCCAGAACGTGGAGCTGAACCTCAAAACTCAGGAAGAGCAAACGCTCAAACTCGTGGAGTGGTACGAATCCAAGTGGGCAGAAGCCGAGCAGGATGACTTCACGGAAGAGCTGAAGATAGAGATTGAACGACACCTGAACCTCTATTCCCCGCACGCGATTTACTTGAAGGCGCTTCTAGCGTGGGGCGATCACGTTCAGGGGCGGGCCCCGCTCAAGCCGCTTGCTATGCTCGACATGTTAGATCCCCACCAAGAGCATGCCTACCGCCAAGCGCTGAGAATTCTTGAACGTGAGCCAGGAGTGATGATCTGCGATGGCGTAGGCCTCGGCAAGTCTTTCGTCGCTCTCGCACTCATGGAGCATTGGTTAAGCCAGGGCTCGCGTGTCTTGCTAGTCGCCCCGAAGGCAATCTTGAAGAGTTCGTGGGAAGGTTACTTGGCGAGATACCTGGGGAAGTACAGCCGAGGCTTTGCCAACGTCCACTCGCAACCAATGACATGGTTTGGGTTCAACCCAGACCAGGAGCCGGATCATGATGCCCGTCTCGCAGAGTACGCCGAGCAAGCGGACGTCGTGATAATTGACGAAAGCCATAATTTCCGCAACTCTGCGACCCAACGCTACGACAACCTGTATCGCGTAGTTGCCCCCAACAATAGGGGTCGAAAGAAGATCGTCCTCCTCACGGCCACTCCCATCAACACGAAGTACGAAGACCTTTCCAACCAACTTCAGATACTCACGCATGACGATGGAACCATCTCCGGTATCCCGAGGCTACAGATTAATCGGCAAGCCCGGAATCGAGACCGCACCGCCAGGAATGAAGGTGTCGCCATCGATCAAGAGACCCTCTTCTCGGCTTCGTTCGAGGCTGACGAACTTCTCTCTACGGCATTGGAGAGTGTCGCCATCCAACGTTCCCGCCATACCTGCCGCGAGTTGGCGGAGGCTGCTGGCAAGCGGCTCCGATTCCCCAGGAGGAGACCGCCACAGGAGATCCGATACACCCTCGGGCAAGGTCATGAAGAGCTCATCCGCGAAACAAAGCTGCGCTTTGAAGAACTAAGTACGTACCTGGAACGATACTCGCAAGAGGTCGCCAAGGCCGCTGAGAAGGAAACCGAAGTGAAGCGCAGTTTCGGCTCCGTGCCCCAGCATGGACTGAAGTTCAGCGGTTACCTTCCCAACCTCTTCCGAAGGTCAACGACCATCGCCAATCGGCAAGCGCAACTGGAAGCGTTCCTCGCCAAGATGGTCTTCGTCAACGTCATCAAACAGCTAGAGAGCTCAACCCCGGCCTTTCAATCCATCATCGAATCCCTCGGGCAGGGCCTGGCGTTGCGTCTTCGCCACTATTGTGGTGATGATCCTGCCGTCATTGCGGCGCTGGCAAGGCACGAACCGTGGATCAAGCTCCCCGCTAACCGACCTGACGACGAGAATTTAGGAGCGGAGCCGGAGGATGGGGCCGCCGATGAGGCCAGCGGGGGAGAGAGTGACGACTTCATTTGCCGCGAGGAACGGAGGGCGATCAAACGTCTCCAGGCTTTAGGCTTCAGTCCCGAAACCCACGACATCGAACGCTGGAAGAAGGACATCCTCCAGGACCTCAATCACTTGGAGACGATCCACGGCAAGTGCCTGAGTGCCCAAAGAGAGCCCGACGCAAAACTCAATGAGATCACTGCCCAGGTGCAACGCGAGAGGGCAAAGGGTCGCAAGATTTTGATCTTCACCCAAAGCCGCAAGACGGCAGACTATGTGCAAGATGAGCTGGCCAAGAGGCTTGATGAGCGCGTAGCCCTAGTGAACTCCGATATCGGAGGCGAGCGCCGAGCCCGTATTCTCCACGAGTTCTCTCCCAAGTACAACGACCTTCCTGGGGGGCAATCGTCTCTCCTAGATTCTCCGGAAGACCAAATCAACATCCTTGTCTCGACGGACGTGCTGGCGGAGGGCGTCAACCTCCAAGAAGCCGGTTGCATCATCAACTATGACCTTCACTGGAACCCCACCCGTCTCATCCAGCGCATTGGCCGCGTGGACCGGCGGCTTCGAGATGAAGACCCCGATCACGAGTTCGATATCCTCAACGTGTTTCCACCCCCAGCGATCAACGAAATCCTTGGTCTGGTGGACACCGTAGAGCAGCGCAAGCGCAAAATCAGTCACCTCCTTGGGATTGACGTCTCCTACTTCCGGGCAACTGACGAGGAGGGAACGTTACGGGAGTTCAACGCGCTTTACGAAGGGGGAGAGTCAACCCGCGAGTCTCAACTCATCGAGTACGTTCGCCAGGTCACGCTCAACACCGAGGAGCAGAAGCTGGCCGACTCCATCCCGCCCGGGGGATTCGGGGTGTGGGAAGGGGCACCGGTCGATGGTTTCGTGGCCTTGTTTGAGATGCGCGGCACTGAGAGGTTATCTGATACGGATGCCGAGCATTTCAGGTCGATCCTGGGTAGCCCGATATTGATCATGGAAACAGGCGGAAAGTTCTCAATGGATGCTGCGAACATCCTTCAAGCGCTCTCTGGTACGGTCAAGGGCGAAAAATCAGGCAATCCCAGCGATAAGGAAACACTAAGGGCTGCTCTTGCTCGTTTGAAGAGTCGCACGAATCAGAGCTTCCGGTCGATCAACCTCGTCGCAACGATTCAGCCCAAGCTCGTATGTTGGATGGAGCTAAGGAAGTAAGTATGTTTAGTGACCAGCATCTCCATAAGCTAACCTCGATCAACTCGATCGAGCGCTTGCTCGACTTCCTTCGTCAAGAATTGGATTGGCCACTCGCCGACGGTGACGTGGAAAGCCTCACCTTCGAATACGAGCCGGAAGATCTTGGGCTCAAGCCTGAACACGCACCCAAAATCAATCGGATCTACCAAATCCGGTCCATGACCAAGGACCAACCTTGGGGGATCTTTTTCATCGACTTCGAGAACAAGAAGCTCCCCATCACGCTGATGCGGCGAATTCTCAACCACCTCCGAGTGAAGAACCGAAGCCAGGCAATCCAATCTTGGAATGCGGGCGACCTCCTCTTCATGACCACCTACGGGGAGGAGGCCGAGGGAATGCGTGAGGTCGCGTTCGCGCACTTTCATCAGCAGGCGGGCGACTTGCCAACCCTCAATGTCTTTCAGTGGGACGCCCAAGACACCGAGGCCAAGCTTAAGACCACCTACCAAACCCTGCGCGGCAACCTTGGCTGGCCGGCCGATATCAACGATGCCGATGCTTGGCGCAACCAGTGGCGGCAACCCTTCAAACATAAGGCCGGCCACACTATTCGCACGGCCAAGGGCCTGGCGGAAAAGCTCGCCGAGCTCTCACGGCAGATTCGTGACCGAGTGAATGAGGTCTTAGCAGCCGAGACGGAGAAGGGCCCCGTCACCAAGCTGTACATCGCCTTTAAAGGGGCCCTCATCCACGACCTCAAAGCCGAGGATTTTGCCGACACCTTTGCTCAGACAATCACGTACGGCCTGTTCAGCGCCGCAGTATCACGCCGCTACCCTGAGGAAGCAGGATCGAAGAGCCTCACAACTGAGACGATAACGGAAGTCGTCCCTGAGACAAACCCATTCCTTCGAGAAGTGCTCGCGACCTTCCTCGATGTGGGAGGGCGCAAAAAGGGTGGCATCGATTTCGACGAGCTCGGCATTCAAGACGTAGTGGAGTTACTTCGCAGCGATGAGACCGACATGCGCGCGATCCTGGAGGATTTTGGTAATCGCAGGCAAGGCGAAGATCCGGTCATCCACTTCTATGAGGACTACCTCAAAGCCTACAACAAGAATTTGAAGATCAAGCGGGGCGTCTTCTATACGCCCCAACCGGTGGTGTCCTACATCGTCCGCTCCGTGAACGAACTGCTTCAAACGGAGTTCGGCGTCGAGGACGGCCTTGCCTCTACTGTGACCTGGGGCGACATCGCCGCCAAGAACCCGGACATCAATACTCCTGAAGGTACAAACTCCGACGACCCCTTCGTCGTGATCCTCGACCCCGCCACCGGCACCGCAACCTTTCTCATCGAAGTCATTGATGTCATCCATAAGCATCTCAAGGCAAAGTGGAAGGCGAGCCCGGATTCCTGTTGGGCCATGCTCCGCGATGCAAAGCCCCCGCAGGAAGGCGCGAAACAAGCCTTTGATGAATTCTGGAACGCCTACGTCCCGGACCATCTCCTCCGCCGTCTGTACGGCTACGAGTTGATGATGGCCCCCTACGCCATCGCCCATATGAAAGTGGGGCTGAAGCTGACCGAGACGGGCTATCGGTATAGATCGAACCAGCGAGTGCGCATCTACCTCACTAACGCCCTGGAGCCAGCGAGCGAGATCCAGGCGCGCCTCGCACTGGATTGGGAGGCCCTCGCCCACGAGGCGTTAGCGGTGCGGGCGGTGAAGGAGACCCAACGGTTTACCGTTGTGATCGGCAACCCGCCATATTCTGGCCACTCCGCCAATTCTAGCAAAGACGCTAAGGGGAAGCGCAATTTCATCGGCAAGCTTGTTCACGATTACTACTTCGTGGACGGCAAGCCGCTTGGCGAGAAGAACCCTAAGTGGCTCCAAGACGACTACGTGAAGTTCCTCCGCTTCGGCCAGTATCTGATCGAGCAAGCCGGTGTGGGCGCGCTTGGTATGATCACCAACCATAGTTACCTCGACAACCCAACATTTCGAGGGATGCGTCGAAGTCTCATGCAATCCTTCGACGAGCTGCGCTTTCTCGACCTCCACGGCAACTCGAAGAGAAAGGAGGTCGCTCCTGATGGATCAAGGGATGAGAACGTGTTCGATATCCAGCAAGGAGTCGCGATTTGCCAGCTGGTGAAACTACGATGAGTTGGACGTTGGACGAATGGTTCAAATACCTGATTTCTCCCGGGATCACCATCCTTGGGTCCGGAGCACTGATTCACTGGCTGTCCAGGCGCGACAAACAAATCGAGCTTAGGAGTATTAGACTATCCGTCGCTAACAACGTACGCGCGTTCGAAATTGAACAAGAAAATTGGCACAATCAAAGGATCATGACAACCGGCTATCGTATCAATCCGTACTGGATATATATGGACTCAAAGGGCAAGCCAAGGGTGCACAGGCACCCCGAGTTAATGTTGCACGAATGGGATGTGATTGAGAACTGCATTGCAGGAACCGACTGGCTGAAGTTTGAGACTGTAGAGCGGGCCGCGAGGGAGCACAAATGGTTGGTGTTCAAACTCGACGTTGATTATGGAGAATGGGTCAACAACGGCTCCGAACCGATGACCGTTGACGACGAGCATCTGTTTCAGCCTCTGCCCCGACGAACGAAGTTTGAGCACGGTGTTAAGGAACGATTGTAATGGCGAAAGTGATTCATGTCGACCTTTTCGGCAAGCGAACTGAGAAGTATGATTTCCTAGGCGCGGATCGGTCACGATTGCATCCTAGCGTCAGTTTGTCGCCGAGTAGCCCTTTTTTCCTGTTTACATGCTCTGATCAGCACGCAGGCATCGAGTTTGAGGCGTTTCGTAGCATAACGGATGTTCTGCCTTTATGTTCTCTCGGCTTGCTCACCAAGCGAGACGATTTATTAGTTGGTTTTGGTCCCGAGGATGTTTGGAACAAGGTCGACCATTTCCTCGACTCAAGGGTGTCGGATGTAGTTATCGCCAAAGAGTTTGGTTTGCCCCTGAGAGACAAAGACCGATGGGATTTATCAAAGGCTAGAAAGCAGGCAAGAGCGGAGCACAAGCGGCAGGTGATTGCTGGCCTGACCTATAGGCCGTTTGACAATAGAAGCATTTACTACACCAACACTCTTGTGGCTCGAACAAACCGGCGCGTACTCAGTAACTTGAATAAAGTAAATTCGGGCCTTGTGTTGGGTCGCCAAGGAGCCGCAGTCGGCACGCCTGTTTGGGATGTGGTCTTCTGCACGAATGAGCTCATCGACCAGAACGCCTTCCGCCGTGGAGGTTCAACAGTATTCCCCCTTCATATCTATCCTACAAGAGAGGAAGCGGCCATGGGAGTTGAAAAGAAGCCGAACTTTAACCCGCAATTCCTCGATGAAGTGGTGGGCGCGATCGCGCGAAGTTTCAACAAAAGCACATTGATTCCAGAGAATGCCATGCCATTCATCGATGGGGGCCCCCTTGTTGAACCGGCGCAACCGACTCTCGAGTCGTTTGGGGATGCGCTCGGGGCCGACCAAGGAAGTTTAGAGTCCGCTCCCAAATCTGTAGAGGAGACATCAGAACCAACCTTTACCCCTGAGGACGTGTTCCATTACATCTACGCCGTGCTCCATTCGCCGACCTATCGGCGTCGATACGCTGAGTTCCTCAAGATCGACTTTCCGCGTATTCCGCTCCCAGGCGGACCGGAAGTGTTCGACGTCCTTGTTCCCCTCGGCGGCGACCTCGTTGCTATGCACCTCATGGAGTCACCACGTCTCAACGAACCCATGACAACCTTCATCGGCCAAGGTGCCCCTCAGGTCGAGAAAGTCAGTTACACCGACCAGACTGTCTGGATCAACAAAGACCAAACTAAGGGCTTCCAAGGCGTCCCCGAAAGCGTATGGAACTTCTATATCGGCGGCTACCAGGTTTGCGAGAAGTGGCTGAAGGATCGCGCCCCCAAGAAAGGCAAGCCGGGCCGTACACTCACCCCGGAGGACATCGACCACTACCAACGAATCGTCGTCGCCTTGAGCGAGACGATCCGCATCATGGCCGAGATCGATAAAGCCATCGAAGCCCACGGCGGCTGGCCGGGTGCATTCCAGGGGGCTGGGCAGTGATAGCACTGGCTGAAAGTTGTCAGCTTAAGACCAAAAGAGTCTATGTCCGCCGCAACTCCAAGAGCAAGCCGGAGTTGACGCCCGACGATGCGGCCACCTGGTGGCCCAAGCGCCAGCGCGGGGACGTGTGATCTGGAAGGGAGCCCGCGCCGAACGAGCCCTGCGCCGGGTGCGCGACCGGCCTGAGCTCCCCCTCACCACGTTTGATCCGTCCGAAGTGGTTGAGCAGATGAGGATAGAGCGGGTGCCCGAGGTTACGGCCCCGGTTCCTTGCTTCATGGGGGACATTTCGCCCCTGGCTTGCATCCTCTACGATGACCAAGGCAGCGGAACCGTGCTGATCCACTCCCTTCTCAACGACCCCCAAACGCCACTGGCGGTGATGAAGCTAATTGCCACGCACGAACTGCTCCACCTCGTTGCGCGGCCAGAAATCATTGAGGGGAAGAGAGTCTCTCACCCTCCGGCCTTCCGGGAGCTGGAAAATGCACGGTGCCCTGAGAAGCGGGAGGCGTGGCAGTGGATTCGGGATGAGCTTGGCTGGTACTTGAGCATCGACCGTGAAAGCGAGAGCACTTACGTGCGGCGGGGCTGGCGCGAGATTCCGAGAAGGGTCCAAGCGTAGTTTTGCGTTTGATGGCCTGAACTGGTCCCCGGTAGACTCCTCGGCCATGCCTCGCCAGATTCCGACCAAGACCACCTTTGGCACCATCAAGATTCACAACATCGGTCCGGCATTGCCTGCCAACACTCCGCGCGCAATCAACCTCTTCTTTTCGTTTGAAGAGGGGCTCAAGTTGCAAATTGGTATCCAGCAGTTGCTTTTGAAGCTGAACGGCTACAACAGAAACTCAAAGGAGGCCAAGCAGCAGGGAATTTGCCTTTGCGCTTATACCGACAACCATAGCTTGACCATTAACGAGGGGCGACTTGGACAGCGCAAGAGCGCGAAAGAAGCTCGCCCGATTGACGACCTGGACGAGAAGCTACGGGAGTACATCGAGGAGATCGAGGCGACATCCCTCGCGCAGAACACCAAAGACACGTACATCCTCCACGCATCGAACTTCATAAACTGATGCTGAAGCTTTGATGCCTCATAACGTCCTTTATGATACCTTCTTGGGGTGCCGTGGGAAATATGAGATGCAAAGATGTGGGAGCGCCTTTTATCGGAGGACAAGAGATTCTTCATGGCGAGTCGCCACCGGGGTGCCTTCATTTCTTAGACTCAGATCGCAAACTCAGCCTAAACTCTCCAATTGGGACGGTCAAGGACTGTTCGTGCGGACCGAGTACGTCTCCCACTTAGCAATTGCTCAGCGCAGCAGGCGGAGCCCATTGCCGACTACAAGCAGACTTGCTCCCATGTCAGCAAAAACTGCCATCCACAGAGTCGCATGGCCTGTCGTCGCAAGTGCGAAGAACACAATCTTGATTCCGATCGCGAAGCAAATGTTCTGGGAGAGGACTCTTGCGGTCTTTCGACTGAGACTGATGTAGCTGGGAAGTTTGCGTAGGTCGTCGTTCATGAGGGCAACATCGGCGGTTTCGAGAGCAGTATCCGTTCCTGCAGTTCCCATCGCGAATCCGACCGTCGCTCTTGCAAGCGCTGGAGCATCGTTCACGCCGTCACCAACCATGCCCACACCCTTGAAATCAGAGATGAACTCCTCAACGACTCTCATCTTATCGTCTGGAAGAAGCTCCGCTCGTACGTCGTCGATTCCCGCTTGAGCCGCGATTGCTTTCGCCATTTGCGCGTTGTCCCCCGTAAGCATCGCGACTTTGACCCCGAGTTCGTGAAGCTGCTGGATCGCTTCGACGCTCTCCGGTCGTATGGTGTCCGCTACTCCGAAGATGGCAAGCGCTTCTTTAGAGTTGGCAAGAACCACGGTTGTCTTACCGCCAGACTGCAACTGCTCAAGTTCGACGTGCACGTGGTCACAGCACACCCCTCTCTCTTCCACAAGTCGATGATTACCAATGATGTATGTTTCACCTTCGATTGTGCCGACCGCCCCCCGACCCGTAATCGACTCGAAACCATCGACATCGAGAAGAGCACCTGACCATTGATCGGTGATCGACTTGGCGATTGGATGCCCGCTTAGATGATCCAGACTCGCCGCGATCTGGAGAGCCTTCTCCTGATGGTAGTCGTGCAAGATGACGAAGTCTGTGACTTTTGGTTTTCCGTGCGTCAATGTCCCCGTCTTGTCCAAAGCGATCATGCGCAGGGTGCGGCCTGACTCAAGGTGGGCTCCACCTTTGATGAGGATCCCTTGCTTCGCTGCGGAGGCTAATCCACTGACAACTGTCACCGGTGTCGAGATAACAAGAGCGCACGGGCAGGCAATCACGAGCAAAACCAGAGCCTTGTAGAGCCACGGCTCGAACGGTTGGCCAAAGGCGAGTGGAACGACGGCAACAAGCAATGCCAGCACCACGACGACCGGCGTGTAATACCGAGCGAAGTTGTCAACGAACCTCTGTGTAGGAGCGCGAGTCGCTTGCGCTTCCTGCACCGTTTTGATGACGCGGTCGAGAGTCGTGTTTCCTCGATCTCCTGTCACCGTGAACTCAAGAATCCCCTGTTCGTTAATGGTCCCAGCAAAAAGCTGGTCTCCCACAGCCTTGTCTACAGGCAAGCTCTCACCCGTGATTGGAGCCTGATTAACCGCGCTTTGCCCAAGCACGACTTCTCCATCAAATGGTATCCGTTCGCCCGGCTTCACCCGAACGCGTTGACCTACGGCAACTGAAGAGGCCTGAACTTCAGTCCACTGTCCCGTCGCATCTTGCACCCAAGCCTTCTCGGGTGCAAGTTCCATCAAGGCTCGCACGGCATTTCTTGCCCGATCCAAGGAGTAGGATTCGATTCGCTCGGCGATTGCGAACAGAACGGTGACCATGGCAGCCTCGGGCCACGATCCAATGATCATCGCTCCAACGACTGCAAGGCACATGAGGAAATTGATGTTAAGGGTGAATGTCTTGACGGCAATGATTCCTTTGGCGAAGGTTTCCTTTCCGCCGAGAACCATCGCCATCGCGGCAAGCCCGACGACGAGCCAAGATTTCTCTTGACCCGTCGTCCAAGCAACAATCTCGCTCATTACGGCAAGAAAGAGTGCAAGCCCAAGAAGAAGTGTTTCCTTTACATGGGTAACGCGACGCTTGGGTGGGCAACCAACTTCACATTGGTTGTTCGGCTTCATCCCGACTTCAGAAAGTGCCTTTAGGATTGGGTCTTCGTTCACGAACGAATGATCAACCGTGAGGGTTCGATTCATTAAGTCGAACTCAATCTGTTGAACTTCAGGAATCCTGCCAAGTCGATTCCTGATAATCCCTTCCTCAGTGGGGCAATCCATCGCATCAATACGAAACTTGCTTTGCATCACGTCACCTCCGGGACGGAAACAGTGTCTTTCTCGAACCAGGTGTAAAGGACGGGTAATACCACAAGCGTCAAAAGGGTTGCCGACAGGATGCCGCCTATCACGACGGTTGCAAGCGGTCGCTGAACCTCTGCCCCGATGCCCGTGTTCAGCGCCATGGGAATAAACCCAAGCGCAGCTACGAGCGCGGTCATGAGAACCGGGCGCAATCGTTGTGACGCACCTGTTCTCACGGCTTCCAAGACCGACATTCCCGACTCGCTCCTCAATCGGTTGATCGCCGAAACCATCACCACTCCATTGAGAACCGCAACGCCCGACAGCGCAATGAAACCCACACCCGCTGTGATGCTGAAAGGCATTCCGCGAACAGCCAGGGCGATGATGCCACCAGTTACCGCAAGCGGCACGCCAGTGAAGATCAGCGCAGCCTGCTTCATTGACCCAAAGGTCGAAAACAAGAGCACGAAGATGAGCCCCAGCGCAACCGGCACAACAATCGTCAGCCGTTGGGACGCCCGCTGAAGGTTCTCAAACTGCCCACCCCAGGTCACGTAGTACCCTTCATCGAGTTGCAGGTCGGACTTCACCTTGCGTTGAGCCTCTGCGATGAACGAGCCAAGGTCGCGCCCACGAACGTTGAGCGTAACGACGACTCGCCGCTTACCCATTTCTCGCGAGATTTGGGCTGGAGCCACCCTGTCGCCAATCGTTGCCAGACTCGAAAGGGGCACGGAGCCGCCCGTGGGGGTCTCAACTCGAAGAGACTTGATCGCTTCTGGATCGTTGCGGATATCTTCCGGCAGTCGCACCGCAAGACCAAACCGACGATCTCCTTCCACAATCTGACCGACTTCTTCGCCTCCAAGAGCGACCGAGACGATGTGCTGGATGTCCGCGATGCTGATTCCCAGCCGGGCAATGGCCTCCCGGTCAATGTCGATCTGGAACACCGGTACGTCATCGACTTGCTCGACTTCAATATCAGTCGCTCCCGGAATATCTTGCATCAGGGCTGCGATCTCGTCGGCTTTTGCCTTGAGCTCACCGAGGTTCTCGCCGAACACCTTGATCCCGACGTCCGCCTTTACTCCGGATACGATCTCGGCAAACCGGAGTTCGATCGGCTGGCTGAAGTTGTAGCCCTGTCCGGGGACTTGCTGAATCTTAGACTGAAGCTCAGCGATGAGTTTTTCCTTGGTCATGCCTGGTCGCCACTGCGCTTTCGGCTTCAGCGTGAGGAAGCTATCGCTCAAGCTCAGCGGCATCGGGTCGGTTGCGATCTCTGGGGTTCCAGTTCGGGTCACGACCGTCAGCACCTCGGGCACCTCCAGAACCTTCTTCTCATAGGCCGTAACGAGTTTGATCGTTTGCTCCATGTCAACCGTGCGAACGCGAATCGGCTGAATGACAAGCGACCCTTCATCGAGCTTCGGGACAAACTCCGACCCGATCCGCGTAAAGAGAAAGCCACAGGCAACCAAGAGAACCGAAGCTGCTCCAATTACCCAAGCTCTGCGCTTGAGGGCAAAGGCGAGGGTTGGTGCATAGAGCCTCTCGAAGAACCCCAGAAGCCGACTATGCTTCTCCTGAGTATCTCGGCTCAAGAAGAGTGAGCAGAGCGTGGGAATCAATGTGAGCGACAGGATGAGCGCGCCGACCAGCGCCAGAATGAACACAAGCGCCATGGGCCTGAACATCTTGCCCTCCACGCCTTCGAGCGCGAGAATTGGGATGAAGGTGGCGATAATGATCATCTCGCCAAACTGCGTCACCTTTCGAACTTCAGAAGTCGCCTGCTTAATAACTGCCGCATGCTCTTCTTTCGTGAGCGTTCGCCCAAGCATCGCCCGAGCTTCCGAGAGCCTCCGAACGCAGTTTTCAACCATGATCACCGCGCCATCGACAATGATTCCAAAGTCAATCGCGCCAAGGCTCATGAGGTTGCCACTGATCCCAAACTGCTTCATTCCCAGGACGGCGAACAGCATGGCGAGCGGGATGGCAATGGCGGCAATGATTGCTCCTCGGAAGTTTCCAAGCAGAACAACGAGAACGATGATGACGAGAGCCGCCCCTTCCAGCAGGCTCTTTTCAACGGTGTGCAAGACTTCGCCAACGAATTCAGCCCGGTCGTAAGTGGTTGTTAGCGTAACGTCTTTCGGGAGTTGACCTTTGATCTCGTCGATCCGCTCGTTGACGGCGTTGGCAACGGTTTGACCATTCGCGCCCTTGAGCATCATCACGATGACCATAAGGCTCTCCTTGCCGTCTTTCGTCGAGATCCCGGTCAGCACCGGAACTCCCAGTTCCACACTTGCCACATCGCGGATCAAAACGGGCACCCCATCCTCTGACTTGACCACAATCTGCTCGATGTCCGACGTGGTTTGGGCTAGGCCGACGCTTCGAATGAGTACTCGCTCACCGTTGCGTTCGAGGAGACCGCCTCCGGCGTTCTCGTTATTGTTCTGAAGCGCGGCAACCACGTCATCAACCGAGACGCTCCTTGCAAGCATCGCTTGGGGTGAGACGACCACTTGGTATTGCTTCACACTGCCATCAGTGGCGTTCACTTCGGCTACTCCAGGAACGGTTCGTAGCTGAGGAGCGATGACCCAGTCTTGAAGCTCGCGTAGCTGAGCGGGTGTCCGATCAGGACTCTCAATCGCATACATGTAGATATCGCCAAGTCCAGTTGAAACCGGTCCCATTGTTGGCGAACCCACACCGTCAGGCAGTTCATCCTTCACCCCATTGAGGCGTTCGGAGACAAGCTGACGGGCAAAGTAGATGTCCTTATCATCGCGAAATACCACGTTGACTTGGGAGAGACCGAATTGGCTTAGGCTTCGTACCTGCTCGACTCCCGGAATCCCTCCCATCGCGGTTTCAATTGGAAAGGTAACCAGCTTTTCGACTTCCTCGGGGCTCATTCCCCCCGTTTCGGTGTTGATCGAAATCTGGTTGGTCGTTATATCGGGGACGGCATCGAGATTGACTTGCGGCCAAGCCAGAATGCCGAGAACGACAAGCAAGATCGCTCCAAGCACGACGACGAATCGTTGCCTCAGACTGAATTCAAGTGCACGTTCAAGCATTAGTGTTCGTGCCCCTTGAGCTCAGATTTCTTCTGCTCGCTGGCCAGGATAAACGCGCCTTTCGAGGCGATTGTCTCGCCTTCCTCAATTCCGGACAGAACCACAACGCGACTTCCGTCTTGCTCTCCTAGCACCACCTCATGCTTTTCGAAGGCTTCGCCATGCTTCGCGAAGACAAAGGACTTGCCCCCTTCCATGACCAGAGCCGACTTCGGGATCACGAGCTTTGTGGTTGGTTGGCCAACGCCAATGAAGACCTTGGCAAACATATCAGGCTTCAAAAGCCCATTTGATTCGGTCACAAGGCACTGAACAGGGATTGAACGCGTTTTCGGGTCAACTCTAGTACCGACCACTTGAATGATCGCGTCAAACTCGCGGTTGGGGAGCGAGGCCACGGAGAGTGTTGCCATCGCTCCTTTGCGAACTTTCTCAATTTCTGACTCAGGAACATTCGCCGTTACCCAAACCGAGCGGAGGTTCTCGACTTCCAAAAGCACTTGGGTTCGATCAACCGCTTGCCCCCTCGTGACATCAAGATGCGTGATGACGCCGGAGATGGGCGCTACCAACGATACTCGGCCCACCGACGCTCCACCGCTTCCAGAATTGGAGCGGTAGACCGCCTGAGCATTGCTGATCGCCCGGTTGGCATTCGCAAGCGAAGACTCCGCTGCCCGAACTCTGAGCCTTGCTCGTTCGAGTTCTAGCTCACTGGATTTCACCTCGGCTTCGGAGGATTGAAGTTCCCTAGCGTTGAGAAGGCCCCGAGCGGCGATGTTCTTTTCGCGTTCATAGGTTGCCTTTGCCGCTTCGATCCGGACCTTAGCTCGATCCAGTTTGATCTGGTCCTGCTGAAGTTCAAGCCGCGCGGCTTCCAGTTCCGATTTCGAAACAATGCCGTCGCGAAAGAGATTCTCTAGCCTGCGCACTTGCTCCGCGTGACTGGCCTGCTCCTTCTGAATGCTGAGGAGTTCGCTCTGTGCATCGTTCAATTCGCTCTGCGCCTGCTGGACGGGAGCTTGGCTGAATGCACCGGCCTGCGCCAACTGCCGCTGACGAGTAAGGTTCGTTTTTGCCGCGCTCAGTTTTGCCTGCGACAACTGAACTTCAGATAGAGCTTGCTCAACGTCTGACTTTGCGGCATCTCTAATCCGAGTCGCATCGGCAATCGCTGACCAAGCCTGGGAGAGTTCGGGAGACTCGATGGTCGCGAGTGTTTGGCCCTGACGCACGGTGTCGCCTAGCCGCGCCGAAATCGAGACAACTCTTCCCGCAACTGGTGGGGTGACGACCGCTTTTCCCTTATCAGTACTAGAGACGGTTCCGGGCACTTGAAGGATCGGCTGGAACGGCTCCATCCGAACGGCCGTGGTTTCGATTCCTGCGATTGCTTTCGCTTCGTCGCTCAGTGAGACTTCATTTTCGGAGTGCCCCTCCTCTTCGTGTCCGTGCTCGTCGGTCTTTGCCGCTTCCGCCTCATGACCGTGTTCGTCAACCTTGGGAGGTTCACTCTTACTTCCACAACCCGACAACAGCAAAAGCGCGAGGAGATAGAGTACGAACTTCTTCACTTGAGCACCTCGACTAGGTAGCCAGAGGCCTCGTACTGCTTGATCACCGCGAAAGCAAGCTGCTGCCTGGCTTCCACGAGTTCCTGCTCTACCTCTCGAAGCGCCCGGGTCGCTTCAAGAACGTCCACCTGCGTTCCAAATCCTTCCGCAAATCCCTTCTGGGACTTCACCACAAGGTCCTTTGCGGACACAAGAATCGTTTCGTAGCTCTTGATTCGCACCTGTCGAGACTCTAACTCGATCTGGACAGCGGCAAGTTCTTGTTCAGCCCGACCGGTAGCATCCGACAGTGCCTTGGCTGCTGCTTCAGCCCTGAGGTTTGCGGCCCTAACCTCATTTCGTGCTCGGCCGTGGTCCCACAGATTCCATGAGAATTGCGCCCTCCCCACGAAGTAGCCTCGGTCGTTTGACCACGGTGACCGAACGACTTGAAGGCTAAACTCAGGTCGAGAGGTTGCCTTGGCGAACCCTGCTTCCGCTGACGCCTTGGCCACCTCGGCTTTGATTTCTAGAATGTCAGGACGATCCATGATGCTCGGGATCGTGACGGGCTCTATGGCGGCATCCGGGACGACGCTAAGTTCGCCTTGAGGAACAGCGAGTAGGCTTGCCAGCCTTGTCATCGCAGCTTGGTAGTCGGCACCTTTGAGTTCCTTTGTCTGTCTCGCTCGCTCAAACTCGATGGTCGCTCTTGTCACCTGAAGCTCTGCGACCTTCCCTTCATCAAATCGCCGCTTGGTAGCGTTGAGGAGTCCCTCGGCGACGACCAAAAGTTCGGCTGCGACCTCGCTCTGGTGGCTGGCAGATACGGCAATAGCAAAAGCAGTGAGCACTTCCGATTGCAGCAATCCAGCCTCTTTCCGGTATCTGGCGAGTGCTAGCTGTACGTCAGCTTCGCCAACCCGACCGGAAGCGCGTCTTCTGCCAAAGATGTCGATTTCTTGAGTGAGAGCTAGGTCTTGGTCTGTCGCTCCTACTTCGCTTCGCGAACTTGCCCCTGCGGCGAGGTTGAGCGGCGGAAGTGCGCTCAATGCCCGCGCAGAAAGGCGAGCTTGTTCAACTCCGAGTCGAGATGCCGCAAGACTGGGACGGTTTTGAGACGCCAGTTTGAGGGCGTCAGTGGCTGAGATTTGAGTTTGTGCTTGGCAAAATGCCGATGCCAGCAATACAGGAATGATGAGTGTTCTCTTCAATGGATGCTCCAATGCGTTTCAGGGCTGGAGCAGAGAACGAGCGGCTACGCCAAAAACTCGACCTTGCGTCCAGCAGACGGCTGAACGAAAAGGAGAGTAGGAGGCCCGCGGGATAAGTGAACGAGGGGCGGTCCGGTCGCGGGAGCCCCACACGAGAACGGAAAAGCTTGCCGTGGGAAGCGGCTTCCCATAGGTGGCGGTAGAACGAATGGGCTTGGCAGAATCGCGAGCTCAAAAGTGGGCTGATGGCTTGATGCCGGTGTTTCAAACGTCGGCGGAGTCTCGCACTCTCGGATCTCGCAGCAATCGTGACAATCTCCATGAGGCCCGGCAAACTCATCGGCTTCCGAGTGATGTTCATCGATGACAAGACACTCGGTGCACAAGACCCCAGAGTCGCGTACGTAGGTCGGGTTGCACACGTGAGGCTGTCCAAGAACCATCACCGCCGCAACAATGTGCAGCAGGAGGGACTGGACAGATCTTCTGAAAATGTTCACGAGGGGCGTAGATTTAGGGACGGATGACCATCAGCAACAGTCGCAGTCGGGGCAGTCTTCAGGGCAAGGACATTGTCCCTGTGAACAGCATTGGCATGTTTCTTCGTTCATTTCTTCGTATCCTCGGCTCTGTCGAGTTGGCCAGGGCCATAAATGCACTGCCCATGGCTTCTCAATCCGAGCCTTTCTTGGATTCGCGAACAGTCTCTTGTGAGGCGATGGTCGGCGGAGAGCGCCGGTTCACTTAACCGAAAGATCGGGGCAATGAGTTGCCTTGCCTCTTCCGCCAAGGAGTAGCTCACCATCTTGTGCCGACGGGACGTCTCGACGATTCCCGCCTGCCGAATGGTCTGGAGATGAGCACTGAGTGTGCTCTGCCCCAGTTCCAATGCATCGACCATCTCGCAGACGCACAGATCCGAGTGGAGTAACGCATGCAGGATGCGCACTCGCGTCGGGTCTGAGAGCGCCTTTCCAAGAAGCACGATGTCATTCACGTCAAATCATGATACCACGATACGACGATGCACTTGGCGCGGCACTTGGGCACTCTAGGCTGATTCACCTCACGTGTTCTGTTTATAGGTCTCGCTCTCACAGCATCGCAATTGATCCCTTCCCGGGAGGCAAAGAGATTGCCCTCAGCGAGGGTGCTTTCGAGGTCAAGGACGCCGAAGGCGCTCGCTACCATCCTTGACCACGGGAACACTTGGTGCGCATCATCGGCATCCTCCCGGGAGAGGAGCGCCCTTGGCCTGACTGACTGCGTTGGCTAGACGTGGATGCGCAGCGAAGTTCGAATGCCCTCGAGCCCTTTGAGGATCTCTTCGAAGTCTGGATAGGGACCGTAGCAGAGGGTGTCGGCTTCCCGAACATATTCCCCTGAAAGCATTCTCTTCAATTCCGCGCTTGGGAAGAGAGCTGGACTCCCAGAGAGGTCCATGCCATCAGGGAGGAGCTTCACCTGGCCCGGATAGAACTTTGCGGTGAGATCTCGATACTGACTGCAAATCACTTTGAATTCTTCGGACGCAAGCATCGCCTTCGTCTGAGGCTGGTCAAGCAGCATCGCCAAGTCGTAGTAGTGCCGCGCATCCCGTCCAAGTTCTTTGCCCTGCGCAATCACTCGCTCAACCCGTGAGTGAAGGGTGAAGAGCTTCTCAACGAAGGTGCGTCGAAAGTGTAGGAGCCGCATTTCGAAGAGCAGCCGGTCATCGGTGCTGGAATCAACGTTCCGTGCATCGAGCATCTCCCCGATGAGAGAACTCAGCTGCCGCGACTCGGTCGGCTGGTCGGCGCTCTGGATTCCTGCTTCCAGCAGCACAACCGGCCGGATGCCTCCCAGGGAGTCAACCCTGCTCTCGTAGACAAACTCTTCCGTCCAAGAGGATGTTCCTTTCGTTTCCTTTCGACCGAATCTCTCTACGAATCCAGGAAACGATGCGACCATAGCCGCGACCTGCTCGAATCTCGCGAGGGTTGCCTCGTCGGATTCAGCGGGCTCCACGTAGAGGTCGATGTCCTCCGAGAATCGGTTGATGAGCTTCCACCCTTTCGAAAGGCTCGTTCCTCCCTTGAAGATGACAACGTCGCCAAAGTCTCGGGCGATGAGCCGGAGCGCCTCGGTGACGAAGTAGTCCTTCTCGACAATCCCAGGGTTGCCGATTCCGTTTTCGTCACCGGTGGCGGTGATGAGCTCAGCGAAGTCCGAACGCTCGAAGAGGTAACTCACTTCGCCTGCCACTCCCTTGCGTTCGGGAGTTCAGCGAAGAGCCCAAATTCGAACCGAGTGAGCGGATTGAGCGAAGTCTTGAGGGGCTCCCAAAGACTTTCCGGCAAATCCGCATACGCAAGCAAGGCTCCCAGAACGGCCCTGACTCGCGGTGGCTCGGCAAGAGCCGCCTCTCGAAGACCTCGCAGTCGACTCGCCGTCAGTTGGCTGGTGAGCAACTCACGCAGTCGCCGAATGCTCTCGCTCGGACTCGTTTCCGCAGTCGCCCCACGTGCCCGGATGAACTCAAGCAAAGCTCCTTCAAGAGCGGGCAAAGGATGCGGACTCGCAGTGCGTCGCAATTTGATTCGGGCCGTCCCCGCGTTCTTTGGCGGGTTGCTTGTGTATGCAATCAGTTGAGGTCTTGCGGGCATTTGGGTGCTGAGGCCCAAGATGTTTGCGGCTGAAGCTCCAGTCGGCCTGGTCTTGCCCTCCAGTCTCTTCAAAGCGATGGAGGTCTCCGAGGGCTTGCTCCTTCCGATTAGGGTGTCCTTGGGCGCAAAATACAGGCCCTTTCCCACTCGGGTCAGAACTCCTTGTTTGGCAAGCCTGGCGAGAGCTTTGGATGCCGCGGCCGGTGTCGCCCCTTTCAGATCCTCCGCTCGGAGCAAGGACTTCCCAGACGACTTGACTCTGCGCAATGCGATTTCGGTCGCGCTGCGCTTCGAATGCTCCTTGGTCTTCAGCTTGCTAATAGCTCTATTATGCCATTCTTGGTTCATTTTGTCCCGCTAATAAGCATGTTTTACTAGACGCCTCAATTCTCCGAACCGTTCGGTGACGGTGAACTATCACATCAACTCCCTGGCATAATGGCCGTCTTACCTGTGGCCGGCGAACTTCTTCTTGCCGGGTGGCCGTAATGCCTGAAGCCAAGCCTCGGTATTGCATCGGTAGAATCTCGGCATGCGATCTGGGCGTGCAAACATGGTGGTTGGGCAGGTCGGCGAGTACGCCGTCAATGGCGTCCTTGGCAAGTGCGGCCTCATTGCCACACCGTTCGCGGGGAACGTTCCTGGCTTTGACGTTCTAGTTGTGGACGACAAGCTTAACTGCCTCCCCAACCAGGTCAAGACCTCAAGCGGCTCTCAATGGATCACGGGTGCCCCCACGAAGTATGTGGTTGTCAAGAAGGACGGAAAGCGGCTGATATTGGGCGAAACCCTGACTCCCAAGAATCCGGACTTGATTCGGGTCTACGTATCGTTGGGAAAGAACGGTGGGGCTGACCGCTTCTTCGTCCTCATGGAGCGGGAGTTCTTCACGGCTATCGTCACCTACCTTTAGGAGTTTGATTGATCGGACTGGGGGAGTGCAGCCACGGAAGCCCGATTCACTTCACACGGCCATTAAGCTCGAAGTCTTGTTGCCTTTTGAGAATCGCTGGGATCTCGTTGATGCCCAATTGGAGGCCCTGAGGGGCTAAGAAATCTGGCGGGTGCACTTCTGGGTAGACATTGCGCCTTCGGTCATCTTCATTACTCACTTCGTCTTCCTCCCGGCCCTATATAGAACTGGGAGGAAGAGGAAGACGCTCCAGATTCAAGCAGGAACGCGCAGGGTGTACGGATTGCCCCGTGCGGTACTCGTGTTCTTCAGGATGTGGCCCTCACTTACCGCGGCTTCAATGACTTTGGACAATCGCGCCTTGGCCACCACATTGGCCGCTAACAGGTCCTCGCGACCCGAATCTGGATTCTCCTGCACGAAGGCAATGAGTGCGCTCATGTCATCCTGAACCTGGGATTCGGCGCGAGAACGACCAAGCCGCGGGTAGCTGCCGTCGAAGATGAGTTCTGTTGGCTCAATGTCAGTTCCGTATCGTTGCACGGAGCGGATTGTGCGACGGTTGCTTCCGGAGTCGCGCTGAAGTGAGATGAGTGTGGATGCCGTCCCGAAAATGCCCTGAGAGCCCAAGGTGCTGTCGCCTGCGTCACTGCCATCGCCTTTCCGGTCGTGGTGCGTCACAACAATGCCGCATCCCGTTTCTCGGGCAAGGTTCTGGATGGGGTCCAAGGCCCTGACGACTCCAGCATAGTCGTTCCCGTCTCGGATTGCGATGCCGCGAAACAGGGTGTCAATGACGACGAGTCGTAATTGGTGGCGCTCGATCTGGCTCGACAACCACGTAGCCTCGCACTTTTGTCCGGGGTCGGGTAGCGCAAGGACGTCGGGTGCGTGCATCGACTCAAAGTGGGACCGAATAGCGGCCACTTGGTCCTCATAGGCCAAGTACGCTACGGCCCCTTGCTTGCAGCTTCGGCCAAGAAACTCCGAGCCAAGTGAAACGGCACCGCACATTGCCCGGGCTAGCGTTGACTTGCCGACCTTTGGCTTTGCCGAGATGACCGTCAAATCTCCGGCTGGGATGAGCCCGTCTACAAGCCAATCAAAGTCTGTTCGGATTTGGAGTTCGCAAAGGCGCACCAATGAAACCCGCGAGGCATCCTCCACGCCAACTGCGAAGTCCTCAAGCCCTTGGACGGAACCACCCTGTACGAAGTAGTCGTCGAGCCCGACCTTGCCATTGGTGCCACCTGGGAGTCGGATGATCTTCACCCGTGCGCCCTGGTCGCTCAGGAATTCGGCCATTGAATCCTCTGCTTGCCGTACCTGCCGGTTCGTTGCGGCATCAGAGTCGAACACGATTCGAACCTCCCGGCCTTCTAATTGGAACGCGCCCCATTCCGGGCTAGCGACACGCCCCTTCTGCCAATTCCATACACCCTGAACCCCGACCACACAAAGGCCACGGGACAGCCCGCAGTCAACCTTCTTCACCCCTTCCGTAATCCAAAGGGGCACGTCAATTGCCTCGGCCCACTCCGGATTCAACTGGAACGCATGCAGATCGAGTCCAACGCGGCGCTTCGACGGGGACTCGTACTTGATGACTTTGCCGTCGTCGTTCGTCCGAGGATGGTCTGGCTTGAATTGATATTGCGCAGCCTCTCTCCCCACCCCAACTATGGGGATGAGGAGCCCTGGTACGCGGGACGGCAAGCCCTCCAATCCGAGTTCTCGGAACTCTTGAAGGGTGCGGACCGAGCGATACCCACGCGACGTGATTACTTCGGTTGCGATGCCAGACCCCTCTTCCAGCTCCCGGCGATGTTCTGGCATGAGGACCGCGTCCAACGTTCCCTGGTGGATCACGACTGGGCCTCCTCGATGAACCGGAGGAGGGCAACAGCTGCCACACGCCGACTTCTCGGGCCGAGTTGGATGTATTCCAATTGCCCGGACCGCATGATCTCGTAGCACTTGCTCTTTTGCACGCGAAGGACTTGGCACACCTCGCGAACGGTGAGCAGTGCGGGAAGGTCGTTTAAGTGATTTACGTATGGATTAACCATCGGTAGGTGGAAGTATTCCGCCGGGGTACGCGGGTAATCTCGTCTTATCGTTTATGAATCGTGTAACCTCGGATCCTGCGGGGACCAACTACGAGAACCGTATTGGAATGCTGACCCGGCATTTCTCGCCCTCTTCAATTTGCATCCAGGATCAGCCGTTCAGCGACTTCCAGCACCTGACCAAGCGAACGCTCGGGTTAACCGCAGTGCTTCGGGAACACAAGGAACCGACAATCCGGTGCCTGTACCTCACACCCGAAGAAGAGCAGATCGAATTGGTCAACACCAGGCGACTACCGGTCGACAAGTTCAGCCGACTGCACGGAGAAGGTGATGAAGCGATTCGGGTTTTTGCCAGAAAGTGGGGGCTCCTCAGCGCATGGAACGGTTTCGACCCGCCCTTCGAGCCGCTCCACCTATGGCGAATGGAGTCGGCACTTCTTCGGGTGGTTATGCTCTTTGGGGACACTGTTGCAAGTGCAGCTGCTGACGGAATAACGGGTGAGCGGCTTGGCGACAGGCTGAAGCCGTGCATTGAAAAGGCCCGCCCACTCTTGCCACTTATCAAGCCGATATCGGACCTGCGGGCGATGCCGATGCTCTACGCCGGGATTGTGCCTGTCCTGGAGGATGATATCGCCCACGTCATCAAGGAGCCTCCTAACTACAAGGGAGCCGTGACCCAAATCGTAAATCATCGGCTGAAGAATGAGACCTACGTCCACATTGAGCCGCGCTCTGGCTTCCTTCCGGTGATTCGCCCTGGGACGTTGCTGGGCGCGCTTTACACGCGCCTCGTCTTTCGATGGCAAGGGCTGCAACTTCTGGAGAGGAAGTGCCAGAAGTGCGGCTCACCAATAGGCCGCGGACGCTCCTCCAAGACCCGCTTCTGCGACGACATATGTCGATACCAGTATCACAACGAAACGAGGCGTCGGGCGAAGAATCTTGGAGCCCAGACAGATTCGTGAGACACGCTCGGGGTTCCGATTACTCCCAGTTCTACTCCCAGGCAATGGCAACAGGGGTCTCTTCCCGGTGAATTTGAACCTAAAAAGTGGCTGCCGCAGTAGGACTCGAACCTACGACCCGCTGATTAACAGTCAGCTGCTCTACCTGCTGAGCTATGCGGCAACGCGAGACACGATAATACCCCTCAGTATTGGCGCCATGAGTCACGGGACTTAGGTCAAGGAAACAAAATCCGGGCAAGTTGGCACGGGACGTGCCGGTATCCTCTCCACCATGCCTCGAACCAACGATGCTTCGGTGCCCACGGACGGCTACAGCAGTAGCGACTTTCTCCGCCTGACCGAAGCCGCCGCTCTCGCCGCCGCCAAGTGGGTGGGCAAGGGCATGAGAGACGAAGCCGACCAGGCCAGCTGCGACGCCATGCGCCGGGCCATGGACAGCATGCCGATAGACGCCACCATCGTGATCGGCGAAGGCGAGCGCGACGAAGCCCCCATGCTCTACATTGGCGAAAAGCTCGGGCGGGGTGGCCCCAAGATTCAAATAGCCGTGGACCCGCTGGAAGGCACCAACCTGTGTGCCAACGGCACCCCGAACTCCATCAGCGTTCTGGCCGCCGCCGCCGAAGGCGAAGGTTGGCTGATGCACGCCCCCGACACCTACATGGAAAAGCTCGTGGTCGGCGCCGAGTGCAAAGGCATTGTCGATATCACCCTGCCCCCGCGCGTCAACGTGCGCTTGATGGCCAAGGCACTGGGCAAGGATGTCGAAGAACTCATCATCGGCTGCCTGGATCGTCCCCGGCACGAGGCGCTTATTAGCGAACTCCGCGAAACCGGATGCCGCGTGCAATTGGTGCCGGATGGTGACCTTTCGGTGGCCATTGCCGCGCTGGACCAAGACAGCGGCATTGACGGTCTGATGGGCATCGGCGGCGCGCCGGAAGGCGTCATCACGGCGGCTGCCGTGCTGTGCGTCGGCGGCGACATGCAGGCTCGGCTCAAGTTCCGCAGCGAAGAAGACCGCGAGCGGGCCAGCACCATGATGAATGGCGACCCCGACCGTGTGCTGGTGACGGAAGATATGGCGCGGGGCAGCGTGGTCTTTGCCGCCACGGGCATCACCACCGGCGACCTACTCAAGGGCGTGCGCTACGGTCGTGGTTTTGCCAAGACGGAAAGCATTGTCATGCGCTCCGCCGTCCGCCAGATTCGGCGGATCGAAACCACCCACCTGGATAGCCTCGATCGCGATTAAGTTTCGCGTTTTGGCGCAGGGCTGAGGTAGAAGAGGAAGCGTGACGGCGCTTCTCCTTGCCTCCCTCGCTGCGGTGCAAGCCACCGAGCTGAAACTCTCTTCTCTGTTCTCCGATGGCGCGGTGCTACAACAGCAAACGCGTTCGGCTGTTTGGGGCTGGGCGCCGCCGGGGACGACGGTGGAAGTGCAGGGAAGCTGGGCCGAGGGTGCCCGGGCCACGGCGCGGGCGGGCGCAAGCGGCTATTGGATGACCAAGGTGCCGACCGGCAAGGCGGGCGGGCCTTTCAAGCTGACAGTGACCCAAGCGGGGAAGACCCTCCAACGCGAGGTGTATCTCGGCGAAGTCTGGATCTGTAGCGGCCAAAGCAACATGCAGTGGACTCTGGCGCAGTGCGATGGCGGTCGGCCGGGCGGAAACATGGCCGAAGTGCAGGGCAACAATCCCATGTTGCGCCGCTACTTTGTGCCGCTACGGCACAGCAATGTGCCGGTGGCGGATGTAGATCGGCCGTGGGAGGCCGCCGGGGGCGCAGGCATGGCGGAATGGTCGGCCGTAGCCTATTGGTTCGGGCGGCGTTTGCAAGAGGAACTTGGCGTACCGGTGGGACTCATTACCACCAGCTACGGCGGGACCGAAGTGGAGCGCTGGACAAGCCCCTCGGCGGTGATGAGCAAGCTTTCACCGAATGGTCAAATGCCGCTGGATGGGAATGGCAACTGGCGAGGTTCCACGCTCTATAACGCGATGATCCAGCCGGTGCTGCCGTTCAGTGCGCGCGGTTTCTTGTGGTATCAGGGCGAGAGCAATGTGGGGCGAGCGGAGCAGTACCAGATGTCCTTCCCCCTGATGATTGAGGACTGGCGACGGTGGTGGAAGAACGACGACATGTCGTTCTACTTCGTCCAGATTGCGCCCCACAACTACGATGGTAGTGCGAAATCGGCCGAGCTGCGCGAAGCGCAACGTTTGGCGCTCTCGGTGCCGAAGACTGGCATGGTGGTGACCACCGACCTGGTGGACAACCTTGCCGATATCCACCCACGTGACAAGTTCAACGTCGGGCGGCGCCTGGCGGCGTGGGCCTTGGCCAAGGACTACGGCATGGGCGTGGCGTACTCGGGTCCGCTTTACCAAAAGGTGGAAGCGATGACGGGCGCAGTGCGGGTTCACTTTGCCCATGCCCAGGGGCTGAAGGCCGGACCGAAGGGATTGACGGGCTTCCAGATTGCCGAAGCCAGCGGCGAGTTCAAGGACGCCACCGCGCGCATTGAGGGCGAAACAGTGGTGCTGACGGCATCCGGGGTGCAACGCCCGACCGAAGTGCGCTACGGTTGGTCGGCCATTCCCGAAGCCTCGCTCTTCAATGGCGCGGGGCTGCCGGCCTCGCCGTTCCGGACGGATCAGCGACCGCTGCTTACGGCCGGGGTGCGCTGGTAGGGGCGCCCATCGGGCGCCATTCCGGCCATTCCTGCATCAGGCTTTCGCGGGCGGCATCCAGGGGTTCCGCCCCCGGGGGCACGGGCACGCCCGCCGGGGCGGCCTGAACCCATTCCTGGGCGAAGGAGCCGTCCTCGATCTCATTGAGAAGTCGTTTCATTTCGGCGCGGGTCTGGTCATTCACCAATCGGTGAAACGCCCGCTGCCCGCCGTAGGCGGCGGTGGGGGAGATGGCCCGCCGCATCCCTGCTAGCCCCTGTGCCAGCATCAAATCCACAATGAGCTTGGCTTCGTAGACGCACTCCAAGTAGGCGTCTTCGGGTTCGTAGCCCGCATCTACCAGCGTCTCGTATCCGGCTTGGATCAGAGCCGGGATCCCGCCGCACAACACGGCCTGCTCGCCAAAGAGGTCGGTAATTGTCTCGGCCCGGAAGGTGGTTGTACGCGTCCCCACGCGGGTCGCCCCAATGCCCTCCGCGTAATCCATGGCTCGCTCATGGGCCCGCCCCGTGGCGTCTTGGTGCACCGCCACTAGCGCGGGCAGCCCGCTCCGCGCCTCGTACATCGCCCGAACCCATTTGCCTGCACCTTTTGGTGAAACCAGCGCCACATCCATCCCCGCCAGGGGCTGAATCAGGCCAAAGTGGATGGCAAAACCGTGGGCAAACATCAGCATCTGCCCGTCCCGCGCCACCGGGGCCACGTGGTCACGCCACACCTCGCCCATGCGCTCGTCGGGCAGCAGTAGCGCCACCACATCGCATCGGGCGGCTGCTTCCAGGCTCACCGCGCGTAGCCCGTCTTCTCGCACGCGTTCTGCACTCGGGCTCCCCTCGCGCAGGCCCACCACCACGTCCCGGCCGCTGTCGCGCAGGTTCTGGGCATGAGGTCGTCCTTGGTTGCCATAGCCGATGATGCCAATGGTTTCCGAACCCGGCGCGTAAGACATGCAGATATTGTGTCATTGTGAGTCGCACAGGCCCATAGTCACGGTGATAGTTGCGAATGCAACTATCTGCAAGCAAGGAGAGTTGAACAAAGCATGAGCATTCTTGGTATCCACCACATCACCGCCATGAGCGGCGACCCGCAGCGCAACGTAGATTTCTACGCGGGGCTCCTGGGGCTCCGGCTGGTCAAGGTCACCGTCAACCAAGACGACCCCGGCACCTACCACCTTTATTACGGCGACGGCGCGGGCACGCCGGGCAGCATCCTCACGTTCTTCCCGTGGCCGCAGGCGTTCCGTGGCCGCAATGGCATCTTCGCCGTCGGTGCCACGGCGTTCACCGTGCGGCCGGGCTCCCTGGACTTCTGGGAAGAGCGGCTAATCAAAGCCGAAGTACCAACCATGCGTTCGGTTCGGTTTGGCGAGAATGTGCTGCATCTCACCGACCCCGACGGACTCAACATTGAGCTGATCGAAAGCACGCCGGACCCGCGCTTTGTGCCGCACGTCTCCGATGTGCCGGCGGAGTACGCGTTGCTGGGCTTCCACAGTGCCACGGAATGGCTCAAGAACCTGCCCCAGCCCGAAGCGTTCCTCACCGAACGGTGGGGTTACCGCCGCGTGGGCGAAGAGGATGGGCGCGTGCGCCTAGCCGTGCAAGAAGGTCTCCCGCATCAGCTGATTGACCTCACCACGCCGAACCTGGAAGCCACCAAGACCGGCCCCGGGGCGGTGCACCACATTGCTTTCCGCGTCGCGGATGCGGAGCAAGAACTCATGGCCCGCAACGAAGCCCTTGCCTTTGGTCTTCAGCCCACCGAGCCGATTGACCGCTTCTACTTCAAGAGTGTCTACTTCCGGTCTCCGGGAAGCGTGCTGTACGAAATCGCCACCGACGGCCCCGGCTGGACGGTGGACGAGGCGCCGGATGCCCTGGCCCACAAGCTGGTGTTGCCGCCCTGGCTGGAGCAGCATCGCCCGCAGATCGAATTGCGCCTGCCCAAGATTCGCACGCCGCACGGGGTGACCCTGCCGTGAGCTGGCCGCACGTGATGCTGCCCGGCACCGGCACGCCCTGGCTCCTGTTGCACGGCACCGGCGCGGACGAGCACGACCTGGTGCCGGTGGCCCGCGAACTCGTGCCTACGGCCCCCATCATCAGCCCCCGGGGGCGGGTGCTGGAGAACGGCATGGCCCGGTGGTTCGAGCGGTATCCCCAAGGCGGGTTCAACCTCGCGGACTATCATCAACGCGCCGCCGAGCTCCTGGCTTGGATTGAAGAAAAGCAGAAGGAGGTGCCCGGCCCATGGGTGATCCTGGGCTACAGCAATGGGGCCAACATCGCCCCCCAGCTACTCCGGTTGCGTCCCGACCTATTCGCAGGGGCGGTGCTTTGGCGGGCGATGGTCATCGACCCCCAGGCGCGCGCCGCCCAGCCCCTGCGCCAGCCCGTCCTATTGGCCTCGGGGGAGTTCGATCCGATCTTGCCCATCGAGAGCGCCGTCTCGCTCGCGGAATCGCTGGAAACGGATGGTGCGGATGTGGAGTTTGTGAGAATTCCCACGGGACATGGGTTAACCCCGCAGGATTTGGCAGCGACTCAGAATTGGATTGAGCGTCATAGATTCGCGCATTAGATTGCACGAATGCTCACACCTTAGCCCTAGCAACCTATCGCCAAAGGTGCCAAAAAATTTGAGTTCAGCGAACCTAAAAAGGGTGCAATTCGCGTTTCGTTTCTTCTAAGATAACAACGTGGGAACTATCGACCCCCGCCGCAAGCGGGGTCCGAAGCGCTCGAGTGTTGAGACCAGGTTGCTGCGTCTACGCGAGCGTCTAGAAGCAAAAATTGAATGGGACGAAGAGACTGACTGTTGGAACTGGACAGGCCGTCTCTCCGCCCCGGGTCGTCAACGCCGGCCGCACCGTGAAGGGCTGATCAAGACCTTCGATCCGATTGAGTCGAATGAACTCAAGCGGATTTCGGTGGCGCGGGCTTCGTACATGGCTTACGTCGGAGCCATCCCGGAAGGGATGTGCGTGACGAGAGAGTGTGCAAATCCGATGTGCATTAATCCAGAACACTTGGTGCTTCGGACGCGCTCTCAGCACGCCCAGCGTAGCCGAAAGCGTCGCCCCATCGGGACGGACTCAGACGACCAGGACTGAGCGGAAGCCGCGCGCGGCGTAGTACGAATCGGCGCCGTTGTGATAGATGAATGTCCGGCCAAAGCGGTGGTCGCCAAAAATGGCACCACCCTTGGCCCGCGTCTCGGGCGGCGTGGCCAGCCAACTTGAGGTCTTGAGGTCCACCGGGCGCAGGGCTTGCAGCCGAAAATACTCGGCCTCGCTCATCAGGCGCACGCCCAGGGTCTCGGCTAGGGTGCAGGCATTGCCGGCCGGGCGGTTGGCCTTGCGGGCTTCCCAGGCCGCTTGGTCGTAGCAAAGACTGCGCCGACCAGCCGGGCTCTCCACCGCGCCGTCTACGATGAGGATTCCCTCCTCACTCGTGCCTAAAACGCACGGCTCGCCGCCGGTTTGCTCCATCGCCGTGAGGGCGGCCAAGGCTCGAGCGTTGGCCTGGATGCGTGCCTCCACGTCATCCCAGTCGTGGTCGGGGTGCCACGATGCGTTCGCCAAGAATCGTGACTTCAAGAGGGCTAAGATGGCTTCAGGCATGCGGATTTTTGTCGGGGATACGGTCAAAAAAGGAAGGACGTTGCGGGTCGATCAAGAGCTTCTCGCGGTCCGTCACCCCCAGTTGCATCAGGGCGGCAAAGTAGATGTGGGCTTGCTTCTGGCTTGCCTTGAAGTCCATTTCCTCCCGGCGCATCGGCATCAGGCCGTAGAAGTTGATCGGCTTGCCCTCGATTTCGGCGCGGGCAAAATCCTTCCCGAAGATGTCGCCGTGATCAAGCAAGACCCCCGTGAACGGTGTGCCGGGGAACTCCTCGGCAGGGTCGCCATTGGGGATGCTGATGCCCGGATACACCGGAATCTTGTTGTAAATCGGCATGCGGGCCATGGTCTTCAACATGCCGAGCGGCCAGTAGCCTTCGTCGGTTTGTAGGTTGTTGCCCTCCACCCACGCTTTCGGCAGCACTACAAAGAGCTCGGCGAACTGCATGTCCCGGTCCACCCTCGGCATGGGTAGCGCACTCATCCCGGTGGTGAAGACCACCGCGCAGTCGTGGCCCGGCACGTCGGGGATGACATGGAGGTCAATGTGCAGAGCGTCCGAGACGATCTCGTGCAGGACCATCTCGTTGACGGGGCCAACATGCTTGGCGAAGTGGGCAGAGATCCCGTCAATCTCCTCGTTTGAGAGGTAGTGGGTGCGGTTCTTACCCGGGAATAGGCGCTTGAGAAAACCCATGGCGTGCTGGCCTCAGGCGTAGCATAGCCGAATTGAGAGGGGGGAAGAGAGTGGCTGCCGGACTAGGATTCGAACCTAGACGTGCGGCACCAAAAACCGCTGTCCTGCCATTAGACGATCCGGCAACTCGGACTCAAACTATACCCCGCGCGTGAGAAGGCACCAGGGTGATGGGACCCCCGAACCGGACGCCCATAATGTGGGCAGCATGAATCAAGACCGCATTGCCCGTGTGCAGGCCCGGATGATCGAGGTGGGCGTAGACGCCGTCGCCCTCACTTCGCCCGTGAAGGTGGACTACCTCACCGGGTTCGCCGAAGGCACCTACGAGCGATTCCTCAGCCTCACCTTGTTCCGCGAGGGTGCCCCCGTGCTAGTGTGCCCGGCCCTGACCGAGAACCAGGCCCGCCGCCACGGCATCGAGGACATCCACCCCTGGCGCGATGGCGAGAACCCGTACGCTCTTCTCCACGGGCTGCTGGCCAAGCGAAGCGCCCTGCGCGTGGCCGTGGATGACGAGTACTGGGCCAAGCACCTGCTGGCGCTGCAGCACGAGTGCCCCGGTTGCCACTTTAGTTTGGCCAGCGATGTGGTGGACTACGTGATGCGGGCCAAGGCCCCCGATGAACTTGCCAAGTTGCGCGCAGCAGGCAAGATTGTGGACGACGCCTTTGCTGAACTCCTGACCGTCATCCGCGCCGGGCAAACCGAACTGGAAGTCCAAGCGACCCTGCAAGGCATGGTGGCCGCCCGGGGAGGGAAGCCCACTTTTTGCCAGGTTGCCGCCGGTCCGGCCGGCGCTGAACCGCACCACCAGAACGATGACCGTCCGCTCACCAAGGGCGACGTGGTGGTGATTGACTTTGGCTGCGAAGTCGAGGGCTATCAGGCTGACATCACCCGCACGATTGGCGTGCAAGAGGTGAGTGCCCGGGCTCATGAGGTCTACGATGTGGTCTATCGCGCCCACATGGCGGGGCGAAATGCCATCCGCGCCGGTGCAACCGGTGGCCACGTGGACCACGCCACGCGCCAGGTGATTGAGGATGCAGGCTTCGGTGAGTTCTTTAATCACCGCACCGGCCACGGCATTGGACGGCGCGTACACGAGGCCCCCGAAATCGGCCCCGGCAGCCCGGATGTGCTGATGCCGGGAGACTGCTTTAGCGTCGAGCCAGGGATCTATCTGCCGCTCGAACTCGGGGTGCGCATCGAAAACATCGTGAACGCCACGGCGGAGGGTCATGACTGCCTCAACGCCGAGCCCTCGCCGACGATGATCCTCATCTCGTAAGCGAGATTCGAAAGCACGGTCAGGCAAGAAAAAACCCCGTGCCTTCCATCAAGGAAAGCACGGGGCGGTTAGGATTTGTATTTCTTGCCGAGTTACTTCGCGGCGCGTCGACGCCGCATGGCGGCCGCCGCAATGGCGCCACCCATCACGATCATCGTGGCCGGTTCGGGTACCGGGTTTTCCTTTTCGCGACCGGTGCGGCTCAGGATGATGCCACCCGCCAGCGGGATTAGGGAGAGGAAGCTGGAACTGCTCGAAGACTTGATGATGCCAGGAGCATCGGGCGCCATCGACATGAATTCCATCGGCGAGGCTTCGGGCACACCCGGAAGGACCACGTCAGCTTCGTTGGTCATGTAGACCGTTTCGCCAAGTTCCGAGGAAAGCGGTCGCACAGCGGCGGTCGGCGTCGGGGCAATGGTGGCCGTCAGCGGGTTCGAGCCATCGTCGGTGCCACGTACCATCGGGTTGGCGCAGCTCACCTTCAGCACGGGGCGACCCATCGAGTCCACCCACACCAGCGTGCCCTTCTTGTAGAACATCACGCGGGCTCGGATTTCTTCCTGCGGGCTCACGTTGTAGACCAGGTAGACGCCATCTTGCGGCAGGCGGGCCATCTGAAGGTTGCTGGCCATAGCCAACACCTCTTGGCGCGTCATACCGAAGTGGCGCATAAAGCGGTCCATCACCTGCTCGTCTTCGGTCAACTGCTTCATCAGAGCCGGGTGACTGTTGGCCGGGCGGTTCAAGAACGAATTCGGTTCCGTGCGAGCCATGGCCGTACTGGCCAGAGCCAGACCCACGAGGCCCACCAGAACGCTCTTGTTCGTCAATTTCATTTTCCGTAGATTCTCCTAACCTAAGCGGGCAAGTGGCAAGACTTACGCACGCTGACATGGACCATTGTGAACAATATCCGTGCCAGAAACGCTAAAAACTGCAAATAACTGGACAAGATGCGGGCCTTCTAAAGTCAGAAGTCCCCAGCAACCTGGTGAATTTGCTTGGCTACTTCGCGGGCTTTTTGCGTGCGTTCGATGGCCTCCAAGGCTTCCCGAGCGGCGGCTTGTTCAGCCTCCTTCTTGGTTCGTCCGGTGCCTTCGCCAATGATTTCATCATCAAAGAGCACCTGGACAACAAATCTCCGCTCGTGGTGCGCCCCGGATTCCCGCGCCACCCGGTAGTTCGGGCTGATGCGCCAAATCGCTTGCGCGCTCTCTTGGAGTTTCGACTTGAAGTCGTGGGGGTTCACATCGCCCTGCCCAATTTGAAGGAGGAACCCGTGCAGTTGTTCCAGCACGAACCAACGGGCTTTTTCCAGCCCAGATTCTAGATAGATTGCCCCGATGACGGCCTCGAAGATATCGCAGAGAACGGAGGGTCGCTGTCGCCCTCCCGTCATTTCTTCACCCACGCTCAATTCGAGATACTCATCAAGCTTCAACTGCTTGGCAATCTCACAGAGCGTGACTTCTTGCACGGCACTGCTCCGCGCCTTGCTCATAAAGCCCTGATCCCAATCCGGATGGTGCTCGTAAAGGTACTCCGCGACGATCAAGCTCAGGACCGCGTCACCCAAATACTCCAGACGCTCGTAGCTGTCTCCCACTGGATCCTTGGTGGCACTGGTGTGCCGCATGGCCAGGCGGAACAGGTTCTCGTCCTTCAGGGGAATGGGCTTCGGAATCATTTCGCACGTCGCTGCAGGGCTTCGCCGATCCGCGCGACCCCTCGTTCAATTTCATCCGGAGAGACGGCGTAGCTGAGGCGAATGTGACCCGGACCCGAGAACACTGAACCGGGGACGGTAGCCACACCGACTTCTTCTAGCAATTCGTTGACCAATTGCACGTCGTCGCAAGAATCGCTGAGATAGGTGCTGACATCTGGGAAGACGTAGAACGCCCCGGCGGGTACATCCACGGTCACGCCCGGGATTTCTTGAAGGAGTTTGACCATGAGATCGCGGCGCGCCCGGAATGACTCGCGCATGGCGGCAATCTCGTCAGCACTCGTTTGCAGGGCTTGCAGCGCCCCGTACTGCGCAAACGATGTGGGGTTGCTCGTCACTTGGTCTTGCAGGTTGGAGAGGGCGGTGGCTACCGGATTGGGGGCATGGGCATAACCCACACGCCACCCCGTCATGCTGTACGTCTTGCTGAATCCGCTGATGGTGATGGTCTGCTCGGCAATCTCCTTGCCGAGGGCGGCCATGCTGGTGCGCTCGCCATCGTAAATCAGATGCTCGTAGATCTCGTCGCTAATCACCCACAGGCCGTGGCGAAGGGCGGTGGCGGCAATCTCCTTCATCACCTGGCGCGAATACACGCCGCCCGTGGGGTTACTCGGCGAATTGACGACGATGGCGCGGGTGCGGTCAGTGATGGCAGCTCGCAGGTCGTCCATTGAGGGCGCAAAGCCGTTGGCGGCACTGGTGGCGACTTCCACCACTTTGCCCCCGGCCAGATTCACCTGGTCGCGATACGTCATCCAGTAGGGCGCGAAGAGAATGACCTCATCGCCCGGATTGATGAGCACTTGCAAGGTTTGGTAGACCGACTGCTTGGCTCCGCACGAGACAATGACCTCGCTGGGATCGGCGGCAATGCCATTGAAGGAGCGCAAATGCTCGGCGATGGCAGTGCGCAGTTCGGGGATGCCCGCGCTGGCCGTGTACTTGGTGTAGCCCTTGCGAATGGAGGCGATCGCCGCTTCGCAAATGGGCTCCGGGGTGTTGAAATCCGGTTCGCCCACGCTGAATGCTATGACGTCGGTACCGGCGGCTTTCATGGCCTTGGCTCGCGCAGAAATCGAAAGGGTCGGAGAAGGACCCAAGCATTCGGTGCGGAGAGCCAGGGAACGAGTCGGCACGAATTCGATTGTACCGGTATCCTTGCCGCGTGAACCCCCGTCCGGCACGGTTGAGCCCTTGGGCCGGACTGTTTGGTTTCTGCCTGGCGGCTTTGGTTCTGCACTTGGCACTGGGGGGTTCGGTGCCGCTGACATTCGGGCAGATTTGGTCAGCATTGTCAGCCGGGCCCAACTCATTGTCAGACGATTTGGCGAACACGGTGGTGTGGCAGATCCGCCTGCCGCGCGGCCTCGCCGGAATGTTGGTGGGCATGGCATTGGGAGCGGCGGGGGGCGCTTTGCAGGTCACCCTCCGAAACCCACTGGCCGAGCCGTACGTGCTGGGCGTCAGCGGCGGAGCGGCCGCGGTCGGCACTTTCGGCATCCTGGTGGGTTGGTCGGGTCTGGTGCTGATGGGCCTGGCCACGCTGGGGGGTGTGGGGGCGCTGGTGCTCGTCCTCGTGATGGTGGGGCGACAATCGGCGGGCCGCACCGAACGACTCTTGGTGGCCGGGGTGGTCATTGGGGCGCTGCTCAGTGCCCTCACCACGCTCAATCTCAGCTTGGCCGGGCAGGATTCGGGGCGCATTCTCGCTTGGCTGCTAGGCAGCCTGGCCAACATTGAGTGGTCCCGGGTGGGGGTGCTGGCGGCGCTTGCTTTGGCCTGCACGGCAGGCCTGCTGGCCCTGGGCCGACCCATGGACGTGATGGCCCTGGGGGATGACATTGCCCACACCACGGGCCTGGCCACGGCCCGCTACCGGCAAGGGGTGCTGTTGTTGGCGGCCTTGGCCACGGCGGCGGCAGTGGGCACGGCTGGCATCATCGGCTTCCTCGGCTTGGTGGGGCCGCACTTGGCGGCGCTCACTATGGGCGGGCGGGCACGGACGCGCATCCTGGGGGGTGCGCTTTATGGGGGCGCATTGCTGGTCCTGGCCGACCTGCTGGCCCAGCGCATTCGCCCCGGGTTAGAGGTGCCGGTCGGGATCGTCACCGCCCTGTTGGGTGCCCCCGCCCTTCTATGGGTGATGCGCCGCGCGCGATCCTGAGCCTTAAGCGAAAATCGTCTTGAGGTTCGGCGATACGGTGTAGTTTGCGGCAGTTTTGCTGCGCACTTCCTCTTCCGTTACGCCCTCGGCGAGTTCGATCAGGGTCAGACCCTGGCCCCGCGCCACATCAAACACCGCCAAATCCGTGATGATCAAATCCACGCAGGCTTGTCCGGTCAACGGGAGGTCGCACTTCGGCAGAATCTTGCTTTCGCCGGCCTTGTTGGTGTGTTCCATCACCACCACCACGCGCGGCACGCCCGCCACCAGGTCCATGGCGCCGCCCATGCCTTTCACCATCTTGCCGGGGATCATCCAGTTGGCCAGGTCGCCCTTTTCGCTCACTTCCATCGCGCCCAGGATGCTGAGCTGAATGTGGCCGCCGCGAATCATGGCGAAGCTATCCGCGCTCGAAAAGTACGCCGTGCCCGGAATCTCGGTGATCGTCTGCTTGCCCGCGTTGATCAGGTCGGGGTCTTCCTCGCCTTCAAACGGGAACGGACCCATGCCCAGCATCCCGTTCTCGCTCTGCAGCACCACTTCCACCCCCTCGGGGATGAAGTTGGCCACCAGGGTCGGGATCCCGATCCCCAGGTTCACATAGTATCCATCGCGGAGCTCTTGGGCGGCGCGCTTGGCCAGTTCGTCGCGGGTGAGGGGCATGACGAAAACTTACCCCAGCCGGGCGTAGAACCCTTTGTGACTCTTCTTCCGTTTGTCGCCGCCCTCGCCATGGTGCCTCCGATCGAAACTCCGCTGACCTACAAAGATGCCGACGGCGCGGAGTGCAAAGGCATTTTTGTGCGCCCCGCCACCCGCAACATCGTGCCCGTGATGATCATCGTCCACGACTGGAACGGCCCGGACAATTACGAACTCACCCGCGCCCGCATGGTGGCGGAGCAGTGGGGCATGGGCGCCCTGGTGGCCGACATCTACGCCGGCGCGCGACCGACGACGCCCGCCGAAAACGGGGCCGAAGCGCGGAAGTATTACAGTGACAACGCGCTGTTTCGCAAGCGCCTGCAGGCCGCCGTGGATGCCGTGAAGGCCCGCGGCGATGTGGACGCCAGCAACATCGGCGCGATGGGCTACTGCTTCGGCGGGACGGCCGTGCTGGAAATGGCCCGGATGGGCGCGGACGTGAAGGCCGTGGTCTCGTTCCACGGCGGGCTGAGCGCCCCGAACCCCGCCGCGGGCACCATCGGCACCAAGATCATGCTGCACCACGCGGCCGACGACCCGGCGGTGCCGAAGGATCAACTGGTGGGATTCCTGGCGGAGATGACGGCGGCCAAAGCCGACTACCGCATGGTGATTTACAACCTGGCGGTCCACCCGTTCACGGTCATTGGCGGCCCCAGCTACAATGAGCAGGCGGACAAGCGAAGTTGGGAAACCACCACCGCATTCTTGAAAGAAGTGGGGCTGGCGCGCTAATCGCGCTGGCGGTTCTGGGGTCGGGGTGCCGCGCGGCGGCCCCCGAGCCCGGCCCTCTCGTGTCTGACCCCTCGCCCGAGCCTGTGATGTCCGAAGCGCAAACGCCCCCGCCCGTTGAGTACCACGAATCTGGAGACCGCGTGGCCCGGGCGCGAGAGCGCGTGGGGGACGACGTGCGGGAGGCCTTGGCCGCGAAAGGGGTTTCCTCCCCGGCGGCATTTGTGTTCTTCCGCGCGTTCAAGGCGGAGCGGGAGCTCGAGCTCTGGGCGGGGGATAGCCCAGGCGGGCTGACCTTGATCAAGACCTACCCCGTGGCGGCGGCCAGTGGCGGCCCGGGGCCGAAGCGCCGCGAGGGCGACCGGCAGGTGCCCGAAGGGATTTATCACATCGACCGATTCAATCCGCAGTCGAGCTTTCATTTGTCTTTGGGGCTGAACTATCCGAATGAGAGCGACCGGGTGCGGAGCGACCGCGACCGACCGGGCAGTGACATCTTTATCCACGGGCGGGCGGTGAGCATTGGCTGCCTGGCCATGACGGACCCCGTGATTGAGTTCATTTATGTGCTGGCGGATGGGGCGCGAGCGGCGGGGCAACGGCAGATTCCGGTGCATATCTTCCCGGCTCGACCGGGGACGCCCGCGTGGGATGACCTGATGGAGCGCCACCCCGAGCACCGCGCGTTCTGGCGGGAGATCGAGCCCGCCTATGAGCTTTTTGAGACCACGCGGACCCTGCCGACTGTGGCGGTGGGGCCAGATGGGCGCTATATCATCGGCTCGCGCCGCTGAGGGTTGCTGGGCTTCGTATAGCGGCCCTCGTGGCACCTGAAAAGGAGGGCTAGTTCGCGGCCTTCCTCGGCCGCGGCCATGACTTCCTTGAAGAGTTCTGGACTCCCGTGCCTTTCCAAGAACTCAAGTCCTTCATTGGGAATGAGTGGGCGATTCAAAAAGTAAGGGCGCAGTTGATCGTAGACAACTCGATCCTTCCAGACGATCGCCTGCGTTGACACTGCGGCTAGATCGGTACTAATGAGGCAGAGGTGCTTTCCCGGCTCATTCTCGTAGTAAACGAACTCATCTTCCAGCCTTTTTGCAATGGCGTCAAGACGGAGGTGATAGTCCTTTAAGCGTCGGACCCTCTCGCGGTCAGTTCCAAAGAGAAACATGCGATTGGGCCAGGTGCGTCCCCGCTCGGAGAGCTTTTCGAGTTGATCGGGAGGAATGAGGGACTGTTCCTTATCGTGTTTCCAGTTCTTGACATCGTTTAGGGAGATTCTCACGAGACCATACGCGAGGACGAGGCCAGCCAGTAACGCCTGGTAAGGAAACTGCCAAGGGAAGAAGAGGACGGCAGCAAAATATGCTAGCGCACTTAAGTGGCCCAGGTGCGTCATCTCACGAAAGTAGTAGCCAACCCTCTTTGAGACACCGATCTTCGTGCCCACGATGGCCATGCCGGTCATCACCAGAATCGTGGCCAGGAAACCGAGGAGGAAGACGCCCCCAAGTGAGTCGATTTGGATTAAACCCATGCGGGAACGGGGGCTCCCGCCGGGTTTTCCCGATCCAACAGAATCTCATCCAAAGTATAGAGCATTTCCATATAAAGGACGTAGCTCGGAACCGCTCTGTCGTAGGCGCTTGTTAACTCTTTTGATTCGGTAGGAATGGAAAGATATGTCATCGCCATACCTAGCCGATCAACTCGCTCGTTAAACTGGGCAAGAATTGTCGACTTTAGCTCTTGCGAATATACGTGGTATAGAGCACGTTCTAGAGAGTCTTTCGAGAAATCACAATGTTTTGCGTACTCTGCGCAGCGGCTCAAGTGCTGAGAACACTGAACTAAGAACTTCACACAGACGCTCACTGGATTTTGAATCTGGCGTCGAAGATAGCTGGAAATGATGGGAGAGTCTTTCTTGAGTTGAATCAGGAATTGAAGGGAGTGAATCTGAGCTTTTCTATCTTCCGGATCACGCATAATATCATTTCTTTGTTTCTCCAGGTACAAGTTGATCAGTCGAAGCTCTTCTTCAATGGCTTCTTGGAAGCCAGGGAAATGGCCGTGCTCCTCCAGTTGTCCTTGGATATCCTTGGCGATACTCTCAACGAGCGCAAACGTGTGCTCAACGTCTTCGTACCTCATTGATATTCTCCGCCTTTCCCTTGCAACGCGTTTGTCAAGGATGTGTTTAGCCACTCTGGACGGCCCGGGCTAAACATACCCCTGCTGCGAGAGGTGCTGCAACAGTACCGTCGCTCTCTCTTCCTCATACAAGCGTTTGGCCACGTAAAATCCTGGATAGATCACGGGGCCAGTACTGCAAAACCCCACGTAGACCGACCCGATTCGAATCGCCCGGATCGTATGCGTTTCGCAGTCCTTCAAATTCATGGTCCAGAAAAATACTGCCATAAGAGCCGCACCAAGGAACAAATCAGTGTCCTCTTCCCAGGAGCCTACGCCCAACGCGATCCTCTGCCAGGCTCCGTAAACTACGGCAAGTGGAACAAGTACCATCATTGCCCACGACGCGACCCTAAGCGTTGGCGTTAATGGCCGGGGCGTGCGCAGTTCTTTCTTTCGATGACCCACTCCGCGCCTCCAACTGAGCTGAGCCCCCGCTCAGCCCTCATGAAATCAACGCGAAAAAGCGCTCAGCCGTTGCGGGCCGTGACCGTGCGGCGCTCGATGCGCTTTTCATAAGCCGTGCCGCGAAGAATCCGGTCCACAAACACCCCGGGCGTATGAATCTGGTCCGCATCCAGCTGACCGATCTCCACCAACTCTTCCACCTCGGCGATGCAGACTTTGCCCGCCGTCGCCATCATCGGGTTGAAGTTGCGCGCCGTGCGCCGGAACTGCAGGTTCCCCCAGCGGTCGCCGCGCTGCGCCTTCACAATCGAGAGGTCCGCGCGCAGTGCGGTTTCCATCACGTAGGTTTCGCCGTTGAACTCGCGCGTTTCCTTGCCTTCGGCCACTAGCGTGCCCACCCCGGTCTTCACATAAAAGGCGGGAATGCCGGCGCCCCCGGCCCGGATCCGCTCGGCCAGCGTGCCCTGCGGGTTGAACTCCAACTCCAGTTCGCCGCTCAAAAACTGCCGTTCAAACTCCGCGTTTTCGCCCACGTAGGAGCTGATCATCTTCTTGATCTGGCGGGTTTGCAGCAGCAGGCCCATGCCAAAGTCGTCCACCCCGCAGTTGTTGCTCACCACGGTGATGTCTTTCACGCCGGAATCGCGCAGCGCAAGAATCAGGTGCTCGGGGATGCCGCAGAGCCCGAAGCCCCCGGCCATGATGGTCATGCCGTCAAAAAGGTAGCCCTGCAGGGCCTCGGCGGCGCTCGCAACGACCTTGTCCATGCTCTGATCTTACTCCGTCGCGGCGGGCAGGGAAGCTGCCAGCGCCGGCACCTGGGCCAAGAGCTGCGGCAGCTTGTTGGCAATCTCGCTGTTGGTGGCCACGTAGTGGCAGCCCCACTCGTTGCCGAGCTTGTGCAGGGGCTTCTCCTTGTGCCCGGCGTGGCCTAGCACGTACGTGCCTTGCGCCTTCAGAGCCTGGATGAGCGGCGCCAAGGCCTCGGGGGCGTCGCCCAGGTTGACGATGGCCACCACGGCGGGTTCGGGCTGGTGGTGGTCGCGCACGGCCACGGGCACCCCCAGGGTCGCCACCGCGTTGCGCAGGCGCACGCCCCACATCAAGTTCCGCTCGTAAATCACCACGCTCATGGGTTCTCTATTCTACGTCCCGCACCCGGGGAGGTCCCGCGCGGTATCCCAGAGGACATGTTGCGGCCGTTTGAGTGGAAATCGGATCACTTGCTTCTGCTGGACCAAAGGCATTTGCCCGGCCAAGAGGTGTGGCTGCAATTGGAAACCGTGGAGCAAGTCGCCGAGGCGATTGTGGATATGGCCGTGCGGGGCGCCCCCGCCATCGGCATGGCCGCCGCCTACGGCTTGGTGCTGGCCGCGCAGCGGGGCCACGACCGGGCCGCCGCTGACGCGCTGCTCCGCGCGAGCCGCCCCACGGCGGTGAACCTGTTTTGGGCATTGGACCGCATGGCCCGGGTGCCGTGGGAAGCGCCGGCGCTCTTGCAAGAAGCCATTGCCATCGAGGAAGAGGACCGCGCCATGAACCAGGCGATGGGCCGCTGGGGGCTCGATTGCCTCCCCGAATCGGCCAACGTGATGACCATCTGCAACACCGGGGGCATTGCCACCAGTGGGTGGGGCACGGCCTTGGGCGTGATCCGCACCGCCTACGAAAACGGCCGCATCCGCCACGTTTACGCCTGCGAAACCCGCCCCCGCATGCAGGGTTTGCGCCTCACGGCTTGGGAGCTGATGCAGGAGGGCATCCCGTTCCAAATGATCGTGGATAGCGCCGCGACAAGCATCTTGGCCCGGGGCGAGATTGACGCCATTTTCGTCGGAGCGGACCGCATTGCCGGCAATGGCGACACCGCCAACAAGATCGGCACCTTTATGCTGGCGGTGGCGGCGGAGCGCTTTGGCGTGCCGTTCTACGTGGTCGCGCCGAGTTCGACGATTGACCCCCAAACCCTGCACGGACGCGATATCCCGATTGAGGAGCGTGCGGCGGAGGAGATCACCGAGATCGAAGGCGTGCGCATTGCCCCCGAAGGGTGCCCGGTGTTCAACCCCGCCTTCGATGTGACCCCGCACGAGTTCATCACCGGCATCATCACCGAGCGCGGTCTCCACCGCCCGCCCTACGTCTTCACAGCGGCGGACCTCGCATGAACTTTGTCGAAATCATTGCCCGGCGTCGAGATGGGCTGGCTTCCATGCCCGGCGACCTCGCGGCGGTGGCCCAGGGCGCGGCGGATGGCTCGGTGCCGGATTACCAACTCGCAGCGTGGCTGATGGCGGCGTTCTTGAACCCGCTCAGCACCCAAGAGACGGCCGAACTCACCCTCGCCATGGCGAAGAGCGGGGAAGTGCTGGACCGATCTGGCCTGCCGCATCCGTGGTTCGATAAGCACAGCACCGGCGGCGTAGGCGACAAGACGACGATTGCCCTCCTGCCCATACTGGTGGCCTGCGGGATGACGGTGGTGAAGATGTCCGGGCGCGGCCTGGGGATGACCGGCGGCACCATTGACAAGCTGGAAGCAGTGCCGGGATTCCGCACCGATTTGGAACCCGAAGCCATGCTGGACCTTGCCCGGCGCACCGGCCTGGCCCTGAGCGGGCAAACCCCCCGCCTGGCCCCGGCGGACAAGGCGCTCTACGCGCTGCGCGACGTGACGGGCACGGTGGCCAATGTGCCGCTTATTACGGCCAGCATCCTCAGCAAGAAGATTGCTGCCGGGGCGGAGTGCGTGGTGCTGGATGTGAAGTGCGGCAGCGGGGCCTTTATGAGCGATCTCCAGGCCGCCCAAACTCTCCGCCAAAGCCTGGTGCAAACCGGGGAAGCGGCGGGCCTGCGCGTGGTGGCGCGGGTGACCGACATGGACCAGCCGCTGGGGGCGGCCGTGGGCAATGCGCTGGAAGTGAAGGAGGCCATCCGGGTGGTGCAGGGGGCCGAATTGAGCCCGACGGAGGCGCGGTTCCGGGATTTACTGCTGGAGTTCGCGCGGGATAGCCTGGCGGTGGCGGGCATTGACGCCGATCCGGCAGCGGTCATTGCCAGTGGCCGCGCGGCGGAGGTGATGCGCCAGTGGTTTGCCGAGCAGGGCGGCGATGGGTCCGTTTTTGACAGCGAAGACTGGGCCGTGGCCCCGGTGCAGCGCACCATGGTGGCGGAGCGAGCGGGCACGGTGTCGCAGGTTTCGGCGCACGGGGTGGGGCATGCCGTGCTCAATCTCGGCGCGGGCCGCCGCACCAAAGAGGATGTGATTGATCCCCGGGTGGGTGCAATTGTGCACGTGGCTGTCGGCACCCGGGTGCAAGCCGGGGAGCCCCTGGTCACCATCCACGCGGCGAGCGAGGCGGATGCCGATGCCGCCGAGGCCATGCTCCGCCAGGCCATCCAAGTGGGAGAGGCGGAAGTCGCCCCTCGCCGCTTGTTCTTAGATGAGAGCTGATTAGTCGTTCCGAATCCGGAAGCCAAAGCTGGGCGGCTCGACCGTAATCGTGCCGCTCATCTTTACATTGTTGTTGCTGCTGTCCATCTTCACGGTCACGCCGTTGCGCTCCATGCGTTCCAGGCTGTCCGCAATGCGCTTGAGTTGCTGGTCGCTGGCCGTGCTTTGGGCCGCCGCGCCCCCGGCGCGCGCGAGGGTGCCCATGAGGCCGCCGCCGATGACAATGCCCAGGGCCAAAACGAAGAAAGTGCGGGATCGCTCCATTCCTAAACGTTACTTGCTGGGTGTGCCACCATGCTATGCATGAGCTTTCGGTTACGACCCAACGTGTTGCGCATGCGGCCTTACGTGCCGGGTCGCCCGATTGATGAGGTCAAGCGCGAACTCGGACTGACCGATGTGGTGAAGCTGGCCAGCAACGAGAACCCGCTCGGCCCCTCGCCCTTGGCGCAACAAGCCGTGGCCGATGCGGCCCGCCACATGCACCTGTACCCGGACGCCTCCGCGCACGACCTGCGCCACGGCCTGGCGCAGCACTTGGGCGTGGAACCCAACATGCTTGCCTTCGGTAACGGGAGCGATGAGCTGATCCACCTCTTGGGCTTGGTGTTTTTGGGCCAGCCGCAAGACAACGTGGTGGTGGGTGACCCCTCCTTTGTGCGCTACGATGCCGCTGCCCAACTCTCCGATGTCCGGCTGACCAAAGTGTCGGTGGACGAGCACTGGCGACTGAATCTGGACGCCATGGCTGAGGCCTGCGACGCCCACACCCGCCTCGTCTTTGTGGCTAACCCCAACAACCCCACCGGCACCCTGGTGGACCACGCGTCGGTCACCCGGTTGCTGGACCGCATGCCCCCCGGCGCGGCGCTGGTGCTGGATGAAGCCTATCGCGAATACGCCGCCGATGTGCCGGGCTACCCGGATGGCCTGAGCCTGATTGCGGAGGGCCGACCGGTGGTGGTGATGCGCACCTTTAGCAAGGCTTACGGGCTGGCGGGATTGCGCTTGGGCTACCTGGTGGCCGCGCCGGAACTAATTGACGCCTTGGAACGCGCTCGCGAGCCGTTCAATGTGAACTCGCTGGCCCAAGTGGCGGCCCTGGCGGCTTTACAGGATAACGACCACCTGCAGCGCAGCAAAGATGTGAACAAGGAGGGCTTGGCCCGCATCAGCGCGGCGGCGGCCGGGCTGGGGCTGGAAGTGCTGCCCAGCTACGCCAACTTCGCTTGCGTCAAGGTGGGCGATGCCAAGGCGGTGTACGAAGCCTTACTGCGCCAGGGTGTGATCGTGCGTCCAGGCACCGGCGTTGGGATGCCGGAGTTCATCCGGGTGAGCATTGGCACCCCCGCCGAGGTCAGTCGCTTCCTCGAAGCCCTGCCCATCGCCTTGGGTTCGGTCACTTCGTCCTCCTAAAGCAACCCAGGGCGGGCGGAGGCGTAAACTGAGGTTAGGTAGCCTTCGCCACGCCCATGGACGCTTTTCAAGAGATCGAGACCCTCATCCGCTCCAAGTACCCGATCGTTTGGGTCACGACCTGGGAAGAGCGCCGCGTGGAGCGCGGCATGGCCGAACTGGCCACCAAGCTCAATCGCTCTCTGCACACCTGGAGCGTGACGCAGGGCCTAAAACCCGGCCTGAGCACGGGCAAAACCAGCAATCTGCCCGCCGAACTGGAGGTGCTGGCCCAGATGCACGAGGCGCCGGAATACACGGTGTTCTTGGTCAAGGACTTCCACCCCTACATGCGGGATAACCGCGTGGTGCGCCTGTTGCGCGACCTGAGTGGCCGCCTGCGCACCCGCGCGCAAACGCTCATCCTCACCTCCCCGATGCTGACCCTGCCCCCGGAACTGGAAAAGGACGTGACGGTGATCGAGTTCCCCATGCCGGACACAACGGTCATCAATGCGCAGCTGGATTCGATCATCAGCAGCCTGGCCGGCAACGACAAGGTGGATTTGA
>DEIB01000001.1 GCA_002352215.1 Chthonomonas sp. UBA2785 | reverse complement strand
ATGCGGTTCCACACCACGCCCGCCGCGCAGCAAGCCCAAACCGTGGTGCAAGAGCGCCTACAAAGGGGCAAGAAGGTGGGCCTCAGCATTGGCTACCGCGTGCTGGCCAGCGAGCCCAGCCCGGACCCCCAAGCCCGCCGGCGCATCAGGGCCCTCGAAGTCCGCGAAGTTTCGATTGTGACCATGCCGGCCCACCCGGAAGCCCAGGTGCTGGCCGTGAAAAACGAGCGGGAGGAAGCGCCCCGCACCCCTCAACTCCCTATGGATAACCCTCAAATCGCCGCCCCGAGCGGCCGCCTCAACGTTTCGTCTGCCGCCACCCTGCCGTTGGAGCAGAAGGGGCTGGCCGACGCCCTCTTTGCCAGTGAATCCTGGCAAAACCGAGGCAGCCGCCACATGCCGGAGGTGGAACTGGCGGTGGACACCCGCCGCGCCCTGGAAGCCAAAGCCACGATGACGACCACCGCCGGCATGCCGCCGGAGGTGTTGCGCAGCGGCTACCTGGTCCCCAGTGTGCAGCGCCCGCCGCAACTGGTGGACTTCCTCCCGGTCATCCCCACCCAGCAGAACGCCTTCAAGCTCATGCGGGAGAGCGTGTTCACCAATGCCGCTGGCACCAAGGGTGAGAATGCGGCGCTGGACGAAGCCACGCTGACCTTTGCCGAGGTGACGGTGCCGATCCGCCGCCTGGGCGTGGTGCTGCCGGTGACCAAAGAGCAACTGGAAGACGAACCCGGCGTGCGCGCCCTCATCGAGCAACGGCTGAGCTTGATGCTGCGGCAGGTGCTGGATTCGCAGTGCCTGAGCGGGGACGGCAACGCCCCCAACCTCACGGGCTTGCTGAACTTGCCCGGTATCCAAACCCAGGCCAAAGGGGCCGACCCGATCATTGACGCGCTGGCCAAGGGGATGGACAAGGTTCGCCGCAGTGGCGTCGGCAACGGCGGCGCGGTGCCCAACTTGATCCTGCTGAACCCGGCCGACTACCTGAAGCTGGTGCTGGCCCGCACTACCGATGGCCAATACGTAATGGGGCACCCCAGCGACGAGATGACGACGCGCCTGATGGGCGTCTCCATTGCCCTCAACGAAGCCCTGCCGATCGGCACGGCGCTGGTGATGGACACGCAGTACTTCGGGCTGGTCATCCGCCAGGGCATCACGATGGCGGTGAGCGAATCGCACACGGATACGTTCGCCAAGAATGTACTGACGGTGCGCGCCCACCTGCGGGCGGCCCTGGCCAGCTTCCGCGATGCGGCGGCCTGTACGGTGACCGGCCTCTAACGGATGGCGGGGAAGGCGAATTGGCCGACCGGGGCCGAACTCGGAGCCTATTTGCAGACCCTGGGGATGGAAACACCCCCGGGGTCACCCTCGCTGACCGACCGCATGGAGGCGGAAGTGCAGCGCTGGGAAAGCGAGACGGGATGGAACCCCTTCTTGGCGGAGAGTGCCGCCAGTGTGCAGACCCTGGTGCCCTCGGGCATGGTGTGGCAAGACCTGAATGGCGGCTACGTGAGCGTGGATGCGGTGCGCTGGGCGGGGCGGACGCTGACGCCGGGCGAGGATTACTGGCTAGAGCCCAGTGGGGCTCCCGCCCACGGGCGGCCCTACACTTGGCTGCAATGGGGCATCCCCGTGCAGGGGCGCGCCCCGATTGAGGTGGAAGGCCGGCGCGGCTATGGCGTGACCATCCCCATGGACGCCTGGCTGGCGGTGCTGGACCGGGCGGCGGCGCGGGTGCTGATGAGTGAACAGTCGCAGCCGGGGGCGTGGCGTGAGGTGCGGCAAGGTTCGGTGACGCTCAAGCGCGGCGACGCGGCCACGCTGAGCGACTTCTTGCAAGAACGGGGCGAGGCGGCGGTGCAGAGGTACCGGCGGGTGCGCGTCTGATGCCGCTGCCGTTGCGGCCGCATTGGGTGCAGTGGTTTCGGCTAGGCGAGGTGCTGGAAGGCACGCTGGTGGTGGGCCACGAACGGGTGCTGATGGGTTCGTTTGCAGCTCATTTGGACGGCCTTCAGCCTCATACCGCCGTGACACCCGGGCAAGTTACGACGGAACAGCGAGCGTTCCTGCGCGGCGAGATTGCCGATGTGGCTCCCCTCCGCAGTGGGGACTGGATTCAGCACGGCGACCAGCAATGGGTGGTGGTGTCGGAGCCGGTAGTGCACGATGCCGAGCCGATCCTGGCCCACGCCACCGTGGAGTTGCAAACCGCATGATGGCGACTTACACCAGCCTCCGCGCATCGCTCGTAGCGGCGGTGGAAGCGGCCTGGGGGCCGATCCGCATCCGCACCCAGGCCGCCGAGGTGGCCGATGCCGAGGGAGCCATCCCATTGGCGCAAGTGCTGCTGACGGAAGTGAAATACGACCCCGAAACCCCCACCGCCGATGCTGGCCATTGGGCGTGGGAGATCCGGGGGCTGTGGCCCCGCGAAGACCTGAACGCCGATGCCGTGGCACTGGACCGCGCGCATGTTCTCCGCGAGGCGCTGCTGGCCTTGCCGGGCATCGTGTTGGCGCACGTGCCGCAGATTGACTTGCACCCGCGCCGGGGCGATGCGCGGGAATCCCGCACGGGCGTGACGGTGCACTTTCGGTGCCGAGTTACGGCCCCCCGCCCCCCATTGAACGAGGTGAATGAAGAATGAGTGACCGGGCAACCGGTTGGGATCTTTCGGTGTTTGATGTCGCGAGCGAGAGTTTGCTGGCGACGGTGCAAGGCGCGCGATATCAGGTGATGACCACCACCGAGGACGGGCGACCCCTGACGCGAAGTGCGCGGACCGCCCAACCGGTGAAACGCGAGGCCCGGGTGGCGGCTCTGGTGACCAGCTTGGGCACGGCTCCGTTCCGGGTGAGCCACCTGGATGTGTCGCAGTTACAAGTGGGGGGTGCGCCTCTGCGGGCTCACCTCCGGCGAGGCACGGTGCGCGGCGAATTTGACCACGCCGAAGGCAGTGGCGTGGGCGATGCCTGGCGCTGGCCGGTGCTGGTGGAGCGCGACTTCAGCGCCCAACTTGAGCTAGCGGTGCCGGTGACGGCAGTGCCGCTGGCGGCGGCCTCGCACGGGGCGCTGACCAATGCGCTGGTGGACCTGGTGATGGAGATCAACGGGGTGACCGTGAGCCTGCCGATGGCGCTGACCCAGTGGGAACACCGCTGGACCATGGGTGACATCCAGGTGGTGCGGGCCGAGCTGAGCGGCGTGGGGCCGGATACGGGCGCGTACCCCACTTCGCCCACGGGCACCGCCAGCCTGTTGGCCCGGGCGATGAGCCAACCCGAGGCCCCGGTGGCGATGGAGATCACCAGCCGCGCCAGCGGAGGACAAACCTACACGGGCAACTTTGTTTGGGAGCACTTTGCCTTCCGGGTGCGCGAAGGGAAGCTGGTGCAGACCGAGTACGGCTGGCGGAGCCAGGGGCCGGTCTCGGCGGAGGCCACCGTTTGATTGCGTTCTCCTTAGGCGGGCGGCGGTGGGAGTTCCATACCTGCGCCCATGTGGATGAGGTGCGTGCCTTGCGGGCCGAGGCAGAGGCGTTTTTGCGCGAGGCCGGGCCGGAATTGCCGTTTACGCCGCGTGTGATTTACGAGGCGTTCTTGCTGGCGGAATTGTGCGCGTCGGTGCCGCTAACGGTGGAGTCCGCGCTGGATATGGCGGCTTCGGCCGGGGTGTTGTTCGATGCGTTGGTCAACCGGGCCAGCCAAGCCAGCCTCACGGCAGCCTGGGAGGCGTGGGCCGGTGAGTGAGGGCCTGTGGTGGTGGCCGGGGGACTCGGACGAGCCCGCAATGCGCCCGGCCCGCGAGCCAGATGAGAGCGAGTGGCTGCCGACAGATGACCCCGGGGTTTGGTACATTCCCGATCCGCCGGAACCCGAAGCCACGCCCGCCGAAGAGCGCATGAGCCCGGCACCACCGCCCGAGCCGCCAGTACCGCCCGCGCCCCGGCCCCCCCGAAAGGCGGAACCCGCACCGGTGCCGCATGTGCCTCGGGTCCCCACCGCTACCGAGCAGTGGGAGATGCCGGAGGATGCGGCTTCATGGGGCCAGAGTGAAGCCCCGGAAGAAGACGTTATGGGCCGACCGCATGCGCCCGGCCTCACCCCGGTGGAGATGGCCTCTTTCACGGTGCGGCGCACCGGCCGCGATGCCTTTGACAACGTGGCGGCGACGCTGCGGGAACTGGTGGCGCAAGAGGCGGCGCGCTGGATTCAGGCCGCCCGCCAAGAGGCGACTTGGCACTAAGCATTGCCCTGGATCATGCCCAAACCCGCGTCACCCGCCCCCTGCTAAGCCTGGCCGCCAACGGCCTGGAATTGGCCGGGGAACTGGACGGGGCTCCCTTCGCGGGCACCTGGCTGGACCCCATTACGCACACCCTGGTGCTGCGCCCCCAACCCCTGCGGGATGCGTGGTACACGGACGACACCGGCGCGAACGCGAAGTGGAGCACCGCCGACTTTGACCTCGGGTCGGGGTGGGAAAACCGCTACGACCAGAGCGGCCGCGGCCCCTGGATGGGGCGCGTAGACGCCAACGCCGCACGCGGAGGAACAAGCCTGGCCCCGGTGGGGGCCAACGAAGGCCTGTGGCTGGCGTGGTTTGCCTACGGGAGCGGCGAGCGGTACGAAGCCGTGCGCGTGGGGTGGAGCGCCACTGGCGACCTCACGGCCGGGACAGGGCTGGTGTTCTGGAGCGACGGCACCACCGAAGTGTGGCGGGATGGCCGCGCGGTGCACTACGGGCGCATCAGCGGGGCGCGGGCGGGAGACGTGAGGACCGGGCAGGTGTTCCAAGTGATGCTCATCCCCATGCGGGGCGAGGAACTCCTGGTCTATGCCCTCGCCGGGAATGGGTTTTCGTATGTGCTGAGCGAAGGCGATGCCGAGCCGGTGACCCCCGCCGGGCCGGTGTGGTTCCAGGTGCCCCACGGGGCGGTTCAGGTGCAACTCGCGCCTCTTCGGTTTGCCACGTCGGGCTTTGCGTACACGGTGCGGCAAGAGCTAAGCGAGCCGCCGCAGATCGGCGAAACGCCCATGCTTTTCGACCACGACGGTTGGCCGGCGGATGGCTTGCCCTATCGATTGTTTGGGGCGGGGCCGGGCACCGTGGATGTTTCGCTGGCCGATGAAGATGGCAACCCGTGGGCCCCCGACGGGGTGACTGCCCGGGTGCGCCTGCGGATGGACTTCGCTTCGCCTAGCCCGCTGGTGACGCCGATGGTGCGAGGGGTGAGCCTGGCCTACGCCGCGCAACATGACTCGACGCCGGCGGCCACGCTGGACGTGACGGGGGAAGCCATGGGCGCGGCCCTGAGCGTGCCCGACGACCCGCGCCGGGTGAGTTTCGACTGGACGGCCCGCGACCCGGCGGCGTGGGAAGCGCAAACCGGGCGGCGGCTGAGCACAACGCACCGGCCGGTGCGCGTGAACCTAGGCCCCACCGTGCTGCTGGATGGTGTGCAGACCGAGTACGGGGAGCACTTCACGCCCTTTGCCGGGGCGGACCGGGCGCAACTCGCGGCCAGCGATGCCTGGGCGCGGCTGAGCGAGGCGACCTTCGCCGAACCTTGTGCGCTGGATGGCCTGACCCTGACCGAGGCGTTGGATTTCTTGCTGGACGCCGGTGGCTGGACGGGGCCGCGCGTGATCTCTACCACGTTGTTTCGGTTGCCGAATGACGGGGCGGCGCGGTGGCCCGCCTTGATCGAGCGGGGCGACACCGCAACCGACTGGATCGCCCGGCTGCTGGAGACTTATGCCGCCGATTGGTGGTGGGGGTTCCGGCCCCGCGCATCAGGTGAACCGGAGTGGTTCGCTCTTGCGCCTGAGGATCTGCCCACCACCCCCGTCATCATCCTGGCCGAAGCCCGGGAGGGGGAGGCGGAGACGCCGGTGTACCGCGCGTTTCAGCAACGGTGGATCGAGCCGGATGCCAACGAAGTGCAGGTCACGGGTTGGGACCCGGTGCGGGAGCAGATTCTGCAGGCGGGGCAGCGCGATACGGCTTCGCAGGACCCCACCTTAGCCCCCGAGCAAAGGCCGCTCAATTGGCTGGGCACGCGCCGTCGTTACGCCTTGATTGATCCCGTTTTGAGCTCAACTAGCGCCGTGGAAGAAGCCGCTCGCCGCTTGTTTCGGCGGCTTAGCCGCCCCCGGCAGATGTGCGAATTCCGTAGCGACTTGCTCCTGGCCCTCGATGGCCGGCCCCTGTGGCGCGGTGACGTGGTGGAACTGGAAGGTCGCGGGCGCTGGCGCATCCGGGCCTTCGGCTGCACCTTCACGCGCGAAGAACCGGACTCTAACTGGCGCGACGCGCTCTATACCGCCGAGGCCGTGGACAGCCTCGAAATCAACTCGCAATGAACTACCGACCTTTGGTGCGGCTGGCCGATTTGGGCCGCCGCCGCTTGCTGCATTCGACCGAACGCCGCGCCGTGCGCCGAGGGGGAGCCGACCTGGCTCGCCGCCCCGCCCGCCGCGCGCAAACCCTCAACTAATCCTGCATGAACATTTACGCAACCGATCTCAAAACCAGATTCCAAGAAGGACGCGTGGTGCGCGTCATGGCCATGGGCGACAGCCTCACCGCTGGCACCGGCGGCTCCAGTGGCTGGCGTAGCCCGCTCAAGCGCATCATGAGCGCCTGGGGCTACAGCAACTGGGAGTACGTGGGCAGCCAGACCTCGAACCCCGACGACCTCGGCGAATACGTCCGCGACTGGCGGCACGAGGGCTACGGCGGCAACACCGTGGCCCAGCTCACCAGCATCGTGCGGGCGCGGGTGGCCACCTTCCGCCCCGACCTCATCATCTTGGTGGCGGGCACCAACAGCCCTCCGGGGCAAGATCGAGCGGGGGCGCGGGCGGACTTTAACGCCTGGTTTAACGAAGCCTTCGCCGATGAAACCTTGCGGGTGCTCAGCGTCAGCCGTCCGCCGCAAAAGTCCAGCGAAAACTGGCTGGTGGATAGCGTGATGGAGCCCGTGGTGCAGGGCCACAAAGATGCCGTGCGCGACCAGCAAAACCTGGGCCGCGCGGTGGTCTACGCGGGAAGCCACGACCTGTTGCGCGTGGGATGGTCGCCGCTGTGGTACCAGCCCAGCGACAACACCCACTTCAACCGCGTCGGCTATGCGCGCCTGGCGGGCGTGATGGCCCGCGCCTTGGTGGGCGGACCGAGTGGGGCCATGGCGGGCACTCTCACCGAGCGACCCGTGGGCAGCACCTTGATTTCATCGGTGGCGACGGACCAGGATTTCCCGTTCGGGGCGACCTTGAAAAAGTCCGTGACGAGTGATGCCGTGCGGGTGCTGACCTGGCGCGGCGAAACCGTGGATATCCCCACCACCTGGCCCGCCCACACCCCGTGGCCGGTGCCGATTGTGCGGGTGATGTCCACCGGCACCACCCTCACCGGGCCGCTCATCCTCTCGACCTTCGCCCCCGGAGTCCTGATCTATCCGATGCCGGTGAACGGACGCCTCGCCGCCTGGGATCGGCTGGAATTCCGGGTGGCAAGCACCGCCGATGTCACGGCCGCGGGCACCGGGCCGCTGAACTGGCAACACGACGCCCAACTGCGCACCGAGAGCGTCATCAGCGTGCAGAACATTGCCCCCGGATTTGCCCTCAGCGTGGCCAGCGGCACCGCCGGGGGCGGGCAGTGGCAGGCTCGCTACGAGGGTCCGCATGCTCCCATCGGCGGGCATGTGATCGGCGGCGCGGGCGTCCGGGAATCGGTGAGTTTGAGTCTGGTACTGCACGGAGTGCGGCTGTATGCCCGGGAGAACACGGGCCAGTTTCGGCTGGCCGTGGAGAGTCTCGAACTGGTAGCCAACGATGAGCCGTGGCTCACCCTGCCCGGGCTGGATGAACTCAGTACCGGGTGCGGGCCGGGCTACATCCCCCTGGTGGGTTTGCCGCCCGTCATCTCGGGAGGGAACGGCGGCAGTGGCTACACCGGCCCCGGCGAGTACGCCTGGACTTTGGCTCTGGATCAATTGGTCTCGGGGGGTTGGCGGTTTGACACGGATGGGGTTTGGCGGGATTTGCCCGTGCGGCTGCCAGGTTTCGAGACGCCCGAGGGGGATGCGGGAGGCATTGTGGTTGCCACCCGCACCTGGGGAGATCTCCTTCGGATGCAAACCGAGGCCGAAGCCGAGCGCACCTGCGTACCCGGCACCATGAGCGGCCCGGCAAGGCTGGCGGCAAGGTCAACCCGGGGCCGGGTGCAGTTGGTGCCCGCATTGCCCCGGGCGATCCATCGCCTGAACCCCGACTTTGCCCTGTTGGTGCAGCGGGCGGGGTTCCCGCAGGTCACGCTGGAGCGAAGCAGTGACCGCGCCGACGGGCCGCACCAACTGAATACGCAAAACCCCAACCTGATCCGCACGATCCAGACGGACATCACCCATGCGCGGCAGGGGGCGCGGCTGAACGTGCTGCGAACCAACCCCCACGCCTTGGAGCGGGAGATCTTTGACCCGGAACCCTTGGCCCCCTGCGTGGCGGCCCGGGTGGATGTGCTGGCCACCAACCCCGAGAGCGACTGCACGTTCGACCCGGCCTACGTGGCGGGGAGCTATGCGGGGGAGAGCGTAGTGTTCCCCAAAGTGGTGGATGGGGCGGCAGAGAACCCCGAGTTGGAACCCGCCTGGCGGCATGCCGACCCCTTGGTGCGCTACTTTTCCACATGGATTCACCCTCACTGGAGCGTTTTCCACCACTTTTCCCCGTGGCCTGTGGAAAACTCGCCCACCGATCCCCGGCTGTATTGGGAGCCGGTGCGGGCGCAGCATCTTATGCACCCGGCCCTGCCTCCGAGTGAGCAGACGCAGACCCGCACCTCGCTTACCACGTGCCCGCTCATGGCTTCGGCCTTCACCCCCTTTACGGATGGCTACCTGGGCGGGAAGCGGTGGGTAGGGGTGTCCCGGTGGCAGATGCGGCGCGCCCCGGTGGGGGTGCCGGTGGCGTTCTCGCCGGCAGGCAGTGAGCGATGGTCGGCCGAGGGCGGAACCCTTGCCCTCACGCCGCTGGGAGTGGAGGTCACCCCGGCTGGTCCGGAGCCCATTCAGGTGAAACTCGAGTGGGCCAACCTCACCTCGCCGCCCTTTATGGCCCCCGCCACCGCCCAGGATGTGGAAGTGGACTGGTCGGGAGCGGGGATTGCGTCGGTGCGGTTGGGGCGCCTGAGCCCCGAAATGACCAAACCGGTTTGGTGGAACGAGGGCGACCCCGTGGAGCCCGGCCGTTTCCGCCTGCTCAAGGGCACCGATGCCATCGAGGCCGGAACCTGGGGTCTTGACCACGGCGCGGGCATCACGAGCGATCAGGGCGTCGATCTCCGCCCCGAAGGCCGCTCCATCCCCCTGGTGGCCGACCCGGAAGCGGCGATCGCCTTCCCCCTCATCAGCGGGCGGGGTATGTCGCATTTGGTCTTCGAGATCACGCCCGCCGACCCGCCTGGCCCCATTGTTATCGCCTATCCCATCGCTCATCGCGCCGACGAGGCCCCCGCGTGGTTCAACTTCACCGGGCATTCGGGGGCGTGGTTCTGGCCGCTCGGGCCTGGAGTGGGACACGGGCTGTGGGATTGGTACGACCAAGGCTGGCAAAACCCGCCGACGGTGAATGGCGCGGGGTTCACAAGCAGCGTTCTGGACGCCTTGGCCACGCGGCGCGTTCTCGCCGAGGGCGTGCACCCGGAGGAAAATCTAGATGCCGAGTGCGGCGACCTCTATGACGATTACGAGGGGCAAGCGAGAGGGCAAGTGGAGCGCAATAGCCTAGCCTTTCCTTGGCCAAATTCCGGCGTATACGAACTCGCCTGGGCGCTGGTGAACACCGCCGCCGAGGTGCCCCCGCTGGCGCTATGGCCCATGCGAGCACGCGATGCAGACGGAAACCCGACCGGCCCCTACGAGCAAGGCGTCACGGTCGGTGCGGTGGAACCCCGCATCTACGTAGCGAACCAGCCGTTCTCGCTGCACAACCCCGAAGGGCAAGACGTGCTGGCCCCCCATGCGCCCGGGGTTCCCGGGTGGTACGTTCGAGAACACCGTTTGCCGCTGGACCACAATGAACCCGCGCAGTTCCGCTGGCGGGTCGGCGGCGCGGACCAGGCTCGGATGCGCCCGTGGCATGGCGCCTTCGGCCTCACGGGGCTCGAAGAACTGCCCGGCACCATCGTCGCCGCCGATCTCCACCCCGACGGCCGCTGGGCGCACGCCTTTGCTCGGGAGAGCACGCTCTGGCTCGGCATCGCCGACCGCCGCACGCAACTTCTAGCCGAATGGGACTCGGGCGAAGACGCGCATTCTGCGGCCGTACGCTGGCTCGCCACCAATCTCGATGCCCAACTCGGCCTCTGGTGGAGCCAGGCCGGGCAGATTCACTTTGCAACTATGAATCCCAACGAAACCCCGCAGGGGCAAATCATCAGTTCCGGCACCGACGCCCAATATCCCGCCGCATGGGTCAGCCCCGACGGCCTCCGTTTTGTGTACTGGATCGAGGGGGAGCCGACGGGCTCCGTCGTGGCCCACATCACCGACCGTAGGGGCGAGGTCCTTTTCGGCCCCGTGGCTCTGCCATCCATCGGCCCAGTGGATGCCGTGGGTTTGGCCGTCGCCGAAGGCCCGCGCGGGCAAAACGGAGAACGCCGCTTGCGCCTGTGGGTGGTGCAAGAGGGCGTTCTTCGCAGTTACGAATCCGCGAACGGCCGCGATTGGAGCTAGGCGGCGCGCCGGGCGTTCCGATCGAGCTCTCGGCGGCGGGCGGAGCGACGTTCGTACTTAGACTGATTCAGTGTCTCCAGCAATTCGGCATCGGCCGCTTGAATGTTGGCGATGAGCTTGTGAGAGTCATCAATCTTGGCCAAGATCAACGGAAGCTCCTGGCGCAAGGAGCTGAGTTGTTCCGTCATGGCGTTCGCCTTGTTCACCAGGTTTGACGTCAGAGTTGCGTCGCGAATGGACTGGGCGGCAAAGTCGTCGGTCTGTTCCGATATGGCCGATAGCGACTGGCAGGTCGAAACCAATTGGTCCTTGCCGGCGATGATGAAGTCGCGCATTTCCTGGCTTTGGGCCACAAACTGCCGCACGCTTTGCACCTGTTCATCGGCCACCAGCATGATGCTGGCCAGAGACCCGACGACCTCTCGGCTCTGTCGAATCATGGATTCAAACCCGGATCTCAAGAGTGCGGAGAGCGACTCCATCTCGCTCGTGGCCACTTCGGTGGCCTCGGCGAGCTCGCGAATCTCATTGGCCACCACGGAGAAGGCCAAGCCATTGGTGCCGTTGCGTGAGCTTTCAATCGCAGCGTTAAAGCTAAGGAGCGTGCATTGGCGGGCAATCTTGCGCACCCGGGCCAACATCTGCTCGTTCTTGTTCACCACGAGCTCTTGCTCATTGATCAGGCTAGCCAGGGCGTTGAGGTGAGATTTCACATCGCTCAGGAGGTCCGCCAGTTCATCGTCCTTCGCGAAGTTTTCCAAGAACCCAACAAAATCGTGGAGGCAACCAGTGTGCGCTTCGCATTCGGCCACCTTCTCGTTCAAGTCTTGAATAATCCGATCGAACTCTTCGTGCTGGGTGCTGGCGAGCTGTGCCAGACGCCCTCCGCGCTCGAGTTCTTCTTGTGAAGCCTCATAGGCCGCCTCGCTCAGCGAGTGCGAGAGGTCCGCCGAGTCGCTCAATTGGTGAGTGAGGTTCTGGAGAGATTCGGCCAGGGCCTGCACATCGTTGGAATGGTCATTGATGAAGGCTTCGTGGTTGCCAATGCGCGCCATTTGCACCCGGATTTTCTCGGAAGCATGCGCCAGGCGCAGGCTACAGTGCGAGGTGTTGGCCGAAACACCGGTCTTGAAGTCCAGCTTGTGGAGCAGGTCCACCTGCTCGGTCAGCTCCGCGAGAATGTCATCCCAACGACTGAAGAACGCAGCGGGATTCGGGGAGAAGGAGTCGGGGTGGGATAGATGCGCTTGTTCGAAAGGTCGCGCCAGAGAATTCCAACGGCTTTGCGCTAGTTTTGTGGCGAGAACCGCCGTGAGGCCAGAACCGGTGACCAGACCGGCGGCAGCGAACAAAAGTTGTGATTGATCCACCTAAGTGACTCCCCGTAAATATCATCGGACCATCTTTTCGGGGCCTTCAGGGGAAATCGTTGCAACGAGTACATTCTGGCAATGAATTTGTGTCAAGCCGTAATTTTTGACCTCGGGGGAGTGCTGGTGCAGATCAATCACACTTGGGGGGCGGCCGCGCGACAAGCCGGGCTGACCGTGATTGAGGACCTGGGGTTGGCGGCCGACGCCGACCTGACGGCTTACCAAGGGGCAGAAATCTCGGAGGAGGAGTATCTGGTTCGCCTGGCGGCCCGCCAAGGATTCTCAGGGCCCGATGAGGCCCGACAACTCCACATGGCCATCCTGAGTGACCCCTACCCAGGTTCGTTAGAACTGGTCAATGACCTCCACGCAGCGGGGGTTCGTACGGCTTGCCTCAGCAACACCAGCGCCCTCCATTGGCCGTACCTCACCTCCGCCGATCACTATCCCGCTATCGCGGCCCTGCATCATCACTTTGCCAGCCACGAACTCGGGCTAAACAAGCCGGATGCGGCGATCTACGCCAGTGTCGAATTGGCGCTCGGCTTGGATGGACCCGAGATCATGTTCTTTGATGACGGGGCCAAGAACGTCGCCGCCGCCCAAAAGCGGGGCTGGCAAGGAGTGCTCATTGACCCGCACAATGACCCGGTACGCCAGATGCGCGCCGCGCTGAAACTAGGCTGAGATCACTCCGAAGGGCAGCGGCTTACGCGATCCCAAACGATGCCAATGCGCCGAGCCAAACCCACCTGGAGTTGGCGCTGATCCTCGGGCAATAACCCCATCGAGGCGTTTCGGCGCGTGGAAAGCACGCCCCACACGCGGCCCCCGGCCACCACGGGCACGCAAAAAGTGGCTTCGTCAAAGGCCGCCACAATGTGATCTTGGGTGAAACCCTCGGCCAATTCCAACGAATCCACTGGCCGGCCCAGGCGCATCGCCCATGAGCCACGCGCCGGGACGGGTTGGGCCGGTGCGACTTCGGGGGTCCCCCATTTGGCCACGGTCTGCAAGGTTTGTGAACTCGGGTCCAGGGCGGCGAGCAATCCTGCCGTGCCTGGCATCAGCCGGTGGCCCGCTTTGACCATGGCGAAGAGCTCCGCCGGCGTCTCGATCGCCATCAAAGCCTGCGTCCAGAGATCCATCAGTGGGGACGTGGAGGACACGGTTTCGGCCACGAATGGCACCAAGGTAAACCAAAAGAGCGGCTCCTGGTCGGCCTCACTGGCCATTCCGGTCGCGGGCACGAGTTGGAATGTGCTCTCGTTCAGCCGGATCGCCGGGCTCGGGGTATGGGATTGCGGCTGCCACTCCACAAACTCGCTCGGCGAGGATGCGGGAAGCACTCGCTCTACCGGGGCTCCCAAAAGATGATCTACGGGCAGGCCCAGGCGCTCCGACGCCCGGGTGTTGACGGCCGCCACCGTCTTATTGGCGCGCAAACCGATGCGCGCATCTTGTGTTTCAAGAACAAGCCCCGCCATTTTCCGCCCCCTGGCTAGAGTGACGCATTCCGCCCGATGTTCGCACGTGGGGTCCCAAAAACCGGCACCTCTACGGGGGCCGTCATCCGCTTATCCGAATCGGCCCGAGATGTAGTCTTCGGTCAGCTGATTCTGCGGGTTGCCGAACAGCCGAGTGGTAGGCCCCGCTTCGACCATCTTGCCCTGGTGGAAGAACGCCGTCTTGTCGCTCGCCCGTTGCGCCTGCTGCATGTTGTGGGTGACGATGATGATGGTGAAGGTCTGCCGCAGCTCNNGGCTCGTCCATCAGGATGACTTCCGGGTTCACGCTCAGGGTGCGGGCAATGCACAGCCGCTGCTGCTGGCCCCCACTCAGGCCATTGGCGCTCTGGTTCAGCTTGTCTTTCACTTCATCCCACAGGGCGGCGCGGCGCAGGCACTGCTCCACGTGGTCCTTCAGGTCGTTGCCCTTGTGCATGCCGTGGATCTTGGGGCCGTAGGCGATGTTCTCGAAGATGGACATCGGGAACGGGTTGGGCTT
>DEIB01000009.1 GCA_002352215.1 Chthonomonas sp. UBA2785 | reverse complement strand
TGGCGCCGGGCCTGGCAGATGCCACCCGCGTGGCCACCCCGGAATGGACGGAAGCCCAGACCGGAGTGCCCGCCGACCGCCTGCGCGAAGCGGCTGAGGCCCTGCGCGGAACCGAGTTCGCGGCGATTACGACGCACGGCCTCTTTGATGAAGCCAACGGGGTGACGGCCTACCAAACCTTGGCCCTGCTGACCAGCCACGCCGGAGGCAAGTTCAACGGCCTGGTCAACCACGCCAACGAGCAAGGTGGTCGCGATATGGGCTTTGCGCCGGACCTCGGTCCGGGTGGGGAAGCCGTCACCGCCGGTAAGAACACTGCCGAAATCCTGCAAGCCGCCGCCAACGGGGAAATTGACACCTTGATCCTGGTGGGTTGCGACCCGATCCGCGACTTTCCCGATACGGCCCTGGCCACCCAAGCCCTGGAAAACGTGGCGAACCTGGTGGTGGTGGACAGTGCGCAAACCGAAGCCTGCGCTTACGCCAGTGCGATCCTGCCGATGGCGCTGCCCGCAGAGCGTGACGGCACCTACACCAGTAGCGAGCGCCGCGTGCAACGCATGGCGCGCATCCTGACGGCTCCGGGCGAAAGCAAAGCGCCCTGGCAGATCGCGATGGAGCTCGGGCTGCGGTCCGGAACGACCGCGCCGTACTTCCACGTCCGCGACGTCAGCCGCGCGATCGCCGAGAAAGTGCCGGCCTATGCCGCTGCGACCTACGATGCCCTTCCCGAAACGGGGATCCGACTGGAGAACCCTGAGGGTCAAACTCGTTCTGACGACGCGGTGGTCCAGGCTCTTCAAACCCTGCTGGGGGGCAGGTAAAGTCCGAAAGGCATGGAACAGGTGAGCGCTTGGCTCGAAGGAGCTAGTAACAACGAGTTCACCGTTGCGGGCATGCCCGGCAGCACCTTCATGGCGCTGGTCCGGGTCATTCTCGTTATCCTTCCCATTCTCACCCTGGTGCCGGGCATCATTTGGTGGGAACGACGCTTGCTCTCGTGGATGCAAGACCGCATCGGCCCGAACCGCAGCGGCACCATCACCCTCCCCAACGGCCGCCAGATCCGCACTTTTGGTCTCATTCAGCCGCTCCTGGACGGGGTGAAGCTCTTCCTCAAGGAAGAGATCAAGCCGAGCGCGGTCGACCGCCTGATTTACGTCATCTCTCCCGCCCTGGCGCTGTTCCCGGCCTTTGCTTTGGGGGCGACACTCCCGTGGACCCCGCACACTGGGTTCTGGGGCAACTTCTCCCCGGCCGCGAACATTGATATCGGCATCCTGTGGGTGCTGGCCATCTCCAGTTTGGGTGCCTATGGCATCGTGTTGGCGGGTTACTCCAGCAACAACAAGTACTCGCTGATGGGCGGCCTTCGCGCCAGCGCACAGTTGATTTCATATGAACTCGCGATGGGCGTCTCGCTAGCGTGCATTGCCCTGGCCACCGGCTCGCTCAAGATGACCGACATGGTGGCCGAGCAGGAGAAGGCGCTGTGGGGCGTGATCCCGCAGGTGCAGAACTGGTTCCTGTTCACGCCGTTTGGTTTGCTTTCGGCGGTGATCTTCTTGATCGCGCTCGTGGCGGAAACCAACCGCGCTCCGTTCGACCTTCCCGAAGCGGAAAACGAACTCATCGCCGGTTATCACACCGAATACTCGTCCATGAAGTTCGCCGTGTTCTTCATGGGTGAATACGCGGCTATGTTCGTGTTCAGTGGCGTCTTTGCCGCCGTGTTCATGGGTGGTTACCACTTCATGCCGTTCAACTACGACGAACTGGCGGTGACCTTCCCGAGCCTGAGCTCCTTCTGGTACGCCCTGCGCGATCTCAACTACTGGCTCGGCCCCGCCGGGTTCTTGGTCAAGCAGATCTTCATGCTGTCCTTCTTCATCTGGCTGCGCGCCACGCTTCCGCGATTGCGCTACGACCAGCTGATGAACCTGGGCTGGAAGAGCCTGCTGCCGACGGCGGTCGCCAACTTCATTATCGTGGGCATCTGGATTGTGGCCACGGAGATGTACGGCGTGCTGGGCGGCTGGGTGGCCTTCTTCGGCGCGGTGGCCCTCCTCGCGCTGCTCTACTTCAACCTGGTGTCGGCCTCGCGCAAGTCGCGGGAAGCCGAACAACGCCAAGCCATCTCGCTGGTGGATGGCACCGAACGACGATCCATCACTCTCGTGGACCCGGCCCCGGCCTCTTCGAGTGGCAAAACCGTATGACAACGCACTTCTTAAGGAATCTGGAGGCCGGTCGGTGACCACCAACCAAATCGCCTTTCTTGCCCTCGCGCTCCTGGCCCTCATCGGCGGGGGCGGCGTGGTGTTTAGCCAGCGTCCCGTGCGGGCCGCCATGTGCTTGGTGCTCAACTTCCTGGTGTTGGCCGCGCTCTACTTTATGCTGGGGGCGCAGATGCTGGGGATCTCGCAGATCATGGTGTACGCCGGGGCGATCATGGTGCTGTTCCTGTTCATCGTGATGATGCTGCGCATGGACCGCGAAGAGCCGCACAAGGTGTGGTGGACCAGTGCGCCCGTGATCGGCACCGTCTTCGGAGCGCTGGTGCTGTTCATCTTTGCGCTGGGGATTCGGCCGGTGGCCGAAATGAAGCCCGGGGCGGTGGACCCGAAGTTCGGAACACCGCAGGCGATCGGCATGGAAATGATGACCACCTACGCGTGGCCGTTTGAAGTTGCGAGCATGTTGCTCCTCGTCGGGATCGTGGCCTCGATCATCCTGGCCAAGAGGAGAATCTAGTGATGACCCTCGCCATGGCACCGACCGGTATTGTCAATGACGTCCCCATCGAGTGGTTCTTGCTGCTCGGGGCGATGCTCTTCGCTCTCGGCGCAGTGGGCGTTGTGGTGCGCCGCAACCCCGTCACCGTGTTTATGTGCATTGAGTTGATGCTCAATGCCGTCAACCTCACGTTCTTGACCTTCGCTCGCTACCAAAACGGGTGGGGCCTCAAGTACGAAAATGCCCAACAGGCGGCCATGAACGGCCAAATGATGGTGATTTTTGTGATGGCCGTGGCCGCCGCCGAAGTGGCGGTCGGGCTGGGCATCATCATGGCCATCTTCCGGGCTCGCCGCGAAGTGGACGTAGACGACCTCAGTACGCTGAGGAACTAAGGAGATCACGATGGATTACAAGCTGATTTGGTGGGTTTTTGCCCTTCCGCTCTTCGGGTCTCTGTTCCAAGCCTTGGGTGGCAAGATCGTGGTGGACACGTTCGGCCCCAAGCTCGGTCGCCGCATCTGCGGGGCACTTGGTGTTGCCCCCATCGCGCTAGGATTCTTGATCGCACTGCCCCTGACGCTGCAACTCATGCAGCAGCCGGAATCCGAACGAGCGGTGGTTCTCACGCTCTTCGAATGGATTAGCACGCAGGCGATTTCCATCCCGTTTGAGTTCCGGGTGGACCCGCTCTCGATGACGATGGTGCTAGTCATCACCGGCATCGGATCGCTCATTCACCTCTACTCCATCGGCTACATGGCGGAGGAGACCGATTTCCCCCGGTTCTTCACCTACCTCAACCTGTTTATCGCGTTGATGCTGGTGCTGGTGCTGGGCAATAACCTCGCCATGCTGTTCATCGGCTGGGAAGGGGTTGGTCTGTGCTCCTATCTGCTCATCGGCTTTTGGTACAAGGACCTCAAGAACTCGGCGGCGGCCAACAAGGCGTTCATCGTCAACCGTATTGGTGACGTCGGTCTCACGCTCGGGATGTTTTGGTTGGTGGTGCTGGCCGCGCAGAACAAGGATGCGCTCGGCATTGTGGATAGCCGCTGGCTGAGCTACGACGTTTTGCTTCCTCAGATCGGGCAACTCCTTGCCAGCAAGCCGTTTGATGCGACGATGATCGCGCTGCTGCTCTTTGTGGGCGCTTGCGGCAAGTCGGCGCAGTTCCCGCTCTTTGTGTGGTTGCCGGACGCTATGGCCGGCCCCACGCCGGTGTCGGCTCTCATCCACGCGGCGACGATGGTCACCAGCGGCATCGTGCTGCTGAACCGCGTGCAGGAAATCTTCCTCGCCTCTCCGTTCGCGATGAACGTGGTGGCGTTGGTGGGGGCGGCGACGGCCCTGCTCGGCGCAGGCATTGCCTTTGGCCACACGGACATCAAGAAGGTGCTGGCGTATTCCACGGTTTCGCAACTGGGCTACATGTTCATTGCGTGCGGCGTGGGCGCGTTCTATGCCGGGATGTTCCACGTCATCACCCACGCGTTCTTTAAGGCGCTGTTGTTCTTGGGCTCGGGCGCGGTCATCCACGCGATGGCGCACGACCAAGACATGCGCAACTACGGCCGGCTGCAAAAGTATCTGCCCATCACCTATCTCACGATGGGGATTGGCTGGGCGGCCATTGCCGGGGTGCCCTTCCTATTTAGCGGCTTCTGGAGTAAGGAAGCCGTGCTATACAACGCGCTGAACATGCCGGACAAGATGTCCACGTTCACCATTGCGGGCCTCACTCCCGGCGCCTTTGCGGGCTGGGTGGGCTTGGCGGTGGCCGGGATGACGGCGTTCTACATGACGCGCATGATGGCGCTGACTTTCGGCACCGACAAGGAGCGCTGGCGCGACCTCGCCCCGGCGCACCACGATGTGCACGCGCATCATGATGATCACCACGGGCACGACCACGCGCACGGAGATCATCACCACGGCGAGGACACCGAAGGCTTCTTCATGACCGATGAGGAGATGAATGCTCAGGTGCACGCGCACGAGCATCACCACGAGCTCGATCAAACCCACGAGCCGCACGAGGTCCCCTGGACGATGTGGGCGCCGCTGGCAATCCTGGCCGTGTTCTCGCTCGGCTTTGTGGGCTACGCCATGGAAGCGGGCCACTGGCTCAAGGATTGGCTGGCCCCGTGGGGTGCCACGGAGGTCAAGACGGCTAAGAACATCTCCCACGACATGCTGACCATCCTCAGCATCGTGGTGGGCACCACCGGCATTCTCGGAGCGTTGGTGGCCTACCGCAAACTCCCGGCGACGGAAGGATTCGACCTCAGCAAGTGGAATCCCCTCCGACGTGCGGCCGCCGCATCCTTCTACACCGATTGGTATAGCAACAAGGGAAGCGGCATGCTGGCGAACGGCGTGGGCGCGGTGGTCAAGCTCTTTGACATCGGAATCATCGACAACCTTGTGAAAGCCGTGGGTGCCACATTCGGGGTGGTCCTTAGCTACCTCGGCAAGCGGTTCCAAACCGGATATGTGCGCAACTACGCGCTGATGATGCTGGTGGGAGGCTCCGCCATCATCGTGTATGCGTTGGTGCAAGTCATCGGAGGCAAGTTCTAATGGAAAACACCGGATTGGGCATCCTCTCCTTGTTGCTGGCAGTGCCGGTGCTCGGGGCCATTTTCTTGATGTTCATCCCCGAGACCTTTGAGCGCGCCATCAAGGGCGCAAGCATGGTCTTCAGCCTGGTGGCGCTCGGAGTGGCGGCCACGGTGCTCAGTCAGTTCGACGGGCGCTCGTTCCACTTCCAAATGCTCGAGGCCGTCCCGTTCCTGCCCAGCATTGGCGTGCAGTGGAAGGTCGGGGTGGACGGGATCAGCATCTGGCTGATCGTTCTCACCACGTTCCTCACGGTGGTGGCCAACTGGTTTAGCTACTACGTCAAGAATCGCGTCAAAACCTACTTCGTCTTGTTGCAGTTCCTGCAGATGGCGATGCTGGGCGTCTTCGTTTCGCTGGACCTGATCCTGTTCTATGCCTTCTTCGAGGCCTCGCTGGTGCCCATGGCGCTGCTGGTCTACATCTGGGGTGGCTCGGATCGCGCCTACGCTGCGCGCAAGTTCTTCATCTACACCTTTGGGGCCAGCATCTTCATGCTCATCGGCATGATTGCCTTGGCCATGCAGATGCAAAAGGTGACGGGCGCCATGACGTTCGATCTCATCGCAATCCAGGCCCAGGTGGCCAACGGAGCGCTGTGGGCCAACGCCATGCAGTTGCAAACTGTAGTGTTCTGGACCTTCGCGGTGGCCATGATGGTCAAGTGTCCGATGTTCCCGTTCCATACGTGGTTGCCGGATGCGCACACCGAAGCCCCCACGGCCGGCTCGGTGATCCTGGCGGGCGTCTTGCTGAAGATGGGCACCTTCGGGTTCCTGCGCTTCTGCTTGCCGCTCTTCCCTGAATCGATGCAGAACGCGGTGCCGATCCTAATGACCTTGTGTGTCATCGGCATCGTGTACGGGGCCATTGTGGCGACCATGCAGGACGACGTGAAGAAGCTCGTCGCCTACTCCTCCGTGGCGCACATGGGCTTTGTGATGCTGGGGATCGTTTCGCTTTCCAGCGCGGGCATCCTGGGCGGGGCGTACCAACAGCTGAACCACGGGGTCAGCACGGGGGCCTTGTTCTTGCTCATCGGTTTGCTCTATGAGCGCATCCACACGCGCAAGTTCGCCGATATGGGTGGCTTGAAGGCGCAGATGCCGATCTTTGCGGCCCTGTTTCTCATCGTGATGTTCTCGAGTGTTGGCTTGCCCGGCACCAACGGGTTTATCGGTGAATTCTTGGCCATGATGGGTGCCTTCCAGGCCGGGATGGCGGGGGCGTACGGCCTCAACATCTGGCTGCCGGTGATTGCCGGGACAGGCGTCGTGTTTGCCGCGGTCTACTTGCTCAAGATGTTCATGAAGGTCTTCTACGGCCCCATTACGAACCAAGACTTGCTGCGGCTGAAGGACATCAAGACGCACGAAATCGTGCTGGTCGGCATGTTCATCGTCCTCATCTTCTGGGGTGGGATATATCCCAACACCTTTATGAAGCCGATGGAAAGTAGCCTTGGCGCGGCCCGCATGATGGCCGTGAACCCGCAAGGCATGCGGCCGAGTTGGAGCGAACCGCTGCACGAGATTGACCAAGACGGCAACCTGGTGCAAGTGCTGCCCCGCGCGGAAGGTGTGGCCTTGGGTGAATACACGGTGCAACAGCAGATCGCCCCGGCGAACCACCACTTTGAGAATCTCCGCGAACCCGCCGAGGTGGCCCAACGATGAACAATTATGTGATTCCCACCATTGACTGGACGGCGGCCATGCCGGTGATTGTGGTGTTCCTGACCGGGATCGCCGCGCTTTTGGTCGAGATGTTCCGCCCCCGGCAGAACAACAACGTCATCGTGGGCATCAGCCTTACGGGTCTAGCGGTGGCCGCCTACTTGCTGGCCACGCAGGTCGGCATGCCGGCGGTCGATACGTTCGCCGGAATGATTCGCCGTGACCACATGGGCTTGATGCTGCAACTGCTGATGGTGGTGGCCTGCGGCCTGACGTTCCTCTTCGGTGAAAACTATCTGCGCGAACGCCGCATGGCGTACGGCGAGTTCTATCCGCTAGCGATCTGGTCCACAGCGGGCGGCATGATCATGGTGGGTACGGACCACCTTCTCATGGTCTTTATCGGCCTGGAAGTGCTGTCCATCTCGCTCTATTGCATGGCGGGCCTGGCCCGCGAGGAGCAGCGCTCGGCCGAATCGGCGCTCAAGTACTTCTTGCTCGGTTCGTTGGCCTCGGCGTTCCTGCTTTACGGCATTGCGTTCTTCTACGGGGCGACCGGCACGCTGAGCCTGACGCAAATCGGGATGAACGGCGCACAGATGAACATGCAGATTCTGGCCACGGCCTTCGTGTTGATGGGCTTGGGTTTCAAGGCTTCGCTGTTCCCGTTCCATATGTGGACGCCGGACGTATACCAAGGGGCGCCGACCAACGTCAGCGCGTTTTTGGCCACCGTCTCCAAGATTGCGGCCCTCGGCTTGATGGCGCGGATGTTGCCGGTGCTTGGGCAGACGCAAGATTTCTGGTTCCCGGTGCTGTTTTGGCTGTCGATGCTGACGATGACGGTAGGGAACGTCTCGGCCATCGGGCAGACCGACCTCAAGCGCATGCTCGGCTTCTCGTCCATTGCCCACGCGGGGTACGTGATGGTGGCGCTGCTCGCTCACCTCAAGAATCCCAAGGCGGTGAGCCTGGACGCGATGGTGTTCTATCTGGCCGTTTACAGCGTGGCGACGATTGGCGCCTTCGCGGTGCTGACCCTGGCGGTGCGGAATGCGCAAGAAGACGCGCGGGCCTCGGCTCTGCACGGGCTATGGAAGCGCAACCGCTTTGCGGCCGGAGCTTTCATCGTCTTCCTCATCTCGCTCATCGGCATCCCGTTCACAGGCGGTTTCTTGGGCAAGCTGTTGATCTTCCAGGGCGCGCTCAAGGCGGACCTGTTGCCGCTGGCTATCGTGCTGGGCGTGAATTCGGCAATCAGCGTGGCCTACTACCTTTACATGGCCAAGGCTGTGTTTGTGGATGAAGAAGAGCTCACCGGCGCGCGGGTCAGCCAGACCTCAGGCGGTCTCAAGCTCACTTGCGTGGTGTGTGCGGCAGCCGTGTTTGGATCATGGTTCTTCGGTTCGGCGGTGCAAAGCATGCTGACGGCCCCGAACGAAGCCTCGGTGAAGGTCGAGCGACCCGTGGTTGCCCAAACCCAGCGCTAGCCTCATCCGATCCGCATTCGCGGAAGATGGCATAAAGAAGAACGGCCTCCCACTCCATTTCAGGAGGGGAGGCCATTCTTTGTGCGCCTGACGGATTGGTTAGGCGGCCTGGTCGGTCTCGTGGTCGAAGGCGTGAGCCTCCAAGTGGAAGCGGTCCACCGCTTGTTGCAGTCGGCCGGCCATGGCTTCGAGCTCTTCAGCAGAGCCCCGAATCTCGACGATGGCCGAGGTGGTGCTGCCGATCCCGTGGTTCACTTGTTCCACGCTGGCGGAGACCTCTTGGGCGCTGGCGCTCATTTCCTGCGCACCGGCCGCCGATTCCTGGGCCACCGAAGCCACCCCGGCAATCGCGTTGGTCACGCTGTCCACGTTGTTCACCATCTGCGTCAGGGCCGCAGCGTTGCTTTCGGCCACATCGCGCACTTCGGCGAGGGCGTTCAGCACCACGTCCACCTTTTCGGTCACGCCTTCCGCAAATTCGGCCACTTGTTCGACCTCATCGGCACTCGTGCGCATCACGTCCACAGTGGCAGCCACGTCGGATCGCACGTCGCCAATCAGCGTCGCAATCTCTCGGGTCGCACTCTGGGAGCGTTCGGCAAGCTTGCGGACTTCTTCGGCGACCACCGAGAAGCCTCGACCGGCTTCGCCGGCGCGGGCCGCTTCGATGGCGGCGTTCAGAGCCAGCAGGTTGGTTTGCTCGGCGATGTCTTCGATCGCCTGCACAATGCTGCCAATCTGCTCGCTCTTTTCACCCAGGCGCTCGGCTTGGCTGGCGGCCGAACCGATCTGCTCACGCACCTTGCGGGTGCCGGTGATGGCTCGGTTCATGGCTTCAGCGGCGTCCTTCATGCCGGATTCCGTTTCGTCGATGGCGGCGTCTTGCTTCACCGATCCGCTTCGGATCAGATCCATCGCGCGCTGCAGTTCGTCGGCATCCTGGGCGACCAGGCTCGCGTTTTGGGCCAGCTGCTCGCTGCCGCGGGCAATTTCCATCGCGCTGCGGGTGGATTCGCTGATCGCTTGCGTGACCTGCTCCACCGATTCGCCCATATCTTGAGCGACGGCGGCGACGGTGCTGGAGGTCGCCTTCAGCGATTGGCTGTTGCCATTGACTTCCTTGGCGCTTTGGCGGATCTCGCCGACCACGGAGCGCAGGTTGCCAATCATCGTGCTGAGCGCATGCCCCAGGGAGTCATTGGCGCTTCGCGGCGTGATACTCGCAGTCAGGTCGCCCTGGCCAAGTCGGCCGGCGACGTCGCTGACGTTGCGAAGGCTGTGTACCATCCCGCTGAGGCTGGTGCCGAGCACGTCCTTCTCGCTGGCAAGTTCCACATGAACGCTGGTGTCACCTTCGGCGACCTTCTCGGCCACGGCAACCTTCTCTTGCAAGTAGGTCTTCATGGCGCGGCAGGCGTCGCTGGCTTCACCCAGTTCATCTTGGCTCACGTGGGTGATTTCGAAGTCGAGGTCACCCTTTGCCACCGTTTGGAGGCCGTTGGTGAGAGCAATGATCGGGGTGGTGAGCTTCTTGGCAAAGGCCCGACCCACGAGGAATACGGTCACGACACCCACCGCGAGGAAGATGTACATCGTCTTCATGATTTGGCCGTACTTGGCAAAGTACTGCTCGGCGGAGATGCGAAGACCGACGCTCCAACCGAGGCCCGGATAACCGAGGGCGCCGTTGGACTTGGCGATGGCTCCGGCGTGGTGGTGTTGTTCACCTCGATCTCCACCAACTTCCGTGTAGATCTCCGGAGCGAGCGTGCCACCGGCCTTGAGGCCCTTGATCAGTTCTTGCATCTCGTCCTTCACGGACGGGTCCTTATCGGCCCAGTTCACAAACTTCGTTTCGTTGCCATCGAGGTATGCGTTGAACAGGATCTTGCCGTCCGCGGCAAACAGCGTCAGTTCACCATCGGTGAACCCATCCGTGGCCAACGAGCCAAGGTTAGAAGCCAAGATTCCCTCGACCACGGCCGGGCGAGCGTAGTTGCGCCACACACCAATGACATTCCCAGCGGCGTCCTTGACCGGAGCGGCATAACAAAGCGAAAAGCCATCAGTACCGAGCGTTTCGGTGAGATAGTCGTACTTCTGGTAGTCATCCACCCAGGTGCCAGTGAGGGCATCCGAGGCAACAAACTTACCGCTCATCGCGTTTTGGAACCATTCTTCCTTGGCGAAGTTCTTGCCGTAAAGGGACTTGGTGTTGGCAGGCTTGCCATCCCAGGTGACGCTGCTCACGGCCGCGACCTTCCCGGTCTTGTCCACAAACATCATCAGGTCGTAGACCGGCGTGTAGGTGGCCATGTAGTTGTTCATGGCGGTCACCAATCGGTTGGTTCCATCCGTCTTGTACCAAGACTCGCGATCCTGCACCACACTGTTCAGGCCAAAGGCTTGGACGTCGCCATATCGTTCGAACAGGTTGCGTTCGATGACTTCAATGGTGTTCGCGGAACGCGCCACCAACTGGATGTGGGCCGCATCTTCGGCCTGCTTGACACCCTGCTTCACGATGATGAGGCCCACCAAGATTGGGATGATCCCGAAGAGGCCAAGCATCAAGAGGACTCGCTGTTGAATTCGGAGTCGCTTCAAAATTTTCATGTCGATTTCGCCCGGCGCACGGCCGTCACCTAGCATTCTTGGCAGGCGGAACTCGAATCTTCACGGGGATTGAAAAACGAAAAAACCGGACCTACCTATCGGCAGATCCGGTTCTGATCGTCGCGAAATAAGCGAGGTTAAGCCTTGTCCTTGAAGCCCGGCAGCCGGCGGCCCTTGTAGTAGCCATCGGGCGAGGCGCAGTGGTTCAGGCGGAACGGTTCGCCCTGCACGTTGCGGGTGGAGACCACTTCCGGCAGGTCGGTGGTCCAGTGGGTGCGCCGCTTGGTGGTGCGGGAGTGCGAGAATTTGCGCTTCGGGTTCGGCATCTGACTTCTTCCTTACTTTTCGCGGTGCAAGGTCACCTTGCGCAAGGTCGGGTTGTACTTGTTCAGTTCCAACTTCGCCTTGGTGTTATCGCGATTCTTGGTGGTGGTCACGTAATGCTTCCCGTCTTCCGTGCAGATCAAACGGATGATTTGGCGCTTTTCACCTTTCTTCTTGGCCATGGACTGGAAACCTCGTGGTACGCCCAAGCGGGCGGACGTTCATTATGTCGGTCGCGGAGCCGAATCTGCAACCCAGGTCCCAGACCTGGGAGGGTTCGGGATAGGCTATTCTGAGAGCCGCACCCTTGCCCGGGTGGCGAAATGGTAGACGCAGGGGACTTAAAATCCCTTGGTAGCAATACCGTGTGGGTTCGAGTCCCACCCCGGGCACCCCTCTTTGAGAGCGCGTCTCAGGCCCAACGGACCTTGGTCCCCAAGAGCGTGCGGGCGTTAGCGCGGGCCTCCTCGGCAATCTGCTCTCCGGCCAGCATACGGGCGATTTCGTCGACGCGGTCCTCGCCCATCAGCTCTCGCACTTGGGTCAGCGTGCGGCCTTCGTGTTCGGCCTTTTCAATGTGCAAGTGGGTGTCGGCGCGGGCGGCCATTTGGGGCAGGTGGCTGATCACCAGCACCTGGGCGTGGGCGCTGAATTCTTCGATCTTCTTGGCCACGCGAGCGGCCGCTTTCCCGCTCAGGCCGGTGTCAATTTCGTCGAAAACCACGGTGGGCACCCCAGCGCGACCGGCACTGGCAACCTTGATGGCCAGCATGATGCGGGCGAGTTCGCCGCCGCTGGCCACCTTGGCGAGGGGGCGGGCTTCCTCTCCAGCGTTGGCCGTGAAGTCGAACTGCACGATGTCCGCCCCCGTCGGACTGATGGCCACGGGCTCGACGCGAACGATGAACTGCGTGCGGTCCAGGCCGAGTTCGTGAAGTTGTTCCTGCACGCGGGTGGCAAAGCGGGGCGCAGCCTCGGTGCGGATGCTGGTGAGCGCAGCGGCCTGCTGGTCCAGGGTGGTACGGGCTTCGGCTTCGGCGGCGCGCAGGCGGGTCTCGTCGGCCTCGGCGTTCTCGATGTTCAGCAGTTCCTGGGCGGCGGCGTCGCGGTAGGCCAGCACGGCCTCGTCGGTTTCGCCGTATTTGCGGTGGAGATTGCGGATCAGGTCGCGGCGCTCCTGGGCTTGTTCCAGGCTGGCCGGGTCCGTGTCGAGGTCGCGGGAGTAAGCGTAGAGCAGGCGCGTGGCCTCCCGCAAGGCAGTGTGGCTCTCTTCCAGCATTGCCAGGGGTTCGGCCAGCGTGTCGTCCAATTGGGCGGCGGATTCGAGGGCGCTCTTCGCGCTAGCCATTGAGGTCTGGGCATTGGCTTCATCTTCCGCCAGTTGGCTCAAGGCCCCCCGGATGGATTCGGCGATGCGCTGGGCGTGCTGCAGGCGGCGGTAGAGAGTCTCGATCCGCTCGTGCTCACCCACGGTTAGGCCCGCATCGTCAATCTCTTGCACCTGAAACCGCAACAGGTCCACGCGCTGGGCGCGCTCGCGTTCGTTGCGTTGCTGGTGGCGCAGGCGGTCGCGGGCGGCTTCCCACTGGGCGAAGGCTTCGGCCACGGCCTCCCGAGCCTGGTGGGCGGGCTCGCCAATCCAGTCATCCAAGAACTGCACGGGGCCAAGTGGGTCCAGCAGCGCTTGGTGGTCGTGCTGGCCGTGCAGGTCCACCAGCAGTCGCCCGATCTGCTTCAGTTGCCCGGCGGTGCAGGGCTGGCCATTCACGCGGGCTTGGCTGCGGCCTTCGCGGGTGACTTCGCGCTGCAGGATGAGCGTGTCTTCGTCGGGCGAGAACCCCATGCCCCGCAGCGTCTCGGCCAAAGCCGGTCCGACTTCGACCTCCAGCACCACGGTGGCGCGATGGGCGCCGGTGCGGATCATGGTGGCGTCGGCGCGGCCCCCCATCGCCAGGCCGATGGCGTCAATGAGAAGCGATTTGCCCGCGCCGGTCTCGCCCGTAAGGGCGGTGAATCCGGGTGCCCAATTCACGCTGACCCGGGCCAGCGTTGCCAAATCGGTCACTTGCAAGGCACGAATCATGGAAGCTCTGGAATACCAGACGAATGACGAGGGGTTAAGGCCGCGCCCAGGCCGAATGGTGGGCCTCGTCATAATGGGTTTATGAGTGCGCCCGTGGCCTCCTATTCGTCGCAAGGACACCGATGGAACCTCCAATCTCTCTACAACGGGATTGAGGACCCGCGTCTGGATTCGGACTTTGCGGAGTCCGTGGCCGAGGCCGATGCCTTCGCCGCCGCCTACCGGGGCCGCATTGAATCGGGCCAGATCACGGCCACTGAATTGGCCGAAGCCATCGCCAAGCTCGAGGCCTTGGTGGAGAAGTCCAGCAAGCCGGGCCTCTACGCCAGCCTGATGCACGCCGGGGACACCCAGAATCCGGCCCACGGCGCGCTTTACGCCGAGACCATGGAGCGCGGTAGCGAAATCCGCGTGCGCATCATGTTCTTCTCGCTGGAGCTGCAAGCGATGGACGAAGCGAAGATGGACGCCCTGATGGCCGACCCGGCCCTGGCCAAATACCGCCACTATCTGCAGGTCACACGCGCTTTCCGCCCGTACAAGCTCAGCGAAACCGAAGAAACCCTGCTGGAACGCACCGCCAACACCGGGGTGCGCGCCTGGCAGCGCCTGCACGATGAACTGACGGCGGCGCACGTGTTCAACTACAAGGACCCCGCCACCGGCGAGACGGAAGAGCTGGCCCTGGAGCAAGTCGTGAACCGCCTGCGCGAAGCCAACCGCGATGTGCGCGTGGCCGCCGCTGCTGCCCTCACCGAAGGCCTGAAGGAACTGGAAAAGACCATCGCCTTCACTTACAACACCATCCTGGCGGACAAGAAGCTGGAAGACGAACTGCGCGGGTTTGCCACTCCGGAAGCCAGCCGCCATCTGGAAAACGAACTGGAATCGGAGACGGTGGCCATCGTCACCGACCTGTGCCAAGAGCGCAGCGACCTAGTGGCCCGGTTCTACAAGACCAAGCGCCAACTGCTGGGCCTGGACGAGCTGACCCACGTGGACCGCTACGCCCCACTCTTTGAAGCCGAAGAGCGCATTAGCTACGAAGCCGCCCGCACGATGGTGGTGGATGCCTTTGCCGCCTTCCACCCCGAGATGGGCGCGCGCGCGGACGAGTTCTTTGCCAAGAACTGGATTGACGCGGAGGCTCGCCCGGGCAAGACGGGCGGCGCGTTCTGCAGCTACAACACCACCGACACCCACCCCGTGGTGCTGATGACGTACCTGGACAAGATGGGCGACGTCGGCACGCTGGCGCACGAACTGGGACACGGGGTGCACGCCTCGCTCAGCCGCGCGCAGAGCTATGTCAACTTCCACGGCACCCTGCCGCTGGCCGAACTGGCGAGCATCTTTGGCGAAATGTTGGTGTTCGAGCGGCTGGTGGCCGAAGCCAGCGACCGCGACAAGCTGGCCCTCTACGCCGAGAAGCTGGAAGGCATGTTTGCCAGCGTGCACCGCCAGGCCGCGTTCTACCGATTTGAGCAGACCTGCCACCGCCTGCGCCGGGAGGAAGGGGAGATCAGTGCGGAGACGTTCCGCGACCTCTACCAAGCCGAACTGCAGAGCATGTTCGAGGATGGGCTGACGCTGGGCGACGACCACAAGGTGTGGTGGACGTACATTGGCCACTTCTTCTTTGCGCCGTTCTACGTGTACGCCTACGCCTTTGGGGAACTGCTGACGCTGGCGATCTATCAGATGGCCAAGAGTGAAGGCCCCGGCTTTGCGGAGAAGTACGTGGACGTGCTGCAGCGGGGCGGCAGCGAAACGCCCGCCGAGCTAATGGCGCACCTGGGTGTGGACCTGGGCTCGCCGGCGTTTTGGCAGGGCGGCTTTGCCGCGATGGAGGCCATGGTGGAGGAATTCGAAGCCCTGGCCCAGAAAGTCGGCGCTCCCGGCTAACTTACGCGGAAAGCCTGCGCTGAATCGGTGGGGGCAAACGTCCGAAGATGTGACGTATGCCCCGCCGAACCAAGATTGTGGCCACCCTCGGCCCCGCCACGCAGAATGCCGCCACCGTGCGGGCATTGATCAAAGCGGGCGTGAATGTGGTGCGCCTGAACTGCTCTCACGGTGACTGGGAGAGCAAGGCCGAGGCCGTGGAGTGGGTGCGCGAGGCGAACCCGGCGGTGGCCCCGGTGGCGGTGATGGCCGACCTGCAAGGCCCCAAGCACCGTCTGGAGCAACTGGCCGCCAGCCCCCTTATGGTTAAAGCCGGGCAGATGCTGCGCATGGGGCCGGACGGGCAGGGCTACGAGCTGCCGATTGACGAGCCCGACGTGCTGAACAGCCTGGCCGTGGGCGACAAGATTCTGGTGGGCGACGGCGATGTGGCCCTGCGGGTGCGCGCAGCGGAAGGGCAAGTCTTTGAAGTCGAAGTGCTGACCAGCGGGGCCATCAAGTCGCGCCAGGGCGTGACGGTGGCGGGGAAGTCGTTCCAGGGGTCGTGCTTGACGGACAAGGACAAGTACGACATCTTTGAGGCGGCCAAGATGGGCGTGGACTACATCGCCCTGAGCTATGTGAAAAGCGCCAGCGACATGCTGGAACTGCGCCGACTGGTGGATCAATACGACCCCGGCATCCGGCTGGTGGCCAAGATCGAAACCAAGGAAGCCCTGCGCGATATTGACCAGATTCTGCAGGCCAGCGACGTGGTGATGGTGGCCCGGGGCGACCTGGGGCTGCAACTGCCGATTGAGGACGTGCCGGTGGCGCAAAAGCGCATCATTGCTCGGGCCAACGCGATGGGCAAGCCGGTGATTACGGCCACCCAGATGCTGGAAAGCATGATTGTGAACGCCCGCCCCACCCGCGCCGAAGCTACCGACGTGGCGAACGCGATTCTGGACGGCACCGACGCGGTGATGCTGAGCGGGGAAACGGCGGCGGGGCAATACCCGGTGGAAGCCGTGAAAACCATGGCCCGCATTGCCGAGAAGGCGGAGAGCCTGTGCCAAGATGAGGCCCCGCGCCCCACGGCCGTGAAGAACCATGACTGCACCGAAGCCGTGGCTCACGCCGCCGTGGAGGTGGCCGAAAGCCTGCGCGCCCGCGCGATTGTGACCAGCAGCACCAGCGGCGCCACGCCTCGGTGGGTGCGCAAGTTCCGGCCGGATGTGCCGATCCTGTGCGCCACGTGGGACGAGCGGGTGCAGCGTCAATTGGCGATGGTGGGGGGCGTGATGGCGGCCCTCATCCCCTCGCCGGAAACCACCGACGAAGCGATTGGGCTTTCGATCGAGGCGTTTTTGAAGGCGAAGGAGCTGAAAATGGGTGACCAAGTGGTGCTGACGTGCGGGGTTCCGCCGGGAGTGGCGGGCAACACCAACCTGATTTTGGTGCGAACTGTGTAAAATACGGGTGTCGCCCAGGAGGGGCGATCCCAAGATGACAAGGATGATGCAGGGCGCCCTGGTGGCGGTGGCCATTGTAATGGGCATTGGAGCCAGCTATGGCCGCTGGGAAAATGTGAAGGCCGAGCGCCGCGCCACCCAGCAAACCCGGGCCGAATTTAAGGAGTACCAGGCGGACCGTGTGCGCCTGACCCAGATGCGTGCGCGCACGGAAAATCCGATCCAACGAGAACGTTTGGCCCGCGAGCGGGGATACATTCCGCGCGGCGAAACGTTAATGACGGAGTGATTGCCGCGCTTTTCGCCTTGATGGCCGCCGCGCCGCCGCTGGAGTATCAGTGGCCGGCCGGGCGGGCGCAAACCTACGCCGTGACGGTGGCGTGGGGGGAAGGCGATGACCAAGAGACCACCCGTGAGCGGTGGGTGCTGCGCGTGGTGGAGCCGGCTTCGGCGGAGCAGGGCGCAATGTTGAGCTGGACGCGGCAATTGCTGGCCCTGGAAGTCGGAGGGGTGCGGGTGCCGCTGGAAAGCGAGAATGCCCTGGCCCTGACCGAGCGCCGCGATGCGCGCGGCCGCGTGAGTGAGCGGCAACCTTATCCGAATGAGCCGCTGGCTTATGGCCGACTGTTGCGGTACTTGGATGTGGAACTGCCGGGGCGGGAAGTGGCCCCGGGGGGAGTGTGGGAGTATGCGGTACCGGCGGATGATGTGATGGGGGCGCTGGCGTGGCGGTATGCGGTTGTGGATGTGACAGCGGAGCGCGTGATGGTGCGCGGGGAAGCGCGGCTTGAAGGGGCGGTGGTGGCGACGGCGACCTGGGAATTAGAGCCCGTAACGGGCTGGGCGCGGCGCGGCACCGTGCGGGCCGAAGGGCTGGTGATGCCGGGGGATGAAGAAGGCCAACCAATGCCCGTGACGGTGCGGCTGGAAGCCGTTCCCGTACCGAAGTTGTAACCCCGGGGCGACTTCCTCTTCCCCGTGGCCTACAACGAAGCCACCGGCGAAATGGAGATCCGCACCCCAGACCAAGTGCGCTACTACCGCCTGCCTCCCGGAACGCAAGCTCAAGCCCGCTGAGGAGCCGGGCACCTTCCGTCCAAGACCTCGGGGGCGGTACGCTCCGGCCATGGTCGCCCAAGCGGAAGCCGCCACCCTGGTGGGAATCGAGGCGGTGCCCGTCATGGTCGAAGTGGACCTGCGCCGGGGCGCCCCGGATTTCCACCTCGTCGGCCTGCCCGATAAGGCGGTGATGGAGTGTCGCGAGCGCGTCCGCAGCGCCATCCAGAACTCCGACCTCACCTTCCCCAATGGCAAGGTGGTGTGCAACCTCGCCCCCGGGGACGTGCGCAAGGAGGGCACCTCGCTGGACCTCCCCATTGCCCTCACCATTCTGGCCGTGAGTGGGCAAGTGCCGGCCAGCGAGCTTGCCCACACCGTCATTCTGGGCGAACTGGGCCTGGATGGGCGGGTGCGCCCGGTGAATGGCTGCCTCAATGCCGCCATTGCCGCCAGCCAGCGCGGGGTGCGCCGTCTTATTGTCCCCAAGGAGGACGCCCCCGAGGCCGCCGTGGTGCCAGGGCTGGACGTCTACGGCGTGGACACCCTGCTGGCGGCGGTGGAGATCCTCAACGGCGACCTGAGCCATCAGCCGGTGGATGCGGCCCTGGCCACGGCCGGTGAAGACACGCAGTGGCCGGTGGACTTCAGCGACGTGAAGGGCCAGAGCCACGCCCTGCGCGCCCTGGAGGTGGCGGCGGCGGGCAACCACAACGTATTAATGACCGGCCCCCCGGGCAGCGGCAAAACCATGCTGGCGCGGCGGCTGCCCACCATTCTCCCGCCCCTGGTGCTGGAAGAAGCAGTGGAAGTCACCCGTGTCTACAGCGCGGCGGGCGAGCGCAATGGCCGCAATGGCCTGGTTTGGGCGCGGCCGTTCCGTTCCCCGCACCACACGACGTCTTATGCGGCGCTGGTGGGCGGCGGCAAGACCCCGAAGCCGGGCGAGGTTTCCCTGGCGCATTTTGGGGTGCTGTTTTTGGATGAGATGCCGGAGTTCGACCGGGACGTGCTGGAGGCGCTGCGCCAGCCGCTGGAAGACGGCATCGTCACGGTCAGTCGGGTAAGCGCGACCCAGGAATTCCCGGCCCGGTGCCTGCTGGTGGGGGCGATGAACCCGTGCCCGTGTGGGTTCCGGGGGTACCCGGAGGCGAAGTGCGTGGGGGCTTCGGCCTGCGAGCGGTACGCCGGGCGGCTGAGCGGCCCGCTGATGGACCGCATTGACCTGCACATCACGGTGCCGCGCCTGCGGCCGAATGAGCTGACCGATGCCCCGCCGGGGGAGACCAGCGCCGTGATTCGGGCGCGGGTGCAGAGTGCGCGGGCGCGCCAGACCGCGCGGTTGGGGCCTGGGGGCACCAACGGGCACATGTCACCCCGCCAAGTGCGGGAAACGGCGGAACTGGATGAGACGGAACGCGCGTTTATGACGAAGGCGGCTTCTCGGCTGAGCCTGAGCGGGCGGGGTTACGACCGGATATTGAAGGTGGCCCGGACGTTGGCAGATTTGGCCGATGAGGACCAGATTCGGGTGGAGCACCTGGCTGAGGCCGTGCAGTTCCGTGCGCCGCAAGAGTGAGACCCCGAAGCCGGCGGGGACAATCAAAAGATGAAGTCCCCGCACCAGGTGCGAGGACTTTAGGATGATCAGCCTAAGTCGGCTTACTTTGCTTTGCGTCGCCGGATGGCGGCGAGGGCGCCAAGAGCCAGGACCGAAAGGGTCGCGGGCTCCGGAACCGGCGTGGCCGTTCCTTGGATGATGTGGTCGAGCTGAACCCAGTTGTTGGTTGCCGCCGAGCTGGCCGTGAAAGTCGCCGACGTGATCGTCACGGTGGAATCAGCCCATCCAATGAACTGTTCGCCACCCGTAACATCCACCACGGTATTGGCCCCGTTGCTGAGGTTCAGGGCGATTTGCCCCGGGATGTTGCCGCCACTGATGTTCGTGTTGGAAACACGGGCACCAAATGCAGTGGTGGGGGAGCCGGTAAAGGTCAACGTGATCGGGTCGTTCGCGATGTTTGTTGACAAGGCACCGATATTGGACCACAGGCCTTGGGCGGCTGCCGCATCGAAGCCGAATCCGTTCCCGCCCGGGGCGGACCAAGTCGTTTGGGTGCCGTCGAGGGGGTTGCCGAAGTTCGTGAAGTTGTTGAAGTCTTCCGTGTAGTTCGGGCCAACCGTGGCCGCGAGGAAAGCTGCCTCGCTCGTATACCAAGTTGCGTTTGCAGATGCAACCAACAATGCGCCCATGGCGAGCGCGGCGACTTTGTTCATGGAATTCATGATTAACTTACTCTAAAGATCGAATTCCAGCATTTCGTGTGAAATGCTATTGAATTACAAGATCCTATAGGGGCTTACCACTGTGAAAAATGAGTGGAGTTCCGGAAACGCAATTTCCCCGCAAAATTATCAGGGCATCGGGCTGGCTAGCCTCAAATGTTCGCCGATTCTGCGCGGGAGACTGAGGAGTTGGTAGCGTCAGAGCGCTGAACGAGCCGTTTTGTGCGCCGCAGGAATAGCGCCCCGAAACCGAGGGGGACAAACAAAAAATGGTCGGGATGAGAGGATTCGAACCTCCGACCTCCTCGTCCCGAACGAGGCGCTCTACCAAGCTGAGCCACATCCCGACGCGGCAACGCGCATTGTACCAAATCTGGCCCGCCCAGGCACCGGGCCGTCCGCCCCGGGGCACGCTTTACGGTCCGTTAATCAGAACTTGACGATGCCTTAAACGGACGTTCACGCCGCCTTAACCCGCGCGCCGAACACTGAAATCGCTCACGCATGGAGCGCTTATCATGACTCGTCGTGCCTTCACTCTCATCGAACTCCTGGTCGTCATCGCCATCATCGCGATTCTCGCGGCCATCCTCTTCCCGGTTTTCGCGCAGGCCAAGCTTGCCGCCAAGAAGACCCAAGCTCTCTCCCAGGTCAAGCAGATCGGAACGTCGTGGCAAATCTATGCCGCCGACTATGATGACCGCGCCGTGATGGTCTCCTCCGGTGGTCCGCAGGGTGTGCACCGCACCGACTTCTGGGTGGTGATGATGCCGTACGTCAAGAACGTGCCCATCTTCTTCAGCAGCGAGCGCACCGAAAAGGGTTGCTACTACCACAACTCCAGCGACCGCCTGAACACGCCGTGGGGCAAGGCCATTTACGACCTGAACCCGGAAGGCCGCTGCCTGGGCTACGGCTACAACTGGGGCCCGCAGATCTACGCCGGTGGTGGCGTGCTCGACCGCGAGCAGTTCATCAACGGGGTGGACGGCAGCGCCGGCACCACGCAGCCGGGTCGCTCGCTGACCACGTTTGACGAACCGGCCAACCTGTTCGTCTTCGGCGACACCTACGACACGCCGCGCCCGACGATTGGCATGTTCCCGAACAGTGCCGGCGGTAAGGCTTGGATCCTAGATACGTTCCCGGTGACGGCCAACACGCGCCAAAGCCAGTTCCGTTTCGGTGGCCGCTTCAACATGGCTTACGCCGATGGTCACGCCAAGAACGTGAAGTTCCGCGGCGGCCTGACCACGGGCGTCGGCTACGTTTACGTGCCGAGCCAGCTGAACGACCGCCTGGCCTACTGCGCCAGCCCGAGCGAACTGCTGGACGGCAGCCGATTCGGCCTGGGCAACATCGCCTGCCAGGACTTCGTGAACATCCCGTTCACCGGCACGACGGTGTGGTCGCCGGACTAGTCATGGCGCGATTCCTCAAAATGCTGATCGCCACCCTCTTGGTGGCCTTCATCATCGGGTGCAGCGGCGGAGAGGGCGCGAATCTCGAAACGACGGCGGAACAACCGCCGGCTGATCTCGAAGCCGGCAAGAACGCCACAACATTGGAGGATTGGTCGAAAGCCAATCCGAACAATGGTGCCCCGGGTCACGGGGACATGGGTGCGGGGCAGCGGGCCAACACCGATAAGTGACGAACAGGGCGGGGGCAAGAGAGGATGCCCCCGCTCGCCCGCTTCTTCCAAATCCCCAGGGCGCATGAGCCAAACTAAGCCCATGGTCCGCATCACGGCGTATATCAAGCCGTTCCAGCTTGAAGACGTGAAAACGGCCCTCGGCAACCTCAACCTGGGCGGCATGACCATCGGGGAAGCCCGTGGCCGAGGGGACAACCCCGAGCAGGCCGTGCAACTGGCGGGTCACGAATATCTCATCGCCATGCCTCTGCGCAGCCGGGTGGAATTGGTGGTCACCGAAGCCGACCAAGAGCGCGTGATCCAGGCCATTTCGGGTGCCGTGCGCACCGAAGCGGCCGGGTCCGGCAAGATTTTTGTCGAGAAAGTGGAGGACGCAATCAGAATTCGGACCGGAGAATCGGGCACTGATGCGGTCTGACGAAACGTATACTCCCCGGGCGCGTCATAATTGCGCGAGGGGCAAGGCCCTAATAGCATGAAAAGAAGGATTGGTTTGAGTGTTTGGCTGGCATTGACGGCCCCGTGGGCGCTAGCAGCCCCCATGACCCTGTCGTTGAGCCATAGCGATGGTGACACCATCAGTGGCGACGTGAAGTTCACCGCGCGCGTGCAGAGTGAAGCCCTGGTGACAAGCGTCGAGTTCTACATTGGTGAAGACCTTCGCGACACCGATCAGAGCACCCCGTACGAATTCAACATTGATTCGCTCACCGAGGATGACGGCCCGTTTTCTGTGACCTTCGCGGCCTACAACTCCGAAGGGGGCAGCGTGAAGAAGACGCTCCGCCTGAAGATTGACAACGGCCTGAGCAAGGGTGTGGGCTACCACGTGGGGATTGCCAACGAAGCCCTGCAAGAGAGCCAGTGGGCCAAGGCGATTCTGCATGGCCGCACGGCCCTGCGCATTGATGGCAACGACAACTCCGCCCGCCTGGTGCTGGCCCGCGCCAACCTGGGCGCCGGGGTGCTAGACCTGGCCCAAAAGTTTGCCGAAGACATCGTGGCGAGCGACCCGGCCAACGTGCCGGCCCGCCAACTGCTGAGCGGCATCAACCTTCGACGCGCCTTCTTGGCGCTGGAACGTGGGACTTCGGACAATGCCTCCCTTCTGGGCACCCTCTCCGAGGCCTTCCGGTCTGCCGCCACCAACCAGAACGCCGCCAACGCCGCCCGCATCGACGCGATGGGCGAACCGACCGAAGAAAATCTGCCGGCCTACGCGGATGCCCTGCTGGATATCCGCCGCTTTAACGATGCGGCGCGCCGCCTGGCTCCGGTGTTTGCCAAGGACCCGAGCAAGATCGGCCACGGCAACCGCCTGATCTACGCTTACCTGCGCTCTGCCCGCCTGAAGGATGCCGCCGAAGCCATTGATCTGGCCCGCCGCAGCAACACGATGGACGCGGAAACCTACGCGCTGGCCGCCTGCTTCCACGCCTACATGGGTGAGAACGAGAAGGCTTCGGCCGCAATGAAGGAAGCCCTGCTGCTGGACCCCAGCCGCAACGCGGTGGTGACGGCGCAGATCTTCACCAGCCTGCGCGCCGGCAACCTGAACGGCATGGGCCAGGTGCTGCAACAGTACCGCCAGAGCAACGGCGACCCGACGCTGGTGGGTTACTACCAGTCGGTGCTGCTGCAACAGGCCCGCCGCCCGGATGAAGCCCGCATCGCCTTTGAGAATGCGATCCTCACCGATGCCGCCAGCTACGAGCTGCTGACGGAGCGCGCGATCCAGGCCTACACCTATTCGTTCAACGAGTCGCTGTCTTCGGAGCAAGTGGATCGTCAACGGGGCATGGCTAAGGCGCTGCTAGAGGCGGCCATCGAAGCTCGCCCGGATTCGTTCGAAGCCCTCACCGCTCTGGCCATGTTGGCCATGCAGGATGGCAACAAGGACGACACGATGAAGTGGGCTCGCGCCGCCGTGGGAGCCGCGCCGGAATACGCCGGTGCGCAATACGCCCTGGCCGGTGCCCTGCAGATGATGCAGCGCCCCAGCGAAGCCCGCAAGGCGATGGAAGCCGCCGGTGCGATCGACCGCACCCTGGTGGGGGTGCCCGCGCCGGGTTCGGCCGTGGACCTGCTGCGGTACCTGTACAGCAAGGGCCGCACGCCCTGGCTGGCCGCGCCGGGCCGCTAAGGTCAGGCTAGTCCGTACCCGGGCCGCCCGCGCGGTGGTCCGGGTATATTTGTGCCTCGGTTCGGGGCGTAGCGCAGTTTGGTAGCGCGCTTCTCTGGGGGGGAAGAGGTCCCGGGTTCAAATCCCGGCGCTCCGACCAGAAATCAGGTTCAAAATCGCCCATTTACTTCGGCACCCTGATTTCGTTTACCCCACGTGTACACCACGTAATTTGGCCTTCGAGGCCGATTGAGTTCGCCCATTTCGTGAGCCCATGCCGCATTCTAACTGGGGTCGGATGCACTTAGAGATCGCCGATCTCGTGCGTCACGTATTGCCCCTCGAAGGGAAGAATCGACTTTCTGGCGAATAGTAGTCTTCTTGTTGATAATTGTTGGGAAACCTATAGTTTGCTAGTGACCCAGCAACATCTTCCGAATGGGGGATCGTGCTCAGGATGTTTCATCTGGCAGAGCATCATTGCTTGACCAACGGAAGTTACGAGAGTACACAATCATATTTCTGACCCGCCTATTTAGGGGGTTGACAGTGAAGCAAGTCTGTGGGCAAAACTTGCGCAAAGGAACGGCGATGTTGTTCTCCCTTGTCCTATCAACAGCTCTCGGCCTGCAATCTGAGCCACCAATCACGTACGGTCTCCCAGCGGATTTCTATGTTGTAGGGCTTAGGGAATTCTATCCTCGCAACAACCTCCACCCCCTTGTTTCAGGAGCGTTCGGAAGCGATGTAGACGGGTTGCACGTGCTGTGCATCATGTTCAAGGTCAGCAAGAATTACCCGCCGGTGGACCCCGAAACACCCGGAACGTACATTGGGCTTGAGATGGCCGTGCCTGGAACCTTTACAGGTTCAGAATCCGGAAGCGGGGGCTATACCGCCCACATATCTCAACTGGCCTATCAACAGAACACGGGGCAAGGGCCAGCTCAGTGGTTCCCGGTCCTGAGTGGAGGGCAAAACCCGACGTACGGAATGCGAGCATTCCCGGGCTACAACTCGCTCCGAGGTCTGTTTATCCCCATCAACCCCGATGAGGATGAGGTTGTTGTACCCATCACGGTAAGACGTAGGGTCACGAACGTAGCGGATATCCCTGAGCAAGACGAGCATGTCGTAACTTACAGTGACACCTACTACAGTGTCAACTACACGATCCATCGCCACGATGCCCACGATGCCTCCATGGACACTCGCCGTGGTTACGGTGACCCTTCTCGAGATGGTGGCGTGATTGCCGACCCGAACTCAGCTCTGAGGAATTTGAACTTTGGCCCGTGGGTGTTCCGAGGTGGCTTGTTTATTGGGAATATCGCTTGGCCTTACCAAGACAAGAGCGGTACGGCAAGAATTCAGCTCTGGCCTCAAAACACTTCCACGGTTGCACCTGCGGACCGGGTCTATGCTACGGCATCCATGTTTGACCTCGGTGGGCCACCCACAATTAGTGGCGGCGGCAACCATCCTTACCCCGGCCTTGAGACTCCCATCCTAGGCAACTTTGTCCCGGTTAGCACCGACGCCAACCTCGGCGAATCTGAGTCAACTGTGACTTGGGAGAGGCGATGGACGGTTTACGACCGTGAGGACCTCACCCCGAACATCCTTCCCGACGGGTCGTACATCGCGGATACCGGTGACGTCATCTACACCGTCAGCCTCGGCATGAACCAGGACGACGACTGTGGCCCCGGCGGGCTCTTCTGGAATTTCCCGCTCACTGCTTCCTATCCAGATCCGAACAACAGCTACTGGGCGTATTACTTCACCGAATTCTATCAACGAGGTGTCGGGATCATCACTCAGTCAGAGTCTTTGCGACAACAATACAGCGACGACGACGATGCTGGCAACAACAACAGTTACGGCGCGACCTGGCGGTACTTTGCGAGCCGCGAGTGGGAATCCGAGCGGATTGCTGAAAGTGCCACGTTCCCTCATAGCGACAGCGCTCCTCGTGTTTGGGTGATCGAGTACACCGGGAATCGAACAAGTGGTTGGCTGCCAGCGGGGTGGCAGTATTCCGGATCACAGGCGGGCCCCTAAATGAACCGAAGGGCGATTGTTGTCATTACTGCAACCACTTGCACCCTCGGGGCATTTGCCTGGGCTGGTTGGGCGCAGCGCACAAAGGAGCAAAACCATCGCGCGTTTCGAGCGGCGATTGAAGCCCCAAAGCGAAGTGATGTCAGCAATGCCCAGCACGTGGAACAGATCTGGGCTGCCGCTGAAAAGGTGGAAGGGGCCGAGCCGAAACGAGAAGCCGCGAGGGTTGGACTTGAGATCGCCTACCAAGCGGCGTCATCGGAGGGTCCAGGTGAGGCAGGTGCCATTCTGGAATCGGTCAGCCAACGTATAGAAGCGGATTCTTCGCTTACCGAAGACACCCAAGCCCAGGCGATCAGAGAACAGGCCGATTACCAAGCGGCCGTCGCCGCTCAAATGGGAGGCGATAAGGCGCGCGCCAAGCAGTTGCTCAAGAGTTTCCTTCAGGAATATCCGCAGACTCCCTTTGTCAACAGTGTTTATCGACGTCTGCATGACTTGGCAGATTCAGACCAAGAGCGCGAGACCCTGGATATCGAGCGGCAAAAGAAGTACGAAGAGCAACAAGCGAGGCTTGCCCTCAGGCTGGCCGAGTGTGGCCCGCGCGCCCTTCATCGCTGGCTAGAGATGCGTAGCCGCAACGCCCCCTCCATCGAAACGCTCGTTCAAGAGGCCGGACTCACGCTAGAAGGGGCCAGCATGGCGGACCTGCAGCGGGTGGCCGCCAAACATGGTCTCCGCCTTGAGGGGCATGCGCTCAATCGCCCAGATTTCGAGCGACAAAGCACGCCCTTCATGTGGCTTCAAGGCGCCCACTATGTCCTGGTTCTCAAGCGAAGCCAAGGCAATTTCACAATTTTCGACCCCATGACGGGTCAGGACCGAGACATCACTCTGGGTGAACCAAACGGCAAGCCCGAAACCTACTACATCCTCAAGAGGAAGAACTAAATGCTCAATTCGCGACTCGTTTCCTTTGCTGCCCGGTTGGGGGCAACTGCCGTGCTGGCGATATCTATTCCCAGCAATGTGGTGGCCGAAGGCGTAAAGCACGCTGAAGCAAAGCGAGCCCAGTACATCAAGGAAGTCGGTGTGTCTCGGGCTTTGTCCGCGACTGAGATGGCGAAACTCCGGGGCAAGACGACGTATTACGCGCCAAACCCTTACTGGGCGGGCAGCCCGAAGTTCGATGTGGACTGGAATGGGATCAGTGTGCTGTCGGGGAATTACTCTCAAAGCGTCACGGATCTGAGCTTTGAAGAAGGGTTCGGCGTGCCGGTAGCTATGACCCGGGTTTACAGCGCCAATGCGTTTGACGAAACTGGCCTGGGCTACGGGTGGTCTCCCACGATTGATGCCCGTACCACCGTGGGCGGCCTTCTCACTTCGGCCAGCGGACCCTCGCTTTCCACTCCGCAGACGATGATGGATCAGCATTCGTCCGAGGTGGATCCCAACAGCCCGTTCGCCGCCGCGCCGGCCACTGTGGTTTCAGAGGATGCCAGTGGTGAGAAAACCACCCACCAGCGGGATCTCGATGGCGTCATCACGTCTCCGCCATGGGATAAGAACCTCTACAAGCCGGATTACGAAATCCAAACCGACGGAGGAGTGACCAAGTACATCCTCAAGTCGAACCAAACTCTGACCCCCGACGGCACCGAGATGACTTACGAGCCACTGGGTGTCTACACCGGCGGCATGGTGCCCTGGGATCAGCCCTTCGCCACGCCGGAACCGGGTTATGTGCTGATGCTCAAGACGGTGAAGGACCGCCAGGGCAATGTCACGACCTACAACTACAGTTCGGATTCGGTTACGTTTGCCACGGCGAATGGCAGCCTCAGCACCAAGAAGCTCACGAGCGTGCAGATGCCCAACAACCGGGTCATCACCCTCAACTGGGGCAACGGCACCAATGCGCCCACCAACCGCATCAAATCCGTAACCGATGGCACCCGCACGGTGCAGTACGGCTACACCAATGGCTATCTCACCTCGGTCACCACGCCTGGTGGCTACACGACAGAGTACGGGTACGGGGCCCCGACCAAGCACTCCACCGAAGCCGACGATGCGGATGTGTGGCGTGATGTGCTTACGTCCATCGAAGACCCGACCGGTGGCGTCACCACAATCGCATATACGCTGGGGAACGCACCGTTCACAAGCTCATTGAGCAACTGGAACACCGTGCGGGCGTACAAGATCACCCTCCCCTCGGGCATTCAGTATCGCGCCTACCCGCACTACAATCTCAAAGGTGATGCCAATGAAGACGCGGATATGACCGGGTCTCGTTTCCAGGGCTTCACCGTCTATAGTGCGCCTGTCAGCGGAGTCCGCTCCCTCTCCACGGGGGTTCAAGTGGCCATCGGTCAAATCCCATCAACGACGTTTGATGGCGTGGACGACCCCATTATTGTATCCGTCTCCCACAACAACGGTATCGACTTCTATCCCCCTGGCATTTTCAAGGCATTCGATCCTGAGACGTACGATTGTGTCATCGAATGGTCGGTGGATAACTGGAACAATGCAACGGAATCTGTACCGAACACCGGGATCCGTAAGTACACCAAGAACAATTTCCTCGGCCAACCCCTTGTCGAGGAAGTGAAGGAAGTCGTCGGTGGCTCCACCGTGCGCACCACCACCACTGAGCACGCTTATTGGGGGCAAGATAAATACTTCCAGCGCAAGGCGTCGCGAGTCTCCATGGGCAACTATGGGGGCGGTGGTTCGTACCGATACACCTTCACCGACTACTACAACTCCAGTGCCAGCGCGGGCTCTCGTGGCCAGCCCAAGGAAGTCTACGATACCGAGTACGGCGATGTCGTGCTGGATTCGAGCAATCCTAAGCCCGCCGGGGTCGGCACGTCTGCGTACTGGCGCTATGAGGTCGAGCTGAGTGGCACCAGTGTGCCTTCGGGACTATTCGAATACGACAGCGTCGGGCGGGCCAACAAGGTTAAGAAGCTGCAGAAATTCGTAAGCGGAAACCCCATCTACAACGAAACCCGGAGCACCTACTACGGAATCACCGGCGGCTACTACGGGGAGGCGGCTTCGGTCACGGAAGCGTACGGCACGGCCGATGCTCGCACCACCACCTCAGATACTTTCGATGCTGCCGGACGTGTCACCAAGGTCACCGACGCGAATGGCCGCGAAATCAAGACGATCTACGACCCGGATGGACGCGTGGAAGCAATCCAAGAAAAGGTTGGCAGTGTCTTTGCGGATGTCTTTGAGTATGTATACGGAACCTCCGGTCCTTCGAACGGGCAGGCCATCCAAATTCTCAGCTATCAAAACGATGGGGTTACGCAAGAGATCACATACGGCACGTCTGGCGTCACCTACGCTCTGCCGTACGACATCAAGACCACGACGGAGAATGATAGCTACCTGCACCAAGTGACGTATCAGTTCAACGAGCACGGAGATCGCACAGCGGCCCTTCACAACTCGAATGGTGAGCGCTACGGATACCAGTATTCCAATTTCACGACCGTCGGGCGGAGCATGGATGTCTCCCGAGTCTTCACAACGATGGAGCGGCTTAACTGGAACGGGACCACCTACGTCACCACCAACGAGAAACACAACTATGATTTCTCAGTGGATGGCAAGCTCTTGGAGGCCAATTTTGCTCATCAGAGAAATGGCTCGGGTGATGTCATCAGGCAGGCGCGTGCGGTTTACTCCTATGACGTCGCCAATCGTGTAAATGCGATTGAATACTTCTGGGACACTTTTGACAATTTTGGCTCGCTTACATCGAGCGAGAAGGTCTTCAAATCCGATGCGGAATACAACCACCCGCTCGGGCTCAAGACCCAAATGGGCTTCCGGGAGAACAACGGTAGCAACGGGTGGAGCACGGGGCGGACGGAATACTACGAATACGATCCAAAGCGAGACTATTTGCTTGAGGTTGACTACAATGATGGTCTCTCTAACGAGGTGCAGTCTTGGGACTATGACCCAGCGGGGAATCGTATTGCCGATTCTATGCGTGGCAATTCCTGGACCTACGATACGTTAAACCGGATGAAGGTCTCGCCCGGCACGATCCATACCTACAATGCCGTAGGCGACCGCACGAAGGATACTTTCTTTGTCGGTGGCAGCACCTATCAGAGCACATACACTTGGCGGCTCGGCCAACTAGAGTCATACAGCAACCCGTACACAGGGATTGACATTACAAACCAGTATCGAGCCGATGGGCTACGAGCCATGAGATGGACGACAGATGATGGCGGCAACTACCTAGTCACGCACACTGACTATGACGGGCAAATGCCGGCGTTTGAACAACAAGAGGATTACGTCACCTCGGCGATCTGGAAGCGGTGGAACGCCCTGGGGGCGCGAGGCATTGATGCGTACTACAACTCCACTTCGAACTCGTGGCTGTACCCGCTCTATGATGTACATGGAAACGTGAAGGCCACCCTCGCTCGATCTGGGGCCACCGGCTATAGCACCGCGAACTGGAAGTCTTACGACGTCTGGGGTGGGGAGCGGGCGTCCACAGGCTCAGGCTCGATGTTCGGGTACTGCGGGAACCTGGGTCACCCCACCGACCCCGAGAACGGACTCATCTACATGCGGGCGCGGTTCTACGAGCCGTGGTCTGGAAGATTCTTGAGTGAAGACCCTGCGAAGGACGGTTCGAATTGGTACGTCTACGCAGAAAATGGACCTTCCTCGTTCTCGGACTTCACTGGCAAATATGCAGAAGCAGACTGGTGGACCATCAATAGAACGATTGCAATCGGGATGTTCGCACTTGGTGTCATGGTTCTGCGAGGTGTCGGGCCACGACGAGAGCCGCATGTGGAAGCAGCATACAAGAAGACCTGGGGTGTTCCTGTTGGGGCAGCTGCCTTACAGGTTTCAGCGTTTTATTCAGTGCAGTCGATAAGTGAAAGTCCTAATGGGAATCATTCGCTAGCTACATTTCTGGATGCATGTCAGGCCTGGTCTAACTTCTTTTTCGTTATTGCTTTGGCTATGAACTATAGCGGCCGATCTGGAGTTGCAACTGCCATGTTCGCGGTAACGGGCTTCTACTCAGTGACACTACTAGGCCTACTCATACAAATGGACGTAGATGCCTCTAGGCGATAGAAATGCAAGAAGGTATAGAACACGTGAGGCAAAAGCCGGCTCGAAGGTGGGGGGCCACAGCCGCACTTTCCCTCATTAGCATTGTTGGCGCGACGCCGATCATTGTCAAATCAGAGTATCCGTTGTCCGGAGCACTAGTTTTTGTAGCTCTTTCGATCCTCTATACTGCGACAGGCCTCTACTCAATAACGTGCCATGGCCGAAGAGGTATCTTGCCAACAGTGATCGCTTTTGCGGTGTTGTTTGGATTGGTCGAAACCAATGCACTAATGTCTCCATATATGACAAGGAAAGATACGCATTTCATCAGCTTTACATCATTCTTACTTAGCTATTCAATCTTTGTCCTGTTGCAGAATAGTGCAACACCACCAGGCCATAGCCTCGACTAATGACGGCCGAGACAGGACTCGGCACCAGACGCTATCGCGGGGTGCGCATGACAGATATCTATCCATAGGTGCATGATAACCACATTATTGATGGTGAAGATACAGAGTGATCCGTCAGTGAATCCGCCGTCAGGATCTCACCCTTTCCCTGCCGGGTGAGGGGAAGCCAGGGCAGCTGAAGGGTGCGCTCGCGCTCTGCCCCATTCACCAGCTATAACACCAATTCGCGGCGTGTGAAATCCACCCCGGCCGAGCATGCCAGGATGGACATGGCTTCCCCCGCAAAGTCTCCATCACACGTCCGTCCAGCAAGCCAATCAACTCCGTTCCGCGTTCTTGCTTACCACCGGTCACTGGGTATGGGTCGGCAACGGATTAGTATCTGACTCGGACAATCTCGGAGAGTTCGAGCCGGGTGGCCCGGCGGTCGTACCCCTTGGTCGTGCGGCTATCGGCATGGCCGGCCCTTGCTCGTTCCGCTATTCATCGCACGCCGTGACTTGCAACGGTCAAGCAGTCAATCACGCCATAACGCTCCTCTCGACTAAATGGAGCACCCTAACGAGCCAACGCGGGCCTCATTTCCGCGGGAGTGAGCGGGATGCGCACTACCGCAAGTTTCCGTGCTGGGCATCGCAACGAAATCTGGCTGATCAAAGCTGGCGCTCCGACCATTTCGATCTTCCCCGAAGCCGAATTCACCCCACCTCCCGGCGATATACTGACCTCGCGATGCGAGATTACAGCCGCGAACACATCGGGCTGGCCGTGTCTCTCTCGTGCCTTTCTGGCTATGTAGACGCCACCGCCTTTATGGCCACGGGCGGGCTGTTTGTCTCGTTCATGAGTGGCAACTCCACGCGCCTGAGCGTGTCCCTCGTCGAGAATCGCTTCAATTACGGCGCCCTGGTGCTGGGGGTCATCGGGCTGTTTGTGCTGGGGGTGATGCTGGGCACGGTGGTGTCGCGCCGCTATCCGCCGCGCAAGGTGAACGTTCTGCTCACGGTGGGGGCGCTGCTCACCCTGGGGGCTGTGGGGCATAGCTTGGCGTTCACGTACTTCAGCACGGCGTGCATGGTGCTGGGCATGGGGGCGGTGAATACGGTGTTCCAGCGCGACGGGGAGGTCAGCATTGGCATCTCCTACATGACGGGCACGCTGGTGAAGCTCGGCCAGAACCTGGCGGGGGCGCTGATGGGGGGCGAGAAGGAGACCTGGTGGCCCTACGCCCTGCACTGGCTGGCGCTGGTGATGGGGGCGGTCATTGGGGCGCGGGCGCACTATCTCTTGCGGCCGCACTCACTGTGGGTGGGGGCGGTGGCGGCGTTTGCGCTGGCGCGGTATGCGCGGCGGTTTTCTGCGGACAGGGCAGCTACAGCGGCTTGAGCGACAGTTTGTGATTTCTGGTTGCGGTTTGCGGCCAGGCTTGTTTCGACTGTATCAGGCGAGATTGGCTTTGTGAAGAGCGTATCCATGGGCCAGAAAGGGCATTCTAAGTTCAAATCGAGTTGTTGCGCGATGACCGTACCTTACATGGATGGCACGCCCATTAAAACGAACAAACCATCTCGTCAACCTGGTTCAGCAAAAGATGGCCGCAGACGACGCAAACCTCCTTCGCTTCTACCAACACGTACTCCAGTCGTTCACGTGTCCCTGTAAATGCGGATCACCGATCCGTGCTCATGTGGCCAAGCAAGCTCCGGACCTGCGAACTCCGGGCTTCACTGGGTGCTGTGAGGAAGGGCATGCGGCGGCCCACAGGTTGATCCTGAAAAATCGGCACTTGTGGGAGGGATTCATGAAGTAATCCCCGGACACGATCCATGGCCACGCCCCGAATCCTGTGGGGCGTGGCCCATATCAACAATCCTACCTTCCCTAGGCTCTGCCCGCTACGAAACCTCGCACCGTCAGGCTAAGCCCAGAGAGCTACCCCCCAATTGCCCGCAGCAGGTCCTCAATGAGGTCGTCGGCGTCCTCGATCCCCACGCTTAGCCGCAGCATCGTCGGCAGGATCCCGCGCTCCACGCGCTGCGCCTCCGTCATCGTCGCGTGCGACATCAGCGGCGGGTAGGCAATCAAGCTCTCCACCCCGCCCAGGGATTCCGCCAGCAGGAACACCTGCGTCCCCTCGGCCACGCGCCGGGCCGTGGCTTCATCGTGGAACTCCACCGCCAGCATCCCGCCAAAGCCGCCGTTCATCTGCCGCTTTGCCACCTCGTGGTCCGGGTGCGACGGCAACCCCGGATACGACACACTGCGCACCGCCGGGTGCACCAGCAGCGCCTCGGCCACCCGCTGGGCATTCGCGCAGTGCCGCTCCATTCGCACGCTCAGCGTCCGTAGCCCGCGCAGCGAAAGCCAGCAATCGAATGGCGACGGCGTGGCCCCGTAAGCCTTGTTCCACTCGTAAATGGTGTGCGCCAGTTCGTCATTGGCCGACACCACGCACCCGCCCAGCACGTCGCTGTGGCCGCTGATGTACTTAGTGGTGCTGTGCACCACGAGGTCCACGCCCAGGGCGATGGGGTTCTGCAGGGCCGGGCTGGCAAAGGTGTTATCGAACACCACAATCAGGCCGTGGCGCTTGGCTTCGGCGACCACCGCCGCAATGTCGCACACGCGCAGGGTCGGGTTGGCCGGGGTTTCGAAGATCAGCATCCGGCTGGCGGGGGTCACGGCCGCCGCAATGGTCTCCGGGCGGTGCGCGTCGAAAACGCTGTGCGAGATGCCCTGCTGCGGCAGGTATTGCTCCACCATGCGGAAGGTGCCGCCGTAAATGTCGGTCGCCATCAGCAAGTGGTCGCCCTGCTTCAGCAGCGAGAAGCACGCGGCAATGGCCGCCATGCCGCTGCTGGTGAGCGTGCAGCCCGCGCCTCCTTCCAGGCTGGCGATGACCTCTTCCAGCATCTGCCGGTTGGGGTTTTGGCAGCGGGTGTAGTCAATCTTGGGGATGTCGTCCAGGCTCGCCCACGCAAAGGTGGTGGATTGATAGAGCGGGGGCACCACGGCCCGGAAGGTGGCGTCGGGTTCTTGCCCCACCCGCAGGGCCTTGGTTGCAAATCGCATGGCCTGAATTATATAAGAATCGGAGGCAGGGCCCATGATAAAGGAACCACCACCTCCGAATCTTAGGCCAATGGGGCGGAGCGCCTTAAAGCATGCAGCCGCGCACCATGGATTGCGGCCATTTGCTCCAGTTCACGGTGGGGACGGAGTGGCCGTAGCCCCGGATGATGTTCAGGATTTCGGTGGCGCTTTGGCGGCTGGTGCCCTCCCAAATCTTGGTGAAAACGGCCTGTCGTTTGGAGCCGACCCCGGTGAGATCGAAGCTGCGCTTGGCCCCGAAGCCCTTGATGATGGTCTTCTGCGGGTCGGGGATGATCGGGAACTGGATGGAGTGTTCGGCCACCTGCTTGCGCACGCTGGCGAGGTCCGAATCCATGATTCCTACCACGTCCACTTTGCCCTTGAGCTGGGCGGCGAGGTCATTCACCAGCGGCACGCCCGCTTTGTTGCTGGGGCAGCCATTCATCAGGAAGACGATGATCGTCGGGCGCTGGATGAAGGACTGGGCGGTGTAGGTTTTGCCGTCGGTGGCGGTGGCGCTGAAGGTCGGCACCGTGCCGGCGTGGCTGGTGGCGGCCAGGCCCAGGAGGGCGGCCGAGACGACGAGAGATTGGGTGTTAAGTTTCATAAGCTTGTTTGGGTGGAACGGTGCGCCGCGCACGGGGCGCGGGCACGGATTGACACGAAGGTCGTGAGAGCTTAGGAAACGCGTGGAGGTGGCAGGTTCTGCGTGCGGACAACGGAGCCGTAATCGAGATTCGGCCCGCTAAGTGTGGGCGACGAATGCGGCAAGGGAACGAAGCCTTCGAGCACCGGCGACTCTAACGTGGCCACCGGCAAATTCAAGAGAAAACTAACTCCCGCATCGCTCTCCGCTTGGGCCTGCGCCAACTTCTTCTCGTTGCAAAGGCAGGGCTGGAACTCGGGATCGGAAGGCTGCGGCGTGCGCGACTCCCACCCCGCGCCGGAGGGCTTGCGCACCACTTGCACCAAGGCAGTGGGGCAGTGCTTCTCGCTGGATGTGCGAGGCACAAAGGCAAAGGCGGCGGCGAGCCACACACCGAGGACCGCTAGCACCGTCAAGAGGTTTGCCAGCGCCAGAACACGAGCACGGAAGCGTGCCGGTTTCTTCATCCTCAAGGGAGAAGTCTACTTGGAATGAGCGGCTTGCCAGCCCAAACGAATCAGGGTTTCCACCTGCCGGCGGCGGCTGGTGCGAGCGCGGCCCTGGAACACATCGTAGCCTTGGCGCTCAATCTCATCCAGGATGCCGGCGTAGAGATCGCGGGCCAGGCGGATGGCGAGGCGCCCCTGGGGCGGGATGAGGTGCATGCCGGCATCGGCCTGGCGGTAGAGCTCCCGGGTCCGCTCGATCTCGAACTTCATCAGGTCTACAAAGGCGGGGCACAGGCGGCGCTGGGCGATGTCTTCGGTGGTCACGCCAAAGCGACCCATGTCTTCTAGCGGCAGATACAGGCGTCCGCGCTCCCAGTCTTCGGCCACATCGCGCAAGAAGTTGGTCATCTGCATCGCATTGCCCAGGGCGACGGCGGCGCGGCTGGCTTCCTCGCTGGGCGGCATGCCCAGGATGCGGCACATCATCAGCCCGACGGCGGCGGCGCTGCCGCGCATGTAGCGTTCTAGGTCGGCGTAGGTGCGGTACCGGGTCTGGCTCAGGTCCATCTCCATGGCGTCCAGGAACAAGAGCGCTTCCTCTAGCGGCACATGCCCGGACCGTACAGAGTCCACAAAGGGCCTCAAAACCGGGTGTGAGGGGCACTCCCCTTCAACCCCTCTGAGCACCTGTTGCCGATAGTCTTGCAGGCGGCGCGCAATCTCGGGCCGAGGAGCATCGGGGTTATCCACCCACTCGTCGGGCACGCGCACAAAGCCGTAGAGCGCGTCCACGCGGTCGCGAATCTCGCGCGGGAACCGGCGGCTGGCAAAGAAATATGTGGTGCCGAACTGACGGTGCAGGGCCCGGCAAATGGCCAAATCGCCCGGTTGCACGAACGCCCCTTTCGGTGCGCACGGTGCCAACCAGCCCGGCCAGTAAGGTCCACGAATTGCCATCCCGCTTTAGACTAGCGTTCGATATGAGCAATCGTCGGCACTAGCGGCCAACTTTGCCGAACTTTGCACGAAAATCCCATCGTTCATTCACATCTGGGGTGCCGCGCACCAGCAAGTGGCTCTGTTCGGGGCGGCGCAGAAAGAGGTGGGCTTCGCGCGCCAAGATCTCGACGGCGGTGTGGGTGCGGCCGCGCAGATGGGCGCCGGGGGTCATCGGTTCGCCGGTCCAGATAGCGGCGACGGGCCGCTCGTGTACGCCCATCCGGTAGACAATGGCGACGGGCACCACGGTCACGTTCGGCACCTTCTTGAGAACGAGATCGAGGGCCTCGCCGACCTCCCAGGCGTCACCTTCCGGGCGCAAAATGCCGTCGGCAAATTGGACGAGGGAGCAGGATTCGGCCCGCATCCGGCGGATGGTTTCTCGGATGGTGGCCACGCGGCGGTGAGGTTCGCCGGGCGGGAATGGCATCGCGCCAATCTTGCGGAACAAGGGGAAGGCGTCGAATTCGGCCACCCAATCCAGGCTGGGGATGCCGAGCCGCGTGACGAGGTGGAACATCAGGTAGCCGTCGTGCCAGCCCGTGTGGTTGCACGCCCACACCACGGGGCCCTGCAGCGGCGTGTGCGGCAAGCGCGCATAAACCGAGTGGAAGGACTTGCGCACGGACCGCCGGATCATGCCGCCCACCAGCCTCCCGGCGATGCCTTCTTCTTGCCTCACGCTTGCAGTCTATCCGGCTTGGGGTAACACGCCCGGATGCGTGGCGCATTGGTGCTGGCCGGTTTGGTCTTGAGCGGGGTGGCGGTGGCCCGCGACCCGAACGTGATTTTGATCCTGGCGGATGACCTGGGGTACGGCGAACTGGGTTCCTACGGCCAAACCAAGATCAAAACCCCGCACCTGGACAAAATGGCCGACCAGGGCATGCGGTTTACGCAGTTCTATTCCAGCAGCCCGGTGTGCGCGCCCACCCGGGCTTCATTGCTGACGGGGCGGCACCAGGGGCACGCGAGTATCCGGGGGAATTCGGAAGTCGGCGGATGGGGCCTGAACGAAGGGGAAGGGCAGTTGCCACTCCCGGCCCGGGAGGAAACGCTGGTCGAAGCGCTGAAGGCCCGGGGGTACGCCACCGGCGCCTTTGGCAAATGGGGGCTGGGCGGCCCGGGCAGCGAGGGGCACCCGCTCAACCAGGGGTTCGATACCTTCGTGGGCTACCTTTGCCAGCGCTGGGCGCACAACTTTTATCCCACCCACCTGTGGAACGGGCACCAGGTGCACATCCTGGAGCAGAACACTTACTTCAACCCGCACACCCGCCTGACCCCCGACACCACCGATCCGGCGGCGTTTGAGCGGTTCATCGGCAAGCAGTATTCGCCGCAAGTCATGCGCGACGAGGCGCTGAAGTTCATTGACAAGCACAAGGACAAGCCGTTCTTCCTCTATTTCCCCACGCCCATCCCGCACGCCTCCTTGCAAGCTCCAGCGGAGTGGGTGGACCGCTACCCGCGCGAGTGGGATCCGGTGCCGTACTTCGGGCAGAACGGCTACACGCCCAACCTGCGCCCCCGTGCCACCTACGCCGCGATGATCTCCTATATGGATGACAGCATCGGACAGATGCTGGACCGCGTGCAGGCGCTGGGGCTGGAAGACGATACGATTGTCATCTTCACTAGCGATAACGGCACCAGCTTTAATGGTGGGGTGGACCGCGAGTTCTTCAATTCCTTGCCCGGCTTGCGCGGATACAAAACGCAGATGTGGGAGGGGGGTATCCGGGTGCCGATGATTGTGAAGTTCCCCGGGCGGGTGCCAGCGGGCACGGTCTCCAAGCAAGTGGGGGTGACGCACGACCTGTTCAATACGGTGCTGGCGGCCACCGGCGGACGGACGCGGCGCGTGGATAGCGTGAACCTGTGGCCGGCCTTGACGGATGCCAGCCGGGTGGTGGCGCGACCGCACATCTATTGGGAGTTCCCCGAAGGGCCAGGGTGGCAGGCGGTGCTGCTGGAAGGGCGATACAAGGGCATCCGCCCGAACTTGCGGAACCGGGGCTTGGCGCTGGAACTTTATGACCTGCAAACCGACCCGATGGAGACGACCAACATTGCGGTGCAGCGGCCCGATTTGGTGCGAAAGATTGAGGTGCTGATGCGGAGTGAGCGGGTGCCGAATCCGCAGTTTCCGCTGTGGGTGATTGACCGGCCGGTACCGCCCCCAGCGAATTAGGCCAAGTTAGGATTGGGCTGGCGCGGAACCGGTATTCGCGGAAGGCGATGGCCGCTTAATGCACCGGAACCCGATGTGGCCCGACCCCGTATCGGGGGAGGTCTTCATTCGGGCGGTGGGTCGATACCCCTCGCAGTACCCCCGCGCGCAGAGGAAGCTCCCCCCGCGCACCACCCGCTTGCCGACCTCGGGTTCGCTGGGATCCCAGGGTTCGGTGGGTGGGGCGGGCCGCAGGCGCCGCAAGCTTACGTAGGCATCCGCGCGGTACCAATCCTCGCACCACTCCCACACGTTGCCCTCCATATCGTAAAGGCCGTTGGCCGCCACCGGGAAGCTCTTGACCGGGGCCACTCCACCGAAGCCGTCTTCTAACAGATCCTGAGCGGGGAAGTCGCCGTTCCAAATGTTGGCGTGGGGGCCTTTCGCATCGGGAAGAGGGTCGCCGAGGGCGCGAGCGCCCACGCTGCCGCGCCGGGCGGCGAGCTCCCATTCCACCTCGGTGGGCAGGGATTTGCCCGCCCAGCGGCAATAGGCGAGGGCGTCTTCGTAAGCCACGTGCACCACGGGGTCATCGCCGGGAGTGATCTCAGTGGTGGTGCCGCCCCGGGGTCGCCGCCAACTGGCGCCTTCGACGTACTTCCATTGGTTGGTGCCTTCGAACTTGACCCACACCAGGCTGCCCGGGGGGACGGCGGCTCCGGTCGGGCTCTCATCGGCGGGGATGCCGCGCTCGGCCACCGTGACGTACTTGGTGGCGGCCACGAACTCGGCAAACTGGCGCGTGGTGACCTCGGTGGTGTCCATCCAGAACCCGTCGAGGTAGACCAGCCGCACCGGTTGCTCGTCCATCTGGCCGTCTTTGTTGCCAATGAACGTTTGCCCGCCGGGCACCCAGGCCATGCCGGGAGGGGTGGGAGAGGGTTCCTTGATGATGAGCGCGGCGGTGACCAGCGGATGGCGCTCGGCCTCGGCTTTCGGGCTGGGTTGGCAGGCGCCGGCCAGGATCAGCCCGCTCGCGATGCCCCACAGTGCCGCCCGCATAGCGGGATTATGGCCTCAAAACTAGCCGAGATAGCCCGCGTCGCCGATGCGTTGTTCCACCAGTTCCGCGCCGATCAGCACCATGGGCAGGCCGTTGCCCGGCGTGGTGCTGGCCCCCACGTAGAACAAGTGCGGGTTCGACTTACTGCGGTTGGAGGGCCGGAAGCACACGCTCTGCATAAAGTCGTGGCTGAGCCCGAACGCCGCGCCCTTGTCCAGGTTCAGGTCGCCCGCCCAATCTTGCGGGCCATAGGTGCGTTGCGCTTGGATGTTGGCGGGGTCGAAGCCCGCCACTTCGCACATTCGCTCGGCCACCAGGCTCTGCATCTGCTGCTCGTCTTGCGCCGTCATTTTGTAATCAAGATTCGGGCAAGGAACCAGTACAAAAATGTTCTCGTGGCCGGCCGGAGCGCGGTCCGGCTGGGTGCGGTTGCTCAGCGCCACGTAAAAGGCAGGATCTTGCGGCATTCTTAACGGATGCTGGAAGATCGCGTCAAGATTCGAACGGAAATCTGCACCAAAGAATACGTTGTGGTGCAGCAGGTTCGGCAACGCGCCCTGGTAGTCGATGTACATCAGGTAGGCCGAGCACGAGGTGCGCCGCTCCTTGGCCGGGCGTTTCTCGAGTTCCCGCTCCACATAGGGGAGGTCGGCGTTGGCGATGATGAGGTCGGCGGTGCGCTCGCTGCCATTCTGCATCCGCACTCGGTTGCCTTCGATGCTGGCCACGCTCTGCCCGAGCTCAATCGTCGCGCCTCGGGTGGTGGCGAGGTCGGCCACCACTTCGCTCACGCGCGGCAGGCCCCCCTGCGGATACCAAATGCCCTCGCCGTACTCCATGTAGGTCAGCACGCCGTACACCCAGGGGGCGTCGTAAGGGCTCAGCCCGAGGTACATGGTCTGGAAGGTGAACAGCATCCGCAGGCGAGGGTCGTCCACGTACTTCTCCATCCGCTTCGCCAAGTTGCTGAGCATGTGGTGCTTGAACACCGCCTGGATATCTTTGGGCCGGGCGAGGTCCAGCACGCTGCGGTAGTTGCGCCGGACGAACTGCGGCACGGAAACCCGGTACAGCTCGGCGAGGTCGCCCAGGAGCTTGCCGTAGCGTTCGGCTTCGCGGCGGCCGGCGAGGTCCTCGATCTGCTTCACCATTTGGGCCACGTTGGGGGTGCCATCCAGGGTGGTGCCGTCGCGATAAAACACGCGGTAAGAGGGGTCGCATAGGGTGATGGGGAGATGATCCTCCATGCGCTCGCCGAGGTCGTTGAAAAGCCGCTCAAAGGGCTCGCGCATCATCAGCAGGGTGGGGCCGCCATCAAAATCGCACTCACCCACCCGCACCCGGCGGTTGCGCCCGCCGATCTGGTCAGTCTTTTCCAGCACCGTGACTTGCACGCCGCGATGGGCGAGGCGCGCGGCGGTGGCTAATCCCCCCAGGCCGGCCCCAATGACAATCGCGGTCTTTGCTTTCACTCTCTCGCCTACGAGGTGGGGCGCGCGTTGGTTCGACTCGGCCTAAACGCCACCACGCAGGGCCCCCACGACCCACAGAAACACACCGAAAGTGATGAGCACCACCCAGCCGACATGGCCGCGCCGGTGGATGCGTTCGTCCTCGTACGTCCGGGCTGTCCAGAGAGAAGCGGCAACGGCGGCGGTGATCCACCAGCCAAAGAAGTTCAGGATCGGCGCCCCACCGGGGAGGGGGCCGGGCTCCAACCACTTCCAGTAGCCTAGCGGCCCCGCCAGAACGGGCTCCATCCCGAGGTCAAAGATTGCCGCCAGCAGGCCGGCCAATGGAGCCAGCATCGTGCGATTCCAGCGCCCAGAACGCACCACCACAAAGCACGCGCCCGCCAGCATCAGCCAGGCGAAGGGCAACGGCACGGGGAAGGGCGAGCCCCCCGGCCCCGGCACACTGGGCCACCACCGGCCGGTGTATTCATAGCGCCCAAAGGGCAACCCCGTGGCGAGGCCAACCCACTCGGCGGCAAACCCCACCCCCAGCGCGGCGACCCAGCGCCAGGGGGCCACGCCCAGGGCCTGCAGCACGGCCGCCACCCCGCACCCGACCATGAGGAGGCTCACGCTTCGTTCAATCCACACCGGTGCCGGGCCGACGAAACGCTCAGCAAACGTGCCCAGCACACCAAAAATCGCCAACCCGACATACACCCGGAGGGCGAAGGGCCAATCCAGTTTTTTGAGTGCCTGCCGGGCCCGAAAGACCATCAGTCCGTCCTTACATGCTGATGATGACATTCTTGCGGGCCAACAATGCTAGAATGAAGGCTCGCGGACAGATGGCCGAGCGGCTTAAGGCGCCCGCCTGCTAAGCGGGTTGAGGTGATCACCTCTCCCGGGTTCGAATCCCGGTCTGTCCGCCACCTGCTTTCGAGGTGGAAATGAAATTTGGCATCGTGATGGGATGGTTAGCCCTGGTCGCTACGGCGACAGCGGCTCCGTCGTTCGATGACTACCTTGCGCTACGCCGCCAGCACGGGGTTGCCATTTCCGCCAGTCAAGAAGCCCTCGAGACCTTCGTGGGTTCGCGCGTGATGGAAGTGCGCGGGATCGTGAAGGGTTCCATCGGCTCCGGCGACACCCGTTCGCTCTTGCTGGAAACCAAAGAAGGCCGCACGCTCAACATCAAAGCCGCCGGGGCCCCGGATTGGGTGACCTATCCCAACACCACCGCCCGCCTGCTGGTGAAAGCCGAGCGCCGCACCGAATTGGGCTTGCTTCGCGCTGAACTCCTGGGGGCCGCCTCGGAAGATCAGATGCTAAAGTTCGAGGCCGCCGAGAACGCCCGCCTGGAACAACAGCGCCAAGCCGCCTTGGCCCGCCAACAAGCCGCCGAACGCAACCAGCGCGGGGGCACCACCAGCCGGGGAGGCCGTCCGCCCGCCCTGCCGGGGAATATCCCTTCGCTCAGCGTAGCGACGCGCACGAACCTCGCGCCGGAGCTGAACAACGTGCTGGGGGCCTATGCCGGATTCATTCGATCCCGCAATAGCCGCCTGAGCGTCGCCCAGGCCACCGATATCGCCGCCAAGATCCTGGAGCACAGCGCCCGCTTTGGCGTGGATGCTCGCCTCATCATGGCGATCGTCTTGGTGGAAAGCAATTTCAACCCCAACGCAGTGAGCCATGCCGGCGCCCGCGGCCTGGGGCAGCTGATGCCGGGCACCGCGCGCGGGCTGGGCGTGAGCAACGTTTTTGACACGGACCAGAACCTGATGGGGACGGCCAAGCTGATTACGCAGCACCTCAGCACCTACAGCCGCAACAACGATGAAATCGAAGCGCTGGTGCTGTCGCTGGCGGCCTACAACGCCGGGCCGGGGGCCGTGCGCCGCTTCGGGGGCGTGCCGCCGTACCGCGAAACCCAGAACTACGTGAAGAAAGTGATGAGCACCTACCGCCAGTTGTGCGGTCAGCCGGGCTAATTTTCGTTAGTCAAAAAGACTCGCCTGCCCGGTGCGCAGAAGTTCGGCTCCGGCCAAAGAATCCGCCACGCGCCCATCCGGCGTGATGTGCCGCACCAACAGACCGCGTGCCTCCAGGGCCGGGGTCAGCAGTCGCCCTCGGTGGCAGCCCTGCGGCCAGCCGCACCCACACATGAACGCGGTGGGGGCTTCCTGCGCCCATTGGATGAGCGCCGTGAGCTCGGCTTCAAAACGCGGATCGTCCAGGATCTTCCCGTCGTCCGGGCGGCCATCGGTTAGTCGTTCTTCGTCGTCCGGTTTGCCCCCCAGGCCCTCGCCAAAGAAGCGGTACGCCACCCCGGCGTCGCTGAACAGGCGCTCGATGGTGCCGCGCCGGAAGTCGGTTTGGTAGCGGCTCCAGGCGTTGGTGCGAATGTCCGCGATTTGTACAATGCCGTGGGCGGCCAAGCGGCGCAGGAAACCGGGGGCCTCGTCGGCGGCGTAGCCCACCGACCAAATTGTGGGTCCGCCAGTGGTTCGTTCGGGCAGCGCCATCGGGGCAAAGAGTAGCCTATTTCGCATGACCCCCTTTGAGGCATTCATGAGCGTGGACATGCGGGTGGGCACGGTGGTGGAAGTGCTGCCGTTCCCCGAGGCGCGCAAGCCCGCCTACAAGGTGCGCGTGGACCTGGGGCCGGAACTGGGGCACAAATGGAGCAGCGCACAACTGACGGTGCACTATCAACCCGAGGACCTGGTGGGGCGGCAGGTGCTGTGCGTGGTGAGCTTAGGGACGCGGCAGATCGGGCCGTTTTTGAGTGAAGTGTTGATTACGGGTGCGGACGCCGAGGGGGGCGTGGTGGTGTTCACCACCGAACGCCCGGTGCCCAACGGGTCTCGCTTGTACTAACTGCTGGCGTTTGCCGCGCTGAACCTAGTTCCCGGAAGGCAATGCCGACGGCGAACGCTTCCGGAACGGGTCACTCAGCACCACGGCGGTGATCAGTCCCTTCATGGTGCAGCCGCGCCGCTTCGCCTCATCCCGGATGGCATCGAGGTGGCAGTGGTCGCTGGGGCGCATCCCCCGCCCGATCGCGTAGGTCAGCATCCGCTCGCCCAGGTAGCGAACCAGTTCGTCCTCGCGCTTAAGCAGCACGTTCTTCAGCCCGCTCACGCCCGCAAACTTGGCCCCGTCCGGGAACTCGCCGCTCGGGTCAATCGGGTGCGGGCCGTCGGTTTCGCGCCACCGGCCAATGCCGTCGTAGTTCTCTAGCGAAAACCCGATCGGGTCCATCACGCTATGGCAACTGGCACAGGCCGGGTTGCGGCGGTGGATCTCCATGCGCTCGCGCACGCTGGCCTCGGTCATCGCCTTGGCGTCCTCCGCAATCGCCCCGACATCGGGCGGCGGGGGCGGCAGGGGCGTGCCCAGCAGGTTATCCAGCACAAAGCGGCCGCGCTTGACCGGGGAGGTGCGGTTGGGGTTGCTGGTGACGGTGAGGAATGCCGCCCGCGTAAGCAAGCCGCCGCTCCCCTTGGGCAGCGTGACGGCCTGCCAGGATTCGCCGGTGACCCGGAGCCCGTAGTGGCGAGCCAGTTCGCCGTTGACCATCGTTTCGTCGCTGGTTAGGATCTCCCGCACGGGCCGGTCGGTGGCCACCAGGCGGTTAAAGAACCGCTCGATCTCCTCGATCATTGCCGTGCGCAGGCTGGGCGTGAACGAGGGGAAGGCGTTGGGGTCCACTTCGTGTTCCGAGAGCTTGCGGAGCTGCAGCCACTGCCCGGCAAAGCCGGTGCCGAGGCGGGCGGCGCGGGGATCCTTCAGCATCCGGTCCACTTGCGCGGTCAGGCCCGCGTCCGTCAGCAGAGAGCCATCTTGGGCGGCTCGGCGGAGCGCATCGTCGGGGAACGACCCCCACAAGAAGTAGCTCAGTCGGCTGGCCAGTTCGTGCGCGCCGATGGCGGTATTGGGCTCGCCTTGCTCATCCAGTTCCGCGCGGAAGAGGAAGTGCGGCGACACCAGTACGCCGGTGACGGCGACCTGCAGGGCTTCTTCGCTCCCCGCACCGTCTCGGGTGGCTTGGTCATACAGCGCCATGATGCGCTGGATCTCGCCGGGCTGCAGCGGGCGGCGGTAGGCGCGTTCGGCAAAGCGCTGGAGGGCGGATTCGGCCAGATTGCGCCCGGTGCCGGTGAGCCCCACCAGCAGGCGGGTGCGCCCGGGGGTGGTGATGGGGGCAGCGTTCTTCGGCCCGGTCAGGCTCATGCTGTAGACGAGGAGGTTCCGATCGCGCTGGTTCTGGTCGGGGTGGTTGGGGTTGTAATAGTCGTTGACGAAGTCCACCCGAATCTCGAGCTCCATCGGCCGCAGGTCCACCGGGATCTCGACCTCGTAGCGGGCGCCCCGGGCACTCTTTACGCTGATCGGGGCGAGCGCACGGCCATTGAGTTTGATCACGGCCTGCGGGGGCTCCGGCCCGGCGGGGTGGGCGCCCAGGCTGAGAGCCAAGGTGTACGCCCCCGCTGTCTCGATCTTGGCGCGGAATGGCACGCTCCCGTTGGCAAAGTAGAGCATGGCGTCCTCTTCCACCACGCGCACGGATTCGGGCAGGATCGCCTTGCTAAAGTCGAACGCAATGGTGCGCGGCTGCGAAACCGGTAGCACCTCGGCGGCGATCTTCTCGGCGGCGGCCAAATACTTCTCCAGGTGGAGCGTGCTCATGGTCAGCACGTCGCCGTTGTTGTCAAACCCGTAGCCCACGTCGTCGTTGGGGAAGTCGTCGCTCACGTTGAACGTCATCCCAAAGAGGTCGTTGACGGTGTTGGTGTATTCAAACCGGTTGAGGCGGCGGATGGTGACGCGCCCGGCGTCGGCCAGTTGGCAGTTGGCGGCAAAGAACCGCTCCAGGCCTTCCACCAGTGCCTTGCGTTCGGCCTCGGTGGGCTGGGGCACGTTGGCGGGGGGCATGCTGCGCCCCCGCAGGTACTGGATCATCTTTTCCAGCAAGGGCGCATTGGCCACCAGGGCCTCGGGTTCCTGAATCTCGTCGAGGTCAAAGCCCCCGGCGGCGGCCGCGCCACTGTGGCAGTCCAGGCAGTACTTTTCCAGGCCGGGCAGGAGCTTTTCGGTGAACTCCTTGCGGGTCTCGGGGGTCAGGGTCACCGGCGGGGCCGTGCTGGCCTTGGGGGCGAGGCCTGCTCCCCCCAGCACCAAGAGGGCCGCCGCCCACGTGAGCGATCCCGCGCCGCGCATACCCCTAGTTTACAGCCGAACTAGGAGTTGCGCGCTTGCTTTTGAACGTTGCGCACCGCATTCACGATGTCGTCCACGCTCAGGCCGTTCTCGTCCAGCAATTTGTCTTGGTCGCCGTGCTCAATGAAGCGGTCCGGCAAGGACAAGACGGTGTGCGGCAAGGCGGCGAGGTCGGCATCCACTAGGGCTTCGCGCACCAGCTCGCCAAAGCCGCCGGTGCGGGCATTTTCTTCCACCGTCACCAGGCCCCCGTGCTCGCGGGCAGCTTGCGTGATCATGGCGGCATCGAGCGGCTTGGCAAAGCGCGCGTTGATAACGGCAGTGGGGGTGCCCATGGCGGTGAGCTTGGTCGCGGCCTGCCAGGCGCGGTCCACCATGCTGCCGTAGGCCACGATCACGGCCACCGAGTCGGCCTCACCACCTGGTACGCCCAGGTTCTCGGCACGGCCGAGCTGGATGGGGGAGCGGCCTTCGGGCAAGCCCTCGGGCACGCTGCCGCGCGGGTAGCGCAGGGCAGTGGGGGCATCCTGGTAGCCCGCCATCCAGTCCACCATCGCGCGGAGTTCGGTGCCGTCGCGGGGGGCGAGCTGCACCAACCCCGGAATGAAGGAGAGGTAACTGATATCAAAGGTGCCGTGGTGCGTGGGGCCATCCGCGCCCACCAGTCCGGCCCGGTCCATGATGAACCGCACCGGGAGGTGCTGTAAGGCGCAGTCGTGCACGATCTGGTCGAAGGCCCGCTGCATGAACGTGCTGTAGATGGCCACAAACGGCTTGACGCCCCCGGCGGCCAGACCCGCGGCAAAAGTGACCGCGTGGGGTTCGGCAATGCCAACGTCGTAATAGCGGTCCGGAAACTCGTTGGCAAACTCTGTCAGGCCGGTGCCGTCCGGCATGGCGGCGGTGATCGCCACCACCCGCTCATCGCGCCGGGCAAGTTCGCTCAGGGCATCGCCGAATACCGACGTGTACGCCGGGCGGCCCCCGCTCTTGGCGGCGAATTCGCACTTCTGCAAGTCGAACGGGCCGACTCCGTGCCAGGTGCGGGCGTCCGCTTCGGCCTTCTCGTATCCCTTGCCCTTCACGGTGAGGGCGTGGACAAAGACGGGCCCCGGCAGTTGCCGCACGTTGCGGAAGATTTCCAGCAGCATCGGCAGGTCGTGGCCGTCCACCGGGCCGATGTATTCGAACCCGATCTCCTCAAAGAGGGTGCCGGTTTCTTCCGGCGCAAAGTAGTGGGTCAGGCCGTGGCGCATCCCGGCGGCGAGGCGCGGGGCGGGGCCAGGGAGGCGTTGCACCAGGTCCTTGGCGCGGCGGGCGGCGGCCTGCAGGTCGGGGCGGGAACGCAGGCGGTTGAAGTAGCGGTTCAGGGCGCCCACATTGGGGGCAATGGACATGCGGTTGTCGTTTAGCACCACCGTGATGTCGGAGCCCGCGATGCCGGCGTGGTTGAGGGCTTCCCAGCTCATGCCGCTGGCAATGGCGGCGTCGCCGGTGATGGCCACCACGCGGTGGTCCTGCTTGAGCGTATCTCGAGCCCGGGCGAAGCCGAGCGCGGCGCTGATGGCGGTACCGGCGTGGCCCGCGCCGAAGTTATCGAGTTCGTGTTCGTCCCGCTTGAGGAAGCCGCTCAATCCCTTGTGCTTGCGCAGAGTTGGGAAGCGGGGCAGGCGCCCGGTCAGCAGCTTGTGGGGGTACGCCTGGTGGCCGGTATCCCACACCACCACGTCCGGCGGGAGGCTGTGGGTGGCGTAGAGCGCCACCGTGAGTTCGACCGTGCCGAGGTTGCTGCTAAAGTGGCCCCCGGTTTGGCTGACTTGATCGAGGATGGCTTGCCGCACCTCGTTCGCGACTTGTTGGAGCTCGGCATCCGTCATGCCGTGCAGTTCGGTGGGGGCTACCAGCCGCGAGAGGATGGGATACACATCCATATTCGGTTCTACGCCGATGTAGGCAAGAAGGTTGTGGGGGGCTCAGTCGTCCCAGCGTTCGGCCAGGATTTCGGCCATGGCTTCCAGCAGGGCCACGTCCTCTTGTTGGAATCGGTTGGTGGTGTGGCTGTCAATGTCAATCTGACCCAGAATTTCGTCGTTGCGGCGGATGAGCACCACGAGTTCGGCACGGGTTTCCAGGCTGCAGGCCAGGTAGTTGCTTAGCTCGCGCACGTCGGGGATGACTTGGTTCTGGTTCTCGGCGACGGCGGTGCCGCACACTCCGCGCCCGACCGGGATCTCGGTGTGGTCGGTGGGGGTGCCCACGTAGGCGTCCAGGTGGAGCAGGTCACCGTGCAGGGCGTAAATGCCGGACCAGTCGTAGCCGTCGAGCTTGTTCAGCCAGTTCATGGCGTCCAGGCGTAGGGCCAGGCCGCGGCGGGGGCTGCGGCGGAGGTGATCCAAGATCGCGTCGGGGGTCATGAGTTCATTTTGGCGCGGGCGGTGCGGGGGCGGGGCTCCTTTCTCCTAGCGGGGCCCGAGTGAATGGTCGTTGAAATTCAGGACATCGTGCAGTAATCTCTCCGCATGCCGAATTTAGGGGATCGCGTGCTGGCCCAGTGGCCGGTGGAAAAGGTGTGGTGGTATCCCGGCACCATCATCGGGATGAGCGGGGGCCAGGTTGTGGTGCAGTTTGATGATGGCGACCGCTCGCCGGTGGGGCTGAACGAAGTGCGAGACCTCGCGGTCCGGGTGGGCACGCGGGTGTATGGCCGGTGGGAAGGCGGTAGCACCTACTACCCGGGCAAGGTAACCGAGGCCGTGGGCCAGGCCATACACATCCATTACGACGATGGCGACCAGGAGTGGACCGCGGTCGGCATGGTCCGCATCCACCAGGACGACAACTGAAGTTCGGTGAGGCAGCGCGGGGCGGGTTTACGCCCAGCGCTTTGCCAAACGATCCCGCATCCACTGAGCCACCGCGAATGGGTCGGTCAGGCGATGGCCGGTAGAACATATAGACAACTACAAACGGTGCTCTACATGCTAATAGCCTAGGTAATTGTGCCGTCGTCGGCTAGCAATGTCAGCAAGATGGTAGCTAAATTCCTTAAGCTCCGCATTAAGTCTGAAACTCTATGTTGCTTTGGGTAACTGCACTGAATTGTTTTTGCCAAGTTATCATCTTACGAATGGCCAAATCCTCGAATGCAACAATGTTCCAATCGACTTTTCAACTTTCTGGCCATGGTGCGCTGATGCGGCAAACACTTCACTGAGATCAATGCCAAGGAAGGCTGCAATTTGGGAAAAGGTCTTGGCTTCCCAATACTCATAGAAATTGTCGTTGGATAGAGGGTGTCTGTCTCGAAACTCGGGAAAAGCTATGTAATCATGATCTAAGCACTCTAGTCGGAAAGCACGGGGCCTGTCCAAGACACGGCGACCACGTCTGGTATCCTTGAAAAAGTGCCCTTGGATTGACCAGCATCTCGCTGACTCATAATGATACGAAAGCGCCATGGCTGTGTAAATCGCAATGCAGCACATAGCTTGAAGTTTGCTTGGGCTGTTCCCTTGTGGGTCTCCGCTGCTGAGATCAATTAGGAAAAACCCACTGCTGACTCGCGATACTCTTATAAATCCATCATTGCTGCTAGGGCCCATGGCTAGCAAAGAAAAGTCTTGAATCGAGGACTTGGGAAAATCAGGTTTAAAATAGCTTGGAACCCATGACAAGTCATCAAGCTCGTCAGATTCTGGTGAGCCCTCGTCTGGTGAGGTGTATTCTCTTACGGGAAGAGTCGTCACGACAAAACTAGCATTAGAGTCAGATGTAAGTGGGCTTGGGCTAATGGAAAATCTATCATCCAATCCTTCGATTAGCGTACTTACTCTTGCGGAATGTGATTTCCAGTCGCCTAATCTATCTAGGACTTGTTCAGGTGTGAGTCTGAGCTTTTGCTCTCCGTTCTTGATATATCCACCGATATATCCATGTTCGCACTTGATGAGGTGTGTTGAGAACGCTGGGCTGTCGACAAGTACGGCAACAAAGCCGGCTCTAATGAAGTCTATTCTGAAAATTGGGACAATTGGGAAGAAGCTCGAGTTTATGTTGGATGTCAAGCTTCTAATAAAGTTCTGAGAAGGCAGAAAGTTCGTATCAGGACTTAACGTGCGGGTGCCCGAGGAGTCTTGTATCACCTTGTCAATTGGGTCCTGCCCCCAGTCCTCTTTATCTTTAACTCCTATTAATAGAATTCCGCCTCCTGAATTTGCAAAGGCGCAGATCTCCTGTAATGCATTCTCGATGATTTTCTTTTTCGGCAGTGGCCTAATACTTGGTGCACTAGTGTCAATTGCTTGCTTGAACTCTAGATACTGGCCTTCGTCACCCGTAAAATGATTGTTGATCCATTGGATCAATTGCGTGCCGTCTCCAACATTCTGGAGATCGTTCCAAGCTTCTAACAGATGCCTCATTCCTCTTTTGATCAGTCAGTATACGCCCAGCGCTTAGCCAAACGATCCCGCATCCACTGCGCCACCGCGAAGGGGTCGGCCAGGCGGTGGCCGGTGGCGGGGTCGGTCCACTGGTAGTGCGCCGGCCCGAACTCCGGGTCCACCCCTAGTTCCGCTTGCCCCCGGGCGCTGGCCGCCTCGCGGATCTTGTCCCACCACCCCTCGTGCAGGGTCACGTAATCCGCCCACATCGGCACGCGGGGGTCGGGCACTTGGGGGCCTTCTTCGAACCCCACCCGGGCATGAATGTGCCGGGTGCGGCTGATGGCCAGGTTCAGCGCCTCCACGTAGCCGCCCAGGCGGCTTTCGGTCACCACCGTCCAGTGGCTGAAGTCCGCGCACAGCCACAAATCGGGCAGCGTCCGCAGCAAATCCGCGGTGCTCAGCGGTTCAAAGAGCAAGCGACCCCGGTGCGTCTCAAAGTCCACCGGGAAGGGGTAGGGCGTGGCAATTTCCACCAGCCGACCAAGGAAATCCACCGCCTCTTGCCCGCGCATCCAGGGGCGGCCCGCGTGGACGGTGACGCCCGTGCACTGGCAATCAAACGCTTCATCCAGCCCGCGCCGGAAGGCGTCCGGTTCATCCCCGCCCACCATCGCGCGGTAGGCCAGGCCGTGCTTTTCGGCCACCGGGCGGAGTTCGGCGTGGGGGCGCACCCAGTCTTCGAATCCTTCAAACCCGGCCGCCTTCACGGCGGCTAGGCGGGCATCCAGGTCGCCGCCCAGGGGCCACAGCGTGGCGTAATACCGAATCCGCATAACGCCCCGAACGTTACCCCGCCCCTGCCCGCCCCGGAAAATGAACAAAACCAAGAACGAAAACGCGCAAAAACCCGATAGACTAGAGGTATGCGCGAAGTCAGCCGCCGCACGGTATTGCGAGGGATGGGGGTGGCGATGGCCGTCCCGTTCCTGGAAGGTTTAGCCCCCCGGAGCGTGCTGGCGGTGAGCGCCCCCGCCCGCCCCGTGCGCATGGCCTACCTTTTTGTGCCGAACGGCGTGGCGCACATGGATGCCTGGCGACCCGCGGCTTCCGGCGTGCTGAACGATTTGCCCCCCATCTTGCGGCCGCTGGACAAGGTGAAGCAGCACATGAACGTGCTGACCGGCCTGGACCAGCACAACGCCAACGCCCTGGGCGACGGCCCCGGCGACCACGCCCGCAGCACCGCCACCTGGCTGACCGGCGTCCACATCAAGAAAACCGACGGGAGCGACATCCGCGCCGGGATCAGCGCCGACCAAGTGGCCGCCCAGTTCATTGGCAAGCAGACGCGCTTTGCCTCGCTCGAAATCGGGTGCGAGCGCGGCGCGATGGCGGGCAACTGCGACAGTGGCTACTCCTGCGCGTATTCCAGCAGCGTCTCGTGGGCCAGCGAAAGCACCCCCGTGGCCAAAGAGGTGAACCCGCGCGCAGTGTTTGAGCGGCTTTTTGGCACCGGGGATGAAGTGGCCGATGCGGTGAGCCGCGAGCGGCGCATGGCGCACCGGCGCAGCATCCTCGACTTTGTGATGGAGGACGCCGATGCCCTGCGGGGCCGGCTGGGCACCCGCGACCAGCAGAAGCTGGACGAATATCTGGATGGCGTGCGCGACATCGAGCGGCGCATTGCCCGCGCGGAAACCGAAAACCGCTCGCTGATGGGCGAAGGCATCCCCGCGCCGGCCCCCGGCATCCCCCGCGACCGGGGCGAGCACATTCGCCTGCTGGGTGACATGATGGTGCTGGCGTTCCAGAGCGATCTCACCCGGATTTGCACCTTTATGCTGGCCAACGATGGCAGCAACCGGCCGTTCCCTGAGTTGAACATCGGCGACGGCCACCACGACGTGAGCCACCACGGCAACGACCCGGACAAGGTGCGGAAGAAGCAGCTGATTGACATCTTCCACACCCAGCAGCTGGCCTACATCTTGGAGCGTATGGCCACCACCGAGGATGGCGACGGCACCCTGCTGGACAACACGATGCTGGTGTACGGGGCAGGGATCAGCAACGGCGACCGCCATAACCACGACGACCTGCCGACGATTGTGGCGGGGCGCGCCGGGGGGACACTGCGTACCGGGCGGCACCTGGTGTATCAGCAGGGCACGCCGATGAGCAATCTGTACGTTTCGATGCTGGGGCGCGTGGGCGTGCCGGTGGAGAGGCTGGGCGATAGCACGGGTCCGCTGCGCGAGTTGTTCTAAGCCCAGTTGAGACGGAAGTTAGGCTAGGCACCCGGGACCGCCACCCCTGGGCGCGCCGTATACTCAAGTACAGCAGGTTCGCCCGATGTACCAGGCTCCCCTCCCCACCGAATACGCCCAACTGACGGATGAGCAGGCCGCCGCCCGCATCCGTGCGGCCAAGGCCGCCCTGGGCAAGCGACTGGTGATTCTGGGGCACCACTACCAGCGGGATGAAATCATCGTCCACGCGGACTATCGGGGCGACAGCTACAAGCTGGCCAAGGACGCCAACCTGCACCCCGAAGCCGAGTTCATCGTCTTTTGCGGCGTGCACTTTATGGCCGAGAGCGCCGACATCCTGACCCCCGACAACCAGATCGTCATCCTGCCCAACCTGGCGGCGGGCTGCAGCATGGCCGATATGGCCAACATCTTTCAAGTGCGCAACGCCTGGCGGCAGATCAGCGAGGTGCTGGGGGATGTCGCCGCCCCGCTCAGCGCACACGCCGACCCCGCCCAGCCTCGAGGGGCCAACGCGGTGGTGCCCGTCACCTACATCAACAGCGCCGCGAACCTCAAAGCCTTTGTGGGTGAGCACGGCGGCACCGTGTGCACCAGCACCAACGCCCGGCAAGCTCTGGAATGGGCGCTGACGCAGGGCGAGAAGGTGCTCTTCTTCCCCGACCAGCACCTGGGGCGAAACACGGCCTGGCGCATGGGGTTCGACCCCGAGCGGGACATGGTGGTGTGGGACCCGTTCCGCCCCTACGGCGGCAACACGCCTGAGCAGCTGCGCGAGGCTAAATTCTTGCTATGGAAGGGCCACTGCAGCGTGCACAAGCGCTTTACCGTGGAGCAGATTGAAGCGGCCCGGGCGGCGCACCCGGATGTGCGCGTGATCGTCCACCCGGAATGCACGCTGGACGTGGTGCAGGCCGCCGACGATGCGGGCAGCACCGAATACATCATCAAGGCCGTGACGGCCGGGGCGCCGGGCTCCGTGTGGGCCGTGGGCACGGAGATTAACCTCGTCCGCCGCTTGGCCAACGAGCATCCGGACCGCACCGTGGTGTGCTTGGATGACCAAATCTGCCCGTGCAGCACCATGTACCGCATCCACCCCACCTTCTTGTGCTGGGTGCTGGAGCGGCTGGTGGCGGGCGAAGTGGTGAACCAGGTGCGCGTGCCTGATGCCGTGGCCGAATGGGCGCGCGTGGCCCTGCGCCGGATGCTGGAAGTCACGGCCGCGCCAACTCGAGATTGAGTTACGAGCCGCGCAGGTCGTCTACCAAACCCACCGAGCTAAACCGCAATAGCGACGGCTGAAGGTAGCCCTCGCCCAGGATTTGCTGCACCAGCGAGAGGTAGGGCGCGGCGTCGGCGAAGCTCTCTACGCCGCCGCCAATCACCAGCCCCCGGGGGACGTTCGTTTCGTTGTGCCAGTCGGCGAGGGCGTGCAGCATGGGCTCCACCACTTCGGGCGAAACCACGTCCGATTCTTTGCCGGTGCAGGTCTTCACAAATTCGGCCCCGTTCACCAGGGCGCACATGGTGGCGCGGTAGATGGTCAGGCGGTTGGCCAGTTCGCCCGCGCTGATGGTGACCTTGAAAGTGCAGGTGTGGGCGGCCTCGCGCAGTTCGCTGATCCAGCCGCTCAGCGCCATCCAGTCTTTGCTGCGGGCCATGTAGCGGGGGATGACCACCTCAATTTCGTCCACCTCCATGGCGGCGCAGGTGGCGACTTCGATGGTGGCGGCCTCCAGGGTGGTAAGGCCGTGCGGAAAGCCCCCGGCCACGGTGCTTAGGCGCACGCCCCGGCCCCCCAGCGCCCCCTGCCCGGCTAGCACGAAGGCGGGATACACGCATAGCGCGGCAACGGGCGGAAGCCCCTCGGGTTGGTCGCATAGCGCCCGGCTGAGCATGGCGATTTTGAGCGGGGAATCAAACCCTTCCAGGCACTCGACCTCGAGCAGGCCGTGGGCTTGCGCCACCCGCTCGGGCGTTCGATCGAGGGGTAACGGGTAGTGGACGCCCGGCGGCGGCCCGAAGCTGAGGAGGTCTTTAAGCCTTGGGTCCATGATCCAGGGGCGCGCCCAAACAGGCTTCGAAAAGTCGAATCCCCCGGGTGGCCACAATGCTTCCCAGGCCGGCCATCAGCAGCAAAAGAATGACCCGCGTGACGGTGTTTCCCACCCCATCCACAATGCCCTGGAGCTGCACGGGCTGACCGCTCTTTTCCGCGCCGACCGCGGCGGCCGCGGGCGTGGTGAAGACCTGATAAGCCTGCCAAAAGGTGAGCACGACCAGCCCCACGCCGATGACGAAGGTGATGGTGGCCAGGGCCATTCCCCAACTCGCGCCCGGCGGTCGCACGGGCCGGGTGGGGGCTGAAGATGTCGAAGGGGTCTCCTCCACGGTTGCGCGTAGGATACCGGGTCGGCTAGGTGCGGCGTCGGTAAACTCCTGTCATGATTTCTGTTCCCGCCGGCCTGATTGAAGGCCTCAAGTTCGATGACAACGGGTTGATCCCCGCGATTGCCCAGGATGCGGACAACGGCGACGTGCTGATGATGGCGTGGATGAACGCCGAGAGCCTGCGCCGCACGCTGGAAACGGGCCGGGCCACCTACTGGAGCCGCAGCCGCCAATCGTTTTGGGTGAAGGGCGAGACGAGCGGACACACGCAAGAAGTGGTGCGCCTAAGCGTGGATTGCGACCAGGATTGCCTGCTGATGCAGATCCGGCAGGTGGGCGCCGCGTGCCACGAGAACTTCCGCAGCTGCTTCTACCGCGATGTGACGGAGGAAGGGCTGACGGAGAACCAGGTTCGCCTGGTGGACTGAGGCGGTGGAAGTCGTCGCCCGCGAACTGAAGGCGCACCTGCGGCGGCTGGCCTTGTGGTCCGGCTCATCACTGGCGGCGGGGATCATTCTGCTCTTCGCATTAAGGAGTTCGGTGGGGGGCATGACCGCGGGCTGGGCATTGGTAAACCTTGCCATTGTCGCGTTCAGTTGGAAAGGGAAGCCGCCCGCGAGCTACCAGAAGTTCCGGGAGTTCCTGGCGTTCAATCAGGGGCTGAACATCATGTACATCGCGGTGGGGCTGACTTTGGTCTTGTCAACTGAGTACCGGGATGTTTGGGTCACGGGCATGGAAATCATGCCGCAGGGGCTGGCGTTGCTGGTGCTCGATGGTATCTTGATGCGCAAAACTTCGCCATCTCGAGTTGGCGAACCGGGGTAAGGTTCGCCTAACTCACTCGTCACTGGAGCCATCCAATGCCCAGAAAGCAAAGCCCACCCAATCCGGAGCTTCAAAAAATCCTGATGCAACATATGCAACGGGTTTTCTATTGGAGCCTTGTGCCGTTTGTGATGGGATGTGTGCTCCTCTTATTGAATAAGCCTATGGGCTGGTTTGCGTGTATTGGCGCCTTTCTCTTTTGCCTCCGTGAACCGCTTGAGTATTCAAGATCGAAGAAGTCGAGTGTCAGCAGATTCAGGGAAGAACGTCATTTTCTAAATGGTATGTTCGCTGGAATATTTTCACAGTTCGCGGCGCGAATGTTTGATGGCAGCCCCGTTGATAGGCTTGGTCCGGATAATAGGTTGTGGTTTCTGGTCGTCACAGCAACGCTCCTCACAATCTATTCCGTTCTCGAAGGCAAACTGATGAGACAAACGGCCGCCCTCCTCGACGAGCCCACCGGGTAAGACCGAACCCATGCCGCGCGCACTCGTGCTTGCCGGAGGGTGGGGTGGGCACCGCCCTGTGCTGTCCTCTACCGACTCAATCACATCAGAAGGGTAGACTGTTTGGTGTCCTCCAGAAGGGGGAGGCGTTCGGTGCAGCAAGTTCGTAGCACATTCAATCCGAGACTTCACAAAGTCCTGAAGGCACACAAAAAGCGAGCCGTCGTCTGGGCCTGCATTTCCTTTGTTTTGGGGTGTGTAACGATTGCTTTTCATAGGCAGGTTGGAGCGCTTGCATGTATGACTTCAAGCTTCTTCTTAGTTGCAAAGTTGCTTGATAGCTCAAGGTTGAATCAATTAGGTCTTCACAAGTTTAGGGAAGAAAAACGATTTGAAAGGGGCATTCTTGTTGGGTTGACTCTCGGTCTAGTCATTGCACTAACGGCCAGCTCACGCCTGGAACCCTTTGATCGAGAGCAGATCATGTGGTTCGCGTTCGGCGTGCTTCCTCACGCTCTCATTTGGGCAATTCTCGAAGACAATTTGATGAGACAAACGGCCGCCCTCCTCGACGAGCCCACCGGGTAAGACCGAACCCATGCCGCGCGCACTCGTGCTTGCCGGAGGGTGGGATGGCCACCACCCCGGTGCCTTCGCTGACCTCTACCGCTCCTGGCTCACCGCCGATGGATTCGAGGTCGAGGTGATAGAAGACCTCGCCCAGATGGACCGCATCGCCAAGTACCGCAAGGGCGACCTCTTTGTCCCCCACTGGACGATGGGGCCGGGCCTGGGCGAGAACGCCAGCAAGGTCTACGAAGCCGTTGCCAAGCGCGGCGTGGCCGTGGCCGGCTGCCACGGCGGTATGTGCGACGCCTTTCGCGAAGACAGCGAGTGGCAGTTCATGACCGGGGGCCAGTTTGTGGCGCACCCCGGCAACGATGGCCTGCGCCACCTCATCCACATCGGTCCGCGCCGCCACGCCATCACCGAAGGACTGACCGAATTTGAGGTTGCCACCGAGCAGTACTACATGCACGTGGACCCCGCGGTGAAGGTGCTGGCCTACAGCACGTTCCCGCAGGCCGCCGCCCCCGGGCCGCATGGTAAGCAGCGCTGCCGCATGCCGGTGACGTGGACCAAGCAGTACGGCCGAGGCCGGATTTTCTACTGCTCGCTGGGCCATCACCCCAACGTTTTCGACAACGAAATGGCCGCCAAGATGCTCAGACGGGGCCTCCGGTGGGCCGCCGGTTGGCGCGACTTGAACTAGCCTCGCCGGTATCCTTCGCTCCAATGAGTGACCTTAGATTGATCCCCCTGGGCGGGGCCGGCGAAATCGGAAAGAATTGTACGGTACTTGAACAGGGCGACGATCTCATCGTCATTGACTGCGGCATCTCCTTCCCGCACGCCGAGCAGTACGGGGTGGACATCGTCATCCCCGACTTCACCTATCTCATCGAGAACAAGGATCGGATCAAGGGGCTGTTCATCACCCACGCGCACGAGGACCACATCGGGGCGATCTCGTTCTTGCTGCCGCACATCAACTGCCCGATCTACGGCACAAAGCTGACGCTGGCCTTGATTGAACTGCGCCTGGACGACCGCTGGAAGGGGCCGATGCCCAAGATGGTGGAAGTGAAGCCCGGCGCCAAGGTGCCGGCGGGCGAACTGGAAGTGGAATTTGTGCGCGTGACGCACTCCATCCCCGAGACGTGCGCCCTGGCCATCCGCACCCAGCACGGGATTGTGCTGTTTACGGCCGACTTTAAGTTCGATTTCACGCCGGTGGACCGGCAACTGACCGACATGGCGCGGCTGATTGAGCTGGGGCAGGAGGGCGTGCTGCTGCTCGTCAGCGACTCCACCAATGCCACCACGCCGGGCTGGGGCCTGAGCGAAAGCGCGGTGACCGAGGGCCTGCGGCCGCTAGTGGCCGGGGCGCGGGGCCGGGTGCTCATCACCACCTTTAGTAGCCACCTGCACCGGATGCAGCAGGCGATTTTGATCGCCCACGAATTTGGCCGCAAGGTCGTCATCATGGGCCGCCGTATGGAGCAGACCCTGAACCTGGCGCGGCAAATGGAATACGTGCGGTTCCCGCGCGAAACGCTGATTTCGATGGACGAAATGAGCGACTACCCGCCCGAGCAACTGATGGTGCTGCTGACGGGGAGCCAGGGCGAACCGAACGCCGCCCTAAGCCAAATGTCGCGGGGCGAATACCGCCGCCTGAAGGTGCACGAAGGCGACACAATCATCTTTAGCACCCGCCCGATCCCGGGCAACGAGGGCGAGATCAACCGCGTCATCAACAATCTGGTGCGGCGCGGCGCGAACGTGATTACCGACGCCCCGACCCCCATCCACGCGAGCGGGCACGGCTACCAGGACGAGCTGAAGACGATGATCACGCTCACCAAGCCGTTCTATCTCGCGCCGGTGCACGGCGAACCCCTGCACCAAAAGGCGTACAAGGAGATGGCGCTGGCCATGGGCCACGCCCCGCACCGCATCTTTGTGCTGGACAACGGCGACCCGCTGGAACTGGACGAGCAGAAGGCCTGGCTGGGCAAGCCGGTGACCACCGGCGAAGTGATGATTGACCAGAACGAGGGCCGCCCGATTGAAATGGACAAGCTGCGGGCGCGCCAGCAGATGGCCCACGACGGGATTGTGATGGTGACCCTGGCCGTGGACCGCGACGGCACGATGGTGGCCAACCCGCACGTGGAAGCCCACGGGGTGTGCGGCGGCGATGACGTGGTGCCCGAGATCCAGGACATGCTGCGCGGCGCGATTGGGCGCCTGACAGAGTTCGAGATGCAGGAGACGGATTACTTCCGCGCGACCATCGAGCAGCAAGTTCGCAAGGTTCTGCAGGCCAAGACTCGCCAGCGCCCGAAGGTGCTGACGACGGTCTTGGTCACCAAGTAACGCTCTAGCTCACCGGGACGCGATCTCGCTCCAAGAGCGGGGCGAGGAACCGGCCGGTGTGCGAGGTCGGGTGGGCAACGATGGCTTCCGGCGGGCCGGCCACCAGCAAGGTGCCGCCTCCGCTGCCGCCTTCCGGCCCCAGGTCAATCACCCAGTCAGAGGTCTTGATGACGTCCAGGTTGTGCTCAATCACGACCACGGTGTTGCCCCCTTCTACCAGCCGGTGCAGCACGGTGAGCAGACGATTCACATCCTCGAAGTGCAGGCCCGTTGTGGGTTCATCCAGGATGTAGAGCGTGCGCCCCGTGGCCCGCTTGCTGAGTTCTTCCGCCAGCTTGACGCGCTGGGCTTCACCCCCGGAAAGGGTGGTGGCGGGCTGCCCCATGCGGATGTAGCCGAGGCCAACATCCAGGAGCGTCACCAGCTTGCGGTGGATCTTGGGGATGGGTGCGAAGAACTCGGTGGCTTCTTCAATCGTCATCTCCAGCACGTCGGCGATGGTCTTGCCCTTGTAGCGCACTTCCAGCGTTTCGCGGTTGTAGCGCTTGCCCTTGCACAGCTCGCACGGCACGTAGACGTCCGGAAGAAAGTGCATTTCGATCTTGATGATGCCGTCGCCCCGACAGGCTTCGCAGCGGCCGCCCTTCACGTTGAAAGAGAATCGCCCCTGGGTGTAGCCGCGCATCTTGGCATCGGGAGCCATGGCAAACAAAGCCCGGATGAGGTCGAACGTGCCGGTGTAGGTGGCCGGGTTGCTGCGCGGGGTGCGCCCGATGGGCGACTGATCAATGTCAATCACCTTGTCGAATTGATCCACGCCTCGGATTTCGCGGTGGTGTTCCCATGCACTGCGCGTACCGAAGAGTTCGAACATCAGGCGCGGGTGCAGGGTGTCTTGGATGAGGGTGGATTTGCCGCTGCCGCTGACGCCGGTGACGCTGACGAAGCACCCCGCCGGGATATGGAGGTCCACACCCTTGAGGTTGTGCCCGGTGGCGCCGTAGAGGCTGAGCCAGCCCGGCCCGCCGGGTTCGGGGGCTCGGGGCTCACGGCGTTGGGCGGGCACTTCAATCTTCTTGTCGCCGCGCATGTAGAGCGAGGTGGGCGAATCTCGCTGGATGAACTCTTCGTAGGGGCCCTCGTTCACCACGTAGCCCCCGTGCTCGCCCGCGCCGGGGCCGAGGTCCACCAGCCAGTCGGCGGCCCGCATGGTGTCCTCGTCGTGTTCCACCACCAGCACGGTGTTGCCGAGGTCGCGCAGGCGCTTGAGCGTTTCAATCAGCCGGGCATTGTCCCGCTGGTGCAATCCAATGCTGGGCTCGTCCAGCACGTACAGGCAGCCCATCAGGCCGCTCCCAATCTGGGTGGCCAGGCGGATGCGCTGGGCTTCGCCGCCGGCCAGGGTGTTGGCGCTGCGGTCCAGGGTCAGGTAGGTCAACCCGACGTTGTCGAGGAAGTGCAGCCGCTCGGTGATCTCCTTGACGGCGCGCTCCCCGATCGCCCACTGGCGGGCGGAAAGCCGCTCGGGCAGGTTGCGGAAGAACGCCAGGGCATCCCCTACGCTCATGGCGGCGATGTGCGAAATGGTCTTGCCGTCAATGAGGACGGTCAGGCTCTCGGGCTTCAGGCGCTGGCCCTGGCACACGGGGCACGGGCGGGTGCTCATGTATTGCCCCAGGTCGTTCTTCACCCACTCGCTTTCCGTGTTCTCCCACTTGCGGCGGAGAATGGCGATGACACCCTTCCATTCGGTGGTGAAGGTGCGGGTGCCCTTGCCGTACTTCATCTGCACCACCAGCGGGTCGTCGTGGCCGTGCCACACGTACTGCATCTGGTTTTCGGTGATTTCGCTCACCGGCAGGCTGGCATCGAACCCGATGGCGCGGCCCAGGGCGTCCAGCACCTCCGGCCACCACTCCTTGGTTTCGCCGCTCTTGTAGACGAATGGGCGGATGGCGCCATCGCGGAGGGGCAGAGTGGGGTCGGTGATGATGAGGTCGGGGTCGAACTCCGTGCGGGTGCCCAGGCCGGTGCATTCGGGACACGCGCCGTAGGGCGAGTTGAACGAGAACATCCGAGGTTCAAGCTCGGGCAGGGTGAAGCCGGAAACCGGGCAGGCGTAGTGCTCGCTGAAGACTTCCTCGCGGGGTTCGGGGGCGTCGGGCTCCTGAATGGTGAGGACGGCCAGCCCCTTGCCGAGCTTAAGAGCGGTTTCGACGCTCTCGGTGAGGCGGCGCTGCACGCCTTCCTTCAGCACAATGCGGTCAATGACGACTTCGATGGTGTGCTGCTCGTAACGGGCCATCGGGATGTCGTCGCTGACTTCGTAAATCTCGCCGTCCACCCGTACGCGCACAAAACCCTGCGAGGCGATCTCCTTGATCTCCTTCTTGTATTCGCCCTTGCGGCCGCGCACGATGGGGGCGAGGACTTGCAGGCGGGTGCCCTCGGGGTAGGCCAGCACGCGGTCCACGATCTCGTCGGGGGTTTGGCGGCTGATGGGCAGGCCGGTGGCGGGGGAGTGGGGGATGCCCACGCGGGCGTAGAGCACGCGCAGGTAGTCGTAAATTTCGGTAACAGTGCCGACGGTGGAGCGGGGGTTGCGACTGGTGCTCTTTTGGTCGATGGAAATGGCGGGGGAGAGGCCTTCCACGTGGTCCACGTCGGGCTTGTCCATCTGCCCGAGGAACTGGCGGGCGTAGGCGCTGAGGCTCTCTACATAGCGGCGCTGGCCTTCGGCAAAGATGGTGTCGAACGCGAGGCTACTCTTGCCGGAGCCGCTGAGGCCGGTGACCACCACCAGCTTATTTCGCGGGATGGCGATGCTGATGTTCTTGAGATTGTTCTCCCGGGCTCCGTGCACCACGATCTGGTCTGCTTTGGCGGCAGGCTCGATCAGGGGTTCTTGGGCGCGGGTGCGTTCCGACATGATAGGTAGACAAATGATAACATGTCGGGGCGGGTTGTGTCATCCCCCGCGTAGGGCTTGCGGAGGGGGAATGTGATGTATCATTCAGGCATGCGGCATGGGTTTTTGTTCCTCGCTTTGTCCCTCTTGCTGGTGGGTTGCAATCCGCCGGCCGCTGAAGATGCGGGGGCCACGCCCGATGCGGGCTCGACTCCGGCCGTGGAAGGCGGTTCGGCGCCGGCGGCGGGGGGTTCGGGCGATAGTAGCCAAGGCAATGTGGGCGTGATGCCGAGTGCGGCCGGAGGAATGGCGCCGGTGCAGAACCCGGAAGCCCTACAAGGGGCTGGCGGTGGTGGCGTGCAGCAGGCGGCCAAGGACCGGGCGCGCAACGTGGGCGGGGCGACCTCCGCCGACCAAATGCCGACGGACGAATAGCCATGACATCACAGTCCTCCTTCAAGCCGTGGGGCAACACGTCTGGTGTCTACGACTTCGACTGACAGCTGGAAGGTGGACCTTTCCGCGAATTTTGGCCCATGGTGAATCAAACCGCGTCGTTTCGTCGTCAGAATATTACCAGCCATGATTGGCACGATAAAAGTATCCGACGAAGTCATGCACTGCCTCCGAGCCGTTCTTGAGAGTGGCGAACGAGCGCGAGGGATGCGTAAGGCCCTGCACGCACGCCTGGCCAGCTGTGTAGCAGGTCCGTATGAGAGAACCGTCTGGCTTGATGCTATCGCAAATGACCTCGCCGATAACGCACCGGTCCAACTAGTACCATACGGTCCGACGCAAAATTTCCTCAGGGTTGAGCACGACGGGCAAACTAGTCTGTTTGCTCTCTATTTTGCGCGGCGAGAGAAGGGCAAGTACTTCATCCATGCCAAGGGACGAGAAAGGGAGACGGCTCCCCCTGCGCAATACAGCCTCTTCGAAGGTGACCCCGAAGAAGAGCAGGTGACCCAGTTCGCCTACGCGCTTCTCATACCGTTGGTGGATGAGCAGGGCAACGATGCATTTGAGCTGCACTTGCTATTCGGCCCTCAACCTTCCAACAGTAACGTATGGAGAGCGGGGATCTCAAATACCAGTGAACCGTTAATCATCCGAAGGCCCATGCAACAAGAGTTGGTGCCTGTCGAAGATATCACCTTCGAGCCAGAAGCCAATTGAGGTAGGTAAGAATTGGCAGCGAATGGTCAAGAGAATGTCGGTTTCGCCGACATACGCTCAAGTCACTGTGTGACTCTCGCAAGGGCATTTGCGGGTATCACTCAGAAGGAATTGGCTAGCCTTATGGGTCGATCCCAACCATTTGTAGCGCGGTTGGAGAAGTCGGACTTTGATGTCGACGAGTATGTTGGTCAGCTCGTCGACGCGTTCCGGCAAAGGGGAGTTACGTTCCCGCCATCATTCTTTCGGCATACGAAGTATCTGGCCCCAGAGAGTGCAGTTACTTTCAGAAAAAGATCGTCTTGCCCGGCGGCTGTACGAGATCGGGCTGAGTTCTATGCCCACGTCGTTCCAACGTTGGTGGCTCCTTTGGTTGAGCGATTCGTTAAGTACCCTGTATGCGATTTGCCACCTATGCCCGTTGATTGGAACAGCGCTGTGCGGGACCCCAGAGCCATTGGCGCAGGTGCGGCTAGGGCCTTGCGGGCATATTGGGGGTTAGGCTGGGGTCCGATTAGTGATGTAATGAGGTTAGTTGAGTCAAGGGGCATAAGGCTTTTCTTTGTGCGTGAGCGATCGCAGCACCTGGATGGTTTTGCATTCTGGTCCAACGATATCCCGTTTATCCTTTTGAACTCGCTTCAGGATGACCCAGCTCGGATGCGATTCGATTTGGCTCACGAGCTAGGCCACTTGGTCATGCACCGTGAGCTAGAGTTAGACCAAAGATCGAGGGGGCATTCACTTGATTTGATTGAATCAATGGCTCACGGATTTGCCGCAGAGTTTCTTGCGCCATGGGAAGTCTTGAAGAACGAAGTGCCATCCATTGTTAATCTTGATAAACTTGGACGGTTACGTAGTCGATGGCGAATTTCCATGCAGGCAATCGTCAAGCAGATGCATGCGAATGGTGCCTTATCGGACGCCGCATATACAAACGCGTTTCGAAGGTTCTCCTCGCTCGGTTACCGGCGGGGCCCAGAGCCGGTCTGGATTATGCCTGACACGAGTGTTATCCATAAGAAGTTTCTTGAGACCCTTGCTAGCCGTGGGTTGTATGTTGCTAACCTTGCAGAGGAAGTTGGATTGTCCGAGCGGTTACTAAGTGATTTGATCCCGCAATCAACGGCATCAACACAAATGGACTTTGATTCGTTCCGGATGTCTTAGTGTGTTAGAATGCGTAAAAGACCTGTGGGTTGCCATTTGTCACGCGTTCCCTGACTGGATCGAATGCGGATGACGTCCGCCGATCAAATGCCGACGGACGAGTAAGGAAAATTTGGGGCGGATAATGGGTCTCGAACCCACGACCTCCTCAGCCACAGTGAGGCGCTCTAACCCCTGAGCTATATCCGCCGCGTGGGCTAGAGTATAGACGAATCGGCGCGGGGATGTGAGGCCACCGGGACTGCCCGGCGCGGCGCCTGAATCCTCGCGCGAACCCGGTGCGTCTGGTGAAGAACAATGGAATGGTTTGAGGACGAACTGGGCGTGGACGAGGTCGGGCGAGGTCCGCTCGCCGGTCCGGTCGTCGTTGCGGCGGTGTGGCTGCCCCCCGGGTTCGACATCACGGGCCTGGGCGACAGCAAAGCCCTGACCGAACGCCAGCGCCAAACCCAGGCCGCCCGCATCCGCGCGGAGGCCACCTTCCACGTGGTGGCGATGACCCACGACGACGTGGACCAATACAACGTGCTGGGCGCCACCGAAGAGGGCATGCGCCGCGCCGTGGCCGCCATCCAAAAATCCGCCCAACGCGCCGCCATTGACGGCAACCGGGTGCCCCTGGGGCTGGCCTTGCCGGGGCGGGCCATCGTGAAGGGCGACCGGCACCACGCCGCCATTGCCGCCGCCAGCATCCTGGCCAAGGTGGAGCGCGACGCCTACATGATTGCCGCCGGCCGGCGCTGGCCGCAGTACGGATTCGAGAAGCACAAGGGCTACCCTAGCCCCACCCACCTGGAGGCGCTGAACCGCTACGGCCCGTGCCCGATACACCGCCGATCCTTTGCGCCCGTGCGGCAGGCGGAACTGCAAGGATGTCTGGTCCTCAATCCGTAGGCAAAGCCGCCGAAGACCGCGCGGCCGCCGAGCTTCTGGCCCGGGGCTATACCTTGCTGACCCGCCGGTGGCGCGGGGGCGGCGGGGAACTGGACTTGGTGGCCCTGGAGGGCGACACCCTGGTGATGGTGGAAGTGAAGGAGCGCACGGCGGGGCTGACGGCCGCCCTGGAGAGCCTGACCCCGACCAAACGCCGGCGCCTGCGCCAAGCCGCCGAGGCGTACCAAGCGGCGCACGAACTGCAAGAGCACGAACTGAGATTCGACCTGGCGCTAGTGACCCCCGCCGGCATCGAGTGGATGCACGGCGTGGAGATCTGAGCGTTCGCTTAGTGAACGCGGGAGCCTTCGGGCGCTTCCTTGTCCGGTTCCAGCAGGATCGCGCCGCCATCCGGGCCGTCGGCAGCCATGATCATCCCCTGGCTATCCAGGCCCATAAGCTTGGCGGGTTTGAGGTTGAACACCACTACCACTTGGCGGCCGATGAGGTCCTCAGGGGCGTACTGCTTGGCAATGCCGGCCACGATTTGGCGCTGGATGTCGCCCACGCGCACCTGCAGCTTCATCAGCTTGTCGCTTCCTTCGGCGCGTTCGGCTTCGATGATCCGCGCCACGCGCAAGTCGAACCGGAAGAATTCGTCAATACTGACTTCGGGGGCAGGCTCGGGCAGCCCGCGCTTGGGCTTTTCCTTCTTCTCGGCCTTCTCCGCCGGGGCGGCAGCGGGCTTGGGTTCGGGCTTGGCGCGCTCCAGGCGCGGGAACATCGGCTCGGGATTGTTGAGCTTGGTGCCTGCGGGGAGGCTGGCGGGGGTGCCAATTGCGTCGTAATCCGTGAGCGGGGCGAGGTTGAGCTGCTTGGCCATGGCGTCGGCGGCGTGCGGGATGAACGGCCGCACCAGGGCCTCGCTGGCGCGCAGGCCGAGCAGGATGGAGAGCATCACGGCGCCCAGCGCCGGGTCTTCGCTCTTGGCCAGGGCCCACGGAGCGCGGGTGTCAATGTACTTGTTGAGAAATCGCACGAGGCCAATGGCTCCGTCGGCGGCTTCGTCAATCCGGTGGCGATCAAAGGCGTCGGCGACCTTGGCTTTGGCCTCGGCGATGGCGGCCACGAGGTCGGCTTCGGGTTCGGCATCCGGAATCTGGCCGCCCACGAACTTGTGCGCCATATTCAGCGCCCGGTTGAGGGCATTGCCGAGGTCGTTGGCGAGGTCAGCGTTGTAAATCCGCTCGATCGAATCTTCGGTGAAGTTCGTGTCGTTGTCGTAGGGCACGCTGCGGGCCAGCACCCAGCGCACGGCATCCATTGCGAGCTCGGGTTGGCACCCGGCCTCGACGAACTTCTGGATAAGGTCGTCGGGGTTGATGACGTTGCCCTTGCTCTTGCTCATCTTGCCGCCTTCGCCGAAGGTGAACCACCCGTGGGCGATGACCGTGCGGGGCAGGGGCAGGTCGGCGGCCATCAGCATGGCGGGCCACAGCGTGGCGTGGAACCGCGTAAAGATCTCCTTGGCCATCCAGTGCACGTCGCAGGGCCACAGGTCTTCCCACCCAGCTTCGGGCCATCCCGTCGCGGCGAGATAGTTAATTAAAGCGTCAAACCATACATAAATCACGCGGCTATCGTCGCCCGGCACGGGGATGCCCCAGCCCGGGTTGGCGCGCGTGATGCACATGTCGCGCAGGCCCTGCTTGATGAACGAAATGACCTCGTTGCGACGGCCTTCGGGCTGCAAGAACTCGGGGTTTTGTTCAATATGGGCGAGCAAAGGATCGCCAAATGCGCTGAGTCGGAAGAAGTAGTTCTCCTCGCTCACCCATCGCACTTCGTTGCCGTCCGGGCTCTTGCCGTCCACCAGGTCGGCTTCACGCACAAAAGTTTCGGCGGAAACGTCGTACCACCCTTCGTACGAGCCCATGTAGACGTGGCCCTTTTCGCGGAGGATGTCGAAAAGGCGCTGGACGGCCGCGTGGTGGCGGGGTTCGGTGGTGCGGATGAAGTCGTCGTACTGAAAATCGAGCTTGCGCCAGGCTTCCACAAAGGCCTGGCTGATGCGGTCGGTGAAGGCTTGCGGAGTCTCGCCGGCGGCAGCGGCGGCCTCGGCGACCTTCGTGCCGTTCTCGTCGGTGCCGGTCAGGAACACCACTTCCTCCCCGCGCAGCTCACGGTGGCGCTTGGTGGCGTCGCACACCATCATTGTCAGCGCGTGGCCGGCATGGGGCACGCTATTGACATAGTAAATGGGTGTGGTCAGGTAGTAGCGCTTCGGCATCGAGGCCAGAGTTTACCGGTCGCTCAAACGCGGTTCCGGACATCCCCCAGGGCCCACCCCAGCAGCGCGGCGATGCCCATCACGTTGCCTCCCCACAGCAGCATTTGCCCGACCAGCCCCCAACCCGAAGGCAGGCCGCCCACGGCGAGGATGGCGAGCCCGGAGATGACCAGGATCATGAGCCGGAATGCCGGGTGCGACCATCCCCGCCGACGGTAGGCAAACCACCACTGGACGGCCGCGCAAAGAGGGAAGGAGAACGGCGCGAGAATGAGCACCCACACCACCGGGCCGACCCGCTGGACGCTGCTTTCCATGCTGATGCTCCAGGAACTGAGGTAGCCGCCCCAGGCCCCGGCCAGCCCCAGGGCAAAACCGCTGACCACGAAGGCCATCAGCACCCCGGCCGTCCACTCGCTAAGCGGGCCGAATTGCGGCACCAGCGCGGGCTCTCGGGCCAGCGCCAGGTAGCAGGCGAGCCCCAAGATGGTGGCAAAGGCAAGAGTGAGGGGGCGACCCGCGCGTTCATCGCGGGCCACGCGGCTTTGCGGGGCGCGGGCGGCGGCGACAGTGAGCGCCTCGTATTGCCGCAAGTACACCGCGTTGTCGGGCGCGAACTGGGCGGCAAAGGCGTACGCGGTGGCGGCAGCGCGCACATCACCCTGGGCCAAGGCAAAGTCGGCCTGCACGGCGTAGGCGTCGGCCTGGCGAGGATCAATTTCGAGAATCCGCTTGGCCAGCAGGGAGGCGGCGGCAAGCTCGCCCCGGTTGGCCAGTTTCTGCATTTCATCCACGTCGGCGCGGAGGGCACGGTATTCGTGCTCGTCAAAGGTGGGGCGCACGTGGTCCATCCGGCGGGCTTCGGCGCGGCGGCGGAGTTCTTCGGCCTCCTTGGCCTCGCGCTCTTCGCGGATGCGGCGCATCCGCTCTCGGATTTCCTCGGCTTGCCGTTGCTCGTGGTCGCGGGCGGTAAGGGCGTCGTACGCCTGGCGGCGCAGGGGCTCACTCAGAGTTTCGTAGGCGGATTGCACGGCCTCGAACTGGGCTCGCGCCTCCGGGCTGTCGTTGACATCTGGGTGGTAGGTGCGCGCTAGCCGCCGGTACGCCTGACGGACAGCCGCGTCATCGGCCTCGCGGTCAATGCCTAAAACTTCGTAATGATCGGGCAAACCTTAGGGCTCCGCGTAATCGAAGATCCTTGTAAAGTATCCCGTCCAGAAATTGATGACGATCATGCCGATAAAGATGAACACCGCGAGCATGACCACCACGGTCAAGACTTGCGCGGCCTGCTTGGCCCGCACCCGCCCTTCGTCTTCGTAGTATTCCGAGACCTTGAGCAGCATCTGATCGAGGTTTCCGGTTTGCTCCCCAGTGCCAGTCATGTCCAGCACAATCTGGTTGAAGGCGCCCGTGCGTCCCCAGGCCTCGGTGATGCCGATGCCTTCCTTTAACCATTCGGAGGCCGGATAAATTTGACGTCGCACGGCCAGGTTTCCGCAGGCGTCAGCGGCGAGGCGGGTGCTTTCCGGCATACTCATACCGGAGCGGTAGAGCGCCCCGAACGCCCGCCCGAAACGGGCCATAGCAAAGCCGTGGGCGGTCTTGCCGATGTACGGAATGCGCAAGGCAATTTGGTCAATGGTTTCTCGAAACGCGGGGATCTTGGAGAACACGCGATTGTAGAAAAGTAGCCCCAAAATCAAGGCCGCCACAAAGAGATAGAAGCCGATACTCTCGAACGGAGACTTAATGGCAAAGGTGGGTTGGCCCACCACGCTGCGGATAATGAAATTCGCCCCGACGATGATGATGATCGCCACCACTACCAGCATCTTGGGATAGAAGGTCTCCTTCTTGATGAGCGTGACGATGGAGTGCTCGTGCTCGTAATAGTCCGCGAGGTGGAAGCATTGGTGTTCCAGGGTGCCGCCGAGTTCCCCGGCCCGGATCATGGAGACGGCGAGCGGCGAGAACACTTCGGGGTACCGCTGCATGCAGGCGGAGAAAGGTCGCCCCTCTCGTACGTGCGCCGAGCCCTCTTGCAACACCGACTTCAGCTTGCGGCTGGTGGTTTGGTTGCTCAAGGTCTGCAGCGCCTGTACAGGGTTCACCCCAGCGCCCAGCATGGTGCCGTACTGCCGGAAGAAGAACATCAGGTCCCGCAGGCCGACGTGCTCAAACATCCCGCCGATGACATAGGAGCGCACAGGGTTGCGGGCATCCAGTGGCGGGGGAGGCGGTGTATCTCCGGGTTGCGGTCCGGTGGGGATCGCCCCTGGGATCGCCGCGCCGCGAGGTTGCTCCATCCGCGCCCGTGCCCCCGGCGGTGGGGTGGCATCCAGGCCGCCCGGAGCCTGCGAGAGGCCCGTGACAATCAAGCCCTGGTTTTGCAGCTTCTTCAGCGCTTCGTCCAAAGACTTGCCCAGAGTGGTGCCACTCCGCTGCTTGCCCTCGGCGTCCATGGCCTGATATTCAAAAAGTGGCATGCCCCGCTCCTTCCCTAATTCTACGGGGAAAAGTGGCGAAAGGTAAGGGTCGCGGGCGCATTTTTTGGCCTCTGCCATACTCCCAGGGTATGTCCGAGGCCGCCGCGCCGACCCTCACTTTCCGCCGGGTGTGGTGGTGGGTGCTGTTGCCGCTGCTGGGCTCGTGGATTCCGCCCTTTTTCGATCTCGACGAGGGCTTCTATGCGGCAATTGTCTCGGAAATGAGCCGCCGAGGCGACTGGATCACGCCGTTCTACAACGGAGCGCCGTGGTTCGAGAAGCCCATCCTGATCTACTGGGCGGCGTTGATTCCGTACCAACTGTTCGGCAGTTTTGCGCCGGAGTTCGCCATGCGTCTGCCTAGCGCGGTCGCGACCATGGTGACGGCGTGGATTCTCACTCGCTGGCTAGCGGCCACGGGTCGGGAACCCAGCGCCGGGGTGGTGGCCCTCATCTATGGCTCCATGCTGCTGCCGGTGGTGATGGGGCACCTGATGACACCCGATGCCCTCTTTGTGATGTGCCTGGCGGGGGCGCTGAGTACGTTCTTCAAGAGCCTGGAGGTGCCCAAGTTCCGGGTCGGCACCGGGTTCTGGCTGGGCATGGGGGTGCTGGCCAAGGGGCCGGTGACGCTGGCGTTCTTTGGCGCATTCTTGCTATGGAACTACCTCGGCGAAAAGGAATTGCGACCCGCCTGGCGGGGGGGCTGGCTGGGCGGCATCGCGGTGATGGTGGCTGTGATCTGCACCTGGTATTTGCCGTGCTATCTCGTGAATCGGGAGCTCTTCGTCCAAGAGTTCTTGATTGAGCAGAACGTCAATCGCTTCCTCGGCGGCGACACCGCCCACCGCACCCCATTCTGGATGACCCCCATCTACTTCCCGGTGGTTTTGATCATTACGGCGTTGCCCTGGAGCCTGAGGGCCCTTCGATCGCGCACCTACTGGAGCCAGTGCGCGGACTACCGCTACGCTGCCCGCTGGTTGATTTTGGTTACGGTGTTCTTTAGCATCTCGCAGAGCAAGTTGCCGCACTACATCCTGCCTGCGTTCCCGGCGATGGCTATCGTGGCGGCCATCAGCATCCGCCCCGAAGAGTTCCAACGCGTGGTGGCGCAGGCACGGTGGGCGCTCGGAATCGTCGCCGTAGTTGTCATCGGCGGCATGGCCTGGTGGGGCGGGGCCAGCGGCCAAGTTGAAGCGCGGGATGAACTCCGACTGGCTAAGCAAGTCCTGCCGGGCGCCCCGATTGTCCTCTACCAATTGCCGAAACAAGAGGGGATCGCCTACGAGGCGCGCCTCCAGCAGACGTCGTTGCCTTCAATGGTGGCCTACGCCCGAAAAGTCGTCTTGATGACCTCGATCCCCGAAGATTTGGAAAGGCAGCCGGGCGGCACGTCGCTCCTATTCACGCGGACGGGGCGTATCACGCCCGCTTTCATGGAGGGCGTTCGCGCTCAGGGCGGAGAATTGGAACTCATTCCGGGCACCGGCGGGGGCGCCTACGAGTCGTATCGTCTTTACCGGCGCTAAGGGACGGGTGGAGCCTCGATGAAAATCGCCATGCCGTCGGCCAGCGGTTCATCTAGCGGGATGTTGGGCAGCACCGCCCCGGCCCTGGGCTTGGCATGCTTTAGGGCATCGCGTAGGGTTTTGCCTTTTTGCAGTCGGTAGCGGCCCGGCGTGCGCACGTGCCCCCGCACCGTCACCTCAATCCACTCGATTTTGACGGGGGTGGGCGCCGCAATCGGCTCGCGCGGGGCTTGGGAACGGAGTTGCATCTGCCCGGCCAAGGCCAGCACGGTGATGCCGCTAAGGATCGCCAGCCACTTGCCTGCCTGCCGACGATCCATGCGAGAATTCTACTAAGAGTGCCTCAATGGAAGTAACGGTCGTCTTCCAGCAACGCGTGCCGCCAGCCCCGCACGCTCACCGTGCAGTTGAGGGCGTGGAGCGCGAACAGGAACCGCTCTAAGATGAGCGCCCCGGCGTGCAGCGTGTGTTCGCGGCCGGGTTCGAGCCCCGGGATCGCGCGTCGTTCTTCTAGCGTCATGCCGCCCAGCCAGGCCACGGCTTTGCTGATCTCTTCGTAATCCAGCACCTGCCCGTGCACGAGTTCGGGGTCCCACCGGCGCAGTTGCGTCCGGATGGAGATGAGGTTGGTGCCAGTGGCCCCCAACGTGACCACATGGCCGCACTGGTGGGGGCGGTACTCCAACCCTATGGTGGCATCAAGATCTTTCACTGCCGCCATGAGGGCAGGGAAGGAGCAAACCTCTTCTTTGAGCGGTCCTTCTCTGAGAGCAAGCGCCCCGATGGGGAAGCTGTGGCGGTACTTCACCTCCCATCCGTCGGCGGTGCGGTCGGCAGTGACGAGTTCGGTGGAATGCCCGCCCGGGTCCACCATGCTCAGGCGGGTTTCACCCGCAAAGCGAGGGTCGTTTGCCACCGCCATAAACCCTAAGGTGGCCTCATCATCTCCGCTCAAAACCTGCACCGGCGTGCCTTGATCGGCTGCCCGCTGCAAGAACTCCGGGGTGTCCTCGGCCATGCGCAGGGCCATCGTTCCGGCCGCCACCACCTGCGTGGCCCCGTGGGTTTTGGCATCCCCAAATGCCGTGCGCAGGGCCGCCAAAGAATCCTCTACGCCCTGGGCGCACAACCGTCCGGTGGCCTTGGTACCTTTCCCAATGCCGGTGACCTGCGATAACTCATAAACCGGGTGCCAAAAACCCTCCCCGAATTCGGCCACGGCCAGCAGAACCGAATTCGAGCCCAGGTCAATGACCGCCCTTCGCATGGGCCCAGTTTACGGCCCGGGATGCGCCCTAAGTCCGACCTTCCCCATTGTCCTTAGAAAAGAGGTAAAGTTGGGGTCCCGCACTTGCCCTTGGCGGTGCTTGAGGATGATGACCACCGGTATGACCGACGACCTGACGACGACTGCTACGACTGACGAACCGACCCCCGAGAGTGCGCCGGTGAGTGAAGCAGTCGCAACCCCCGACGCTGCGGCGGCGGAATTGACTCCTACTGACGCCGCCGTGATGGCGGAGGCCTCTCCCGTCGCGGACCCGGTGCAAACGGGCGCGGTGGAAACCACGACCCCCGAAGCCCCTGCGGGTGGACCGAGCGATGCGGAACTCTTTGAAGCCGCCCTCGCCGAGTTCTCCGGTGAAGAAGCGGCCGCGGAAGCCGCTGGTGCCGGCCGCCTGAACAAGGGCGACCGCGTGGAAGCGAAGGTCATCCTGGTCGAAAAGGAGCGCGTATTTGTAGACCTCGGCACCAAGGCCGAGGGCATCATCCCCCTCAACGAACTAACCGATTCGAACATCTCCGACGCCAATGAACTGGTGAAGACGGGTGACGTGTTCGAAGTCATCGTCCTGCGCACCAACAGCACCGAAGGCAGCCCGATCGTTTCGAAGAAGCGAGCTGACTTCGACGCCATGTGGCAGGGCATCCTGGACGCCTTCGAAGAAGGTCGCACTTACGAGGCCACCGTAGTGGACCGCGTGAAGGGCGGCGTGGTGGTGGACATCGGCGTGCGCGGCTTTGTGCCGGCAACGCACGTGGGCAATGGCCGCCTGCGCAACCTCGAAAAGTTTGTGGGCCAGACGCTGGTCGTCAAGATCATCGAAGTGGACAAGGAACGCAAGAAGGTGGTCCTTTCCAACAAGGTGGCCGAAGACCAGAGCAAGGCCGAAGTTCGCGACAAGATGTTCACGGACGTCAAGGCCGGTGATGTGCTGGAAGGCACGGTGCGCCGCCTGACCGACTACGGTGCCTTTGTGGACCTGGGCGGCATTGACGGCCTGCTCCACATCAGCGAAATGAGCTGGGTGCGCATTGACCACCCGCGCGAAGTGCTGAAGGTGGGCGACACCATCAACGTGAAGGTGCTGAAGCTGGATCCGTCCGGTGGTCGCATCAGCCTGGGCTTGCGCCAAGTGCTGCCGGACCCGTGGAATTCCGTGCGCGACATCTATAAGGTCGGTCAGAAGATCAAGTGCTCCGTCACCCGCATGGTGCAGAGCGGCGCGTTCATCCGGCTGCCCGAAGGCATCGAAGCGTTCTTGCCGATGAGCGAGATGAGCGACAACCGCATCAAGAAGGCCGAAGAAGCCATCAACGTCGGCGATGAAATCGAACCGATGGTGATTGACTTGCGACCGGAAGACCGACGCATGGTGCTGAGCCTGCGCGAAAAGCCGTCCTACGGTTCTGGTGTGGATTACCGCATGCCAGGCGACCGTGGCCAAGGCGGCCGACGCGACAACCGACGCGGTGGCGGACACCGAGGCGGAGACTTCGAGCCGGCCCCGACCACCCCGCGCGCCCCGACCGGTGGCGCCACCATTGGCGAACGCCTCGGCATGCTGAAGGGCATGCTTCGCAGCAGCGAAGGCGAAGACACCAAGGAAGGGAAGGGCGAGTAACCCGTGGCGTATTCCCCCGTGCCCCTCGCGGTCACGGGGGGTATTGCCGAAGGCAAATCCACCGTTTTGCAGATGCTGGCCGACAACGGCTGGCGTACCCTGAGCGCAGATCAAGTCGCCGCCGAGGTTCGTTCTCGGCCCGAGGTTCAACGAGACCTCCCGCGCGCGCTCGGGCTCCCCTCTTTAGATGACCGCGTGGCCTTGCGCGAGGTGCTGGCCACCGAGCCCACCCTCCGCCGCGCGCTCAACCTCCAACTTCACCAATTGATTTGGGACGAAATTCTGGCCCGCGAGCCGGAAGCTGTCGAGGTTCCCCTCTTAGTCGAAACCGCCCTCACGGGATGGTGCGAGCGAATTTGGGTGGTCACGTGCCGCCCCTCTGAGCAGCGCCGTCGCCTGCTGGAACGCCTGGGCGATGAGCGGGCCGTGGACCAGTTGTTGCACGCGCAACTGCCGACCCGCGCGAAATGTGCGTTTGCGGATGCGGTCATCCGAACAAATAGTCCCATTGATTCCGTCCGCGAAATAGTCGAGCGTTTAGCGGACTCTGCCCGCAACGATCTTCTGAATCGCCCCTCGCCGCTGTCTTAGTGCCAATTTGGTGCTCATCGCGCGAGAATCGTGCGAAACAGGGTCAATGAGGTTGCAAGGCGTGAAGCGGATCGGCTATAGTCTCACCTGGCATGTTCAACAGGACCGGCATTGTCGTCCCTATTGCGCATCCAAACCAGGGAGATCGAGGAGCACGCGTGACACAGCGTAAGGATCTGAAGATGCGTTGGTTGGCCCTTTGGGGACTTCTGATAGCTTTCGTGGCGGTGGCAATGGCCCCGCGAACGGCGTATGCCCAAGTGGTAACGGCAGGGGAACCTGTCGGCGTCGTTGATTTCGTCGGCAAGAATGGCGTTGAAAACGCCTTCGGAGTTCAGGCGGCGCAAGCCATCCTGGACGTGATGGAGGATAACCCTCGCTTCCAGATGGAAACTCTGGAGCGGGCGTACCGTGAGATGGAAGATCTGGGTCTCGTTGGCCCGCTGGAATCCACGCGCGACCTGATTCGTCTCGGTCAAGCGATGGAAGTCGGCAAGATCGTCCACGGCGAAGTTTATGCCGCTCGGGTCACCGAAGTTGGCAACGGTAAGCGTGCCGAAGTTTCGGTTCGCGTCCTCATGACCAGTGTTGCCTCCGGCCGCGTGGTGAATGGTGCCGCCGTCGCGGGTACGAGTGCCGTCCGAGACAACTCTGTTGATGACGGAGAACTTCTCGAAGACGCCTTTGCGGCCATGGCCTTCGACGCCATGAGCCAAATCAGTTCGCGCACCCTCCCCACGGCAGCCGTTTTGAACGTGCTGGGTGGCGAAGTGCTGCTGAACCGAGGCGAAACCTCGGGTCTGAAGCAGGGCATGGCCCTCATCATCACGCGCGGCGATCAACTGGTGGCCGATGCCACCGTGAGTTCGACCGACGCCGACTCGGCCTATGTCCGCGTGACGCGCTCCTATGTGGGTGTGCGCCCGGGTGACAAGGCGGAACCCCTCTTTACGGTTCCCATTCCGCAATCCACCATCAACCCTGATGGTTCGGTGAAGACGCGCAACACCCGCTCGGGTGGCAACAACAACGCCGTCATTGGCGTGGTGGTGCTGCTCGTGGTGGCGGGACTGCTGTTCGGTCAAGGCCGAGGCAGCAACAACGTCGCTGCGAACAACGTGACGGTGGAAGCCCTCACGGTGAGCGCGAACAACCCGGGGGTCAAGATCTCCTGGAAGCGCGACGCCTTCTTCCGTGGCACCCAAAGCGGCTTCGCTTGGCAGGTCTATCGCAACAATAACGTCACTCCGGTGGCCGTTGTGGATGGCTCGCAGAGCTTCGCTTTCGACGACCTGCTGGGCACGCATGCCCCGAACGACAACGGCATTGGCATGTTTGGTGGCGACGGGCTCTCCGGCGGCATCAACTGCAACGATGTCCCCTCGGTGGGCGTGGTTGCGCCGACCCCGATTGCGGTGGGCGAACGCTTCACCTACTTCGTCGAATCCATTTACCGCGTGAGTCCGAACGACTTGCCGGGTGATGGCGGCGGCGGTGGTGGCGGTGGTGCCACGGGCGGCGGTCTGACGACCGGTAGCACGACGGGCTCGACCACCGGTTCGACCACGGGTAGCACCACGGGTACTACGACCGGTTCGACGACGGGTAACACGACGGGTAACACTACGGGTAACACCACGGGTGGCACGGGCGGCGGTACTTCCGGCGCAGAATGGTGCTACTTCATCAGCGGACGCCAGCCGTCCAGCGGATCGGCTACGCCGCTCAACTCGACCGAACTAGTTCAGCCGATTGACGGTGAAACCGTCGCCATTCCGCGCTCGGTCCTGTTCCGCAGCGTGCGTGGCGCTAACCCGACGATCCAGATCGAGTACGTCGTCCAAGTGTCGGATGTCTCGACTTTCCCGAGCGGTCGAACGCAAATCGTGTCTCGTGTCGTCGATAGAGAGACGGCAACGGGTGCCACGATCACCACACCGGCAATTGATTTCAGCCAAGCCTTCCCGGGCTCCGCTCAAATCTTCTACCGCGTGGGTGTAAGGGCAGTCGGCGACGAGCCGGGTCCGGTGATGGATGCCTCTGGTGAGCGCTACATCTTCTCGGGTGTCCGCCTCCTGAACCGACCGGTGATCCCCTAGGGGTTACGCTCGACGCTTGTCACTTGACCGGAGGCAGTGCCCCTACTAAGGGGTTCTGCCTCCACCCTGGAAAGAGAACAGAACAAAATGATTCGCAGATTTGGAGTGCTCATGGCGACCGCCGCCCTCGCCGCGGTCTCCCAAGCTCAGTTTGGTGCTGGTGGCTGGTCGTTCGAATGTATCGACCCGCAGAACACGGCTCCGTATTCCACGGACTATGGCTTCAACCTCATTGAGAATGAGTTGATGCGGATTTCCGTGGGTGCCAGCGGCACCGTGACTTACGGTGGCCAAAATGGCCCCTGCTACGCCCCTACCGCCCGCACCCTTGATGCGGCGGGTCGCTTTGCTTTCCAGGTTGGAAACTTAGGGAGCGTTCAGAGCAATTTTGACGACGACATGGCGCTGACCTTCGGGGCGCCGACGGACCCCGTAGGTGACTATGTCTTCGCTCGCATTCTCAAGGGTGATAATGATGGCGCTGGTTCGGCCTTGTTTGGCGACGGCGGCCTTCGCGTTACCTATGTGGGTGCCAGCCGACGCTATATCGTGGCCTCGTGGAACGACGCAGATGTAGACGTCGAATGTCAGGTCCGACTGCTTGGTGATGCCGCTCGAATGCGCTGGCGCATGACCAACCTGGCAGCGGACGGGCAATCTTACGGCCTGCTCTTCTCGTGTCTGCCGGGCATGCGCACGGGCAATGGAGTCTTTGACTCTGAATCCGGTGCCAACCAGGCTCACACCACTCGCTTTAGTGCTACGGGTAACCCCAAGCAAACGCCCGAAGGCTATATCGGCGTGAGCGACCTGCCGGGCCAACGACCGATCCGCACGGAGCGTCGTCATGACCTCCGCAGCCTCCGGTTCCCGCCCTACATGCAGTTCCTGTTCGGTCAAACGAACAACTACGGTCTGCGCGTGGACAACATCCCGCCGGCCGAAACTCCGGACGCGACCGGTACCGACCTGATCAAGGTGGGCAACCACACCACGACCAGCTTCGGCAACAACATCAACCTCCGGGTCTTCGGCGATAACGCCCCGATCCCGGCGGAAGAAGCCGACGTCTTCATCAACGAAACGACGTTTGTGCAGCGATTCCCCGTAGCGACTGTGGGCCCCGGCCAGCAGCGCACGATCGTGCACTATGTCCGATCGTCCTGGAGCGTGTCCGACTACGCCGACCCGTACACCGTTGTGGTGGACGCGCCGAAGTTCCTGGCCACCGACCCGAACGATCCGCAATCCTTTGCGCAGAACCCGTTCACGGTCCGCGTTTACATTGACAACCAGTTTGCCGATGTGGACAAGGAAGTGCCGCTGAACAACGCGCAGATCCGACTGTTCTTGCCGGACGGCATGACCTTCCCGACGGGCGAGACGGGCACCAAGACGATTGGTAGCATCCCGGCCAACGGGATTGGCTTCGTGGACTTCCAAGTGGAAGTGGACGAGAATCTCGCTGGTGCACAAAAGCTTCGCGTGAACGTGATCGCTCCTCCGGGTGCGGAAAAGAATCTCGAAGCCAACATGGTGGTCTCGCCGACGCCGCGCCTGCCGCTCCCGGCTGGCCCGAGCCTGGTGACCCTGCCCTACACCTTCGAGGACTCTTCGTTCGATACGATTCTCGGCCTGCAAGCCGGTGTGGACTTCCAAGCCTTCCGGTTCGACCCGCTCAGCAACACCTTCCGCCCGGCGGAAAGTGCCGAACGTGGTCGCGCTTACTGGGTGCTGCCCACCAGCGACCTCGGCAACTACGTGCTGCCGAACGCGGTGCCGCCGACCGACTCGGGCGCCGGTGGTCTCTCCATCACGCTCCAGCAAGGTTGGAACCTTATTGGCAACCCGTACCCGTATCCGGTGCCGGCCGCTCAGGTCAACGCCGTCTACGCGGATAGCCCGGAAACGGTCTTCAGCCTCAACCAACTGGTCTCCCAGGGCGTTGTGAGCTCGAGCCTCATCTACTGGGATCGCTCCGATGGTGGTACTGGCCAGTACAAGTTCGAAAGCAGCTCCAACGGGACCTTCCAGCCGCACGTTGGTTACTGGGTCTTCAGCAACGGCTTCCGCCCGGTGCGCCTGATCTTCCCGCCGGTCTTCCAAGAAGGCCTGCCGAACTCGGGTCGCTCCGTGGATGACGGCTTCGTCCAGTCCGATCGCAACTGGCGCCTCGAACTCGCGGTGCGCAGTGCCAAGGGTATCGATAGTCAGAACTTCATTGGCCAAGTGCGCGATGCGCAGCAAGCCAAGATACTGACCACGCCGGAACCGCCGATGGCCCCGAGTGCCGCCGCCGCCCTTTCCATCAAGAACCCCGAGAACACCAACCTCGACCTGTCCCGCAGCTTCAGTGCTCGCGTGGGCCGCGAAGAGTGGAAGGTTTCGGTGAATGCGACGGAAGCCGGTGAGTACACCGTGACCTGGCCGAACCTGCCGAGCGTGACGCGTGCCGTCCGCCTGCGCATTAAGGACGAAGTGACCGGCGAAAGCCGCGATCTCCGCGCCAGCAGTGGCTACACGTTCCGTGTCAGCGAACCGGGCACCCGCCTGTTCACCGTGACCGCCGAACCGGGTGGCTCCAGCCGACCCGTCATTGGCAACGTGGTGGTCAGCCGACCGACCCGCGACGTGAATGCCCCGGTGACGGTGCAGTACGCGCTCAGCGCCGATGCCTTGGTGACGGTGCGAATCCTGAGCGGCACGGGCCGCGAAGTGTTCACGGTCAGCCGTGGCCGCAGCGAAGGGGCTGGTGAAAACAGCGTGACCTGGAACCTGCAAGACAATGCGAACCGAGCCGTCGCGCCGGGCGTCTACCGAGTGGAGATCCTTGCGGAAACTCCCTCCGGTGAGCGAGTCCGACGCATCGTGCCGGTCAACGTGGTTCGATAATCTAAAGTCGCAACCAACCAGGGGGCCGATGCGGGAGACCGCATCGGCCCGTCTGTATCTCGGAGAACCTTCTTTTGACCGCCCTCAACCGCCTCGTCCTTGCGCTTACCCTCACTTTGGGGGCCGCTTTGGCGTGGGCGCAGAACGGGACGGTCCAACTCACAGCCTTCCCCAGCATCCTGGTGGGAGATGGGCGATCCACCACCACCCTATCGGCTGAGGTAAGAGACAGCACGGGTCGCCTCGTCCCTGATGGCACCCAGGTGGTCTTCGAGTCAAGTCTCGGCGACTTGAGAGAAACCCTCGTCGCGACCAATAGCGGTCTGGCTCAGGTCATTCTTCGCGCTCCAGGCCAGTCCGGCATTGCCAAAGTGCGCGCGTCTGCTCTCCGGTACGCCGCCAGCACTTCAATGGAGATTGAATTCGTTGAAAGCCGCGATGTCCTCGATCAGCAGCAGGATTTTGTCGAGATCACCAGCAAGGGCGCCCAATTTTATGCGTTCCAAGAAAAGGTGCTCGAAGCCGCTGCGGCCGACCAGGGCGTCAGCGTTAAGTATCGAGATATCGAGATCATTGCCGATGACATTCAGCTCAACGTCCCCTATTACGAGCTCAAAGCCCGCAATGGGGTTCTCAAGACCAAGAACTACACCATCCCGTTCCGGCGCCTTCAACTGACGCTCAACCGGATGCGCGGCATCGTCGAGGCCACCCAAGAGGTCACCCGCTATCGGTGGCGACAGTCCGGGCGTTTGGCCATTGTCACTCCGTTCGAAGGCCGCATCACCCAATACCTGCGGCTGAACCGGCAAGAGGCCGTCCCTCTTGAAGAAGAAGTCATCCTCGGCACCTTCGATTTTAAGCCGGTGGTGGATTCACTCACCAAGATCCACGCCAGCAAAGTCATCGCCTTCCCGGCTCGCGAAATTCAGTTCGTCAACGCGGATGTCAAGATCCAAGAGCTCTCGGTGCTGCGGTTCCCGCTCTATCGCATCAACGTTTGGGATAACAACCCCATCGTCACCGAGCAGTACGTTACGGTCAGCAACAATGCATTCCAAGTGGATTACCCCCACTATCTCAGCTTGGCCCCGGGTCGTAGCAGCGCACTTCGCTTCCGCTACGGCGAGCGCTATTCCACCGGCGTCGGCGGTGCGGGCGGCACCTTCCTCGATTACGAAATGTCGTGGAATGAAGGTTCACGCACGCAGGGAGGACTCACCTTCACTGGCCTGGGCCGGAACGACTGGGGATTCCATGCACGGCAAAGTCTGCGCCCCACCGAGAACACCTCGATCCAAGCGCAGCTCTCCTTCCCGGCGCACCGCTCGATGGTCGCCAACACCAACATCAACCACAATTTCGATGGTGTGCAAGTAAGCCTCGCCACCAACTATAACGAGACGCTCCGAGGGATCAAGAACCGCACCTTCACCTCTAGCCTGGTGGCCGAGATGGACCCCATCAGTTGGGGCAACATGCCGTTCCGCACCTACCTAGGGGTCAGCGCGGATTACACCGAGTTCAGCGGTGCCTTCAATCGGGTCAGCAATACGCAGGGTCTGCGCGTCCGTACGCTCAGCAAGCCGCTCAGCGTCGGCGCGGGGTCATCGCTCACCTTGGCCCACCAGGCACGGTATCTCGCCAACGGCAACACCAGCACGCCCTTCACCAATACGTTCACGATGAACCTCTCGAGTCGTTTAAACACGTCTCTCAGCGTGAATACCGGGTATGAATACGGGGACGATGCGTTTACGCGAACGGCTCTGGGGCGGCACCGGCTCACGCTGGACGGCCTGTATCAATCCGGAGCCTTCAGCACCAATGCCTATCTCAGCCGGAGCCTCGACATTGACCGATACACCTTCTCCGGGAACGCATCGTATCGTCTCGGCCCCCTTTGGAACACCTACTTCAATTGGTTCCAAGATCGCTTTGTGGGCCAGTCGTACGAAGATCAGAGCCTGGTCCTCAGCTATCAGCTTGGTTTCCGCGAAGTCGGTCTCAGCTACTCGTGGCGCACGCGCCGCCTGGGGTTGGAGCTCTTGGGCACTCGCTTCCGCTAGCCTTTTGGGCGCGTTGGCGCCGACCACGGTCTCTGCCCAAGCATTCGGGCGGTTTGGCTACGTTTCACTCCCGGCTACGCCCGGCATCGAGCTGAAGAGCGAAGGTTTCCGAGCGCGGCACCCCATGGCCGATACGCTCAAATTCAAGGCACCGATTACGCGATCGGTGCCGCTCGAGGTGCGCTGGGAGCAGGGCATTTATGCGCTCAAAGGGGCTCCCGCCGCGCCGGATAAGCTTCGCGTGAATCTCTTTACTCCGGGCGTCGATATCTATGTCGAATCGGGGCTCGAGCTCACCGTCACGTCCACGGGCGCACCCTATCTTTCCTTCCCGGGGGGCACCGTTACGCCAGATTTGCCGACGGCTCCCGGGAGCTACGCCCTCCTCACGTTTCGAGATCGTCAGCCGGCCATCTTATTCTCGTTTCTCGGCGACCCTGGCCAGATGATCGTCCACGGCAAGAGCGGCGAATGGACCATCCGCACGGTGGACGCCTACAAGGGTTGGATTCGGCTTTCACTCCCATTTGGCTTGCGGGCCGTGAATGCCAATTCGGCGGGAGCGCTGGGCGATCTTGCCGTGGAACTCGATCCGAAACTTGGCGCGTTCCAGGTTCCTGCCCCGCAACTTAAGAGCCTAGAGTGGACCGAATCGGAGGGCGTCATCCAGGGGGTCTGGACATTCGATCGCCCCGGAGCGCTGGTGCCCCCGGCCCTGTCACTCGCCCGGGAGGGTGGCGTCCGGCCCATCATCAAGAGCGGGCTCAAGCCCGCCAATGCCGACCTGGAAGACGGCCCCAGCCTGTTCTGTGTGAACTCCAAGCTTGTGGTGCAGTGGGTGGTGCCACCCGGGTTGCAGGGTCGCGCGGTAGCCGGAATCAACGGGGATTGGCCCGCCCCGACGGCCGAAACGCCGCTGGATGCGGTCAGGCTTCTCTTGCTCGCCGGGGCCCCTCCGCAGTGGCACGACCAAGTGAAGGCCGACCTCGACAAGTGGACGAATGCCGCTGTCCTCGTCAAGGAACCCAATACGCAGCAGTCTCTCCCCTTTGACCATGCCGGAGCCGGGTTGCTGGAATCCGCCACTGCTGCCCTGCAGGCGATGGCCCTTGCCCGTAGCGAAGGACGACTCGAAGACGCGAATCCCTGGGTGACAAGCCTGGGCTGGCGGGTCGATGCCCGAAGCTGGATGCTGGATGTGAGTGACCCCGCCCTTCGGAGCGAAGCCACGGCGAGACTAGCGGTGGCCAGCGCCCTCAGCACCGAGCCCCAAGTGCGGGGGATGGCTATGCTCCTGCAAACCGGGCTCGCCGCTGAGAGCGTGCGCCCCCTTTACGCCCGCAAGCGCGAGCTGGATATCGAAGCCACCGGGAGATCACAGTTCTGGTTCCCGTGGCGGACCCGCCTCTTTAGCCTCGATGCGGCCAGCCTAGGCGAAAACACGCAGGAAGATGCGTTGGAATCCCCGCTTCGATTGCTGAAGGGTCCGCGTGTGCTGACCCAAGTGAATGGAAGGGAACTCATCATGGAATTCGAGGCGGCCGCCCCCGGACCCTTCGAGATTCAGCTGGCGTACCCTGCCCCCCTCCGCTTCATTCCGGCGGGGTCAGGCAACGTGCTCCAGCCCAAGTTGGTGGAGAAGGAAGGCACCTGGCTGATGCAAGGCCAGGCCGAAAAAGCCGGCCCCGTGCGCCTGATGATCAAGATTGACCCGGCCGGGCCGCTGGTGCCGACCTGGTACGTACCCCGGACGACGGCGCCTACACCTCCGGCGACGCCGGGGAGTTAGCCGATTCTAGGTCGGCATTGAAGTGCAGGCCAATGTTCTCCTTGCGGGCCAGGGCTTGGTCCACCACGTAGCCAGCGGCGACCAGCAGGTTATAGGCCTCGTGCGCATAAGCCGAGAACGGCGCACCCCTTAGGGATTCGTATTCCTTGCGCAAGGCTTCGATCTCCCGGGCGGCAGTTTGCAAGCCCGCCGTACTGCGGAAGACGCCCGCGTATCGGGTCATCAAGGACTGCAAGCGGTGCCGAATGCGGATCGCGTCGGCCTCGGGAATGGTCTGGCTCGGGGTGACCTCACCGATCATTTCCGGTAAGGGGCGAGGATTGGCCGCCACATGGTCGGCTACCGCGTGGGCAAAAACGAGGGCTTCGAGCAGGCTATTGCTGGCTAAACGGTTGGCACCGTGAACCCCGGTGCGCGCCACTTCACCCGCGGCATACAGCCCCGGCACCGAGGTCTGTCCGTGCAGGTTGGTCACCACACCGCCACAGGCGTAGTGCTGGGCCGGGACGACAGGGATCCAGTCGCGCTCGAGCTTGAGCCCCACTCCGCGCAGGCGCTCCCAGATGGTCGGGAACTCGTGCTGCAAGTCTTCGGGTTTCAGGTGGGTGGCATCCAGGTACACGCACCACGTGTCCAGGCGCTTCATTTCCGATTCAATCGCGCGGGCCACGACGTCGCGCGGGGCCAGTTCCAGGCGCTCGTCGTATTCGTACATAAAGCGCTCACCCCGGTGGTTGCGCAGGGTAGCACCCGCCCCCCGCAGGGCTTCGGTCAAGAGGAATCCTTTGAGTTGGGCGTGTTCCAGCACGGTGGGGTGGAACTGCATGAACTCCATGTCCTTGATCTCCGCCCCCACGCGGTGCCCCAGCCCAATGCCATCGGCCGTGGCCACCAGCGGGTTAGTGGTGTGCGCATAAATCTTGCCGCATCCGCCCGTGGCCAGCACCACGGCCCGGCCGATGAAGGCCCGGGCGCCCATTTCATTCACGTGCGCCATCGCCCCGCAGACTTGGCCGTCTTCGAAGATCAAGTCGGTGACGAAAGCCTTCTCGTACACCGTCAGTTGGGGGTTGGCGCGCACGGCACTGGCCACGGCTCGCTCAACTTCCCACCCGGTGCGGTCCGCGTGGTGGACGATGCGGTTGCGGCTGTGGCCGCCTTCACGGCCGAGGGCGAGATCAAATCGAGCCCCCAGGCTGGTGAGCCACTCAATGGCGGCCGGCGCCTGCTGAACCAAAAACCGCACGGCCTCGGGGTCGTTCAATCCCGCCCCTGCCACGAGGGTGTCTTCTTCGTGCAACTTCCAGCTATCGCTCTCGCCCACGGCGGCGGCGATGCCCCCTTGCGCCCAACTGGTGTTGCTGTCGGTGACGGTGCCCTTGGTAAGAATGGCCACCCGACCATGGGGGGCGGCGCGGAGGGCAAAGCTGAGCCCGGCCAGGCCGCTGCCGATCACGATGAAGTCGAACGTCTCGGTTCGCACGAGGGCTGCAGTTTATCGTGACCTGGCAACCCCGCCGGGGTATTGCGGCGGCCCGCCCCCCTTTTGCCGCCCCGATTCTGGGTACCTTAGGCAGGGCTCTCATGGTGTCATCTCCGCAAGTTATCGCCATCAGTGGCATCAGTGGCAGTGGCAAGTCCACGCTCGCGCAGGCTTTGGCCCAGCGCATGGATGCCGTGGTGCTGTGCGTGGATGACTACTACCGGGTAACCGACCCGGAAGCGCTAGAGGCCACCAACTTCGAGGACCCGGCCCTCACGGACTGGGAACTGCTGCTGGCGCACCTGGATGAGCTCAAGGAGGGCCGCCCGGTGGAGGTGCCGCAGTATTGCTACACCCGTTGTCGGCGCATTGCGTTCCACCGCCGGAACCCCCGCCCCACCGTGATCGTGGAAGGCCAGTACGCCCTCACTCAGCCGAGTTTGGTGGAGCGGACGGACCTGAGCGTGCTCATTCGGATTGACCTTGCCGAGGCCGAGGAGCGCCGGTGCCACCGCGATGTGTCGGTGCACGGACGGCGGGCCGAAGACAGCCGCGCCCGCTTTGCCCGCGAGATTGCCCCGACGTATCGAGAGTTCAGCCCGCGTATGGAGGCCCTCAGCCACCTGCAATTGGAGCCCAGCGAAGTCGCCCACTGGGTGCAACAAGTGGATCTGGCCCTGCGCACGCCAGCCCGGGCTAACTTCCTCGCTTAGGAATCAGCCGCTGCGCGGTTTCGCCTTCGCGATGGCCGAAGGCCAAAGTGTCCCGCCGAACTGCCGCCACCACCAGCACGCTGACAATGCAGAGCAGCACCCACGAGGAGAGCTTGCCGATGCCGACGGGTGACCACACACCGATCTGGTTGGGATAGGAATACAACCCCATGAGCGTGCATAAATTTTCGGCGAAGTAGATAAACAGCCCGATGAGGAAGAACGCCAGCGGCAGCGGCATGCGCCAGCGCCGGGTGACGGTGAAGTCCACGTAGGTTCGCCAGAAGATAGCCAGGGCAAAGACGCCGATAATCCACCGGAAATCCCCCAGCCAGCGGTTGAGGAAGAAATTGGCATAAATTGCCAGCGCCAAGAGGAGGGCGGCGGCGGGCCGGGGCCAGTAACCGAACTTAAGATCGAACCTCCGCCAGGCTTGCAGCAGATAGCTGGCCACGGCGGCATACATGAACCCGCTAAAGAGGGGTACATCCGCGATGCGCCAGTTTCCGGCGGCGGTGTATTGCCACGAGCCGTGGTGGACTTTGTAGATCTCGAGCCCTAGCCCGAGAAGGTGGAAAGCACTCAGGGCGAGGGACTCGCGCCACGTTTCTTGCTTGGCCAAGACCAAACCCACTTGGATGCCCAGGCACGCAATGAGCAGGGCATCGTAGCGCGGCCAGGGGCTGTACGCGCTTAAGAAACCACAAGCAAAGAGCCACAGGGCGCACTGCGCGCTCTGGACTTGAATGCCCACAAAACGAACGAACTCTCGCACCCTTAGGGAGAGAAAGCCTTTCCGCCGGGGGCGGAGTTCCCGGGTGGTGCGTTCGGCTAAACGCGGGTGACCGGGCCGCTGAGGCTGGGGTGGCGGTGGGTGTTGCCCGAAAGCTTGAGGGCCAGGCGATCCAGTCCCCGGTTCTTGCCCCACTCTTCTTGGCGCAAGGCGCGGGTGCCCTGGATGATGCTGCTCACGGTGTTCCACAGGCCGAAGAGCGCCAGCATCAGCCAGACCACCACCGACTTGACAAGCAACGCCACCCAGTCAATCTGTTCCCACTGGCCTTGCAGCACCAGTTGGGCGCTGGGGATGCTCATGATGAGCGAAATGATGATGACCGTGGCCGTAACCATGAGGGCGGCGACTTCGCCGAGGAACGCGCGCGCGGCGTGATAGCGGGCGTACTGATTGCCGGTGGCCATGGCCACAAAGTAACCCACGATGGCGCCCATCCAGGGGAAGGGGATGCCGGCGTAATGGATCAGGGCGGCAAGGGTGCGATGATCGCGGTTGGCCATCTCGTTGTCACTGTATCACGCCGCAGAGGCACTGAGGTTGCGCCATGCCCATTCTTGGAGCCGTTGCCAAGCCATTCACAGGCCCGCTACAATAGGCCGTCATGTCCCTGCGCGAATCGTACGACGCCGATGGATACGTTGTGGTGCGGGGCGTTTTCACCCCCGCCGAAGTGGCCGAACTGGAAGCCGCCTTCGACGAAATCGTGCGCCAGCTGGTGGCCAGCGGGGAACACCTCAACGCGCGCTGGGGCGGGGAAGCCATGGACGCCATGGGTGCCGCCGACACCGTGGTGCTGCACACCCACAACGTGCAGTACTACTCAGCGGTATGGGCGCGGGCTTTGACTCACCCGGGATTCCTCGCCGCCGCCACCGAGATCCTTGGCCCGGATGTGGTGCTGCACCACACCAAGCTGTTCCAAAAGCCGGCGGAGAACGGGGCGCCCTTCCCGATGCACCAGGATTGGAGCTACTTCCCCAGCCGCAAGGACACGATGGCGGCGGCCATCATCCACGTTTCCCGCGCCACCGATGCGATGGGATGCCTTCGAGTGGTGCCGGGCTCGCACCGCCTGGGCCGGATGGAAGCCAGCAGTGGGGCTTCGCTTGAGTTAGCGCAAAAGTATCCAATAGAAGAAGCTGTGGCCCTCGAAGCAAATCCAGGCGATCTGGTCTTCTTTAACTATCTGACCCTACACGGGAGCATGCCGAATCGCTCGGACGACGTGCGCAAGACCGTGTTGGTGCAAATGCACGCGGGCGATGATGAAATCGAGAACCCGGAAGGTCACCCCTACGACAAGTGGGTACTTGCAGGCCGGAATCATCACATGAGCCGGGCCCAAGCCAACGTCGTTCGATAACTCCCCCGATCCTGTATCGGAGAGGCCAGGCGGCGCGTTAGAATAGACACATGCGCTGGCTGGCCGTTCTGTTTCTCCTCCTCTCTTCTTTTGCCTGGGCGCAAACGGACGGTGAACCCACCGAACCGGAGATTTCGCCCCTGCGTCTCTTAGGCTTCCTTTCGCAAGCCAAGATCGAGAATCCGCAGGCCGGGGCCACCAAGTTCGAGCCCGCCGATGAGCGCGTGGCGATCTTGATGCTTATCGAGTCGCTGGAAGAAGAACCGACGGCCCAGAAGGAGTTGGTGGCGGGATTCTTGGAAGCCCTCAAGCCGGTCGAAGCCCTCTTCAAGGAGATTGAAGCCGAGCATGACGTGGCCACGGCCTTCGCCTTCTTTGTGGCCAGCAACTACAGCACCGCCACCGGCAAGGACCTGGACGGCCCGCAGATGAAAGCGGTAATCAAGCAGTTCCAGACCGGTCTGGGGAGCAAGGAAATGGGCGAACTGGAAGACCTGGATCGCCAGATGCTGTACGAGACCTGCCTCTTCCACGCGCTCCTGCCGCTCTTGCTCTTTGGCGACCAAGAAACGGCCAGCGACGAAGCCAAGGCCCTGGCCAATGAGCAGCTGAAGGAAGCCTTCCGGGTGGATGCCAGTGGCATCACGGTCACCGAGAAAGGCTTCGTTTTCGCCAAGCCGACTGAGTAGTTACTGAGGCAGGGGACAGGTGTACGTCCATGTCCCCGAGCCAACTTCGTACGTCTTTCCGTCCGGCATCACTACTTCGGCCCGCACATTGGGCGGAATCACCACCGTAAGCTGATAGCGATCCCCCATCGCCCGCCAACTCGTGTGAATCAGGCCGCGAACGGACTCGAACGAAGTGCGAGCGTGCCCCACTTCTTTGTTCCATTTGGGCTCAATCCGCACCGTGCCGAAGCCCGCGCTCGTCTCCCGGATGCCACCGACATGCTGGAACATCCAGCCCACCACCGCGCCGTAGGCGTAGTGCGCAAAGGAGTTCATACCGGGGTCTTGGAATCCGCGCTCCGGCGTCCAGCCATCCCATCGCTCCCAAATCGAGGTGGCACCGTGCTTGATGGTGAAGCCCCAACTCGGGAAGGTGTCGTTCAGGAGTAGCCGGTAGGCCACATCGTCGCGCCCGATCTTGCTGAGCACGTGCATAAGGTCGCGCGTGCCCACAAATCCGGTGGAGAGGTGCCCGCCCCGGGCTTCGATATCGGCCACCAGGTGCTGTGCCGCTTGGTCGCGGGCCGCACCATCAAGGAGATCAAAGACGAGGGCCAAAACGTAGCTGCACTGGGTGTTGCCTTCCACCCGTCCGTCCGGCTTGACATACGCCCGCTGGAACGCCGCCCGGATGCGCTGGTGGAGGTCGCGGTAGTGGGCGGCGTCGACGGCTTCGCCGAGCACTTCAGCGGCCCGGGCCACCATCTCCGCACTCCCGGCAAAGTACGCCATGTAAATCACGTCGTGCGGCGTCTCGGCGTTGATGCTCAGCCAGTCGCCGTAGCAGTGGTAGTTGTCCGGCGGCAGCAGGTCCGGCTTGCCGCGCTTGACTAAGAAGTCCACGTACCGCTTCATCTGCGGGTAGTGGCGGCGGAGCAATTCCTTATCGCCATAGACTTCGTAGATCGTCATCGGGCAGATCACGCCCGCCTCGCTCCAGGCCGGGCCGCCATCGTCCAGCCCTTTCAGCACCGGGGCGACCTTGGGGTACTGGCCGTCTTCCCGCTGGTCGTCATCCAGGCTCACGAGCCATTTGGTGAAGAACGCCTGCACGTCGGAATAGCTGGCGGCGGTGCGGATGTAGGCCTGCGCGTCGCCGGTCCATCCCAGCCGCTCGTCACGTTGCGGGCAGTCGGTGGGCACGTCAATGAAGTTCATCTTCTGCGTCCACCAGGCGTTGCTGACCAGCTGATTGAGCATGGCGTTGCCCGTCTCCAGCGTGCCGACTTCGGGGGTCGCCGATGAGATAGCCACCGCCCGCATGGTGTCCGCCGAGGGGGCTTTGCTCAGGCCACTGACCTCGACGTATTGGAAGCCGTGGAACGTGAAACGGGGGTTCCAGGTTTCCGCACCCGTGCCCGCAGCGATGTAAGTGTCCTCGGCTTTGGCCAGGCGCAGGTTGGTGGTGTAGAGGTTGCCGTTGGCATCCAGTCGCTCGGCGTGGCGGATCTTGATTTCCGTGCCCCGGGGCTCTTGTACGTTCAGCCGTACAAAACCGCTCAGGTTCTGGCCGAAATCAATGAGGTAGTTACCGTTGGCGAGACGCTGGATGGATTTGGGCTTGAGTTCCTCATACTCGCGGACGGGGTTGCCAATGAAGGCCTCAAGAATTTCATCCCCCTTCTTGCCCAGGCCGACAGGTTGCCAGCTTTCGGCGAACCCCGGCTCATCCCATCCGGTGGGCGCCCGGCGCGCATCGTAAACCTCGCCGTGGAGGAAGTGTTCATCCAGGATTGCCCCTGTGCCCACGCGCCACGACCCATCCGTGGCCACCACCTGCCGGGTGCCATCGGTGAACTCGATTTCAAGCTGCACCAAGGCCTCGGGAGTTTGGCCGTAATGCTCGCGCTGGCGGCCCCAGGCGACGTAGCCTGCATACCACCCCTGCCCCAGCACGGCCCCAATGGCATTGCCGTCTTCCCGCAATTGGTTGGTCACGTCCCAGGCGTAGTACTGAATTCGCTTGTGGTAGTTGGTCCAGCCGGGCGCGAAAAGGTCATCGGAAACACGCTTCCCATTCAGGTGAACGTCCAAAATGCCGCGCGCCGTCGCGTACACCGTGGCCCGCCGCACTGATTTGGTCACGGAGAACTCCTTCCGCAGGTACTGAGCAGGCGCGATGATGTGCGAAGGGAAGGCGACATCCCCCCAAGGGGCCGCCCCGTGCGCACCCAGCACCTGCGCCGGTTGGCCTTCGGCGCGCCAGGTGGCATCGGTCACGACCGTTTGGTCACCAAATTCGAATACACCCAGGAGCCCGGCATGACCCGGCTCGTAATTGGTGACCTCGATTTCGATCACGTTCTCTCCCACCCGGAGGTGCGCGAGCAAATCCACATCGACGGGGGTGCGCCAGCCTTCAGGGTCGGTGGTGCGGGCCACCTCGCGGCCATTGATGCGCAGTCGCAAGAGGTTGTCCGCCGTCAGCACGGCGCGGGCTTCCTTGGGAAGCGCATCCAGGTTCACGGAGCGCAAGAAGGTCACGGACCCTGCCGGAGCGTGCCCTGGAGTGACCCCCGCCCGCCAGATCCATTGGGCGTGCCGCAGGGGGTTCTCGGCGGCTTCCGGGGTGGCCCCGTGGATCCATTCGGCTTGCCAATCGCTGGACTTTAATAGCCCCGTGCTGAACTGCGCCACCGGGCTCCAGGCACTGATGGTGCCCGCCTGGTCCCACACTTGCACCCGCCACCAGCAGTGCGCCCGCGAACCCAGGGGCCGCCCGGCGTACTTGATGCCGTAGGTTTCGTTCGAGGTCACTCGGCCGCTATCCCACAGGTCCGCCGAGGTGGGCGTGAGCAGTTCGGGGGACGAAGCCACCAAAATCCGGTACGCCGATTGCGAAAGGTTCTGGAGGTTTTCGTTGGTGGCTTGCAGCTTCCAGCTCAGGCGCGGCGTGGCCGTCTGCAGGGCCAGCGGGGCTTCTAATTGCTCTGTCCGCAGGGCGTAGGCGGCAAGGGTGGGTGATTCTGCGCTCGCCAAACTCAAAGCCACGGGCAACCAGAACATGGGCGCCAGTATACGGCGGGGTTAGTCCGAAACTTCCCCGAAACAAGGCACGCGATACGACTTCTCCAGCATCTTGCGGAGGAGCGCCGTATCCACTTTGGCCAGCGACGAAAAGTACGTACAACTCACCCCGCACTTCACCTTGCCGAGTTGCTCCATGTCCTGCTCGAAGCCCTCGTAGCCGCCGAGGCCGTAGACCACTGGCCCGGTGGAGCGGCTCGCGAATCCCATCCGCAGCATCACCCCTTCGTGGCCGGTTTCGTAGCGGTATTTGTATTGGCCAAAGCCGATCATGCTCGGCCCCCACATCACCGGCGGCTCGCCCGTGATTTCTTGCATCATGTCTAGGAGTTGCATCAGGTCGGGCTGGCGCTTGGCCGGCTGCTGGGCGATGAATTCCACCGGGTCCACATCGGTCGGCTTCGTCTTGATTTCGGCCATGGATGCATTGTACAGGTTGCACTCAGGGCGGTGTCCATGCCCGTAAAAGTGCGGGATTGTATTAATGACAGGTGAAGTCATGTCAATCCTCGCTTGGGCGGTGTATGCTTCGTTCTAAGCGGAGGCTTAAATGAAGTTTAGTTTTGTAGCCGGTATGACGGCAATTTTGGCGACGGCGGGGTATGCGACTTCGATCACGGTGGTGGGGGTGGCGGATGACTTCTTCACCGCGTACGTTTCCACCAGCCCGACAGTGCAGGGCACCCAGTTTGCCAACCAGACGGGTACGTGGCAGAACGGCACGGTGACGGGCACCATCAACCTCACGCCCAGCGTGACGAACTACATCAACATCGTGGCGCGAGATGCCTTTGGCGCCCCTTCGATGTTCATCGGTTCGCTCTCGCTGAGTGATGCGCAGTTCCAGTTCAACGACGCCTCCCAGTTCATCGTGAGCGATGACAATAGCAACTGGACGGCCAGCATTGTGGGCGTGGGCGGCACGCCGACCTCGATCACGGACATCGGCCCGAACGGCCAAGGTCCGTGGGGCAACTTCGGCACGCTGCCGAGTTCGGCGCGCCAGATTTGGACGCCGGGCGCGGTGAGCGACATTCGCTACTTCCAAGTGGCCGTCACGCCGGTGCCGGAACCGGCGACCATGCTGGCCTTTGCGGGTCTGGCGGCCATCGCGGCCAAGCGCCGCCGCGCGCGCTAAGCTAAGCCTCTCCGAACAGCTAGACCTCACGGATTCTTGGTCCGTGGGGTTTTTTAGTGCCTGGCGCATTGACTCACTTTGAAGAGGGGTTGACAGAATAATAAACTAGGTGGTAAATTAACCAAGTAGGCAAATAAGATGGACGCGCTGAGCTCAACCTTGCATGCCCTGGCCGACCCCACGCGGCGGGCCATCCTCTCCCGGCTGGCGGGGGGCGACGCGACGATCAATGATCTCGCCGCGCCCTTCGATATGACCTTGCCCGCCGTTTCCAAGCACATAAAGGTGCTGGAGAGCGCGGGGCTGGTGAAGAAGCGCAAAGTCGCCCAATCCCGGCCATGCACGCTGGACCCGGCCCCCCTGCAAGCGGTGGACGCCTGGCTCAACGAGTACCGCCAATTCTGGGAAGGGAGCCTCGACCGCCTGGAAGCCTACATCCATGAACTGAAGGACCAAAACCATGAGTAAGAACCTACCTTTCCGTATAGAACGCCCCATTTCGGCCACGTGCGAGCGAGTCTTCGACGCTTGGACGCAGGACGAGAGCACACGGCAGTGGCTCTTCCGCACCCTGAATGGCACCCTGATTGACAGCGCGAATGACCCCCGACCGGGCGGCGCGCTGGCTATCACGGAAGAGCGGAACGGGGAAGAGGCCCGCCACGATTGCCACTGGATTGAACTCGAACGGCCGGGCCGCCTGGTATTTCAGTTCTTCGATGTGCCGGCTACTTTAACCCTCACGCCCACGGACCAAGGATGCCGGGCCGTGCTAGAGCACGAGGTGGACCCCGACTACGCCGAACGCACCCTACAGGGCTGGCAGGGCATTTTCGACGGGATGATCAACTCGATGGCGGACGTGCCCGAGATGATTGTGCGGCGCCGGCTGCAGGCCCCGCCCTCGGTCGTTTTTCCCTTGTTCACCGATCCCGACAGCCTGGCGAAGTGGTGGGGGCCGAACGGCTTCCGCACCGTCACGCACAGCATGGATTTCCGGGAGGGCGGACAGTGGATCTTTACCATGCACGGCCCGGATGGCAAGGCTTGGGAGAACGTGGTGGACTACCTCGAGATCGTGCCGAATGAACTGATCAGGTTCGGGCATGGTGAGCCCGACGCCATTCATTTTGAGAACCGGATCTCGTTCGCGCCAACGAACGATGGGGGGACGGAAGTGGTGCTGCAGCTTAGGTTTAAGACCATGGAGCGCAAGCGAGACGCCATGCCGTATGCGGTGCCAGGCGGCCACCAAACGCTGGGCCGGCTCGCGGAGCAACTGGGCGAGTGAGCCCCGGCGACCCTGCGGATTAGGTCCGTGGGGTCGCGTCGGTTGTGGGGTCCGGGGCGCGGCGGGTATAGTTTTGCCCTGACCGGGCGGTTAGCTCAGTGGTAGAGCACTTCGTTCACACCGAAGGGGTCACAGGTTCAAATCCTGTACCGCCCACCATCCCTTTCCTGCTGTTTTCAGCAAATCCCTCCCCTCTTGCCGCCTAGGCGGGCCGTGCGGTAACGTCCGCCGATGGGATACTCCCTGTGCGTATATACGGTGCCGGCCGGGGAGATCCAACGCGTGTTCGGCTCGCGCGACCAAGCCCTTTAAGAGGCCATTGTGGCCCAGCGGAAGGACGACCTCGCCGGCAACGACGAGTTCTTTGCCGACATGGAAGACGAGGACGACGAGGACTGGGAAGAACCCAAAACCGGGTGCCTGGGCTTCCTCTTCCGCATGGCGGGCAAGCGCCGCAACCTGCCCACCTACGATGGCCCCGCCTCCACCGGGCCGTACCAAACCAGCGAAGAGCTACTGCACGGCCTGATCTTTGGGGAGACGCTGGATTCCCGCTGCGGCAGCAAGCTGGCCTACGTATTCGAGATGCTGGTGGCGCACCTTGGCACGCGTGAGGATGTGGGGTCGCTGGAGAGCATGCGGTCGAGTTCCGGGTGGACCGGTGAAGTGGACAAGATGCTGAAGAAATCCGGCCTGCCGGAGAACCTGTTTAGCATTGAGAGCCGGCTGATGGGGCGCGGGGCGCCGCACAACGTGCCGGTGTCGCACGATTTCCCGTATTACGGCTACCTGCTGCAGAGCGAGGCGGCGGCGGCGCATGCGGCGCTGAACCCCGCGCGGCTGACCGAGGTGGCACAGGCGCACCAATACGCCGATGTGGCCGTGGCGGCGACGGACGCGGTAGCGGCGTGGCTGACCAAGTGCACGCAAGAAAACCGCGACCTTTTTGGGTTCTACTACTAAGGGCTGAAATAGAAAAGCAGGGGGTGTAGATAAAACCCCCCTTATTTGTTTCAATGTGTAAGAGTGTGGGGGTAAAACAACAAAATGCGTCGTGCATTTGTTTTGGCTTGGGCCTTGTTGCTGGCCGCGATGAGCCAGGGGACCGCCCCGTTCATCTTATGGCTGGGTTCTTGGGGGCATCTGTCTCAGCAACCAGAATCCGCTCAAGCGGCCGCAGTGAACCCCGGCCGAGGGCACCTCAATCTTGTCTCGGTTCCCAATATCCATGGGGCGCAGGAACTGACCCTCAACTTCTACAGCGGTCCGGCGGCGTTGGCGTTCACTAAGCAAACGGGGATTTCGGGGAGCTTTGTTTCGGGCAAGTTGGGCGTCTCGCCCAATGGCTCAATGTACGTGCTGGGCACCTCGACGACAGGGGTCAATCGGCAGCTCACGCTCGTTTGCATCAGTACCACTGGTGCCCTCAAGTGGACCAAAGTGTTGGCAACTTCAACGACTCAAAACTTCCGAAGCCTGATTAGTGTGGATAGCTCCGATGCCGTCGTGGTCGCATTCTCGGTGGGAACTCAGCCTAACTTTGCCAACACCATCCTGCGCATCAAGGAGAGTAACGGCGGAACAATCTGGACGAAGAATTTCACCAGCCCAGCGAATCTCAGCAGCCTTATGACAGGCTCAGGAGTTGCGGTGGTAAGCCACGCAACGGGAACCCTCATCACTGCCCCGACTCGATTTCGTGGCTTCATCATCAACACAGGGAGCGTGGCTTTTGACAAGATCCATGATTACGCGGCTGTGGGCCTTACCGTATTCGGCAAATTTAATCCTGTGAGTAAGGAATTTAACATGGTGAGTCACCGCGTGCTTGGTGAACCTTCCCATGTTTACAGCGTCAATGACCAGGGCAACGTGGTGTGGATTTCAAGCCTGCCTGATAGTGTGACGCAAGTGCCCGTGCATGATGCCAGTGGCAGAATCTATACCCTGAATGGCACCAATACCTTCACGTATTCGATGGTGTGCCACAGCCCGAGCGGGGCCTTGATCTATCAGACTCCGGTGCCCAATATGTCGGGCTTTTTGATGCCGGATACCTACGGGGTCACAGCGGACGGAGTTTGCTATTTCATGCACGAGCAAGTGGTGAACAACCAAGAGATTTTCCACATCTCGGAGTTCAGCCCCACGGGGCAATTGAATTGGCAGTCTCCCACGCCGGCCCCGTGGGCGGGCCTGGGATTGTTTGGCACGATGAGGGCGATCCTGCCGCCGTCACCCGAAACGGGCGGCACGCTATATATGACGGCGACGGTGAGTGAGAGCGTAACGGGCACGGACGTGGGCAACTTCTATTACGCCAGTCCGTAAGGGGGGTGAGGGGTGGGGGCTTCCCCTCACTCCTCCCACGACGCACTCGCGCCCCGGCGAACTCGCTCCACATCGGTGCTGAACATCGTCGAGAGCTTCCAGTCCGCTTGGATCCGTTCATTCCACACCTTTAGGGCGGCTTTGGTTTGCTCGCGTTCGGCTTCGGGCATGGCCATCAGCCCGCTAGGGTCGGCCTGGATGCGCACCACCGCCGCGTAGTCCAGCCCATCCACGGGCGGGTATTGGCTCAGGTCGGGGCGCAGGTGCGCGGGCACCGGCTCGGGGAGGGGTGTCTCCCCCTTGCCGATGCCCTTGATGTCCTTCACCAGGTCCTTGATTTCGCCGGGCACGCCCCGCAGCAGCCCAAAGAGCTTCTTGGGGGCCTGCACCAGTTGGTGCACGTCGGCCAGCACGCCCTCATGCTGCCCCCAAGTGCGGCTCGCGGCCTCGCGTTGGGGTTCCAGTTCTTGCAGCAGGGCAGGGACGTCCACGCGCTGGATGGTGTTGTGCTCATCCGCCCACACGGGGATGTCTATGTGGCGCAGGTAGGTGGTGGCGTGCGAGGCCACCAGCATGCCCACCCAGTTGGGGGCTTCAAATTGGGCGCGCTGGAGGTGGCGCTGGGCGGCTTCTTGGGGGGAGAGGAAAGGGGCTCCTTGGTTGGTGGTGCCGGGCGCCCACGGGGCGACATCGGCGGCGGACTGGCCGGGGGCGAGGGGCTGCAGGTCCACGATATGGGTGGAGAGGCTGTTGACGGTGAGGTTGCTTTCGCTGACGTTGCGCACCACCCGCTGGGTGAAGGTGAGGGGCATCACCGCCGCCCGGATGAGGCGGAGCGGCCCGCCGGGGGCTGGGTGGGGTTGTGGTGGCTTCATGCCGGAATCATACACTTAGTGCATGGCGGGCAAGAACAGCTTGCTCGGGGCCGGCGCTACGGACCAAGTGCACACAAGAGAACCACGACCTGTTTGGGTTCGACCGCTGATTTGGCACGAACCCCTAGCTTTGATGGTTCGAATTGAGTAGCTTGAGGGTGGCCGATCAAACGGAATGTCCTTGTTGGCTGGCGGATCAGCGGCGACAATCTTCTCTCTTTGCCACTATTCGACCGGATTTCGAAAGTCGAAACCTCAAGGTGGCCCGATAGGGGCTACAGGCTCGCTCTGTCGAGCGGTACTAGCATAGTATCATCACGGGACTTTATCGAAATGTGTACGCAGGGCAATTTTGAGTAGAATTGTTTAGACGAGGAACCTATGAATTGGAATCTAAACCCGAGTTTTGTTGCGTCAGTCAGCAGAAAACTGGCATCAATTGAAGTAACAAGACGACAGGCGAGTGTTTCCTCGAAGCGTCAGGGGCCTGACGCACGGCCAGTGGATGGTCGAATAAGTTTAGATGAAGTAGAGAATATTACTTCGAGCAAGACGAACAAATATGGACATAGAATCGATATTGCCCGCCAATCAAGTAATGGGGATTTCACTTCAGTCGAAGGGCCTAGCTTCAAAATAGTAAGTTCTTTAGCCGCTCAGCTGCAGGATAAATGTCAACTTGAGGGAATGGTATCGATCGCCTTTATCGAAGACTTCATCGCAAACTTCGTTTTCGACAGAATTGTCAATGAAATCGACTCCAGTTCCTTCCTGTCCAGTTTCATGGCTCATGTTGAGTCCTCCATCGAGGAATTTGAGTTTTGGTTTCCGATATCTGGGGCAAATGGTAATGTGGAGTTTGCTTTTGGCGGATGCAAAATTGCTCCAACGTGTCCTAATTTTGATGTATTCCTAAATGCCATGGAATCAGGCAAAGAAGAAAATCGAGATCGGGCTGGGGCATTTGACAACAAAGTTCAGGTGCTAAGGAGAAACTATGGTAAGTGCCTCTGGATCGCCGTGCCGCAAACCGGTGAGCTCAAGTATGCGTCTCAATCGGCGTATGAAAAGTCGCTGGAGATTTGTGATATTCTGAGGGCTTTTATTGTTGAGTCGTATCGACCTGATCGATTTGCCACCCTGATTCCTGGAAGACCATATTCCGTGGGCGACTTTTCAATTTCTCAGACTCAAAATGGCTTTTCGGTGCACGAATCAGTCTTGCCTGGGTCAGAAATAATCTGGTTTGATCAGAAGCGACTGCGAGACCTTAAGTCGCTAGGATTGTATTTGATTGACGAGCCAGTCAAGGCTGAACGAAAGACGGGTTTTGACCGAGTGTTACTTCGCACGTTGGAACTAATGGGTAATGGCGTGGGGCAACAAAGTACTGCCCAAAAAGTCGTACTATTGTGTGCGGCGCTCGAGTTTCTATTTTGCGACAAGCAAGGAGAGGCAATTGTTGCAACAATGCCAAAGAGGGCTGCGATGCTGATTGGCGCAAACCTAGATGACCGAAAGAGGATTGTCCAGACGATTAAGATGGCGTATAATGATAGATCGCGTTCAGTGCACACGGGGGGCAAGGTTGCAGTGGCGGAACATACTTTCGATTTTTTGAGACTGTGCTTTACATTGACAGCATTCTTGCCTAGATTAATCGGGCAGTTTGAATCAAAGGAGAAGTTCATCCAGGCGTTAGAAGACCGGCAATTGGCATAAAAAAGGTTCTAGGGTTGTGGGCTAGGGCTTTCAGCATTCTCAGGATGCCTTTGTATTTTGCAATCAATTCGTGCAAATCGTAAAGGTCTTGCTACGCGGGGAGCTACTTCATCGGATAAATGGGTGTTGTCGAAAGATCGTGTTGCGCCAGATTCCCTGGTTGTTGAGCCTTTTTTGCGGCAAAATGATTGTCCCGTTCCATCCATGTCGGTCTCTACCTAACTCCCCCGATCCGCCCGCTCCTGCCGCGCCGTTTGCTTCACTTCGTTCCACACAAAGCGGCGGCCATCCCCGCGCGGGCGTGCATCACGCCCCCCGCTCAAAATGTACGCCCGCCGGTCCACCTCGGACCGGTTCGCCCCGGTGTAGTGCCACGTGCGTGAACTATGGAACGTCGCCCCGCCCGGTGGCAGTGGGCACGCCACCATCCCCTCGCGCGGCGGTTCCAGCATCTCCAGCGCGTGCACCCGCACATCGCCCCCCACGCTCTGGTGCGCGTGCACCTCATCGTTCTGCGTGCGCGGCACAAACCACATGCACCCGTTCTCAATCGTTGCCTCTTGCAGCGGCACCCAGATGCTCAGGCTTTCGTAATCCAGGCTCGGGTCCCAATAGGCTTCATCCTGGTGCCAAGGGGTTTCCGCCCCGATGCGCGCGGGCTTAAAGATCATGTGGCCATCGCCAAAGTGGGCGTCCGGCCCCAGCAGTTGGCGCACCATGTGGGCGGCGTTCACCCAAAGCTGGCTGTCGCGCAGTTCCGGCGCGTACTTGGCCGGCCCGAGGATCTGCGGGAGCACCGGGGTGGCGTCGGGGTCGTCGGTGCCCGCCAGGTCAAATTGGTCGCCCACGTCGCGGCCTGCCCGCTCCCGGAACAAGCGATCGTAAATCTCGCGCATGGTGGCCACCTCGTCCAGCGGCATGATGTTGGGGATGCTGAGGTAGCCGTTCTCGTGATAGAACGCGATCTGCTCGTCGGTGAGGACCACGTTGGGTTCCATGCCGGGAGTATCCCCGGCGGACCCTGTTTTCCGCTACGCGCATTGGGGAGGCGAAAAAGAAACCCCCCTCACTCAACGGCAAGGGGGGTCACTAGGTTGCCCAACCTTAGGCGGCGCGGCGACGGCGGCGCAGCAGTGCCAGCGCCCCCGCCCCAAACGCAAACATAGTGGCGGGTTCGGGCACGGCCTGAGTCTGCAGTTGGAAGATCTGGCCCCCGTTCACCATCGTCCCCGTCGTGGCAGCGTTTGTGGTTGTATTGAAGAGCCAGCGTGCCCCGGCTTGCGTGGCGGCCGTGCTATCCACGTCGGTGTTGAACGAAGTGGTGTTGCCCGTGCGCGCGCTTCGTCGAATCTCGATGAGCAGCGAACCGCCCGTGTAGCTGTAGTTCTGCTTAAAGTTGATCACTTGCCCAAAGGCGTTGGGGGTGCCCCCGCCGGGGAAGCTATTGGCGGCAAACGTCACCGAACCGCTGTGCACCTGGGTTTGCGCCCCCACCACGTTGTTGGCAAAGGTCGTGGTCATCTGGGCCGGGGTTGCGAACGACTGGCTCATGAAGATGTTGTAGTCCGCAATGGTGGTGTCTCCCGCCGGACCCACCGTGCCGCCCGAATTGCGGCGGTAAGCAATGCCCGTGAGCATGGTGCCCGGCGTGATTCCAGCGGCCGTCAAGAAGGCTTCGGAGTAATACGCTTGAATGCTCGCCGGATTGGTCTGGAACAGGCTGGAGGACGAACTGTTGCCCTCCGCAGATGCAAAGGCACTGGGAATGACGGTCGCCGCGCCGAAGGCATGAACGGCTAGGCCCGTGCAAAGTGCAACAACGGCCAAGGATCGAGAAGTGGGGATAGTCATGAGGTTCACCGGTTGACGATCGCAATCCTCCTTGATTCGTGCGTCTGCCCTCAACATACCTGAAGATATTGCGAGGGAAACCTCGCAATTTTGCGGGAGCGTGGACCGCTTAAACCGTAACGGTGGGGAAGCCGGTGTGCAGCAGCGTCAGCGACAAAATCCAGCTGCTGGCGGGCTTGCGCAGGCGGGCAGCGGCGGGCACGATCTGCGCCATAAAGATCTGCTCGGCCTGCAGGCAGTGGCGCACGGCCCGGTTGTAGTCAGCTTCGGTGCTACGCACGGTCTTGAGGTGGTCGCGCACTTCTTGCTGGCGGTGCGCCACCTGGGAGACGGTGGCCTCCTCGCGCTTCGCTTCGCCATTGAGGATGTCTTGGATCAGCTCTTCAGTGTCGGCGCGCAGAGAAGCCAGGTAGAAGCCCTCGTTCTGCCCGCCCGCCCCCAGGGCCGCTTGGGCTGCCAAGTAGGTTTGGCCGTAGGATTTGAAAGCAATGCGCAGCAAACGCAGGTCGCGCGCCCGCATGCCATCCACATCGGCCATGCGCGCGTTGTTCGTCTGCTCCAGTTGCTCCGCGAAGTCAAATTGACTCTGGTGCAGGCTCTGGCTACTCCTCAAATCCCTCTCTTCGTCCATGAAAAAGCTGTCACTCAAAGCTCAAGGGGGGCATGGCCTCCGTCGAGTTCCAAAGGAAGTACCGTCCGAGGGATATCCCGTTGCTCCCAAACTCAAAAAAAGGATCAAAAAAGCGAGAATGGGGTCCGAAAGCGGGGCGGGCCTCGCGTCGCTCAGGCCACTTCGCGCGTCTGTTTCTTGATATGAGACGTCTTTTGGTGCTGCTGGCCGTGTTGTGCGGTCTGGTGGGCTTGGCATGGCCACAAGCGGGAGCTGCCCCGAGGACGATTCAGCCGGGTGACAAGCTGCGCATTGTGTGCGAGGAAGAGCCCAGCATCAGCAAGGATTACACGGTCAAAGAGGACGGCACCATCACGGTCACCTTCCTTGGCACCATCCGGGTGCAAGGGCAAAACGCCGAGCAACTGGGCGCGTTCATCGCCAAGAAGCTGGAAGACGACCGGATTGTGCGGCGGGCCACGGTGCGCGTCACCATCATCGGCGAAGTCTCGGGCAGGGTCAGCTTTGGCGGCGCGGTGCGCAGCGCGGGCGATGCGCCCCTCACGGCCGGGATGCGCCTGGCCGACGTGCTGAAGCTGGCGAACCCGCTTCCGGATGCCGACCTGACCCGGGTGCAATTGCGCAGCGCCGAGGGCACGCTCAACGTCATCGATTTCACAAAATTTGACCCCCAAACCAATTCGGCCAACCCCGTGATGCGGGCAGGCGACACCATCACCATCGTGCTGAAGGTGCAAGGCGAGACGATCACCGTGCTGGGGGGCGTGGTGCGCCCCGGAGTGATGGAATGGAAGCGCGAAATGACCGTGGCGGGGGCCGTGCAGCAGGCGGGCGGGCTCTCCCCACTGGCCCGAGGGAGCCGGGTGCGCCTGCGCCGGGGCACCACCGAGCGCACCATTGACCTCGGCAACCCCACGCAGGCCAGCACCCTGGTGCAGCCCGGGGACCAAGTGCTGGTGGATATCTCCGAAGGCCGCCGCTACGTGCGCGTGGGCGGGGGCGTGCAAGTGCCGGGGCTGGTGGAATTCACGCCGGGCCTGACCCTGATGGAAGCCGTGCAGAACCGGGGCGGCGTGGTGCCGAAAGCGCAGGTGAACAAAGTTGAGATCCAGACCGTGGACCTGGAGCGGCGCACCGTGGACCTGGGGCCGATTCTGGCGGGCTACGCGGCCGATATCACCCTGCAAGCCGGGGATGTGGTGACGATTCCGGGAGGCGAACGCCGCCGCTCCGGGGGCTCGCTCCAGCAGATTGGCATTGCGGTGATCGGAATTTTGCTATTCTTCTTGGGCGGATGAGCTGGGATCGGAGCATAGGCCGGCCGGAGCCGGTGGCGGCCCTCGACCGCATACGGCATGTGGACGACGGGGAACCCCTGGTGAGCCTGCTGGACGCCGCCCCCGAGATCGTCATCCATCGCGATTCCGTGATTCCTTACCTGCGCGAAACCGTGGTGCGGATGCTGAAAGATGCCCAAAGTCGCTTGCCGGAGGGGGTTCGGTTTGGCGTGACGGATGCTTGGCGACCTCTGCAAAGACAAGTCCGCATTTATGAACGGATGACGGCCTGGCTGAAGGAAGCGAAGCCGGAACTTCCGCCCCACATGGTCAAGCGCACGGTGAATCGATGGGTGGCCCCGCCCAACCGAAAGGCTCCGCCGGGGCACTGCACCGGGGCGGCGGTGGACTTAGTACTGCTGAACGCGCAAGGTGAAGTGCTGGACACCACTTCGCCCTTCGACCGGCTGGGGGGCGCCCCCACGTTCTCCTATGGCCTGACGCCCGAAGCCCGCGCGAACCGAATGATGCTGTACGAGGCCATGATGGCGGCGGGGTTTAGCAACTGCCGCGATGAGTGGTGGCACTACAGCTACGGCGATGCGGGCTGGGCCGTGCGCATGGGCCTGGATGAGTGCATCTACGACGCGATTGACCTCCCGATGGAGGAGTACGCGGAAAAGGAAGAAGTTTGGGTTCGGCTGTTTCAATCCCGGCCGAACCCATTCTTGCCGTCGCCTGATTAGCGAGTGGCGGGGGCTTTCATGGCCCCGTCCATCCATTCGCTGGGCGGTCGCGGGCCATCGGGCCGGAAGTTCATCGGGGCTAACACCAGCGTATCCAGCAGCACTTCCTCGCCGGGGTTGGCGGAGAACTGCACTTTCACTTGGTGGTCGCCTTCGATGAGGTTGATCGAGCCGAGTTTGTACCAGGCAAACCCCTGACCGTAGCCGGAGATGCCGGTTTCAGCCGGGCCGAGCACGATTTCTCCGTACTGGGCAGCCAGCCGGTGGACGGCACCGCTCGGCACACTGGCGGCCACCCAGACTTCGTGATTACCCGGGATACGGGTGGTCACCTTGAACTGGGCTTCGGCCATGCCGCCAAAGCGCGGGGCCATGCGAAGCACCTGCTTGCTAGAGGAACCCGTGCGCGTCACCAGGCCCGCCAGTTGGGCGGCATTTGCGCTGTCCGCGCTGCGCCACAGGTAGGGGGCACTGCGGGTCAGCATCCGGTCCAGGATCGTCCACATCGCTTGGCTGGCGCGGCCAGGATTGCGTTCCCAGCCGCTCAGGGCGGCGGTGACTTCCACTTGTTCGCGTCCGTCGGGGTCGGCGAGGGTGGGCACAGCCGTGAGCAAGGTGTTGACCTTAAGGGCGGCGTTTTCAAACGCGTCCGCCGGAATGATGGGGTCGTTGGAGCCCCGGACGATGATGGGCAGCGAGGGCAGCACCATCTCCACGCCGCGCCGGACTTTCTTCACTTCGATCGGCGTCCCTTCGGGGGTGTAGAACTTGAGCGCGTCAGCTTGGTCGTGCACGATGCGCACGGTAGTGTCGGCGGCCAGACTCCACAGCACCGTAGCAATGCCATCTTGCTCTTGCACGGTGTAACCCTCGTAAGTACCGCCCATGCGCAGGCGATCCCCGGCCACCGGGGCAGGGAGCCACAGCACGTTGCCGGGCAGCACCATCGGCTGGGCGGGGTCGCGGGCGTCCAGGGGGAAGAACAAAGTCTTGGGCGCGGTGAGCGGGGTGCTCAGCGGCTCGGTGGCGGCCACACGCCGCCAGACTTCGGGATCTTGGCTACGGACAAAAACGGCTTGCGAGCCCGCCTGCGCCACGCGGTCCAGCGCGTCGTCTACGGTCAATTCGCCGCTGAGTCGCAGGTCTGTGACGCCCATCCAGGTGGGCGCGGTGCGGCGGAAGGCCGTCCCCAGCGGGCCGGCCATTTCGTTGATGATTTCGAACTCGCGGGCGGCGTTCAGGCTCGCGCCGACGCCATCAAGACCGGCTTCGGGGCGGGCGGCCAGGCCATCCCAGCCGTCCCATTCTTGCATCACCGGCACGCCGGTTTCCTTGCGAAGAGCGTCCGTCAGGCGGGTGGTGCGGCGCACGCCCGCGATGGTTTGGGCTTCGCGCAGGTCATTCCAAAGTGTGGTGGCCCGCACGTTCACGTTAAAAACCGTGTTGGTTTCGGGATCCCAGGCGGCGTCGAGTCCCTTACCGTTAGACCACAAAGGCACAAGGCGGGCGGCCTCATTAATGTCGCGGAAGTTGGCCGCGCCAATCCCCCAGGATCGAACAAGCGTCGAAACCGCCCCGTACTTGTTGCGCAGGTAGGCGGCAAATTCGGTACGGAAAAGCGGAGACAGCGGCACGCTATTCTTCGGCGCGCTGGTGCTAGGAATGCGACCCAGGGGGTTCACCCAACCGCGCAGACCCGGCCCGAACTGGCTTTGCTTCACGTTGAGCAGCATCTGGTCGCGGTGGGCGTCCAGGCCTTCGTAGAAGTCCGGTTGGCCGCTCGTGCGGGTGACAGGATAGGCAAGCAACACATGCGTACCACCAAGCGGGTGAGTGACCTTGTATTCCAGGCGTCCCCCGGTTGTTGGTACGACTTCGGAATGCGTCCGGCGGCCGTCGGCGCCCGCGAGAACGATAAGAACTCGCGTCACCCCCGGCATGGGGGTGGAGATCACGGTGCCGGTGCGGGCGTTCTCAATGCGGTAAGAATCGGGCTCGATGGTCACCGACTCCGGCATCGGAGCCAGGCTGTCCACGGCAATCCAATAGCGTTGGCCGGTGTTGCGCACGGCATCGAGGGCTTCGGACCAACCCCGGCCATCGGCCGGGAGTTCGATCATGATGTCGGTGATGCCAGCTTCGTGGGTGCCCTGAATGGCCTCCACCGTGCCGGGCACGCGCACGCCAACGGGACGATAGGGGCGTCCTTCCCACTCGAGGGCATGCCCATCGTTGACCTTCCATAGTCCAGAACTTGCGGTTTGGGGGGTAGCCGGGGCGCTTCCGGCGATCGCCAAGAATAGGGCGGCAATCATAGGCACACTCTACCCGTCAAACGGATGGCAGGCAGGTAGGCTTCACTTCGGTGACTACTTCCACGCTCCCCGTTTCTCAACGCGCCATCAACACCCTGCGCGGGCTTGCCATGGACATGGTGGAAGCAGCCAATAGTGGCCACCCGGGCTTGCCGATGGGCGCGGCCGTGATGGCCCACCAACTGTGGACCGGGCCACTGAGTGTGGACCCGAGCCAGCCGGAGTGGTTCGACCGGGACCGGTTTATCCTCTCGGCGGGGCACGGTTCGGCATTGCTCTACGGCTTGCTCCACCTGGCCGGATTTGACTTGCCGATGGAGGAACTCCAGAACTTCCGGCAGTGGGGTAGCAAGACCCCGGGCCACCCCGAAAACGGCCTGACCCCGGGCGTGGAAATGGCCACTGGCCCTCTCGGTCAGGGCATCAGCACCGCCGTGGGGATGGCAATGGCCGAGCGCTGGCTGGCTGCGCGCTTTAACCGCCCCGGCCACGCAGTGGTGGACCACCGCACCTGGGTGATTGCCAGTGACGGCGACCTGATGGAAGGCGTGGCGCAAGAGGCGATCAGCCTGGCCGGCCACCAAAAGCTCAACAAGCTCGTGGTGCTCTACGACGACAACAAGATCACCATTGACGGCCGCACGGACCTGGCCTTCACCGAAGATACGGAGCTGAAGTTCAAGAGCGTGGGGTGGCGCGTGTTGCACTGTGATGGGATGGACGCAGCGGCCGTGGATGCGGCGCTGGCCGAAGCCCAGACTCCCGCCGACGGCCCGACGGTGATCATCTGCCGCACGATCATCGGCTTTGGCAGCCCGAATAAGGCCGATAGTGCGGGCGTGCACGGAGCCCCGCTAGGCGCCACGGAGCTTGATTTGGCCAAGGACCAACTTGGCATCCCCCGCGAACCCAAGTTCTTGGTGGAAGACGACGTGCGGGCGCACTTTGCCGCCGCGATGGCCAAGGGCTCGGCCCGCCGCGCCGATTGGGAGGCCCGGATGCAGGCCTACGCCGCCGCTCATCCTGAGGACGCCGCCACTTTGCAGCGCATTATCCGGGGCGAACTTCCGGCCGGATGGGATGCGGCCCTCTTTGCCGAAGAAAAGGCCGACGCCACTCGCAACCAATGCGGCCGTGCGCTGGATGCGGTCGCGGGGACGGTGGTTGAACTCATCGGCGGCAGCGCCGACCTGAGCGGCAGCACCAAGACGGCGCTGAAGGGCCAAGCCAGTTTGCAAGCCACCGAGCCCGGAGGCCGCAATATCAACTACGGCGTGCGAGAGCATGCGATGGGGGCCATCGTCAACGGCATGACCCTGCACGGCCTGCGTCCGCTGGGGGCGACGTTCCTCATCTTTAGCGACTATTGCCGCCCCAGCCTCCGCCTGGCGGGGTTGATGCACTGTCCGAGCCTGTTCTTCTTCAGCCACGACTCGATTGGCCTCGGCGAAGACGGCCCGACCCACCAGCCAGTGGAGCAAACCATGTCTCTCCGCCTCATCCCGAACCTCAACGTCTTCCGCCCGGCGGATGGCTACGAACTGCAGGTGGCGGTGCACCAGGCGATGACCCAGCGCACCACCCCGAGTTGCATCATCACCACCCGGCAGACCTTGCCGATGGTGTCGCCGGCGGGTTCGGTCAATCACCCGGCCATGCGAGGTGGCTACGTGCTGCGCGAGGCCTCGGCCGCGCCGCAGGTCATCCTGGTGGCCACGGGCAGCGAAGTTTCGATTGCCTGCGAGGCCCAGATTCACCTGGAAGCCGAAGGCGTCCCCACCCGCGTGGTGAGCCTGCCGTGCTGGGAAATTTTCGAAGCCCAAGACGCCAGCTACCGCGCGGAAGTGTTCCCCCTGGGCGTGCCGAGCGTTTCCATCGAAGCGGGCACGACCCTGGGCTGGGCGCGCTACGCGCAGGCGCACGTCGGGCTGGATCAATTCGGCGCCTCGGCCCCGGCGGAGCGGCTGTTCGAAGAGTTCGGCATCACGCCTGAGAACGTGGTGAAGACGGCCCGCGCTCTGATCCGCTAAGGGCCAGCAAAACCAAAAAAAGTCCATCGCCCGCAGGGGAGATGGACTTTTTTTTTCCTGGAAAGCCAGACTTAACGCTTCTTGCGCTTGCCGCTCTGGGCCAGCTCAACGGCGGCACAGGGCTCTTCAAATTCGGCTTGGAACTTGATGCGGCGCATCAGTTCGCCGCCGCTCACGGTGGACCAGTTCACACGCTCCAGCGTCCACGGCCAGCCCAGGTCGGTGGGGCTGTAGAGGAACTCGACGCCTTCACTCAGGATGTCGCTGACCATCGTGATGAGGTCCTTGCGTCGGCCCAAGATGCGCTCGGCGGCGGCCATGCTGGGGCGCAGTTGGCAGGTCAAGGTCACCGTTTCTTCGGCCATCACCTTGGCCTTCGCCTTGGTCAAACCGGTCTCGGCTTGCTGCACCTGCTCGACTTCTTTTTGATACGCACGGGTCAGGGCCTCGTGTTGATTGGGATTCCATGCGTAAACTTGTCCATCGTAGACACAGTCCGCAAACTTACCGGCCTGGACGAGCGCGGTGGCCACCAGGGCTACATCGGTCGGCTTCAGGTCCTTGTAGGTCTTGCGAATTGAGTCGAACGTGGATTCCGGTTTGGTCAGGTTGCAACTGGTCAAAGGAAAAACACCTCATAATCCGGTTAACCCGGATCATAATCCGCGAGATACTACCCATGAAGCACTTCTTGAAACCTGGCCTTTGGGGATTCGGCACGGTTGCCACCCTGGCCTTTGGCCTGGCCATTGCTTGTTCGCCGTCGGCTCCGGCCACCTCCGAGGGGACCTCGACCACCGGTGAAGGTGCCGCGCCGAAGAAGCAAATCACCGTCGGCATCGTCTTTGACAAGGGCGGTCGGGGCGATAAGTCGTTCAACGACTCCGCTTACCGGGGCATTGAGCGCGCCGAGAAGGAATTCGGCATCAAGGTTAACGCCGTTGACAGCCGCACCGATGCGGACTACGAAACCAACATCACCAGCCAAGCCGAGCGCGGCGCGGATCTCGTGATTGCGGTGGGCTTTGGCATGCTGACCGCCGCCAACCAGGTGGCGCCTCAGTTCCCGGACACCAAGTTTGCCCTGATTGACGCCGTGGCGGAGCCCAGCAACGTCCGCTCGATCCTCTTTAAGGAGCACGAGGGTTCGTTCCTGGTGGGCTACATCGCGGGCCGCACCAGCAAGACCAAGAAGGTTGGCTTTGTCGGTGGCAAGCCGGGCGACCTCATCACCAAGTTCTACGCGGGCTTTGTCGCGGGCGTGAAGGAAGCCGGCACCGGCACTGAAGTGCTGCCGCCGAAGTACACCCAAGACTGGGATAACGTGGACGTCGCCAAGGCGGCGGCCAACGTGCTGTACGGCCAGGGCGCCGACATCATCTACCACGCGGCGGGCCGCGCGGGCCTGGGTGTGTTCGAAGCCGCCAAGGAGCAGAACAAGTACGCCATTGGGGTAGATAGCGACCAAGACGACATCGCTCCGGGCCGCATCGTGACCAGCATGGTCAAGCGCGTGGACGAAGCCGTCTATCAGACCATCAAGGATGTGGTGGAAGGCAAGTTCAGCGGCGGCACCAAGGTCTATGACCTGGCCAGCGGCGGCGTGGGCACCACGGACTTCCGCAACGCGAAGGAACTCGTGACCGATGCCATCAAGGCGGACCTCGACAAGGTCGCCGAGCGCATCAAGAGCGGCGATATCGTCGTTCCGGAAAAGTAACCCGCGAGCGGGATCAGTTGGCCGGCGGGTCGTTGGGTGCGCAAGCACACGACGGCCCGCATGCTTCTTGGGGGGCAGTTTCCTTGGCCGGCGAAGAACTGGTGGCCGAGGACCCGCCGGAATCGTTGACGTAGAAGCCCGAGCCCTTAAACGCGATGGCCACCGGCTGGATGATTCGGCGCAGGGCGCCTTTAGCCCCGCAATCGCAGTCCGTCAGCGCGTCTTCCACCATGCGCTGTTCGACTTCAAACACCTTTTCACAGGTCTTGCATTCGTAAACGTAAGTTGGCATTTCGACTCCGCCTCCACCGGGAGGCACCCTCGCATTGTGCCAGAATCGTACGGCCCTGCGGGGCGACGGTCTTATGTTTGTCCCCCAGACGTTCAGCGTGGGTGACCTTGGCGCGATTGGCTTTCTGATCTTGCTGGAGGGTCTGCTTTCGGCAGATAATGCGCTGGTGCTGGCCATTATGGTCAAGCACTTGCCGGATAAGTTGCAAAAAAAGGCCCTGCTTTACGGCCTGGGCGGGGCGTTCGTCTTCCGGTTCCTGGCCATCATTTTTGCCACCTTCATTCTCAACCTCTGGTGGTTGCAACTGGTGGGGGCGGCGTACTTGCTGTGGCTGCCCATCAAGCACTTCTTGAACAAGGCCGGCGAGCATTCCGCAAACCCGATCAAGAGCCGAGGGTTCTGGCAGACCGTCATTGCGGTCGAACTCACCGACATTGCTTTCGCGGTGGACTCGGTGTTGGCGGCTGTGGGAACGGTGAGTGCTAAAGATAAAGTTTGGGTGGTTTATCTTGGTGCCATCCTGGGCATTATCCTGTTGCGGTTTGCAGCGGGGGTCTTCATCGGGGTTCTGAGGAAGTTTCCTGACCTGGAGCACCTCGCCTTCCTGCTGGTGGGTTGGGTGGCCGTCAAGCTCTTCCTCTTTGCGGGCCACAGTTACGAAAAATGGTGGGAGACCAACCAGCACTGGCCGCACATCCCCTTTGCCATTCCCGAAATGCCTACTGCAGTCTTTTGGGGCGTGATGACAGTGTTGATTGTGGGCGGCACCTTGTATGCTCTGCGGCATCGAGCACCAGACCCACTGGAGTCCGAAACCGACGCGGCGTCCCCCGAGGAAACCGTGGCGGAAGTCATGGACGAGGGCCTGATGCCACAGGAGGACAAAGATGGCGAAAAAGCTTAAGGTAGGGATTATCGGCACGGGATTCATTGCGCGGGGGGCGCACATTCCGGGCTACAACTCGATGCCGGACGAGGTCGAGATCAAGTGGTTGTGTGACATCAAGCCGGAAGCTCTGGCGGAGTCGCTAAAGATGGCCCCGGATGCCAAGACCACGGCGGACTACCACGACCTCTTGAACGACCCGGAAGTGGATGCGGTCTCCATCTGCACCCCCAACCTCATGCACCTGCAGCCGGCCCTGGATGCGCTGGCGGCGGGCAAGCACGTGCTGTGCGAAAAGCCGCTGGCCATGAACGGCCACGAGGCGCGCCAGATCGTGGCGGCCGAGCAGAAGTCGGACAAGGTTTTCCAGGTGGGCTTCCAAACGCGGTTTTCGGGCGAAGCCCAGTTCCTGCGCAAGTACATTGATTCGGGCGCGATGGGCGATATCTATTACGCCCGCACCCAAGCTCTGCGCCGCCGCGGCGTGCCGGGCTGGGGCGTCTTCATTGACAAGGAGAAGCAAGGCGGCGGCCCGCTGATTGACATCGGCGTGCACGTGCTGGACCTCACCCTGTTCCTAATGGGCCACCCCGAACCGGTGAGCGCGAGCGGCGTGACCTGGAACATGCTGGGCAAGAACCCGGACCTCTACAACGGTTGGGGCGACTACGACCGCACCAAGTTCACGGTGGAAGATATGGCCGTCGGCTTCATCCGGTTTGCCAATGGCGCTGTGTGTGTGCTCGAGTCCTCGTTCATGGCCAACATCAAGGACGATCCGTTCGGCACCACCATCCTGGGCACGGAAGCGGGCGCCGAGATCTTCTATTACCAAGATCAGCGCGTGCGTATCTACCGCGACGACAACAAGGAACTCTTTGACCTCACGCCGCGCTCGATTCCGGAAGTGAAGAACAGCCACGTGGCCGAAGTGCAAGCGTTCGTCAAGACGATCAAGGAGGGCGCGCCCTCGCTGGTCACGGCCCGCCAGGCGATGATGCTGAACAGCATCTTCGACGCGCTCTACAAGTCCGCCGAAACGGGCAAAGAAGAAGCCATCCAGCTCGTCTGAGCCTGATTTGGTTTCGTGCGGATCGGGGTTGCCTACGGGCGACCCCGATTTGCTTTTTGGACCCGCTCGCCACAGGGGCGAGGCCGCACAATAGAGGCTCATGAGCGCCAGGGTTACGGTGGTAGGGGCAGGATTTGCCGGAAGCGAGGCCGCCTGGGCGCTGGCCCAGCGCGGGGTGCCGGTGCGGCTCATCGAAATGCGCCCGGTGGTGCAAACCCCCGCCCACCAGACGGGCCATTTTTCGGAGCTGGTGTGCAGCAACTCCTTTAAGTCTCAAGATCCTGATTCACCGGCGGGGTTGCTCAAGAGCGAAATGAAGGCACTGGGTTCCTTGGTGATTCCCACGGGAGAAGCCCACAGCGTGCCCGGGGGAGCCGCCCTGTGCGTGGATCGGGACCGCTACGCGGCTGCCGTAACTGAAGCGCTGGAAAGCCACCCGCAGGTGGTGATCGAGCGCCGTGCTTTCACCCCCGACGAAGCAGAATCCTTGGCTCAACAAGCGGCGGCGGACCCGAGTCACTCGCTCATTCTGGCCACCGGCCCCCTCACCCACGAGCCCCTGGCTCAGTGGCTGGCCACCCAAACCGGGCAGGAGCACCTTTACTTTTACGATGCGGTTTCGCCCACGGTGGATGCCGAATCGCTGGATCGCAGCATCGTCTTCGCCCAGAGCCGCTACGACAAGGGCGAAGGCGATGACTACCTCAACTGCCCGTTCACTAAGGAGGAGTACCACGCCTTCATCGAGGCCCTCGTGGCGGCTGAGCAGGTGCCATTGAAGGACTTCGAAAAGGCCAAGTACTTTGAAGGCTGCATGCCGATCGAGGAGATTGCGCGGCGCGGCAAGGATTCGCTCCGGTTTGGCAACTTCAAGCCGGTGGGCCTCGAGGATCCGCGCACCGGGCGCCGCCCCTACGCTGCCCTCCAACTCCGCCCCGAGAATCGAGAGAAGTCGCTCTATAGCCTGGTGGCGTGCCAAAACCGCCTGAAATGGGGACCGCAAAAGGAAGTCCTGAAGATGGTGCCCGGCCTGCAAAACGCCGACTTCGTGCGCCTCGGCGTCATCCACCGCAACACCTACCTTGAGGCCCCCAATGCCCTGGACGCGACCCTCCAACTCCGTGCCCGGCCGGGGGTGTACGTGGCGGGGCAGCTCACGGGCGTGGAAGGCTACGTAGAGAGTGCGGCGATGGGCATCTACGCCGGGATGTGTGTGGCCCAGCGGGTGCAAGGGCAAGAGCCTGTGCTCCCCGCCCGGCCCTGCGCTTATGGCTCGCTCTTGATGCATCTGCAGGATGAAACCCCGCGCCACTTTGCGCCCATGAACATCAACTGGGGGCTCCTGCTCACGCCGGATGAAGGTGTGAAAATGAAGAAGGATGGCCGCCGCCTGTGGCAACTGGAGCAGGCGCGCGCCGCTTTTAGCCAGTGGATGACGGCGCTGGCGTCAGCGTAATCAGGGTCACTTCGGGGCGAACCAAGAACCGGGCGTGGCGCGGCGAGCATAGGCCGCGATTGACATACACCCGGTGCGCGGCACCGCTCACCAGCCCCCGGCTGAATTTGCTGCCGTAGCGGCTGGGGACATAAGCTTCGCCGATGAACGGCATGTAGAGTTCGCCGCCATGAGTGTGGCCGCTCAACTGGATATCGACCCGGTAGTCGCCGATGCCCAGTTCCGCCGTATCGGGATTGTGGGCGAGCAGCACGGTGGGCGTCCCGCTGGGGATGCCGCCCAGCGCTTCATCCGGGCGGGGGGTGCCGTACATCAGGTCATCAATGCTCGCCAGGGCCAAGCGATCTCCGCGCCGCTCCAGGATGGTGTGGTCGTTGAGCAGCAAATCAATGGGGGAGCGAGTGAGCTCTTTCAGCACGCCCCGGGCATCCAGGGCGATGTCGTGGTTCCCCAGGCAACCAAAGACGCCATCCGGGGCCGTCAATCCGGCGAACAGGTCGGTGCTGTCGGGCACCACCCCGGTCTGGCCGTGGCCGTCAAAGAAATCCCCGGTGACCACGATCAAATCCGGCTGCTCGGCGCGGAGCATGGCAATGGCCTGCTGCACCCACTCCACCGTGATGTTGCGGGGGAAGTGAATATCGCTGATCTGGCCGATCCGGTAGCCCTCGAAGGACGCCGGCAGTCCGGCTACGGATATATCAATGCGTACAAGTTCTAGCCACTTTGGCTCAATGAATCCTGTGTAAATCAGGCCGCCGCCCACGAGGCCGCCGAGCCCCCACCGCAGGCATTCGCGGCGAGTGAAACGGCGAGAAACGGGCGAGTCGGACACGGCGCGAACCTCCTCACTTTACGCCAATTGGGAACATTCACTAAAAAAGTCCGCCCAAATGTCCAATGCGACTAGGTAACGGGGCGGGTTGAACAATATCTCGAAGGTAAAACTCGTAGACTTTGGGCAATCGGGAGCCAAAAGTGGCCACCAAGACAAACAAGAATTCGAACGAACAGTCACGCCCGCGTGACTTGCTGACGCCGCAGCAAATGCGCGAGATGCTTACTCAGCTTTATCTCGCTCGCTACTTCGACGTGCGTCTCATCAAGGAGAAGAAGCGAGGTCGCCTGCGCGGCACGCTCTATAGCTCCCACAACCAAGAGGCCATTTTGGTGGGTTCGCTCTTCGGTCTGAAGGGCACCGACTGGATCAGCCCCATCCACCGGGATATGCCGGCGTTCTTCCTCAAGGACATGAATGCAGGCTGGCGCAACCCGGACCGCATCGGGATGACCATTGAAGAAGTGTGCGCTCAGGTGTGGGGCAAGGCCGGTTCGCCGGGCCGCGCCCGCGACAACTGGAGCCACATTGGCAGCAAGTCCAAGCGCATCATCCACAGCACCTCAATGCTGGCCGGGACGATTCCCGCCGCCGCCGGGGTGGTCTACGCCGACCGGCTGGATGGTGGTGACGCGGTGGTCCTCACGTTCAACGGGGAAGGCAGCACTGCGCAGGGCATTTTCCACGAAGCGATCAACTTCGCCGCTGTACACAAGCTGCCGGTGATCACGATCATTGAGAACAACCAGTGGGCGTACGGCACCCCGACGCACCTGGAGTACTCGCTGGAAGACTTTGCCCGCCGCGCCGACGGTTACGGAATCCCGGGCCTCATCGCCGACGGTCAAGACGTGTTGGATGTCTACGACAAGGTGATGATGGCGGTGGAGCACGCTCGCGCTGGCAACGGCCCGAGCATCGTGGAATGCAAGACGTTCCGCGCCTACGGCCACGGCGACCACGACGACGACCGCGCGGCCAAGTACCGCCCGAAGGACGAAGTCGAAGAAGGCCGCAGCCGCGACCCGATTGCCGTGATGAAGCGACAACTAGTGGCGCTTGGTCACATGACCAAGGAAGAAGCCGAGCAGCATCTGGCGGAGAACAAGGGCGCCGGTGAGGTGACCGACATCGACTTCCCCGAGGAAGTGGTGGCCTACCTCAACGAGGGCGTGCAATACGCCATCAAGTCCCCGCTTCCGGAGGCGGAAGAGGGCGGCATGTGGGTCTTCAAGGAGGTGGAATAAACCATGGCAAGCCTAATTGATGGTGCCGCTGGCACTAAGAAGAACTATCTGACCGCGATTAAGGAAGCCATCGCTGAAGAAATGGCCCGCAACCCGCACATGATTGCCATGGGCGAGGACATCGGGATTCTCGGCGGCGCGTTTGGCGTGACGGATGGGCTCCAAGCCCGGTTCGGCCCCGAGCGTGTCATTGACATGCCGATTTCGGAGGGCGCCATTGTGGGCACCGCCTGCGGCATGGCCCTCAATGGCAAGACCGTGATGGTGGAGATGCAGTTCATCGACTTCATCTCGTGTGGCTTCGACCAGATCGTCAACATGACGGCCACTTACCACTACCGCACGGCCGGGGAAGTCAATATTCCGATGGTCATTCGCGGCCCCGCGGGTGGTTATGGCGGTGGTGCGCTTTATCACAGCCAGATGAACGAGGCGTGGTTTGCCAACAGCCCGGGCCTCAAGATTGTGTGCCCGAGCACCCCGAGCGACGCCAAGGGCCTGATGATCAGTGCCCTGCGCGACCCGAACCCGGTGCTGTTCTACGAAATCAAGGAGCTTTACCGAAAGCGCGAGATCGAAGAAGAACTGAACGCGGGTGACGACGCGATTGTGCCGCTGGGCAAGGCTCGCATTGCGCGCGAAGGCGCCGATGTGACCCTGGTGACCTACGGCCAGAACGTGTGGCACTGCTTGGAAGCGGCCGACAACTTGGCCAAGGAAGGGTATTCGGCGGAAGTCATCGACATCCGCACGCTGGTGCCGCTGGACGAAGAGACGATCATCGCCTCGCTGCAAAAGACGAACCGCCTGGTGGTGGTGAACGAAGCGCCGATGACGTGCGGCTTTGCTGGGGAAATCCTGGCCCGCATGACGACGAAGGCGTTCCGCTACCTGGATGCGCCGCCGGCCCGCGTCACTCGCCTCGACACTCCGGTGCCGTGGGTGAAGCCGCTGGAACTGCACGTGCTCCCGTCGGTCGAGAAGATCACGGAAACCGCGCTGCAGACGATCCGGTTCTGACCAAAAACCTAACGAAGAGGGAGCGCTCCTGGTCACACGGCCCGGGGCGCTCTTTGCGTTTACGCCAGGGCCGCGAGGTGTTCCATCACGGTGGCGTGGGCCTCCGTCATGTCTTGCCGCTCACTCTTGTGCACTAGGGCCAGCCATTGCGAGGTGGAGATGCGCGAAATGGAAGGGTGGATGATCTCCTCAATCCGCTGGACGTTGAGCGGGGAGATCACATTCTGCGCCATCATCGTGGCCCGGCGGGCGAGGGCATCCACAAAGATGGCGGATTCATCCCGATCGGCGTAACTGAGAATCTCGGCCGCCCGGTACCAAATCCACTGCCGGTCCAGCGGCTGGGCATCGTCCGGATAGGCTTGGTCCGCATGATGGAGGCACTCCACCGCGCGCTTCCGGTCCCCCATTTGGCAGAACATCGTGCACGCATTCAGGAACATCCACGTGTCCGTAATCGCGGCATGGTGATGCTGGCTGCGGGTGGCCGCCATGAAGATGCGGTGGGCTTCGGACGTTTGCCCGCAAATGGTGTGGGCAAACACCAAATTGAGGTCAATGTAGGCCCGCATGAGGGGTTGCTCGTCCACCGTCGGATGGGCGCGGACTTCTTGCAATCGCTGGAGAGCGGGGGCGCGCAGTCCCACGTCCATGGTGACGCGAGCAGTTTTGAACTCCAGCATCAGGGCGCGTGCCTCTTGGCCGTTGGTGCGGTAGAGCTCGGCCGCCTTGGTGAAGCAGAGCAGGCACTGGTGCCAGTGCCCCCGGCGGTGGAGGCCATTGCCCGCGATCTCAAAGAGAAGAGCCAGGGCGGGGCCGAGCGCCGGATCGTGCAGCCAAACGCGCGGCGGCTTGCGCAGGCGTTGCCACGCCCAAAGGGCTTGGCCCTGTTGGACTTCCCAGTATCCCACCAAGCAGTTCACCAGCAGCCGGTACTCCGCATCCAGCTGCTCATCATCGCACTGCCCGCGCAGGGTGAACATGTCGGCCATTTGCGGTTCTCGGGCCGGAGCTTGCAGGCGGATGGTGGCGTCCACCCAGTTCTGCAGGTCGGCGCGCGACCACGGCTTGGTGCCTTGCACGGTGTCGGCGTCAGCCCGTTGCGCGAGCTGCTGGCATTGGGCCACGAGGGAGTGCGGGGAGGAGGCATCCAGCAGGACTTCACAACTCACTCCCGTGACGGCGATCCAGTCTCGGTCGATGTAAAGCAAGCCACCCAGGTGGCGGCGCAGGGCGGCAACACGTTGGCGGAGATTCGTCAGGGCGGCGCTGAGGCTCTTTTCTGGCCAGAGTTGGGCGGCCAGTTGGCGTCGGCTCAGCTCTTGCCCATCCGCCAAGGCCAGAGCGGCGAGAAGGAGGCCCTCCTGACGGGTCGTGAAGGAAAGGGGGTGGCCTTCAAGGTCGGCGTCAATCTGGTGGCCGATCCTCACCACCAACTGCGCCATGCCGTAGATTTTGGCATGACGCGGGTGAAAGGGGGAGTTCAGGTCCGGGGGAAGAGAATCCATTAGCACTTCCCCCGAGGACGGGCTCACTCGTCGGTGGTGAGGCGGACGCGGAAGTACGTGCGCTCCTTCGGCCGCACCGCATCATCGTAGCCTGCAAGGTCGCCGATGCCCAGCACCAGCTCCTTGAACTCAAAGCCGCGCGGCACGAAGAAGATCAGCGCGCCATCGAGCTGCGCACCGGGGAGGAGCGGTTGGCTGAACATGCGGGTGCCATCGAAGGGGAAGTCGTTGCTCTCCACTTTGTATGAACTGCCATCCTTGCCCACAATGGTCGTCGGGCCGATATCCAGGCCGAACATCTCCTTGTTCCCATTCCGGGCGGAGTATTCGACGATGATCATCGTCTTGCCGCCTTCAGGCTTAAACTCGTTGTCTCCGTACCAGTCGTTCTTGGCTTCGTAAACATCGGCTTCGTAAGCGTTGTTCACCCGGAAGCGCCAGCCACCATCAAACAGCCAGTCGCCGGTTTTGCCCTGCAGGCCGTTGACCTGGTTGGTGCCACCCGCGCGGGTGATTTCGTAGCGGTTGCCATTGATGACCACCGTCGAGCCCAGCGCCTTGGCCACGTCGGCGATGGGGGCATAAGCCCGGCCATTGATGATGCGGACATCCTGGCTGGCCTCGCGGCCATTGATGATGAGCACGCGCGTGGACTGAATCGCGGCCACGGCCACCGTGGCGATGCCGAGGGCGAGGAGGCCCGTGCCGAGAGTTTTGGGGTGCAAAAGCGCCATATCCCGATGGTGAAACCGCGCGGCGGCACCGTAAAGCGGGCGTAAAAAGTTTCACGACAAAAAACCCCGCTCCCTGGTGGAAGCGGGGTCTGAGAGTCCCGGCGTTCGCTCGGTTTAGAGCGTGCCGCGCAGGGCTTGCTCGCGCTCGATGGATTCGAACAGCGCCTTGAAGTTGCCCTTACCGAACGACTGCGCGCCCTTGCGGTGGATGATCTCATAGAACAACGTCGGGCGGTCCGTCACCGGCTTGGTGAAGATCTGCAGCAGATAGCCCTCGTCGTCACGGTCCACCAGGATGCCGAGGTCGGCTAGCACTTCGATGTCTTCGTCAATTTCGCCCACGCGGTCCGGCAACATGTCGTAATAGGTGCGCGGCACGCTGAGGAACGGGACGCCCCGCGCCTTCAGGCGGCTGACGGTGTGCACGATGTCCTCGGTCTGCATGGCCACGTGCTGCACGCCCGCGCCCCCGAAGAACTCAAGGTACTCGTCAATCTGCGACTTCTTCTTGCCGGCGGCGGGTTCGTTGATGGGGAACTTCACGCGTCCGTTTCCGCTCGCCATCACCTTGGACATGAGCGCGGTGTATTCGGTGGAGATGTCCTTGTCATCGAAGGAGAGCATGTTCTTAAAGCCGAGAACATCCTCGTACCACTTCACCCACACGTTCATCTGGCCGAGTTCAACGTTCCCGACAGCGTGGTCCACGGCCTTGATGCCAATGGGGTCGCCCGGCTGGTTCTCGGCGCGGAAGCCCGGCAGGAACGGACCATTGTATTGATCACGCTGCACCAGGCTGTGCACCGTGTCGCCGTAGGTGCAGATGGACGCGATGCGGACGCGGCCGAAATCATCTTCCAGCGTCATCGGCTCGTGCCACACCTTGGCGCCGCGATCTACCGCCGTCTTGAAGGCGAGGTCGCAGTCTTCCACCGTAAAGGCGATGTCTTGCACAAAGTCGCCGTGGTAGGCGATCTTCTCGGCCATCGGGTGGCCGGGGCGCACGGGGGCACTGAACCACAGGCGGACATCTTCTTGCTCCATGGCGTAGCCCACTTCGCTCTGGTTGCCCGTTTCGAGGCCGGTGTAGCCCGTGATGGAGAACCCAAACGTGTGTTGGTAGAAGAAGGACGTCGCGCGGGCATTGTTGACAAAATGCCGAACGTAGTCAATTCCAATGATCGGAAAGAGGTCTTGGCTCATCGTTGTTTCCTCTGTCTTCCGGTTGCACGCCCCAATTTCCCGGTGAGGGAATACGGTCGATCGGGCAACGAAGAGCTGGCGAAATTATGACACACCGGCGAATCTCGTGCGGAAGGGGAGGCGAGGACGTCTAACTACCAGAGATGCTGAGCGCGAGCGTGATTCTGGCCCTGGCGAGCTTGGGTGGAGTACGAGCCGAGGCGGCCGTGGTGCCCACGCAGGCCATGCCGCTGATTCCGCTGGGCCCGTTTGTGCGGGCGGCGAATGGCGACATTCTGGCCCTCAACGACGGCTGGATTCGGCGCAGCACGGTTGGGGGCGCGAGTTGGAAGGGGGCGCGCATGTTCCCCGGGGGCGACTACGAGGCTCTGAATGATTCGGCCCTTTTGGTGACGAAATCCGGCCGGGTGGTGGCATTCTTCATCGACCGGAGGACCCTGCGGTACGAGTGGGACAACGCCGCCCGCCGCTTGAATCCCAGCAGCAAGGCCTGCACCCTAGTGGCCGTGAGCGATGACAATGGCGCCACCTGGCGCATGACCCAAGAGGTGCAGGTCACCTACGCCGGGGCCAGCCGGGGCCTGGCGGAGATAGCGCCGGGGCACCTGGTGGCGGTGGGGCAGGAGATGACTAGCGCCAAGCCAACGAACGTGACGGTGATGTACGAAAGCACCGACAACGGTGACACCTGGCGGCGGCGCAGCACCATGGACGGCGGCGGGCGCGGGCACCACGATGGTATCTATGAAGGTGTGGCGCTGGCGGTGCCGGGAGGGGCAATAGCGGTACTGCGGTCCACCCAGGATTCGCTGTGGGTGACGCGGCGGACGGCCAGCGGATGGAGCCGCCCGGCATCGATGGGGATTCCCGCGAGTAGCTCCCCGGCGGGCCTGCTGCGGCTCGCCGACGGCACGATCTTGATGGCCTACAACCCGCTCTATCCCACCGGCCAGCGCACCACGCGGCGGTTTGCCGACCAAGGAAGTGAGCGCGGGGCTTCGTGGTACCGGCGTGAGATTTACGTGCGGTGGAGCGAAGACGACGGGAGAACGTGGAGCGCGCCCCGGGTGCTGTGGCGCGGGGAGACCGACGCCGCCTATCCCACCCTCTTTGAGATCGAGCCGGGGCAGGTGTGGATGACCACCTACCAAGGGCAGGTGCGGCTTGGCTTTGCAGTGGATGGGCTGAAACAGACCCTGCCGGTGCCTTGATGGGGGCACCCTCGCAATTTTGCGGGTCTTCGCTCCCTATCAACAACTTTTAACATAGAATCTTGCGGGGGGTGGGTTAAACTATGGTCATGCGAACCCTTGGTTTTGCGCTTGCATTGATTGGACTGTGTTCGGTGGCTTCGGCAACCCGGTTGACCTTTAACCAGGTGAATGGTACGGTGGTCAGTGCCACCGATCTCGTGAGCTCCCCAAATTACGGCCATCGGGTGACGGCCACCACGATGGGCAACTGGACGTACGGAGCCGAGGGCGGCTTTACGCCCAACGTCACGGTGGCCTACCGCGCCCAGAACCCCTCAGGCACCTTCCCCGGACTGAGCGTATGGGGCACGGGTTACGGCAATTTGGCGAACACTGTGTGGTCGGGGAGCTTTTCGAACGCTGTCCCCAATGACGGCTACGTCACGCTGACGGCGGATGCCGGATTCCAGGTCTCTCTGCATTCCTTCCGCACGGCACTGTGGTCTACGGGGCCGGCGCAATACACGGATATCTCGGTGCGTGATGGGCTTGGCAACGTGCTGTATTCCACCAACGCGGCAAACCCGGTGGGCGGCAACGTTCTGCACGATTTCACCTCGAGCCCGCTGACCGCGCAGCAACTGGAGATCAAGTTCGGCCAGGGCTGGTGGATCGCGCTGGATGACGTGACCTATTCGCAGGCTGTGCCCGAGCCGGGCACCATGCTGGTGCTAGGGGCCGGGCTGGTGGCGCTGGCCCGCCGCCGCCGCGCGACCAAGTAGGCGCGGGACCTATTTGCCAGAGGGCGCGGTCTTGGGGCCGTGCCCTTTTTGGCCTATAATAGGTGCTGGCGCACGCCGACATAGCTCAGTGGTAGAGCAGCTGTTTCGTAAACAGCAGGTCGCCGGTTCGAATCCGGCTGTCGGCTCCACTTCCTTTCTTCCCCCGCGCCCCTTGAGCTCAAACTCGCCTGGGCGGTAGCCTCGCTTCCTCGCCGGGACTCCCACTCATGCCACCGAATGCGCTTTGGTCAATGATGTTCTTTAATCTGGCAGCGCTTTCCTTGTGGGGTTTCTATTGGTGGGCGCATTCGGGCAATAGAACGATGATCTTCTATGGGCTTAACAACCTGGAAACCGACCTGAAAAGTGCCTGGAAACAAGCGGGCATCGTGGGTTTGCTGACCTTTCTCGTATTCGTTAACTATATGGTCTTTACGGGCTACGAGTACAAGGGCGAATGGTGGCCGGTTGTCGTCTGCGGAGTCACGAGCAACGCTTACTATTATTGGCGACGGGCCGTTGCTTTCAAGCGCGAGAAGGAGCGCTTGGCAAGATCTAAGCCTCCATCTGTGTTGCCAGATAAGTGAATCCTTCCTCCACCACCGGGGTATGACTGTCAGGATTCGCGCAGGCGGAACCATTCATGAGGAACTTCCAGGAGCTCATCGGCCAGTGGGTCAAGTTCGAAATCAACGGCCGCGTCTTGCGGCCCAGCCTGGTGCTGGACGTCATTGAGGACGCGGTGGTGGTTGCGATGCCGCCGTACAACTCCCTCAACAGCTTTTGCGCCGCCTACCCCGCCGACTCGATCACCCGCTGGCTGACGCAGCACCCCGAGATTGACGCCATCCGCCAGATCAACCCTCCGAACGGGCACCTCAAGCCTCTCGCCAAGGCGCGCACCCTTATGGATATCGTCGAGGCCCTGGGCCAGCAAGGGAAGCCGCTGGCGATTGTTCCTGCGGATGGAAGAAGCTCCGTCCACGGCCTTGTCATCGCGCATGAAGAAGACAAACTCTTGATGCGGGTCTACGAGCGAGACTTCTTCCAAGCTACGTTCCAGGTGCTGAATGACCACGACATTCACTACCTGGTGTGGGATGACCCTTATGATGCACGGTTAGATGAAATCAATCGCGAATTGGGGCCGCCGCCGTGGCCCGAATACGGCACTTGGCGAGTACAAAGAGCGTTGCACCATATCTTGCAAGAGTTGCTCAAGAGTCATATCATGGTTGAGACGGAAGATTGTGTCTTCCACGGTCACTTGGTAGCGCTTTATGAAGATGGATTGATCTTGCATTGCAATGTGAAGATGGGCGACTGGAGTGGCGCTCCCTACTTTGCCTACATCCCCCTCGATCAGGTGCAAGAAGTGACCCGAGACCAAGATGAGCAGAAGCGCTTCCCGTTAGAGAGCCGGTTCTTGAACTTCCCGGAATCGTACGGGCGGCTGGGGTCTTGCCACGGCTTGCTGAAGGAACTTCAAGCTCGCGGCGATGTGGTGGATATCTGGATCGGCGAGGACGAAATCCAGGTGATGATCGAGGAGGTGGATGACGAGATTGTTCGCTTCACGGAGATTGAATATCCGGGCCGCAAAACCTTTGCCGGCACCGAAGAGCTGAGCTCAATCCAGGCCATTGAGTTCGGATCGGGATATCAGTCGTGGCTCAGCCAGTGCCGGGATCAGCTTGCGCACGAAATTCCGGACGTGAAGGAGTAGCACAAACCATGGCCCGAGTGAATTGGTTGACAACCGGAATAGTCGCCGTGGCGACCCTAGCTATCGGCGTCTTCGCGGGCTACCAGGTGCGGTTGCTAGACACCAACCGCGCCCGCATCGTGCCGACCTGTCAGAAATTCCCGACCTTTGTGGTCTGCAAAGTTGAATACATGAACAAGGAGGCCCCAGCGCCGAGGATCTCTTTCGAAGCCCTGGATTCGGAGCGGCTGCTGGTGGTGGCCACGCGCGTGGACCGGGGCCGCGACGGCATCCTCCAAAGCCATTTTTGGATTCACCGCTCCCAGGTTGAAAAGGCGGGAATGGACTTCAAGCGGATGAAAGTCTACTACGAATCGGGTGCCACGAAGGAACTCAAAGAAGCGAGGACTTTTCCGCCCGACAGCTTCAGCGGGCTCTTTTGGCTTCAAGACCAGTTTGAAGGTCAATAGAGCTCTCTTCCGGAGGCTTTTTTGGCAGGGGAGTGAACAATCGTAGCCGGATTGCGTCTACCCCGACCATGAGCCTCACTGCCCTCGTGCTTGTCGCCATGAATCAGGCGGCCACTCTGCGCACCTGAACCTTTGCCCCTCACTCAGCAGGTGAGGGGCGATGACTTACGATCCTTCGCCCCGCTGTTCGGCGGGCAGCTTGCGCACTTCCAGCAAGATGGCGTGCGATGCCGCATCCACAAAGTAGAGCATGTCCTTAAGCTGCTTCACGCCCGGATCGTCGGCGGTGGGCTCTGCCGCCACGAGGTTGATGTCGAAGGTCTCGCCAAATCGGATGTAGGTTTGATCTTGAGCCTTCAGGATGTACGGACTCCCGTATTTTTGAATCGCACTCATCGCAGTACTCAACAGCTCTTGGCCCGGGTTTGTGCCTCGCCAAATCGTGGAGTAGATGAGGTGGCCCTGCATCGGCCCGACGGCCGACGGGGTGGGGGCAATATTGACGGTTCGGTTCGGCTCGCCCTCGCGGCTAAACAGCACGATAAACGCCTTTTGGTCTTGCGATCGTCCGTAGCTGAACCCGGTGGCCTTCAGTGCGGCTTCCATGCGCTTGCCCTCGGGAGAATCGAGCGCACTGGCTTCTTGCGGCACAGCCGGGGTCATCAGCAGGGCCGTGAACAGACTCAGATAGGTCAGGCTCACTGCTTATCCTCCTCGCCGTTCAGCTCCTTCTCCATGAAGTCCGAGGTGGACGCTACAATCGCCAAGAGTTCGCGAACCTGTTTGGCATCGCGGCGCGGGTCAATGTGCAGGCGGTAGCGGATGCGGTGCAGGTTCTGGGCCTCGCTCGGCCGTTCGTAGGCCAAGCCCCCCGCCTTGAATCGGTAGGTGAAGGCCTTTTCCAGCAGTTCCTTGGGGGCGGCGTCAGTGCTTTCCCACACGATGCCGAAGGCTTCGGCGGCCTTCAGCGAGTTGTATTCCTCGGCCCTGGACCGCATGTAAATCGTGTGCTTGCGGGGTGAATCCGCGATATCAAAAGTGACTTGGAAGAAGCCGGGGATCTCCGAATAGCTCAGCTCCGTGGCTTTCATGAGGGTGGTCATCGCCTCATCCGGGGCCGTTTGACCAGGGACGCCCGCGCCGGGAGACATTGAGGTTGCCAAGAGGAGGCAAGCCGTGAGAGACATACGCACCTTAAGACGGCACAGCCCCGGGGTTCGTTTCTGGGTTTCCCATCCGGGGGGGTTCGCAAAAATACGGGCTTCCCCTCATTTGTGGCGCGCCACTGGGGCCAAGTGGTAAGTTTTGAGCAACCATCCTTGGAGTTTGATTGTCATGCGTCTGCGACTCACCAGTTCCCTGCTTATTGCCGCCCTCGCGGTGTCTTCCTGGGCTCAGACCGGCTGGAACCGGTACAGCGTTGAAGTCCGGAATGATGCCGATGCCCAGCGGCTCGCGGATTCGGACCTCGGCATCTTCTCTTGCCACATTCACCGTGGCCGCACCGACATCATCGTCGGGCCGGGCGAGTTTCCCAAGCTCTGGAGCCTGCGCATGCCTTACCGCTGGGTGGGCGTGCTCCCCGATCCGCGGGGCTGGGATCAGCGCCCGCAACCCGCGACCCTCAACTACCGCACGCAGTACTACAACTACGATCAGATCATCGGTCAGTACGAAGAATGGCGCTTGCAGAACCTGCGATACGTGACCCGATTCCAGATCGGCACGAGCGTGCAGGGCAGGCCAATCTGGGCGTACCGATTGTTCCAATCCACCCGGAAACGACCAGAAGAGCAGTCGTTTGTGGTGAATTTTGGGATCCATGCCCGAGAGTGGATAAGCCCGGCGAGCGGCCTGCATATCTTTAGAAAGCTTCTTGATGGGATGACCACCGACCCCGCCGCCATCAAACCGATCATTCCCGGCACGGCCTACTATTTCATCCCCGTAATGAATCCCGATGGCTACGCCTACACTTGGTCGACGAACCGAATGTGGCGGAAGAATCGCCGTCCAAACTCGGGGGGCTCCTTTGGCGTGGACCTCAACCGGAACTTTTCGAAGGGATGGGGCGGCTCGGGGTCCAGTAGCAATCAGAGCTCGGAAACCTATCGAGGGACGGCTGCATTAAGTGAGCCCGAAAGCCAGGCGCTGGTCAATCTGGTGAACAACATTTCACCAGTGGCGGCGTTTATTGACTACCACAGCTACGGCGAGTATGTGCTATGGGCGTGGGGGTACACCGCCACGGCTTCTCCCGGAGAAACGTGGCTGCGGCAGACCGGGACGGCAATGCGGGATGGCATTGCGGGGCAGCACGCGCATAACTACACCATCGGGGCGACGGGACCGACCCTCTATCTCGCCAGCGGAGTGACGCCGGACTACATGTACGACCGGTTCAATGCTGCGGCGTACACCATTGAGCTCCGTGACAAGGGTCAGTTTGGGTTCATCTTGCCCGAGAACCAGATCAGCGATACTCAGGATGAGGCTTGGCAAGGCTTCCGTGCTTTGTCTCAGCGCATTTTAGATCGCTAAGCTAGTCCCATGGCCGGCAGGATGAGCATCAGGCCGGCCATCACCACGATGAACCCAATGATGTCGATGAGGATGCCTGACTTGAGCATCTCACGCGCCGGCACCAGCCCCGAACTGTAAACAATTGCATTCGGGGCGGTACTGACCGGCAGCATGAAACCCATGCTGGCCCCCAGGGCCACGCCCAGGGCCGGAGCCACCGGCGATACCCCCGCTCCTTCGGCCAGGCCAATGGCCACCGGCACCAGCGTGGTGGCGGCGGCGGTGTTGCTGGCCAGTTCGCTGAGCATGATCGCGGCGGCAGTGACCAAAGCCGTGATGCCCCACACGGTGCGAGCGCCGCTGGCCTCGGCGGCCATCTCGCCCAGAGATTTGGCCAGGCCGCTCTCGAACATCGCTTGCCCGAGGGCAATCCCCCCGGCGAAGAGGAGGATCGTCCCCCAGTCGATGCTGGCGGCGGTGCGCCAGTTCATGCGCGAATCCTCTTGGCGCCCGGGAAGCAAGAAGAGCAGGCTCGCTCCGATGAGCGCCGCCACACTGGCCGGCACCCGGGCGGCAAACTGTTTGGCGAACTCGTTTTCCGGCCCCATGATGGCCAGCAAACTGTCCGGCAGCATCCATAGAATGATCGCCACTACAAAGGCCAACAGGGTGTTCCGTTGCCCTTCGCTCATGCGACCCATTTCAGCCAGGCAGGCCCGGGAGACCGGCGCGACGGGAGCGGTGGCCGGGGCCCCGCGTCCGTAGCGCCAGCGCAGCACCGCCCAGCACGCCACCAGCATGGCGAGGGTGATGGGCATCCCAAAGGTCATCCATTGCAGAAAGCCGATGCGCTCCCCGGTGGCCTTGGCCAGCATGTCGATGCCAATCAGGTTCGGCGGGGTGCCGACGGGCACGCCGACGGCAATGCTGGACCCCCACGTGAGCATCATCATCAGGCCGATGGCGTAGAGACGGGTTTGGTCGGGCGAGCCAATGGCGGCCAGTAGGCTCAAGCCAATGGGCAAGAGCATGGCCGTGGTGGCGGTATTGCTGATAAAGAGTGACAGCAGGCACGCGATGGCCCCCACCGAGAGGAGCAACGCCGAGGCCGAGCGCGTGGCCCACTTTTGGGCGAGGATGAGGTGTGCAAAGCGCTCGCCCAGGCCGGTGACCTCCATCCCCTTGGCTAGGATGAAGCTCCCGATAAATAGCGGAATGGTGGTGTCACCGTAGGCGGCAAACACCTTCTTTTCGTTGAGCCCGCCGGCCAGGATGAGGAGCGCGCTACTGACGAGAGCGGTGATCCCGAGGGGCATCACTTCGCTCATCCATAGCCCCACGGTGAGGGCGAAGATGGTGCCCACGTGGCGCTGCTCCGCCGGGAAATCGCGCAGCAGCCAAAACGCCAGCGCCGCCATCACCACGGGCAGCGCCAGCTTTTGCCAACTGAAGCCCGTGCCCGTCGTTTCGCTCATGGTGCCATCTTGGCACCCCTCGGGGCTTCACGTCACTGGAAGGGTTGAACTAGCGGGCAGAGTTGAACCAACGATAGTGGCCGATTTGATCCCACGCCTTGAGCACATCCTCTTCCTGGGCGCCCCGGCCAATGTTGTGAATGATGAGGGGAAAGCCTTGGCCCGATTTGCGGTCGCTCACGACGCCAATGTGCAATCGTCCGTTGGGCAACTTCCACGCCACAAAATCCCCAGGCGCATAGGCCGCACCTGCCGCCAAGCGTTTCCCCCGGCGGGCAAAGAAGATCTGCTGATTCACAACGCGGCGGTGGTCAATGTTCTGGTCGGGCTGGCCACCGCCGTAGGCGCGGCGGTTTGCCCGCCAATCCTCGTGAATGAGCTCCTGCAGGTCGTAACCCAGCGGGCGCAAAGCCCGCACCACGACGTCCGTGCATACCCCGGTGTTCTTCGAAACGTCGCCTCCGGGGTAGCTCAGCCGGACGTAGGCCGGGTCGTAACTGGTGGTGACTCCGACCTGCTTCCGGGCGTTGCGGACAATATCCAGCCCGGGCTGGGTGGAGGGAGACGCGAAGCCAGCCCCCAAGGCCGCCAACACCCACACGGTCGACATGCTGAAATTCTACGCCGAACCCTCTTGCAGAGTCCCAGGCGAACCTGCCCTCACAAATTCCTCACAGGATGCGCCTACAATCTGAGCGTGCGCGTGCTCATTATCGAGGATGACCCGGATATCGCCAGTGGGGTGGCCACCGCACTGCGCCGGGAAGGTCACGCGCCCGAAATGGCGAGTACCGGGCCCGAGGGCGAGACGATGGCGATGATGAACTCCTACGGCCTCATCCTGCTGGATGTGATGCTGCCGGGCAAGGACGGCATGGCCGTCTGCCGGAGCCTGCGCCACGCCGATGTCCGCACGCCCATCCTCATGCTCACCGCCCGCGACGAAGTGAAGGACCGCGTGATGGGCCTGGACGTGGGCGCGGACGACTACCTCGTCAAGCCGTTTGCCTTGGATGAGCTGCTGGCCCGCGTGCGCGCGCTCACTCGCCGCGAAGTGCAACTCAAGAAGAGCCGCATTGTGGTCGGGCCGATCGAGGTGGACACTCACAACAAGAGCGTGACGGTGGACGGGGAACCGGTGAAACTCACGCACCGCGAGTTTCAGTTGCTGGAGGCGATGGCCCGCAACCCCGGCCGGGTTTATTCCCGCGAACAGATTTTGGAGAGCGTGTTTCAGAGCGACGAAGCCCTGCCGAACACGGTGAATTTCCACATGTCGTCATTGCGTAAGAAGGTGGACCCCGAAGGCCGCATCATCCGCACCATTCACGGCCTGGGTTACACCATGGAGTCGCCGTAAATCCATGATGAAATCGCTCCGGTTCCGCTTGGTGGTGGCCAATGCGTTGGCCATCTTGCTGGTGATGGTGGGGCTCGCCGCCCTGCAAGTGAGCCAAACCCAACGGGTGGCCACGCAGGTGCTGGACGAGATCCTGCTGCGTCGCGCCCAGATGGTGGCCGGGCCGGGGCGTGGGCCGGGCGGCGGGGAAGGCACCCCGCCGTGGATGCGCGAGCCGGTACAAGGCGGGCAGCCCGGGAATCCTCGCTTCAATGGAGGGCCGGGAGGATTCAATGGTGAACCAGCACCAGAAAACCCCCAAGGGCCGCCGGTCAATGAGGGCGAGCGGCGGAACGGTCGCCGCCAACCGCCGGAGTTTCAAGGCGGGCCCATCCGGGTCATGGGTGCCGATGGTCGGGTTCTCGGCCCTCGCGGGCAAACCGAACCCCTGGACCAGCGACAGTTTGAGTTGGCCAAAGCCAGCCCGAACCCGTTGTTCGTCACCACGACGATCAACGGGGTTTCTTACCGGCTGCTTTCCCTTCAGCAACGCGGCCCGAATGACGAGGTGCTGATCGTCCAGATCGCCCAAGAAAACGGCTCGTTTGCCTTGCTCGAGCAAGTGCAGTTGCAGACCTGGCTGTGGCTGCTGCCGGGGGTGGGGCTCATCAGTGGGCTGGCCGCGTGGCTTCTCTCGCGACAAGTGCTGCGCCCGGTGGCACAAATGGCCGAAGCCGCCCGCGCGATCAGCGAGAACCCTGACCACGTGGTGCCGATGCCGGCGACTGGCCCGGACGAGATGGGGGACTTGGGGCGAAGCCTGGACACGATGACGCGCCGCCTGCAAGACGCCAAGCGGACCACCGAGCACGCCCTGGAGCAACAGCGCCGGTTTAGTAGCGACGCCGCGCACGAACTGCGCACGCCGCTGACGGGGATCGTGCTGGCTTCTGAAAATGGGCTGCATCCGCAGGCCACCCCCGAAGAGAAAGATCAAGCGCTGGAGCGGGTGCTGCGGCTGGCCGAAGGCATGAACCGCCTCACGGCTATGCTCCTTCAACTCAGCCGGATGGATCAATCCGGCAACGCCTTGACTCTGGCTGCCGTGCCCTTGGCACCCATCGTGGCGGAAGCGGTGCGAGCGGCGGGGCTCGAAAATGACCCCCGCGTTCACGTCGATTCCTTGCCGGAGAGCGTCGTCACCCAGCCGGACGCGTTGGTGCAGCTTCTTCGCAATCTGCTGGAGAATGCCGCGGCCTACACCCCGGCCGAGGGGCGAATCACGGTGGCCGGGGAGGCAAACGAATTGCGAGTGAAGGACACCGGCGCCGGCATCGCCGCCGAGCACCTCCCGCACCTCTTCGAACGGTTCTATCGCGCAGATCCTTCGCGGGCGCGCACTTCGGGGGGCTACGGATTGGGGCTCAGCATCGCGCAGGGATTGGCTCATGCCATGAACGCCCAGCTTCGCGTGGAGTCGGAATTGGGCTCCGGCACAACTTTTTTCATAAATTTTTCTGGGACCGACGTTTCCTCATAAATTCCTAAACTCTGTGGCGAAGAATACGATCAGGCAAACGCCTAATTGAGGAGTCAAAGATGAAACTGACGCACACTATCGTCGCTCTCGCCGCCATCGCTGTGATGTCGACGGCTGCCCTGGCGCAGCAAGGTGGACCGGGTGGCCCCGGCGGTCAGCGCGGCCCCGGCGGACGCGGCGGTATGCAATCCGGCCCGATGTTCGTGATTCGCATGAGCACGGTGCAGCAAGAACTTCGCCTGTCGGCGCAGCAGATCGAGCAGATCAACAACATGCGACCGGGCGGCCCTGGCGGACCGGGTGGCCCCGGCGGCGGCGGTCAAGGTGGGCGCGGCCAAGGTGGTCCGGGTCAGGGCCAGGGCGGTCCGGGTCAGGGCGGACCCGGCCCGGGCGGACCGGGTGGACCCCCGCCGAACCCCCTGGCGGACATCCTGAATGAAGGGCAGATGAATCGCCTCAACCAGATTGCTCTGCAGTGGGATGCCCCGATGGCATGGCTCGATCCGCGCCACGGTGAAGCCCTTCAGATCAGCGAATCGCAGCGCCAATCCATCATGGACATCATCCGCGCCAACGGGCTGCCGATGGGTGGCCCCGGTGGACCGGGCGGACCGGGCGGACCGGGAGGCCCCGGTGGTCCGGGACAGGGTGGACCGGGTCAAGGCCAAGGTGGTCGTGGTCAGGGCGGCGGCCAGCAAGGCGGTGGCTTCGGTGGCGGTCAGGGCCAGGGTGGTCCCGGCGGACCGGGTGGACCGGGGGCTCCGATGGACTGGAACGAGATGCTGGGCAAGCGCCGCACCGCGCAGCAGCAAGCCCTGCAAATCCTGAACCAGCAGCAGCGCGCCCTTTGGGGTGAGATGACGGGCCGAGCGTTCACCCAGTGGGTGCAACCGCCGATGCCGCAACGGCCGGGTGGCGGCCAAGGCGGCGGACGCGGCGGCAACTAAGCTCCTGTAGCGCGCATACAAAAAGGCCCTCGGTTCCCGCAAATGGGAGCCGGGGGCTCTTTCATTCTGGAAGCAGAAGAACGAACTTAGTCAGGCAGGCGGCGACCGTAGCCATCCAGCTTGAGGCCACCGGAAAGAATAAATATGGCGTCGCCGATGGACCACAGCCAGCCGATGCCGCAGCCAAAAACAAAAAGGAGAATCTGCAACAAGCCGTGGGCGCTGTAGCCCAGATAGAGCCGGCCCGCGCCCGGAATGAAGGACAGCAGCCCCGCCGTCACGCGGCTCTTGTCGCTCACCGGCAGGTTGTTCAGCCCCCACGGGCCGCCGACACCGAAAATCGGCGTATTGATCGAAGCCACCGGTTGGGCCGGGTTCGCCGGGCTCACCGGGGCATTGGCGGCCGGGGCACCCGGGGGCGTGAACGGGGGCGGTTCGTATTCCGCGGCTGGCTTGGCCACAATGCCCTGGAGTTCCTTGGTATCGCCTGCCGGTCGCCAGTCCGGCATACCCGTCGACCACACGTAGGTGTCCGACGCGATGACGCCATCGCGGGCAAGTTCCTCCATCTGTTCCGATGTGAGCGGGCCTAATTGCCCGTAATGCCCCACATAAAACCAATCTCGACCGGCATCACTCATGGGCGTCTTGCTATTGTGAACGGCCTCATGCCCCGGAGGTTGCATAGGTCCGCAGGTAGCCTCACCAAAGTATGTCTGTTCGCGTACGTTACGCACCGAGTCCCACGGGCTCGCCCCACGTCGGCAATGTCCGAACGGCCCTGTTTGACTACCTCTTGGCGCGACGTTTTGGCGGGCAATTCATCATCCGGCTCGAAGACACGGACCGCACTCGGTTCATCGAAGGGTGCGAAGAAGAAATTCTCGAGAGCCTGCGCTACATTGGCATCACCTGGGACGAAGGCCCGGATGTAGGCGGCCCGAACGCCCCCTACCGGCAGAGTGAGCGCAAGGAAGCCGGACTCTACGAGCCCGTTATCAAACAGCTTCTGGAAAGCGGCCACGCTTACTACGCTTTTGAAACCAGCGAAGAGCTGACCGAAATGCGCGAGTTCCAGCAGATCAATAAGCAACCGACGGGCTACTTTGGTGGCAACTGGCGCGACGCAGCCCCCGAGAAGGTGGCGGCGGCCCAAGCCGAAGGCAAGCCGGGCGTCATCCGGCTGCGCATGCCCCGCGATCAGCGCTTGGTGATCCAGGATGCGGTGCGTGGGCGCGTGGAGATCGACGGCAGCACCCAGGACGACCCGGTGCTGATCAAGGCCGACGGCATGCCGACCTACCACTTTGCCGCGATGGTGGACGACCACCTGATGGGCATCACGCACGTGATCCGGGGCGAAGAGTGGATTAGCAGCGCGCCCAAGCACGTGTGGCTGTACGAAGTTTTGGGCTGGGAGCAACCGATGTGGGTGCACGTCCCGGTCATCAACGGCAAGGACGGCAAGAAGCTGAGCAAGCGCCATGGCGACACCCGCTGCCTGGACTACCGCGATGCGGGCTACGTGCCCGGCGCGCTGGCGAACTTCATCGCCCTTATTGGTTGGGCGCCGGGGGATGACCGCGAGCTGATGAGCATGGAGGAGATGTCCTCGCTCTTTAGCGTGGAGAGCCTGAACGGTTCGCCGGGGATTTTCGACCCCGACAAGCTGATTTGGATGAATGGCCACTACCTGCGGGCCATGGACGCCGCCACCCTGCGCCAAATGGTGCTGGACTACGCCAAGCGTCCTTCTACCCACGCCTATTGGAATGAGCGCGAAGAAGGCGCGGCCATGCTGGCCGGCCTGAAGCTGCTGGTGGATGCGGAAGCCGCCGGCGACCCGCGCCTGGACGCCGCCCTGCGCCTGGAGCAAGAGCGCGTGACCACCCTGGCCGAGTTCGGCCCGGCGTGTGCGTTTTTCTTTGCCCCGCAGCCGGAGCTGGATGAGAAAGCGGTGGAGAAGTGGTTCGGTGAGGCCCACGTGGCGCCACTCTTTGCCAACCTGGACCAGTGGCTAAGCGAGCAGGGTGAAAACCCGACGCAAGCCGAGATTGAGGCGTTCCTCAAGGCGCAAGTGGATGTGCTAGGCGTGGGCAAACTCGGCCCCATCGTGCATCCCACTCGCGTGGCGATGACCGGCCGCACTTACGGACCGGGCCTGTGGGAATTGATGGAAGTCTTGGGCCGCGACCGCATGCGCGAGCGCATCGCCCATGCCCAAACCCAGCTTCGGTAACCGACACATCACTCCATCCAGGCCCAAAAAAGCCCCCTTCGCGCTTGGCGCAGGGGGCTTTTCGGTTGGAGTCTCAAGCGCGAGCCTTAGAGACCGGCGATGGTGTTGTTCAGGCTCTTGAGGCCCGCTTCGTCACCCACCAGGTTCACCATCTTGGCCTTCACGGTCCAATCCTTGTAGGCGAACACCGTGTTCTTCACGTCAGCCGAGGTGTTGAACTTGTAGGCGGTCACGGCATCGTCGTTCTTGGCGAGAACGGAGATGGCGATGTTCTTGAAGCCCGAGGTGCGAGCGAACTCACCGGCCTTGGTCTTCATGGATTCGACCTGGTCCTTCGGGGTGACCATCACGATCATGGCCTTGAATTCCTTGCTGGCGTACGTGGTTTGAGCCTTCTCCAGGGCCATACCGATCTTGGCCACGTTGGCCATGTTGTCGCCGTTCACCCAAACCTGCACTTGCGGGCGGGCTTGGAAGGTGCAGGGGAAGCAGCCGGTGCTATTGGCCAGGGGGCCAGCCACGTGGGACGGGTGGAACGGGGAAACCTTTTCACCCACGGCGAGACCCGAGGTCGGGGCGAGAGCGTAAGCGGTGGCGGCGAGACTGGCAGCCGCGACGGCGCCGAAAAGTACATGCTTCATTTCTGAAAGTCCTCCGATGCTCGCAATTGTACGGCACCGTTATATAACTAAACATCGTTTGCACCGCAATCGTTCCACTTTTGGGACCATTCTGCGGGAAACGGGACCCGCCGACGCCCCCGCTGGCAAAGCCATAGTAAGGGGACATGAGCCTTTGCCCCGTGCTGGACATCAACGACCCGGCTGTGCGCCGTTGGCAACAGCGCCGGCCTCGCCCGATGCCGGAGGTCCAAGACCGCGTCCGCGAGATCCTGCAGGAGATTGAAGCCGGAGGAGAGGCGGCGGTTTTGGCCCGGGTGCGGCAGCTCGATGCTCCCAACCTTGAGAACTTGTGGGTGACCGAGGAAGAACTCGAAGCCGCCACGGTGGACGAGGCGCAACTGGCCGCGATCACCCAGATGATTGAGCGGGTGCGAGATTTTCACGAAGTCCAACTGGGCGTCCTCACCGAAGGCTGGGAAGAACTGAACGGCACCTATGGCTGGCGCATGGACGCTTGCGAAGGGGCGGAGTTTACGGGCTTGGTCGGCCAGCGGATGATGCCGGTGCGGCGCGCGGGGGTCTATGTGCCCGGGGGCAAGGCCGACTACCCCAGCAGCGTGGCGATGAACGCCATCCCGGCCCTGGTGGCGGGGGTGCAGGACGTGATTTTGGCCTCGCCACCCAAGCCGGACGGCACCCTGAATGCCGCCATGCTGGTGACCGCGCGCCAGCTTGGCCTGCGAAAGATACTGAAGGCGGGCGGGGCCGTGGCGATGGGAGCCCTGGCTTTTGGCTGGGAAGGTTTTGAGCGGGTGGACCTCGTAGTAGGGCCGGGCAACGCCTACGTGAATGAAGCCAAGCGCCAACTTTGGGGGGCAGTGGGGGTGGACCAATACGCCGCCGCCAGTGAAGTGTGCGTGTGGGCGCTGGAAGATGCCCCCGCCGAATACGCCGCCGCCGACTGGCTGACGCAGATTGAGCACGCGGCGGACAACGTCGGGGTCTTGGTGGTGGGGAGCCATGAGCAGTCTGCTGAGATTCTCAAGGCAGCGGAAGACCAACTGGCTTTTGCCGAGCGCCGCGATTCGATGCGGGCGGCGCTCCGAGACTTTGGTGTAGTGGTGGTGTGCCCGGACCCGGCGCAGGCGGTGACCTTCATCAACGGATTTGCCCCCGAACACCTTTCGATTCTCGGCGACGAAGCCAGCCAGTGGATTGGCGACATCCGCAACGCGGGCTGTATTGCGCTGGGCTTGAATACGCCCCAGAGTGCCGGCGACTACGCGGCCGGACCGAGCCACACCTTGCCTACGAGCGGGGCGGCACGCTTCGGTGGCCCGTTGAATGTGCAGACGTTCCTAAAATTCCAATCGCTCATTCACCTCGCCGAAGAGGACTTGGAAGTCCTGGCCCCGGTCATTGAGACCATGGGCCAGTTAGAAGGCTTCCCGGCGCACGCCAACGGGGCATCCGTCCGGTCGCGTCGGGTGTAATGGAGCCCATGCGTCTGGGGTTTGTCGGGCTTGGCGTTATGGGGGCACCCATGGCGGGCCATTGGCTTCGCGCAGGCCATGACGTGACCGTGTGGAACCGGACAGCGGAGCGAGCCACACCTTTGCAGGAGCAAGGGGCCAAGGTGGCTGCTGACTTGGCCGAATTGGCCCGGAACTGCGACCTCATTGCGCTGTGCGTTTCGCGGTCGGAAGACGTGCAGGCCTGCCTGCGGGCCATGATTCCGCACGCCCGCCCCGGCACCCTATTTGTGGACCACAGCACCATTGCGCCGGCGGTGGCGCTAGAGCTTCACGAAGAGCTCCAAGCGGCCGGGATGCGGTTTGTGGATGCCCCGATTACCGGTGGCTCGATGGGGGCGCAGGCCGGCACCCTCACCATCTTTATGGGCGGCGATGAAGCCGACACCGAGGCGGTGGCCCCTTATCTCGCGGCTTACGGCCGCACGGTGGCCCGCGTTGGCGGCCCTGGGCAAGGCCAAGTGATGAAAATGGCCAACCAGATCGCGGTGGGTGGTGCCTTGCTGGGCATGGCCGAATGCCTCGCCTTTGCGGACCGGGCGGGACTGGACTTGACCCAAACCCATGCCTTGATTGGGGCGGGGGCGGGTGGATCGTGGGCGTTCCAAAACTACGGCCCGAAGGTGTTGAACCAGGACTGGAGCCCGGGCTTTGCCGTCACCCATCAACGCAAGGATTTCGGATACGTAAAGGAATACGCGTCCAAGATTGACGCGAACGTGCCGGGTACGGAGCTGGTGGATGATCTCTTGCGGCCCTTGGAGGAAGAGGGGCACGGGCAGTGGACCACGGCTGCCCTCTTTGAAGTTTTGCGGAAGGGGCATACCCCGTGAGCCATATTGACCTGCGTCACATCACCAAGCGATTTGGGTCATTTACGGCCATTGAAAATGTAGATTTCCGCGCCGAAAAGGGCCGGATTCACGCCCTCGTCGGTGAGAACGGGGCGGGCAAGACCACGCTGATGCGGGTGCTCTTCGGGGCGCTCCAGCCGGACGAAGGGGAAGTGCACATCGGTGGCGAGGCGGTGCGCCTGCAAAGTTCTTCTGATGCCATCGCCCGGGGCATTGGGATGGTAAACCAGCACGATAGCGTGATCCCGGCGTTGCCCGCCTGGCGCAACCTGATTTTGGGGGCCGAAGATGGCCCGTGGCTGAACCAAGCCGCCGTGATTGAACGCGCCGAGGCCCTGGCCAAGCCCTTGGGGTTTGAGTTCGATTGGACGGCCCCGGCCTCCACCATGAGCCCGGGGGCCACCCAGAAGCTCGAGATTCTTAAGCTGCTTTGGCGCAACGCCGAGACGATGATCCTGGACGAGCCCACGGCCATGCTCTCACCCGCCGATGCCGAGGGCCTCTATCGCACGCTGCGCCAACTGGCGGAAGGGGGGAAGACAATCATCGTCGTCACGCACCGCCTGCCGGAAGTGCTGGAAGGCTGCGACGAAGTCACTGTATTGCGCGGGGGCAAATTGATTGAAAGCCGCCCGGTGGCGGGGCTGACCGCGCCGCAACTGGCGGAAGCCATTGTGGGGCGCAGCGTGGAAGCTCCCGAACTCACCCCGCCCAACCTCGGCGAGGAAAGCCTGGTGGTGGAGAACCTGACCTTGGGTCATTCGTTGCGGGATGTCTCGTTCTCGCTCCGAGCGGGCGAACTCGTGGGCCTGGCCGGAGTGGACGGCAACGGGCAAAGAGAACTCCTGCGCTCTATCATGGGCGTGTTGCGGCCTGATCGTGGCACCATCCGCTTGCAAGGGCTGAATGTCACCAAGGCCAGCACCCGGGCGCGGCTCGGCGCGGGCTTGCGGCTGATTGCCGAAGACCGCTACCAAGAGGCGATGATTGCCTCGTGGCCGCTGGTGGAGAATGCCGCTTTGGGCCAGCATTTGCGCCCGCCCTTCGCCCGCAATGGGCGGCGAGACTTG
>DEIB01000007.1 GCA_002352215.1 Chthonomonas sp. UBA2785 | reverse complement strand
TGCACCATGGCCGGGTCCATCGTTGTCGGATTGTTCGGAATCGGATACCGCAGCACATTGGCCGATTGTTCGGACTTGCGTTCGCTAAAGCCACCACCGGAAGAACTGCATCCACCGGCCAAAACTAAAGCCAGGGCCGCGAGGGGCCACACCCACTTTCGCATGCCCTATTTTGACCCTATTTGCAAATCCCAGAGGGAAAACACCGCCGCATGGGCCGGAAGGGGCCGGTCCAATCGGCTCTGCGCCAGCACCGCCAGGCACCGGGCGGCTGCTTGCGCTTCCTTCATTTGCGGCGGGGGCATTTCGCATTCGGCCAGACGTTTCATGCCCACCAGGGCCGCCCAGGGCACGGCAAAGGCATCCTTATAATGCCCGGCAAACTGGTGCTGCAGGGCTCCGCCCGCTGTGGCGCTGACATCGGCCGGGTCGCTCTCAATGCGCTCTCCGCTCACCGCACAGGCCGTCCAGTCCGGCCACTCCCCTTCCCACACCAGTAGCCCGACATGAATCCAGGCCAGCACCACGGCCGGGTTATTGGATTCACCCAGGGCTTCCAGGGCGCGCACGAGCAGGTCGTAGATGTCCTCGCAAGGGCTATCCGCAGGCACCGTCTGGTCAATGATCTCGGCAATGGCCAGGCCCACGCTGAGGCGTTCGTAGTCTTCCCTGAGCCGGCGAAACGAAGTGAGCGGCTGGCACTGGGTGACAAACTGGCGCACCTTGCCCTTGGCCCAGGTGTAGCGCGCCTGGGTGAGCGGTTCACTGGCGCCGGCCAGGCGCGAGCCACTTTTGCGGGCGCCCCGGGCCACCAAGTAGGTCTTGCCGAAATCGCGAGTGAGGATAACAAGCGAGCGGTCGGATTCTTGCGAATCCGACCGCCGTATCACGATCCCTTCCGAGGTGACCTCGAGCGACACCGTGTTAAACGCCGAGGCGTAGCCAGTCCTGCCAGATGTAAGCCAGTCGGTCGATAACCAGCGCGAAGCGGGCCATAACCGTGGAGCCAAAGATGGCGCCGAAGCCGATCATGAGCATCCAGCGGCCCAGCTTGTTAAAGCCGAGCATCGCCTTACCCTTGATGTCCACGCTGAACAAGAAGTACGCGAGGGCACTGAGCAGGGTGACCAAAAAGATCAGGTTGTTGATCGCCTCGGTCGGATACAGATTCGCGAGCAGCTGGGCAGCTTCCGGCTTCTGCACGATCTTGCCTTCAATCAACTGAGTGGTTGGCACGGCAAAGAACGAGTCAGTGGCCGTCGGAATCAGAGGCACCATCGAGGCCTCGATCATCGGACCGAACTTGTTCCAGTAGATTTGAATCTGCTGACCGGACCACAAGCCCAGGATGATGCCGATGGGGATGCGGCTCATCCAGCTCTTTTCCTTGTTGAAGACGGTGTACGCCATCAAGCCAATGGGGAACAGAAGCATGAACGGCCAGTAACCAGGCGTATCGAACTTGCCTTCTTCCGTCAGCTTGCCCGTCATCGGAATCCACCACTGCACGTAGAGCGTTTCCTTCCAGAGGGCAACCACGGAATAACCCGCGGCCAAGCCCAGGAAGATATGCTCCACCGTGCGGTAGACGACGTTTTCCTTCCAGAGAACTGAGTAGAGGCCAATGATTGCCAGTGACCCCAGCATCACGTTAATGCTGGTCAGTTGATCTTGATTCACTTCTTGCCTCCTTCAAGCTTCTTCTTTGCGACCATCCCGATATTGCCGAGCACGATGGCCAGGATCATCAAGGTCAGCGCGATATGAAGCGCNNAGGTCGTAGACACCCACCAAGCCAATGGTGAGGCCCTTGAGCTGACCGGAACGATAGAACGGCAACATCCCGGGGCCCATAACCCCCGTGACGAGGCCACCCATGTTCACTTTGTTGCTAAGTCGCTCAACGGCAATGTCAATGGAGTTCGAAGCGCTGACGACGTAATACGCGCCGCAGTCTTCGATCTTGGTGACGCCCTTAAGCACGGGACTATCGAACACCGGACGCTCCTTGCCTTCGGTGTCCTTCACGCGCCGGCTGCCCCAAGCGGCTTTGATGCTGTTGCTAAAGGAGTTCAGGCTGTTCTCAGCGTTCGGGAACAGGCCGAGGTCGAGGTAGTCCTCCCAAGGCTTGTACTCCCTGAGGTTCTGGGCCCGACGTTCTTCATTGATGGCTCGGATCGCGTCGCGTGCCACCTGCGGCGCCTGCGGGTCGGCCACGCTGTAGAAGACGAACTTGCGGTTCGTCGCCATGAGCGAGCGCACCAGGCCCTGGAAGTGGCCCCGGCTTTCCCCACGTGTGGAGTTCGTCCAGTCCGTTTGGATAAAGACCGGCTTCTCCGGGTCCGAATTCATGATGGTCGCATAGAGGTCCATCGAGTTCGGCTCGGGAATCTGCGGCAGTGCCATCTTCAGCCCAATGAGCGTGAAGGAGAGGCAGCCAATGAGCACCAAGAACAGATACTCGCGCTTAATCTTTTGCGCGTCGGCAAGCAGTTTCCACATTATTCCGTTACCCCACCGCGTTCGAGGCCGAGCCAGAGGCGAAGCGCCATGGCGAGGGTGCCCAGACCCACCCCAAACTCAAGCGCTTGGAGGGCCGGAACCTGAACCACGTTGCGGAGCCAGCCCGCCAGTGTGTTCAACTTCAAGTTGTTCAATAGATTCGCGGGATCCATCTGGGTCATTGAGTCAATGCCCGTGTTCCAGAACGACGTCACCGCACCCATGAGGGAGAGCATGACGATCAGAGCGCTGGACATAAGCAGGGTCGCTTCCATCGAACGAATCCGGAAGGCTCGGTAGGCGGCACTGAAGATGTAGAACGCGATGATGGAAAACATCGCGGCGTCCATGTTCTGCAACAGGCCATCGAACATCACGTTGAACGCCACGTTGACGTTGGTCCACGTGGTCGTGTCGTCCGTGATCTTCTCCTTCAGCCAGAATTCGCGCTGGAGCCAGTCACCGTAGCCCACCACGATCATGGCGCCCATGCAGACCAGGAGTAGCACGCTATATTGCCAGTCGCGCTGCTTGCGAGTGATCTTGGTGAAGTGCACGCGCAGGAGCGAGAACATCCCCAGGCCGAGCAGGAACGAAGTCACGACCTGCGCAATCCCACTCACGAACGGGACAGATGTTTGAAGCCACTGACCGGTCTTTTCGACCATGCCGGTGGGCAGTTCGTTGTCGCGGAGAGCGATCGGCTCTGGCCAGAGGTAGCGCAGCACCCAGAAAAGGCCCGAAAGGAACGTGACACCCACCACAATCGGGCGGCGCGCACTGTGCGGCACCTTGCTCAGCGCAAAGAACAACACCATGCCGGCCAAAAACACACCCACCAAAACGCCGTAGCGCCCGTTATCCTGGGGGTTCAGCGTCCACCAGGTCGGCTGATATGCCAGCAGATTCATCACAGGGTCACCTCGCCGCCCTCAGCGGGGGCGGGTTCCGGCGTTTCATCCGGCTTGGGTTGTCGCTCGATCTGATACATCGATTCGTTGTACATGGGGTGGAACAGCCGGTAAATCGTGGTCTCCGTCGCATTCTTCTTGCGCGGTTCCCCTTCGTAGGGCACCATCTCGGCCACGGCTTCTTGGCCACCTCGGACTTCAACGGTGGATTCCTGCCGCGTCATCGTCACCATCTGATTGCGCTCCACGGAGTTAAGAACCATCCCGCAGAAGATGCTGCCAATGATCAGCATCTTGCCCCAGTCTTGGCCGAGCAGCGAACCCACCAACACCGGTTGGCGCGTGATGTAGGCGCTTGCCGCATAGAACTCGTCACCAATCAGCACGTAGTCGCAGGCCGCAATGAAGAACGGGGTTTGCGTGTTCTGAGTGGAACCGGCCACCTGAATGGCGCCAATGCTGTTCGCCGATTCGGCGAAGATCAGAGACTCTGCGTAGAAGGCCCCGAGCAAGAACGTCGCGGCGACCTTCTCGCGCAGGATCATCCCCTGCACCCCGGCCGCAAACGCAAACTGGCGGTCGCTCACAAACTGCACCGTTTGTGCGTCCATGCGCTCCGGCACCCCTTCCTGCTGGTACACGTCGCGGATCACTTCTTGCGCCACGGTGTAAACCGCTGCGTCCGCACAACAGATTCGAATCGGAGTCGAGAACTGGGCGGCGGTGCGGGCCACGTTCGAGAAGATCGTGACGGCCTGAACCGAAATGGCGTCGAGAGTCCCGATCCCCGGCACCATCAGCACGGGGCGTCCCATTTCGGTGGCCCGCCCAATCGCGTCATCCAAGGCGTTCAAGCCCGGAATCCTGCGAATGAACAGGTCCGTTCGGTTCTTGGCACGGGCGATATTGAAAAGAATGAAGGCGACGATCAAGAGCGTCACCAAGATTCCCAATTTGCCGGAGTCTAAATATTGCATGGCTTAGTCTGTGCGAGCCTCGGCGCTCGTTTCCAATCGACGAATTAAGGATTCAACGGCCGTCGGGCTCTTGGCCAACCGTGAGAAGCCTTGGATCCGGTCCAGCCCCATGAAGGGACCAAGGAACGGGGTGAAGGCGATCATCGCTTGGCTGGCGATACCCATGAGCGGTCGGTGCATCTCTAAGAACAAGACGGCGGGGACCTGCAAACGTCTCTTCTCCACTTCGGTTGCCACCTTTTCAATCAAGGTCGCTTCCTCCTCCGGGCTCAGATCTTCGTTCCAGGTTTCCCACATAGTCGTGAACGTGGTCGCTTATTTTGGCCAATACGGCCTCTCGGTTGCTTGAAAATCGCAAAGAAACTCCACGAAATGCGTCCAATCGGGTGGGCTTTTCGAGCGGAGAAAGCCGTACCGCTCGTTCTGAGACCTCAACCCGCTTGACGTTCTCCCACAGCATGAGTGTCTCGGCGAATCCAACTTTCCGCGATGCTCCTGCATCATCCAACCGATATCTGATGGGAAAAAACGCCTCGATACTGCTCCCCAGCACGATCACCGCCCCTAAAATTCCGGCGAGGGGACTTTGCATGCGATAGAGCCCAAAGAAGAAGGCCCCCATGGCCACCAGGGCGATGACGTACTTGGACCCCGGCCGATGCGCCGTGGCATCCACCGACCAAGTCAGCGTTTCCGAGGGGGTTTCCGGGGTACTCAACTCAGCGCCAAGTATCGAACAAGGTACTCACCGACGAGTTCTGGTGAATGCGCCGAATGGCTTCGCCGAGCATCGGAGCGGTGGAGAGCACCCGCAGCTTGGGGAACTGCTTCACCGTCGGCAGCGGCACCGTGTCGCAGACCACCACTTCGCTGATGATGCTGTCTTGCAGACGCTGGCTCGCGTTGCCACTGAAGACGGCGTGGGTGCAGCAGACCTGCACTTCCACGGCCCCGAGCTTCTTGAGCGCTTCGGCGCCCATGATCGTACTTCCGCCGGTGTCGATCATGTCGTCAATCATGATGCAGCGCCGGCCTTCTACTTCGCCCACCACTTCCACAATGTCCACCTTGTTGGGTTCGGGACGTCGCTTGGCGATGATAGCGAGAGGCGCCTTTAGCATTTCGGCGAGGCTGCGGGCGCGGCCCACACCCCCGACGTCCGGCGAAACGACAACTAGGTCGTCGGCATCCTTCATGCCTCGCTCGATAAAGTAGCGGCCAAACAGCGGACCCGCATAGAGGTGGTCCACCGGGACGCCAAAGAATCCTTGAATCTGCTCAGCATGCAGGTCAATGCACAGCACACGGTTGGCACCGGCCGTTTCGATCAGGTCAGCCACTAGGCGGGCCGTCACCGGCTCGCGGGGCTTGATCTTCTTATCCTGCCGGGCGTAACCGTAATATGGGATGACGACCGTGATGCGGCTGGCGCTGGCCCGGCGGAATGCATCGAGCATGATCAGCAGCTCCATCAGGGTTTCGTTGGCGGGGGCGCAGGTGGGCTGAATGATGAAAACATCCTCGCCGCGCGCGCTTTCCTCCACCATCAGGCGGATTTCCCCGTCACTAAAGCGGGTGCTGGTGACCTTGCCGAGTTCAATGCCGAGGTACTCGGCCACGTTCTGCCCGAGTTCGCGATGGGCGTTGCCCGCAAAAAGCTTCATGGATTCGAGGTCTCCGCCCCGTCCACTGAACCTTGCTGGCGCCGTCTCCAGTTGTCCGCCCATTCTTCTTTGTTCTCCTGCCGCCCGCGGCCCACGGCGAGGGCGCCTTCCGGCACATCTCGCGTTACCACGCTCCCCGCGGCAATCATCGCGCGATTGGCGATGCTGACGGGGGCGACTAATGTGGAGTTTGAACCAACGAAGGCGTCCGCGCCAATAGTTGTGCGCGATTTCTTAAATCCGTCGTAGTTGCAGGTGATGGTTCCGGCCCCGATATTGGTGCGCGGCCCCACGCTGGCATCGCCGATGTACGTCAGGTGACTGACCGATACTTGCTGGCTTAGCACCGCGTTCTTAACTTCAACGAAGTTGCCGACCTTGACTTGACTCTCCAAGACCGTGCCGGGGCGCAGGTTGGCAAAGGGGCCGCAGCGGCTGCCCTCGCCGATAATCGCTTGGTCCACATGACTCATGAAGACCCGGGCGCGCGGGCCGATGACGGAATCCTTGATCCAGGAACTCGGCCCGACTTGGCACCCGGCGCCGAGAGTCGTGCGGCCCTCAATGACCGTCATCGGATGGATGAGGGCATCGGGCTCTGCAGTGACGTCAGCTTCCACATAGGTGCTGGCAGGGTCCACAATGGTCACCCCTTCCCTGGCAAGGCGCTCCAGGATTTGCAGGCGCATAATGCGGCCGGCTTCGGCCAATGACCAGCGGTCGTTGACGCCCATGAATTCGTTCTCGGCAAACGGGCCGGCGGCTTTGCTGCCCCGGCCGTCGTTGTAAAGCCAACCGACGGTGTCGGTGAGATAGATCTCGCCCTTGGCGCTGGGCTTCAGATGCGGGATGGCATCGCGCAGGGCCTGCACTTCAAACACATACACCGCCGAGTTCACTTCTCGCAGTTCCTCTCGTTGTTTTTCGGTGGCGTCGGCGTGCTCGATAATGGCGAGAGCATCGTCGCCTTGGCGCACTACGCGCCCGTACGCGGAGGGGTCCTCGGGTTCAAAAGTGGCCGTCACCACGGCGACATCCGCATCGCGCCGCACTTGAAGCAAGGTGCGCAAGGTCTCCGGGTTAATGAGCGGGGTATCGCCGCACACCACCAGCACATCACCCCCATGGCCTTCGAGCAACGGCAAAGCCTGCGCGGCCGCGTGACCCGTGCCCTGAGGGTCGGCCTGGATGGCGTACTCCACCGGGCTCGCTTGCAGGCACTCGCGGATCGGCGCCTCGGTGTCGGGCGAAACCACCACAATCAAGCGCGTGGCCCCGGCGGCCACCACCGCTCGCCGCACGTGCTCTACCATGGGCACCCCACAAACCTCGTGCAATACCTTCGGGACGGCGCTCTTCATGCGCGTTCCTTTGCCGGCGGCCAGCACTATTGCCGTGGTTTCCATGGAACCAAGACGTTACCGCATCCCCTGCAACCGAGTAGGATTCAGGGCATGCCCGTGCGCGTTTGCTCACACCCCTTGGCCCAGCACCTGCTGGGACGCCTCCGAGACAAAAGCACACCTCCCGACCAGTACCGTCGGTACGCCGACACATTGGCCCGCCAGCTAGCCCTGGAAGCCACCCACGACCTCCCCACGGCTGAAGTGGCGGTGCAAACCCCGCTCACCCGCACCCTGGTGCGCCAGATTGACCAGGGGCTAGCGGTGGTGCCAATTTTGCGAGCCGGACTGGGCCTGCTGGATGCTTGGCTGGAGCTCTTCCCCGATGTCTCCGTGGGCTACATCGGCCTGGAACGCGACGAAGAAACCGCCCAGCCGCGCTCGTATTACGCCAAGCTGCCGCAGCTGGAATCTCGCTATGTGGTGTGCTTGGACCCGATGCTGGCCACCGGAGGCTCGGCGGCGCGCGCGCTGAGCCTCATCAAGGAGCACAAGCCGGACCGGCTCAAGCTCGTGGTCATTATCGCCGCGCCCGAAGGCATAGCCCGCGTGGAGGCCGAGCACCCCGAAATCGAGATCGTGACGGCGGCGGTGGACGAAGGGCTGAACGACCGGCACTTCATCAAGCCGGGGCTGGGCGACTTCGGCGACCGCCTCTACGGCACCTCGCCGATGCTCAACATCGACTAAGCGATTACTTGAGGAACGCGGCCGGCACCACGGGTTCGGTAATTTCCGGTCGCGGCACGGTGAACGGGATGAGCGTACTCACGCCCGGCTCGTTCATCGTCACGCCGAACCACACGTCCGCGGCCTCAATGGTGACCGGGTTGTGCGTGATGATGAGGAACTGCGAGCGATCCGTGAATCGGCGCAGGCCCTCAATGTAACGCTCGACATTGCGCCCGTCCAGCGGGGCGTCGACTTCGTCGAGGATGACGAGCGGCGTCGGTTTGACGGCCAGCAGGGCAAAGAGGAACGCCACGGCACTGAGCGACCGTTCGCCCCCACTGAGGAGGTCGAGCCGCTGGCGGCGCTTGCCGGGGAGGGTGACTTCGATATCCACGCCACTTTCCAGGGCGTCGGCGGGATCGGAGAGGGTGAGGTCAGCCGTGCCGCCGGGGAAGAGCAGTGCAAACTCGCGCTCGAAGGCCACCTTGACGGCGGCAAAGGTATCGAGGAATCGGGTGCGAGTGAGGCGGTCAAGCTCTTGCATCGAGGACTCTAGGTCTTCCATGGTGCCCACCACGTCATCGCGCTGGACCTTGAGCGTGTCGTACCGCTCGGTCAGGCGCTCATAAGCTTCGATGGCCCCGGTGTTGACCTCGCCGAGCGACCTGATTTCACGCCGAATCTGCCCCACCTCCTTGGCGGCATCCTCGGGCAGAGTGATGACGGGGGCGCGTTCCAGCGCTTCTTCGGCCGTCATGCCGTACTCTTCTAAAAGCCGCTCGACGAGGATAGCGCGGCGCGACTCGGTGCGGGCGAAGTCCACCTCGGCCCGGTGCTTGGCCTCCGCGTGGGTGTCGGCTTCGGCTTGGGCTACGGCGCGGCCGCGTTCGGTCTCCATCCGCTCTTGGGCTTTGGCCTCGCGGGTCTCGCGCAGCTTGGTCAGCTTCTCGGTGAGGGTGGCGACGTCCGCCTCGTGGGCTTCGGCGCGCTCGGCCCACATCGCCTCCTCGGCTTCGTACTTCTCGCGGTCGGGGGCGAGGCGCGAGGCCCGCATTTCGTGGTCGGCGGCGGCCTGCGAGAGTCGGGTGCGGCGGCGTTCGGCCTCCATGCGGCGGCGCTGAGCATCTTGCACGGCGGCTTCCGCTTCCTTCAGGCGGGCCATACCCCCTTGGGCGTCGGCCATCAGCGCGGAGGCATCCTTCATGCACTGGTCGCGCTTGGCCTGCAGCGGCACTAGGTCCACCGCGACCAGGGTCTCTTCGTTCTCTTGCTTGAGCTCTTCGGCTTCCTTCTCCAGTCGGGCTTGGGAGCGCTCGGTCATCTGGCGCTCGTGGCCCAGGCTGGCCGCCCACGTCTTGGTGTTAGCGAGGTCTTCGCGGACGGCATCACGCGCCGAATCCAGCTTGGCCAAGTCCTCTTGCAGGCCCGCCCGTTGCGCTTCCCGGCCTTCCCCGGCCGCCACCGCGGCTTGCAGACGTTGCTCGGTGTCCTTCAGCTCTTGCTCAGCGGCCAGCAGTTCGGAACGCCGCTGTACCACCCCGCTGCCTTGCCGTTGGTGCTTCCCGCCGCTGACGGCCCCCGAACCGTGCACCACTTCCCCATCGCGGGTGACCAAGCGGTTCCAACCCGAAGTCTTGGCCAGGGCCAAGGCCGTGTCGAGGTCATCCACCACCAGCACGCGCCCCAGAAGGCTATCAATGACGGGGCGATTGCGCTCGTCCACCGCCACGAGGTCGTTGGCCCAACCGTCCACCCCCGGGCGCTGGGCCAGGGCCTCCATCTCGCGGTTGCGGTGGTAAGGCCGCATGAGGGTGAGCGGCTGGAAGGTCGCCCGCCCGGCACGTCGGTCCTTGAGGAAATGAATGGCTTGGCGAGCGTGCGCTTCGTCCGGAACGATGAGGTCGTGCGCGGCTCCGCCAAGTGCGGTTTCGATGGCGACGGCGTAGGCAGGCTCGACATCGAAAGCGTCCGCCACCGGCTCGAAATCCCCGTTCAGGTGGCCCTCACGCACCGCTAACAACACCGCCTTGGCGCCCTGCGCCATGCCTTCCAGCGAGTCCAGCGTGGCCGCCAGCCCTCGGATGCGCCCTTCCAGTTGGGCCATCTGCTCCTTCAGGGTGCGCTGTGCTTGGTGGTCGGCTTGTTCGTCGGCCTGTTGCTGCTGCATCGCCGCCTGAATCTCAGCCCGTCGCGCGTCAATCTGGGCCAGCAGTTCAGCCTGCTCTTGGCCTACCCGTTCGGCTTCCGCTACGCCCTCGTCGAGGTCAGGCAGGGACTGGCGAATGCCGTCCAGTTCCTCGTCAATGCGGCGCAGGCGTTCGCGGCGGGCAGAGCGCTCGGCTTCGGCGCGGTCGCGGGCGGCCACCAGCGCCTGAGCAGCGGCGAGTTCGGCTTCGGCTTGCGCAAGAGCTTCTTCCAGGCGCACGGCCTCGGCGTCCACCAGTTCCAGATCGGCGCGGAGGTCGGCCAGACGGGTTTTGGCCTCGGTCTCTTGCGTGACGCTGGCCTGCCACTCGGCCTCGGCGGCCTCGCATTCGGCCCGCAGGTGCCCTTCTTCCCCTTCCAGGCTCTCCGCCAGTTGCAGAAGGCTCTCCCGCTTGCCCTGGGCGATGGCCGAAGCCGCGCGGGCTTGCTCCGCCGCCGACCGTTGCTGCGCTAGTTCTTCGCTCAAGCGATGCCGATCTTGCTCCAGACGGTCGAGATCTAAGCCCAGGGCTTCCAAGGCGGCTTGGGCGCGGATGATGTGCTCAGCGGCCTCACCGCGGGCACGTTCAGCATTCTGCCGCGCGTCGTCCAATCGGGAGCGTTCCGTGGTGGCGTCGTGCAGGTCCCGCACCAGCAAATCCGCCTCCAGCGAACGGAGCCGCAACGTCAGCTCCCGGTGAATGCGGGCGGTGCGGGCTTCTTCTTCCAGCGGGCCGCGCTCGCGTTCGATTTCCGAGAGCACGTCATCCACGCGCTCCAGTTGTAGGCGGGCATTGCCCAGGCGGCGTTGGGCGTCATTCCGGCGCACGCGGTACCGTTGCACCCCTGCCGCTTCATCAATCCAGGCGCGGCGTTGCTCGGGCTTGGCCGCCAGGGCTTGGTCAATTTCGCTCTGGCCGACGATGGCGTAGCCCGCGCGCCCCAATCCGGTGTCGGCGAGCAGGTCGGCCACGTCCCGCAGGCGGCACGACTGCCCGTTGATGGCGTAGTCACTATCCCCCGACTTCTTCAGCCGCCGAGTGATCGAAACTTCCGCCGCCGGGATGGGCAGTTCCTGGTCGCTGTTGTCAAAGACCAGGGTGACCTCGGCGTAACCCAGCGGCTTGCGGTGTTTTGAGCCCGAGAAAATGACTTCCGTAGCCGTTTGGGCGCGAAGATGACGGGCATTGGTTTCGCCCAGGCCCCACAGGATCGCGTCCACCACGTTGCTCTTGCCGCAGCCGTTAGGACCCACGATGGCGGCCAATTCCCCGCCCAGCACAATCTCGGTGCGCTCGGCAAAGGTTTTGAACCCGTAGATCTTGACTCGCAGCAGACGCATACGCTCGTAAGGTCTCCAGACGAACCGGCTCCGGCATACGGCGCGGGCCCGGGGGCGGGTTCAACGAATCCCCGCAAGATTGCTGTGGATAACCTCAGCCGAGGGGCTCAGTCGGCGTCGCGGCTCAGGAACTGCGAGATGTCCGGGCGGGCCATCGCAAAGGTGCCGGACCCCATTGCCAGGTAGTCGCGCTGCCCCAGCCGTGATAGCAGATCCACCGGCCCAAAGGTGCCATTTTCATTAACCAGGTCTTCGCGCACATGGGCGACTTTGACCTCGCCAATCACGTAATCGGCCGAACCCGGCCCGTCCCCGTGCGGCACCACCGCCATCAGTTCGCACTCCAGTTGCACTGGGCTCTGGGCCACCCGCGCCGGTGCCACCTGCAGGCTGGGCACAGGCGAGAAGCCCGACATCGCCCACTTGTCCGCATCGCCGGGATAATCGCCGCCGGTGACGTTCATCCCCTCCACCATGTCCGGGGTGACGAGATTGATCACGTACTGCCGGGTCGTTTCGATATTGCGCAAGGTTTCCTTTTTGTCGCCCTCGCGGCCCCGCACCGGGCAAAACGCCACGCTCGGCGGATTGATGCCCCCGATCATGAAATAGCTAAACGGGGCCAGGTTCGTGCGGCCGTCGGCGTCCTGGGTGCTCACCAGCGCAATGGGGCGCGGCACGATGAGACCGCTCAGCAGCTCATAAGCCGTGCCCAGGCCGTGTTCGCTCAGGACGAAGACCTTCATGCGCGGTTCAGGTGGTGTTCAAAGTGCCGGACTGTGCGTTGCCAGGCATCTTCCGCCGCTTCCGCGTTGTAGACCGCCGGACGATCCGAATTGAAGAACGCGTGCGGCACGCGGTGGTAAGTCACAAACTCGTGCTCTTTGCCCAGCTTGTGCAGCTCAACCGAGAGTTCCTTCACCGCCTCCGGCGAGGCGTATTCGTCGTGCTCGGCAAACAACCCCAGCAAGGGGCCATTCATCGCGGCGTAGTTCGGGTGGACATTCGGGTGAATGCCATAGAAATTGACGCAGGCGCGGATGCGATCATCCAGGCCCGCCGCGAACATCGCCAGCTTGCCGCCCATACAGAAGCCAACCACGCCGATGCCCGCCGTGACCTCGGGCTGAGTCACCAGATAGTCCACGGCACCCTGAATCATCCGGCCCGCCTTCTCGATATCCAGCGCCATCATCAGCGAACCCGCTTCGTCGGGCTCCTCGGTCACTTGCCCGTGGTAGAAGTCCGGCGCCAAGGCGTGAAACCCGGCCGCCGCAAATCGGTCGGCCACGTCGCGGATGTGCCCCACCAGGCCCCACCACTCTTGGATGACGATGACAGCCGGCCCCGGCGCACTGGCCGGGGAGTAGTAGCCCGAAAACGTCTCGTCGCCCACTTGGAAGTCCACACTCGTTCCTTTCATTCCTTTTTCTCCTTGTTCTAACCCTTACAACTTACGACGCGGACCGGCGCGGGGTTTGCCCCACCATGCGATGAATGCGATCCCACTCGGCCTCGGTTACGGGCATCACGCTCAGCCGTTGCCCCCGGCGTAGCACCCACATCTCGGCCAGTTCAGGTTCGGCGCGCAAGTCGGCTAGGCTCAGCACCCGGTCAAACTTCACCGGTTCGGCCACGTCCACCGCCAGCCATCGCGATCCGTCCGCCGGGGCCTTAGGGTCGTAGTACTCGCTGGTCGGGTCGAACTGGGTGGGGTCCGGGTAGCCCGTGCGGGCAATGATCATGCTGCCCACCACCCCGCTAGGACTCGCATTGGAGTGATAGAACAGCGCCCCGTCGCCCACTTGCATGGTGTCTCGCATATAGTTTCGGACCGTATAGTTGCGACAACCCTCCCAAATGTCGGGGCCAGGTTTGGCGATGAGGTCGTCAATGCTGTAGACATCGGGCTCGCTTTTCATCAACCAATACGCCATGCCGCCCAGTTTAGAGCGGGAGACCGAGCGGTAATATGCCGAAATGCCGCCACGAATCGCGATCCTCCCTGGGGATGGCATTGGCCCGGAAGTCATCGACGAAGCTGTCAAGGTCCTGCAAGCGGCGGGCGTGGCAGCAGATTTTGAATTTGCCCTGATCGGCGGGGCGGCGATTGACGCCACCGGCGTCCCCTTGCCGGACGAGACCCTGGAACTGTGCCGCCAGAGCGACGCGGTGTTGCTGGGCGCTGTCGGGGGTCCGAAGTGGGACACTTTGGAGCCCGCGCACCTGCGCCCGGAAGTGGGGGCCCTGCTTCCCCTCCGCCGCGAATTGAACCTGTACGCCAACGTTCGTCCGGCCCGCACCATGCGCCCGCTGGTCCATGCGTCGCCGCTCAAGGAAGGCCGCAGCATGATCGACCTGATAGTGGTGCGCGAGCTCACCGGCGGCATCTACTTCGGCGAACGGTTCCGCAAGGACGACGGCAAGACCGCGATTGACACGGCGGTTTACACCCGCGCCGAGGTTGAGCGCATCACGCTGCGTGCCTTCGAAATTGCCCGCCAACGCCGCCACCAGGTGGTGAGCGTGGACAAGGCCAACGTGCTGGAAACCAGCCGCCTGTGGCGCGAAACGGTGAATGACCTCGCCGCCCAGAATCCCGACATCAGCGTGACGCACATGCTGGTGGACAACTGCGCCATGCAACTCGTGCGCGATCCGGGGCAGTTCGATGTGATCCTCACCGAGAACATGTTTGGCGACATCCTCAGCGACGAAGCGAGCATGATCACGGGTTCTTTGGGCTTGCTGCCCTCGGCCTCGCTGAGCGATGCCAACGGGGATAAGGTGTTCGGCCTCTATGAGCCCATCCACGGGTCCGCCCCGGACATCGCCGGGCAAAGCCGTGCCAACCCACTCGCCGCCATCCTGAGCGCGGCGATGATGATGCGCTTCACCTTCGGCGATGGGCGTACTGCGGACCGGATTGAGGCTGCCGTCGAGGCCGCGCTGGATGAAGGTCTGCGCACGGCGGACATCTTCGAAAATGAGACCCGCTTGGTGAGCACCACCGAGATGGGTGACGCCGTGGCCGCCAAGCTGCGACCTTAAATCTGCGAAATCAGAAAATGTCAGGCCTACCGAGCGTCACGCCCGGGGGCCTGATTCGTCTGGACAAGCGTAAGTGAAGGAAATGATGCGCGCAGGCCTCCTCGTTGCCGCCTTTTTGCCGGCTCTCCTCCATGCCCAGACGGTGCCCACGCCCCCGACGGTCACCCCCGACCGCACCCTGATTGTGGTGAACGGCGAAGCCGTGAAGGGCGATGTCTACGTGCGTCGCCTGCAAGTGCTGCCGAATGTGGGCCGGATGATGGAGAACCGCTATGTGGCGGCCACCCCCGGCTACTTGGCGATGCAGCAGATCGTCAACGAGATCCTGATTTGGCAGCTCGCCACCGAGAAGGGCGTTGCCCCCACCGCCGCAGCCGTGGATGCCGAACTCGCCAAGCGACTTGAGCGCGCGCCAGAGCTGAAGGAGGCGTTCCGCCTGCTTGGCCTGACGGAAGACGATCTCAAGCACGAAATCAAGATTGAACTGGCCGAGTTTGCGCTGACTACAATGGGCGTCAACGTGACCGACCAGGAAGTGGAAGGCTACTACCGGGCCCATCCGGATCAATTCTCGGTGCCGAAGCGCTTGGTGCTGCGCATCATCGCGGTGGCCGACGAAGCGGCCCAACGCAAGGTGGACGGTGAACTCGCGGCCGGCAAGAGCTTTGCCGACGTGGCCCGCTCCCTGAGCGTGGACCCGAGTGCCCGCGACGGCGGGATGCTGGGCGAAATCCCCTTTGATGGCCTGGGCGACCAAGCCAAGTCCGCTCTGCAGAACGCCACCAAGGGCTCGGTTTCGAGCTGGGTGCCGGGTTCGATTGTGCGGGTCAAGTTCTTTGTGGAAGACCTCAAACCGGCGGAGACTATTCCCCTCGACGCCGACCAAAAGGTGGCCATCCGCCGCCAACTGATGCTGGACAAAGGCCAGGTGCGCAATAACTTGCCCAAGATGCTGGCCGAGTTCCGCAAGAAGGCGCGCATTGAATGGCAGAACACGCCGTTCGACCGCCAACTCAAGCAAATGTTCGAACAGGGCGGATGATCCCTCCCCTTGAAGAAGCCGGGCTTACCGGTGCGTTTTCGGTCCACCACGCCCCCCGGTTGGGGGCGCTGGACCGTTGCGCGCACCAGGTTCTCTTTGGCTTCGCATGGAGCGAGCTAGAGCTTCGTTTGAGCTCGTTTTATGCGCCTGAAACCGAGGTTATCGCGGACGGGGTGCGACTGGCCTTGAGGGATTTGCCCACGGGTACGCAAGCGCTGGTAATCCCCGCCCAGGACGCGGAAAACCCGGGCGGCTTAAATGGCCTGGTGTGGCTGATGGACCGTTTGCTGGGCCCGGGCGGTTGCCCGTGGGATCAGGCGCAGACGCACTCTTCCCTCGTTCGCTGTCTCTTGGAGGAATCCTACGAACTCGCCGAGGCCATTGAAACCGGCAACGAACCGGCGTTCCTCGAAGAACTCGGTGACGTGCTTTTGCAACCCATCATGCACGGCCAAATGCGGGCGCGGGATGGGTGGTGGGATGCGCATTTCATCGCGGACCGCGTGACCAAGAAACTCATCCACCGGCACCCGCACGTCTTCGGCGAATCCACCGCCCAAGACGAATCCGCCGTACTGCGCCAATGGGATGCGATCAAGCGCGCCGAGAAGGGGGTGGAAACCTCCGGCCTGCTGGATGGCGTGCCCAAGGGGCTCCCCGCTCTGATGGCAGCGATGGAAATCAGCAAGCGCGCCGCCCGCGTGGGCTTCGAGTGGCCGGATGCTGAGGGCGTTTGGCAGAAGTTCCGAGAGGAAGAAGCCGAGTTCCGGGAAGCGTGGGCAGCGGGCGACAAGGAGGCAATGGAAGCCGAAATGGGCGACCTGTTGTTCACGCTGGTGAACCTAGCGCGGTGGGCCAAGTGCGACCCCGAGCAGGCTTTGCGCCGGATGCTGGTGCGCTTTATCGAACGCTTTCGCGCGATGGAAGCCCTGGCAGGGCGTCCGCTCGACCAGCTAAATCCCCAAGAATGGGACGAGCTATGGAACGCCGCGAAGGCTCAGACGCGCTCTTCGGCGTGAAGCATCTCCACCACGCGCCGCACATTCCAATCGTTGGCTTCCAATAGGCGTAAGGCGTCCACTTCGGTGGCGTTGGTGAGGTCGCGCACGATCCGCACGCAGCGCTCCTTTAGCTTGTGGTTCTTGGCCTTCACGTCAATCATCAAGTTCTCCACCACCTTGCCCGCCAGCACCATGGTGCCGGTGGAAATCGTGTTGAGTGCCAACTTTTGGCTAGTGCCGGCCTTGAGGCGGGTGGAGCCGGTCAGCACTTCGGGTCCGGTCTCCAGCAAGATGGCAAGGTCCACGTGGTCGAACAGCGGCGCACCCGGGTTGTTGGCTATGCCACAGGTCCAGACGCCTTTGGCACCCGCGTGCTTGGCGGCGGCCACCACGTAGGGGGTGCGGCCACTGGCCGCGAGGGCGATCAGCGCATCGCCGGGGCCGAGACCGAGCTTGTTGATGCCCTCCATCGCCGAGTGCACTTCGTCTTCGGCATCCTCAATGGCGTTGCTGGCGGCTTCGTCCCCACCCGCCGTAAGGGCAATGAATCGGGTGTTGTCAATCCCGAAGGTCGGCGGCATCTCGGCGGCGTCCATGCGGGCCACACGGCCACTGGTACCCGCCCCCACGTAGACGATGCGCCCACCCCCGTTGTAGACCTCGGCGCACTGGGTGATGGCTTCGGCGAGTTGGGGTTCGGCGGCTTTCATCGCCCGGATCACCTGATGCTCTTCCTCGTTCATCAGGCGCACGATCTCCTGCGGGGTCATCTTATCGAGCCCGATCGACCGCGGATTTCTTGCTTCCGTACCCATGCTTTCGTTGTTCCTTATTGGTTGGCCTCGGCCAACGCTTCCGCCCATCGGACGGCCCCGCGCACCGGCTCGGCTTCAATCCGGAAGACTTCCTGATGAGCTAACGCCGGGTGCTGGGCAAAGTGTTCCCGCACTTTCGGGTGCATTTGCCAAACGCCGCCCGCGAGCCCGATCCGAACTTTCTGCGACGGCGAGAAATGCACCTCGCGGTGGAGTCCAACCTCTGCCGCGAGGCATTCTACTGGCTTTTCTACGGGGTCCCGCGCGTAATCCCAGCCTGAGACCCAGTCATTCACCACCGTGGGGGCTAGCTGCGCCAGATGCGCGGCGGGGGTCTTTGAGGCATAAAGGGCCTGAATGACGGCGGCGGGCTCATCCGAACCCCAGATATCGCGCAGGGCTTGGTTGAACTCTTCGCTGACGGCGGGGCGTCGGGCGGGCAAGAGCGTGGCTTGCAGGGCACGGCGGCCAATGCTCTGGCCGCTCCCTTCATCCCCCAGGATGTAGCCCCCACCCCCGCTCTTGCGAACTTCCTGCCCGTGGCGGCTGGCCACGATGGCCCCGGTACCGGCGATGACCACGATATCGGCGTTAGGATCGGCGAGAACGGTGGCGTGGAAATCCGGCCGGGCGTCATAAGCTTCGGCCTGCACTAGCTCGCGGAGCAAAGCCATGGCCTGCTGGCGCACGGCTTCGGTGAGAATCCCGGCGAAGCACCCCACGCACGCTTGCACTGGCGGGCAACCCTGAAGGGCGGCACTGAGCTGGGTTCGGATGTGGTCTAGTGAATGCGAGGCAAAATTCGCCCCCGCCGCATCCCCGCGAAACACGACAGCCCCCGCCGCATCCAGCACCAACGCCCGGGTGCTGGTGCCCCCGGCGTCGATCCCGAGAAACCGCTCGTCTGCCACGCCAAGGACCTTACCCGCCGACGGGTAACCTCCCGGGAACAGATGCGGCGCTACGGTGGCGAACCTCTCCAGGCGGGTGAACGGTGGGCCGTGGTCACCAACGACGCCTTGGGCAATTTTGTGATTGCCACTCCCCTTTTGCAAATGTTCCGGGCGCAGCACCCGGGCGTGACGCTGGACTACTACGGCGGCAAGCGTATTCAGGAACTCAGCGCCGCCAGCCCGCTGGTGGATTCTTCCACGCCGTTGCTGGGGATGGAGCCCCGCGATTTCGCGTCCGCCCTTCCCGAGCCCTACGATGGCGTGATCAATTTTGAGGTCAGCCCGTGGGCGAAAGCCGTGACGGCGCTGCTCGCCGGGGCCGAGGGGCGCGTGGTCGGGCCTTGCCTGGGCGAAGAAGGCCGCGACGAACTGCCCTTTTTGGATGACGAGCCGGGCCGGCTGGCGCAAGACAAGGAGTGGATCCACGAGGACATCTGCCAGCGCTACTCCATCCTGCAGACCCCGCACATCTCCGAGATCTTTGCCCGCATGGCGTACTTGAGCGGCCCCGTGCCGCCGTACATGCTTCCCTCGGCTGACCCCCGCGCCGACGTGCCGGACGTGTTGATTGCCACCACCGCCAGCCTCGCCAGCAAAATCTGGCCGCTGGAAAAGTGGCAGGCCCTGGCCAGTGCGCTGGGGACCGCGGGTTATCGTGTTGGGCTGCTGGGTGCGAAGCCCAAAGTGCAGGGGCAGTATTGGAAAGGGGCTTCGGATGAGTGCACCCTCGCCACGCACCCGAACGTGCAAGACCTGCGCGGCACCTTGACGATGCCCCAAGTGGTGGGGGCCATCCAGGCCGCCCGCGCCGTCATTACGCTGGATAACGGCATCATGCACTTTGCCTGCGCCACCTCCACGCCGGTCATCGGCCTGTTCCGGTTCGGCATCCACCGGCTGTGGGCGCCGCCCGTGTCCAATCTCCGGGTCATCCACGCCGGAGCCGAGGGCAACGTCGCGGACATCTCGGTTGAAGCTGTGATTTCAGAATTCCGAAACTTTCCCGGCCTTTCGGTTTAGATTTTCTAGAATTTTTCGGGACTTCGCAACGTTTTTCGTAATCCCTGGGTAAGTTTTTCTCAAGGAGACAACGCGCATGAGCCAACCTCTTGTTCCGCCCACGCAGTGCCCGGTCACGGGCGAGCCGATGGTGATCACGGAACTCCAAAATGAATCGGGGACGGTCACGATTCGGGGCAAATTCGCCCCGCCGATGGCCAGCCGCCTGGACGCCGACCAGCAGCAGCTGCTGGAATCCTTCTTGCGGGCCCGGGGCACCCTCAGCACCCTCGAGCGTGAGCTCGGGCTGAGCTACCCCACCATCCGCGCCCGGGTGGATGACCTTATCGAATCCCTGGGCCTCACCCCCTTTAAGGAATCGCGCCGCGCCAAGCGGGACGATGAACGCCCGACCGAAATCCTCGACGCCCTCGAACGCGGCGAAATCTCGCCCGAAGAAGCCAAGACCATTCTCAAGAACAAATCATGAAGAACGAAACTCTCCGCATCATGCGCCTGGTCGAACAGGGCAAGCTCAGCGCCGAAGACGCACTGGAACTCCTGGAAGCCCTGGGCAACCAATCCGGTGAATCTGAAGTCGAGGCCCCGGCGGCCCCCGCCGAACCGGCGGCACCGGCCGAGCCCGCCGAACCTGCCAAGCCGTCTGACCAGCCCACGGCCCCGCCCCAAGCGGAAGCCACCACCTCCACCGACGGCGAACCCAAAGCCGCCAGCAATGACCCGTTCAGCCGCTTCTTCCAATCCATCGACGAGATGACGAAGAACGTGGCCACCGGCGTCAACTGGAAGGAGGTCGCCGACAAGGTGAACCAAGGCGTCAACAAGGGCGTGGAGGCCGTGCAGAAGGCCGCCGAGGACGCCAAGAAGAGCGGCACGTTCGCCGGCGTCTTTGGGGCTGAAGCCAGCAAGGACGTCTCGCTTCCCCTCTCGGTGCCGAGCGGCAAAGTGCTGCGCATCGAAGGCCAGAAGGGTCAAATCAATGTGGTGGGTTCGGACGAACTCGGCACGATGGACCTCCGCGCCACTTACCGGGGTAGCAACACCGCCGAAGCCCAGGCCAAGGCCGACCAGTTCGTGCCGATGCTGCAAGAAAATGACCACGTGGTGGTGCTCAAGCTGCCCGATGGCCCCGATGTCTCGGTGACCGTGAACGCCAAGGTGGCCAAGGGTACGCCGGTGGAAGTTAAGCTCGCCCGGGGCGACGTGCACGTGGAAGGTGTGGGCAGCAACGCCCGTATCGAAACCCTGAGCGGCCAAGTGAAGCTGAGCGATGCCAAGGGCGTAGTGGACACCACCGTGGCCAGCGGCGACATTGCGATGACCAACGTTCACGCCAGCCTGCTGACGGTGCAAACCACCAGCGGCGATGTGAGCCTGCAAGACTGCAGCGGGGCCATCAATGTAAACGCGGGCAGCGGCAACACCGACCTGGTGCGCGTGAGTGGCCGAACAATCGCGGTGGAAACCACCAGTGGCGACGTGAACCTGGACATTTGCGAGCCGGTGCGGGGTTCGGTGACGGTGCGCACGGTTTCCGGCGATGTCGGGGTGGAGATCATGGACGGCAGCGAGTGCCGGGTTACGCTCAGCACCCTGCGCGGGGCCGTGGCCAGCGATATCCCGCTGGATGACAAGACGGCCGACGGCCAGAGCCTGAGTGGCCGCCTGGGCGCGGGCACGGGCACCATCACGGCCACCGCCGTGAGCGGTGACGTGCGGCTGGGGCTGCGCGACAGCACGGCTCCAAACGCTTAAGCTCTTACGTAGGCACGTATAACGGGGATTCTCGAGGTCAATCGGCCTTGGGGATCCCCAAAACTTTGACGACCACCCGCTTCTTGCGTTGGCCATCAAACTCGGCGTAGAACACCTGCTGCCACGGGCCGAGATCCAGCCGCCCTCGCGTGATGGGAAGAATCACTTGGTGATGCATGATAAGGTTCTTGAGGTGCGCTTCCCCGTTGTCCTCGCCGGTGGCGTGGTGGCGGTAATTACCCTTGGGGGCCAACACGTCCAGCCACTCGTGGATGTCGGCAATCAAGCCGTGCTCCCAGTCGTTCACGTAGACCGCGGCCGTAATGTGCATCGCGCTCACCAGCACAAACCCGTCGTCCACCCCGCTCCGGCTCACAATGCCTTCCACCTCATCGGTGATACGGACGAACTCCTCCGCCTGCGAGGTGTTGAAAACCAGGTACTCAGTGTGCGCTTTCATAGCCTCATCGTATCCCGTTTTGGGCTCAAATCGCCGCCCGGGCAGGTATTGTCATAGGATGCCCTTCGGCAAAGCCTCGTCGGGAGTCGCACCCGGGGCCTTCCTCCCGTGTTCGAACTGCCGCAAGACGATTTTCGCGGCGGAGTTCGAAGCCAACTTGCGGGTATGCCCGTACTGTGGCCACCACCACCGCCTCACCTGGCAACAACGGGTGGACGTTGTCTTTGATGAAGGTTCGTTCGTCGAGCTTGACACCGACTTGCGCTCGGGCGACCCGCTTCACTTCCCGGATTACGCGGAGAAACACGCCCAGGCCATGCAGCGCACCAAGATGCGCGACAGCGTGGTGAGCGGACGGGCGACCCTGATGGGCATGCCGGTGAGCACGGCCATCAGCGATTTCCACTTTATGGGCGGCAGCATGGGCAGCGTGGCCGGCGAGAAGATCACGCGGGCCATCGAGCGCGGCGCGCACGAAGGCATCCCCGCCATTATTTTCTGCGCTTCGGGCGGCGCCCGCATGCAAGAGGGCTTGCTGAGCTTGATGCAGATGGCCAAGACCACCGCCGCCGTGGAAGCCTGCCGCAGCGCCGGCGTGCCTTACATTGCGGTATTCACCGACCCCACCATGGCCGGGGTACTGGCCAGCTACGCCAGCATCGCCGACGTGATTGTGAGCGAGCCGCGCGCCCTTATCGGCTTTGCCGGGGCCCGCGTGAGCAAGCAAGCCCAGGTGAGCAAGGTGCCCGACGACTTCCAGACCGCTGAATTTCTCCTTTCTCACGGCATGCTCGACAAGATTATTGAACGCAAGAACCTGAGGACCAACCTCGCCAGCCTGTGCCGTTTGCTCGGCGGACACCTGGCCGCCGTGGAGGCCACCCGTGGCTAAATCCTGGAAAGACTGGGAGAAGCCCGTGCTGGAGCTGGATGAAACCATCCGCAAGCTCCAAGCGATTGTCGACAAGGAAACTGACCCCGAGCGTAAGACGGAGCTATCTGAGCGCGTCCAAGACTATATGCGGCGCCGCGATGCCTATCTCGAAACCCGGTACAGCCGGCTTGGCCCTTGGGAAAAGGTGCTAATTGCGCGCGCCGAAACGCGCCCCTATACCCTCGACTACATCAATGCGCTTTGCGAAGACTTTGTCGAGCTAGAGGGTGACCGACGTTTTGCCGCCGACCACGCCATTGTCGGTGGCCCCGCCCTGATGGACGGTCGCCGCGTGATGGTGGTGGGCCACCAAAAGGGTCGCAACATCCAGGAGCGCAGCTACCGCAACTTCGGCATGGCCAAGCCCGAGGGCTACCGCAAGGCGATTCGCTTGTTCGAGATGGCCGAACGTTTCCGCATGCCGGTGATCACCTTTGTGGATACCCCGGCCGCCGACCCGGGGGTGGAAAGCGAAAGCCGAGGCATCAGCGAGGCCATCGCCGCCGCCATGCTCTCCATGTTTGAACTCACCGTCCCCACCGTCAGCACCGTGATTGGTGAGGGCGGGAGCGGCGGTGCCATCGGCATTGCCGTGGCCAACCACGTGATGATGCAAGAGCACGCGGTTTACAGCGTCATCCCGCCCGAAGGGTGCGCCGCCATTCTGTGGCGAGCCGCCGAGAAAGGTGCGCAGGCCGCTGCGGCCCTGCAACTGACCAGCGATTCGGCGCTGAAGTTTGGGTTGGTGGAAGAGGTTCTGCCGGAACCGTTCGGCGGGGCGCACCGCGACCCGCTGGAGGCCGCCCAGACCGTGGGCCGCGCCATCATGGCGTCGTTGGAACGGCAGGACAAGCTGAGCGGGGCCGAACTGAAGGCCGAACGCGCCGCCCGGTTCCGCCGGATGGGGGCTTACGCCGAATCGGCGGTGGCCGCCGTGCTAGCCGAATCCTGATCGTCGAGGCGGGTGGTGGGGCCAAGCCAAAGCCACACCACCGTGCCGACCATCGCCCCTAAACACCAACCGGCCATGGCGTCGGTGGGATAGTGCACACCGGAATACACCCGCGCAAAGCCCACCAGCAGCATCCACAGCAGGGCGATATCCGCGCATAGGTTGCGTTCGCCTCGGATCATCGCCCAGATGGCAATGGTGGCGATGGCCGCCGTGGTGGTGGCGTGACCACTGGGGAAGCTGGTGGGGCCGTAGAGCGGTTCCAGCGGCGTGCCGAAACCGAGGTTACTGGGTCGCGGGCGGTTAAAAATCTTGACCACGCCGAGCCGGATAATGCCCGCGATGATGGCACTGATGAGGGCCACGCGCGCCACCGAACTCGGCCACTGGCTGATCATGCCCATCATCAGCACGGCGGCAATGAGGGTCGCCCAGCCGTAGCCGTCAATCTGCGCGAGGCCAAGGAGCACCACGCCCCCGCCCCAAAACCACGCCTGGCCTCGCTTCAAAAGCCACGGGCGCATCCACGCCCACAGCAGGGCCGCCGCTTGCACTTGACCCAGGCCGGTATCGGCCACCACCCGGATGATGTTGTCCATGGCGGGGCTCTTCATCCCGACGTGGATGGCGCGAAAGAGCGAAGTATCCCAGTCCATCATCATGCGTCCGTCATTCCTCCAAGTGCAGCGTCTTCTCGTGCGTGTACACGGCGAGGCCCGAGGCCGAACCACGGGGTTTGCGCACGTACTTCTTGAGCGTGTAGTCCACCGAAACGTACCCGCTATGCTTTTGCGAGCTGTGGCGCTTGGCCAATTGGGCCGCGTAAATCAGGTCCGGCATCTGCACGCGTTGCGGCTGGTTCATCGTCATTAGCACCACGTGGGCGCCTCCCCCACCCCGGACGTGGAACCAGTAATCACTGGGCCGCGCGACCTTGGTGGTGAGGTAGTCGTTGGCGGTAGCGGTTTCTCCGTAGAGCACCCGGTAGCCCCCGGGGCTTAGCATCTCGCGGACGGCATGCCCCGCAAAGGGTCGCTCTTCCTTGCGGCGGGTGGGGGCGGGAGCCCGGTGCCGCCAGCGGCGGCGATCAATCTCGGCCTCAATGGCGTCGAGTTCGGCAGGGTCCCGGGCGCGTTCGAGGCGGAGGAGAAGCCCCTCCACTTCTTCCAGGTCGCGGGCGATGCGAACTTCCTGTTCGGCCATGGCCGCCGCCCGGCTCTTTACCCGTTTGGCTTTGCCAAAGTACCGCTGGGCGTTTTCCAGCGGAGTGAGGTCCGATTTAAGAGGGATGGATATCTCGCGCCCCTCGTAATCCATCGCGTCGAGCGTCTTGGCCCCGGGCGTGGCTTGGTATTGGTAGGCCAGGATCAGTTCGCCCCACATCTGCTGGGTGGGCACGTCGCGGGCGGCACGGACGGCTTCGCGGATCTCGCGCACCGCCACCCGGCGGGCATCGGCCACCCGCTGGAGCGGGTTTTGCATCCGCTGCTTGCGCAGGGCCAGGTCGCGGTCGCGTTGGGCTTCGGCGAAATGGGCTTCCAGGGCCGTACTGAGAGTGAGACGGGGGTAGCCCACCAGGTTCAGCACATCCAGCGGCAGAGGGTACGCACCGTGGCCAGGGAATGCCAGGGTTTCGTAGCGGCCTTCCCTCACCCGGGCCTGGGCATCCGCCAGCGGATAGCCCGCTTGGATGAGCCGCTGAAGGAATGGGCTGGCCCCTTCGTAGTCATTCAGATCGTCGCCGGGTTGAGCTTCGGTAAAGGGTGGGCGATCCGGGAGTGGGGGTGCCTCGTATGGCTGCCCCGGCAGAATCGGGCGGCGCGAGAGCTTGGGGCCAATCCATTTGAGGGCCGCCACCACGCGCCGGTCTTCGGCTACCAACATCACGTTGGCGTGCTTGCCCATCAGCTCGGCCACCAGCACCACCGGCCCCTCCGGACCGTCGGCTCCGATCTCGAGCACGCGGTCCAGGCCCCGTTGGCGCACAAACGCCACTTTGGCCTCTTTGAGATAGCGCCGAAAGAGGGTGAGCGCCGGGGTCGCATCCATCCCTTCCGGGCGGCGGGCGATCCAGTGCGCGCGGGCAAACTGGGGGTCGGCGCTGAGGAGCAGATACTGTTCGCGCTCCTTGTAGATGGCCACCGCGAGTTCATTCGGCGCGGCCAGCAGCACCTTTTGGATGCGACCGCCCACAAACGGCTGGCACTCTTGCACCACCGCCGCCAGGCAGAGACTATCGAAGGGGATTTTCATCCTTCGGCCAAGCCGCCGAACTTGCGGATGCGCCGTTGGAACTGAGTGACCGCCGCGAAGAGCTCTTCCTCACCGAACTCCGGCCACGGGCTATCCGTGACGTAAAGCTCGGCGTAGGCGGCCTGCCAGATCAGGAAGTTGCTCCAGCGCAGCTCGCCGGCGGTGCGCACCATCAAATCCGGCTCCGGAATCTCGGGCGTATAAAGGTGCTTCGAGATGGACTCCTCGGTCCAGGGTTCACCGGCTTCCGCCACTGCCCGGGCAGCATCCAAAATCTCTTGCCGGCCGCCGTAGTTCACCGCCAGCACAAAGGTGATGCCGGTGTTGTCCTTGGTTTCGGCTTCCAGCGCCCGCAGGTTGTCTCGCGTGCTCTGCGGAAGCTCGTCCAAACGCCCGCTGATGCGCACCCGCACGTTGTTTTTGATGAGCCCGGTCAATTCGGCACTGGCCGCCGCCGCGATCAGGTCCATCAGGCCGTTGACCTCCTCGCCCGGCCGCCGCCAGTTCTCCGCCGAGAATCCGTACACCGTGAGGTAGCGAATGCCCAGTTCGTCGGCGGTGGTCAGTACATCCTTCAGCGTCAGATAGCCTTGTTGGTGGCCCACCAGGCGGTGCTCGCCCCTTGCCGTCGCCCAGCGCCCGTTGCCATCCATGATGCACGCGATGTGCTGGGGCAAAGCATCCAGCCGAATCCCCTGCGCAACCGCGCGGGCTTGCACATCGTTACGGGGTTCCGGCATGGCAGAGGTTTCGGACGGGCTCAATGCCAAGGTTTAGATCTCCATCAATTCGGCGTCTTTCTTCTTCTGCAGATCGTCCACTTCGTGCACGAACTTGTCGGTCAGATCTTGGACCTTCTTTTCAAAGCCCTTCAGTTCGTCCTCGCTGATTTCCTTGGCCTTCAGTCGGGCTTGCCCGTGCTGCAGGGTGTCGCGGCGCACATTACGCACCGCCACGCGGCCTTCTTCGGTGCGGGCGTGCACCTGCTTCACAAGTTCCTTGCGTCGCTCTTCGGTCATCTGCGGGAAGTTGAGGCGGATCCCGTTGCTGTCCACCACCGGGTTCACACCCAGGTCGCTCTTCTGGATCGCCTTTTCGATGGCCACCGTCATCCCCTTGTCGTAGGGGTTGATAAGAATTTGGCGGGGTTCCGGCACGCTAATGTTGGCCACTTGGTTCACCGGCGTTTCACTGCCGTAGTAGTCCACCATGATCTTCTCGAGGACCATCGGGTTGGCGCGGCCGGTGCGGATGCGCTGGAAATCGTGGAGCGTGGCCTCCACGGCTTGCTTCATGCGGTGTTCGGCATCTTTCAGGAGGTCTTGCATAGCGTTATTGTGCATGGTTAGGACGCCCCCGTGTGAGGCGGCGTCGCAAGATGTTAAGAAATCGTGACGAGCGTACCGATTTGGCCGCCGCTCGCGGCCATCGCCATGGCACCCGTGGCGAACATATCGAGCACCAACACCGGCAGCGAATTCTCGCGGCATAGGGTGAAAGCGGTCATGTCCATCACGCCGAGGCGTTGCTCCAGCGTTTGGTCAAACGTCAAGCGATCGTAGCGCTTGGCGTCAGGGTCCTTGCGCGGGTCGGCGGTGTAGATGCCGTCCACCTTGGTGGCTTTGATGATGACGTTCGCGTCGATCTCGAGGGCGCGCAGCACCCCAGCGGTGTCGGTGGTGAAGTACGGGTTGCCCGTGCCGCCCGCGAAGACAACCACGCGACCTTTTTCAAGGTGACGGATGGCACGGCGGCGAATAAACGGCTCGCAGACTTCGTCCACAGCGATAGCGCTTTGCACCCGGGTCGGGACGCCATGCCCTTCCAGAGCGGCCTGAATGGCCAGCCCGTTGATGATGGTGCCCATCATCCCCATGTGGTCGGCGGCGGTGCGGTCAATGCCGCCTCCGGCGCTAAAGGCTTCCCCACGGATGATGTTGCCTCCGCCCACCACGATGCCGAGTTGGCACCCTAAATCGTGAACGGCCTTGACCTCTCGGGCGATGTGATTCAACACCGAGGGGTCAAAGCCGAAGCCCTGGCTACCTGCCAGGGCTTCCCCGCTTAGCTTCAAGAGAATGCGTTTGTAAGCAGGGTCGGCCATGAGACTTAGCCTCCGACCGTGAGTCGCTTGAAGCCGGTGACTTCGGCCGTGCCCTGCGCCATTTCCTTGAGGAACTGGGCGGTGGACTTGCTTTCGTCTTTCCAGAAGGGGCGCTCCAGAAGCACCTTGTTCTGGAAGAACTCCTTGTTCACGCGGCCTTCGGCGATCTTGGCGGCCATTTCGGCCGGCTTGCCGTCGTTGATGGCGCGCTTCGTTTCAGCTTCGATTTCACTCGCGATGACGTCTTGCGGGACTTCAGCTCGCGTCAGGTACTCAACCGTATCAGAGATCGCCGCTTGAGTAGCCACTTCCGTTGCCAGTTCCGAAGCGTTGGATGCGTCGCCACCAATAACAGCCGCGCTGGCGAACTTGCCGTTGTGGTGATTGTAGGCACCGATCGTTCCATCGCTTTCCAGCTTCACGGCTTGCGTCAGCTGGATGTTCTCGCGGAACAGGGCCACGCCTTCGGTCACCAGTTCGGCCACCGTCTTGCCGTCAATGCTCACGCTGTTCACGTCACCGTTCACGGCGTCGGCGGGGGCGTTCAGCAGGCCATTGGCCAGCGTATCCACCAACTTGCGGAAGCCTTCGTTGTTGCTCACGAAGTCGGTTTCGCTTTCCAGCACCACACCCACGGCAGTCTTGCCGTCGGCGGAGACCACAAACTTGGCCACCCCTTCGCTAGTAGAACGACCGGAACGCTTTGCAGCGGCCGATTGACCCTTTTCACGGAGGATGGCTTTGGCCTTCTCAAAGTCGCCGCCAGCTTCTTCCAGCGCGACCTTGCACTCCATCATGGGCGCGTCGGTTTCTTCGCGCAGACGCTTGACATCACTTGCACTAATTGCCATCTTTTACTCCTTGGTTTCAGCAGAAGCTTCTTCTGCCACGGCGGATTCTGACGCCTCGGCGGGGGCTTCCGTAGCCGGGGATGAGGCTTCGGCCTGGGCCTCTTCGACCACCACTTCCTTCACGGCGACCGGGGCTTCGGCATCAGCGTTCACACCAAAGGCGCTCAGGAACTCTTCGTCCACCGGCACCACGGCCTCTTCATCATCTTCGCTCAGGGCGGCACCGGTGCCTTCGGCAAACTCGATGTCGACCGGGCGAACTTCCGTCACGGCTTCGCTGATCTTGTTGGTGACCAGGCGGATGGAGCGGATCGCGTCATCGTTGCCAGGGATCACGTAGTCCACGATGTCCGGGTCGCAGTTCGTGTCCACGATGGCGACGACGGGAATGCGGAGGCGGTGGGCTTCGGCGACGGCGTTGGCTTCCTTGATGATGTCCACGACGAACATCACGGACGGAAGCTTGTCCATGGTGCGGATGCCTTCCAGGTAGCGGCTGAGCTTGTTGCGCTCTTCGCGGCGCTTTAGGGCTTCCTTCTTCGGCAGGCGATCCATGTAGCCTTCCTCTTCCATGCGGTCGAGTTCCTTCAGGCGGCTAATGCGGTTTTGGATGGTTTCCCAGTTGGTCAGCATCCCACCCAGCCAGCGTTCCACCACAAAGTGTTGGCCACAGCGGATGGCGGCTTCCTTGACGGCAGTTTGGGCTTGCTTCTTGGTGCCGACGAAGAGCACGGTGCCCCCGTCGCCGACGCGGTGCTGAACGAAGTTCAGGGCGTCTTCAAACAGCTTAATGGTTTGGTGAAGGTCGAGGATGTAGATCCCGTTGCGCGCGCCGTAGATGTAGCGGCGCATCTTGGGGTTCCAACGACGAGTCTGGTGGCCGAAATGGACTCCGGCTTCCAGCAACTCTTTCATGCTCAGTTGCGGCATTCTTATTTTCTCCGGGTTTTATCCGCCGGAGCGCCCTGGGTTCGCCCGCACCTTGCACTCAGGCAAGGCACCCGTGGACGAGAGCCACTCCGTGTGGATTGGCGAGATCACCGGAGATGGTGACCTCGCCGAGGGCAAAGGATACCGCGCCCCGTTCAGCCGGGTTTAGGGCCTCTCTTAGTGGGTGTTGGGAGGTCGGACTAGTGGCCGTAAATGCTGTAGGCGTTCCACTCGGGGTCGAGAGTGAGACGCATGGTGACGAGTTGCCCCACGTGGTAGGCGTCGTGGGCGGTGAGGAAGTCGCTGGCGGCGATCAACGCCTGCTCGTCTTCGCGGCCCGCGATGCCGGCTTTAGCTTTCTCGCGGAGCTCTCGGTAGGCGGCCATGCGCTCTTCCAGAGTTCCGGTGAGCCCCGCGACCCCCCACTGGTCGTAATCGGCCCCATCCTTCTTGGCGAGGAAGGCGTGGACGCACTCGGCCAGGTGATCCAGCACGCGGGCGGGCTTCATCATCTGCGGCACGATGTCCCGCTCGAAATCTTCGGGCGCGAGTCCGGCGTAGCACGCTTCGACTTGGGCGGTCAGCATGTCGATCTGGGCTTGGATGAGTTCACTTCCGGTCATGGTCGGCTCAGGTTTACCTCTGGGCGGTTCCGCTTCGCCGAAGTTTTGTATCATGGAGGGGAGATGGTGGATGGGCGCAAGTTGTCACCCGACAGCATCCGGTTTTGCACCCAAATGGGCATGTTCCCGATGGGCAACGACCGGAACAAGAACCCCTACGCCATCGAGTTCTACATCTCGCACGAGCGGGCCATCTTCCCGATGGAAGGGATTCACGTTTCGCGGTCTTTGAAGCGGGCGTTTCGCCGGGAGCCGTTTGAGGTTCGGTTCGACACCGCCTTCCGTGAGGTAATGACGGCGTGCCGCCGACCCAAAGACAACTGGATCACCCCGACTCTTATCGACCTCTACTGCCGTATACATGAGGAAGGCTGGGCGCACTCTTGCGAGGTGTATCTTGAGGGTGAGTTGGTGGGCGGGGTCTACGGCGTGGCCGTGGGGGGCGTGTTCTGCGCCGAGAGCATGTTCCACCGCCACACCAACGCCAGCAAGATCGCTCTGTGGAAGTTGCACGAGAAATGCCAGGAACTCGGCTTTGTGCTCTTTGACGCCCAAGTGATCAATCCGCACTTGGAGAGCCTGGGGGCGCTAACCCTGAGCCACCACGAATACATGGGGCGACTGAACAAGGCCATGCGCGTGATGACCCCGTGGAGCACGGTTCCTTTCACCGTAGATTTAGAAGCGCAGGGCGACCCGTTCGCCGTATATTAGGCCGCGTCGTCGAGGTCGAGCGCGTTGGCGTCGGCCGCCGATTGGTAATCCCAGTTGTCGCAATCGAGGCGGCGACAATGAATCATGCGTTGGTGGGTGCCATCGGCCATTTCGACATCGGCCATCTGGGCAAAGCGGCACTCGAGGCATAGCTCCGGCTCAATGAGCCGCACCACCTTCAATTGCCGATCCTTCATGATTCCCCCTCCGGGATAGTAAGGTTTCGGCCCGGCAAAGGGGCGTACCACCTGAAAGGGATACCGGGAAAACGAAAAATCCCCGCTCCGCCGAAGCGAAACGGGGATCCTGTTGAGTTGAAGCGAGGGCTTAGCCCTTGCTCTTCGCGGCGGCGATTTCCTTGAGGAATTCACCCACCGGCTTGAAGCCCAGCGATTGGTGCAGCACTTGGCCGTCACCGTTCATGAACACCACGAGCGGGATCGACGTCGCCTTGTATTGCGAAGCGAGGGCCGGGAAGTTGTCAATGTTGACCTTCACCCACACCATTTCACCGGCGGCCTTCTTGAACTCCGGCGTGCTGAAAACTTGCGCGTCCAGCATCTTGCACGGGCCACACCAGTCGGCCATGAAGTCCACCATCAGCACGCGGCCGGTTTGCTTGGCCAGCTTCTTGGCGGATTCGAAGTCGTAGTGCCACTTGGCCACGAACGTGACTTCCGTCGCACCGGCCGGAGCCTTGAACGCAAACAGATCCGAAGCGACTTCGCCGTTCACTTCCACCTTGGTGGCGTTCACGACCGAACGGGTCGTGGTGCCGCCCATTTGCTGGCTGATTTCAGCCTGACGGAGCAGCGCATCGCGCGAATCCAGGTACATGGTCGAACTGGTGATGCCCATCTTGCCCGTCACCGTCGTGAGGCGACGACCGGCGCGCTCCACGTTGCTGCCCTTGGCTACGTCGGTCATTCCGTCGAACGCCTTGGCATCGAAGAACGGGCGCCAGAAGCGCATATCCGTATCTTCGAACAATCCGAGGAGCGAGTCCGTGGTCTGATCCATCTTGGAGAACTGGTTGGCCGCCTTGTCGTAAGTCACGATGGTGGTGCCATCGGCAAACACGACTTGGTCACCCGACTCCATGCGGAGGAGGTTCGGCTTTTGGAGCGAGAGGCTCACAGTGCGCGGAGCTCCGCCCACCATGGTCACCGTGTATTCCACGTTGAGGGACTTGGCCCGCTGGAGAGCCTCGAAGTGACCTTCGAGCGGCTTCGGCGGCGCGAAGGCGAACGCACTCACCATTCCGCCGGCGAGGGCCATCATGGAGAATAAGGATCGTCGCATGTGATTTTCTTACTCCCGTCCTTCCGGGGGGAGTTCCGCCGATAGTCTAGTGCTTTTTGATGTTCATATACAATAGAGGCGGCATGCGGGCACTCGGAATTTTGGTGATTTTGCTTCTGTTTGTAGGCGGAGCCACCGCTTTCAATGATGCGACCCCCTACCGGACGGCCGGGGCACTCTTCACCCAGAGGAATCCAGAAACCAACCAACCCGCCACCGCGCCGGATATCGGAGCCCCCGACGAACGCCAGCATGCCAACTACGTCGCCCGCATGGCCCGGGGCGAGGGCCCGGCGGTGCTAGACCCCAAAGACCCCGAGCTTTACGAGAACTACCAAGCCCACCAGCCTCCGCTTTACTACTTTATGGCGGGGCAGATTGCCAAGGCGGCCGGGTGGGATCCGCAAGCCAATGAGGGCGGACGCTACCTACGCTTTGTCAACACGGGCATCGGCGTTTTGATGCTCCTGGGCTTGTATTCCTTTGCCCGTAACGTCTCGCAGTCGTACGAAGTCGCGCTGGCAGCGATGGCCTTTGGGCTCTTGCCCATGAACCTGGCCCTCCACGGCGCGGTGAGCAACGACCCGCTTCTCTATTGCCTCATCACGTGGGGATTGGTGCTCGCGGCGATTGTGGCGCGGGGTTCGGGGGCGGCGTACCCCATTCTGTTTGGCCTCGTGGCCGGGGCGGCCATCTGGACGAAGACCACCGGCCTGATGTTGATTCCGGTGGGCATGGTCGCGGGCTATATCGGCGCGCCCAAGAAATCGAAGCTCACCGTGGCCCTGACCATGGGGCTGGGGCCGCTTCTGGTGGCCGCACCCTGGATGATCCGCAATGTGCAGGTGTACGGTGACCCGTTTGCGCTTCGGGCCTTTACCGAGTCGTTCGGGGGCACCGCCCAGGCCAAGAAGTTCATCGATTCCATCGGTATGGGCTCGTACCTGATGAATTGGGTGGGGTGGACCGCGGCCAAAAGCTTTGTGGGCACCTTCGGCTATATGGATATCTCGCCCCTCGAGGCTTACGGTGGCAAAGCGGTAGAGACTTTCTATCGTGTGAGCCTGGCGTTCCTTACCGCAGCAGGTCTCTCGGGCATCATCGCGGTGGCCAAAGACCGCAAGAAGCCGCAACCCGCCATGCACGCCCTGGGGGCCGTGGCGGTGCTTGTTGTCCTGGCTTTATTCCTTCGCTTTAACCTGCAGTACTTCCAGGGGCAGGCGCGGTACCTGTATCCGGCCTTTGCGCCGCTGGCCCTTTTGATGGGCATGGGCGTGACGCTTTGGTTCAAGAAGCGAGAGCAGTGGGCGTGGGTTTGCGTGGCCGTGGTGATGGCCGGGTTTGCATTTGCAAGCTGGAGCACACTTGGCCCGGCCTTTGCACGTCGTATAGAAATGGGGCAAGCGATTCAGGCCACTACCGTTCCGGCGGTGGGACCAGAAACCCCAGGAGTTACCAATGCCAACTGATCCGCGTCCAAGCGAAGAGACCGTGACACTGGCGAACCAAATTCAGCTGCCCATGGACCACGACACCGACGAGCACATCATTGCCCGGGTCGTGGCCGGGGACCGTGCGGCGTTCCGGCACCTTTTTGACCGGCATTACGGCCGTAGCCTCAGCGTGGCGCAAGGCATCGTACTGCACCGTTCCGAGGCCGAAGACGTGGTGCAAGAGGCCATGACCAAGGCCTTCAAGAACCTCACCAAATTTGATCGCCGGGCGAGCTTTGGCACGTGGCTCTACCGAATTGTCGTGAACACGGCCATCCAGGCCACGCGCCGAACCCGCCACGATCGCCAAGCCGTCACGCTGGAAGCGGTGAGCGACCGCTTGACCGACCCCCAGGGGATTCCGCAGCTTGCCGACCCCGAAATTGAGCGCGCCATGCGGCAAATGGAGCCCGAAGATCGCGCCATCTTAGTTATGTTCTACTGGGAAGACCTTTCGCTGAATGAGATCGCCGGGGCGATGGAATGCACGCCGAACGCGGCGAAGACTCGCCTCTTTCGGGCGCGTGAGCGATTCCGCCAGATTTTCGAAGGAGGTGCCGCATGAGCATGTTGCCCGAAGACCGTGATGAACTGATGTGGGAACTCGCCCGCGATCCGCTCTCCGAAGCCGCGCAGCAATACCGCCAGCGCTACCCGGAGGACGTAGCGGAATTGGAGAGCCGAGCGTCCATGCTCGGCAAGTTCACCGCCGCCAAGCCCGTGGGTCCCGCCATCATCCCGGCCCCGCACGTGTTGCTCGAGAAGCCCACGCCCGAGGTGCGCATGCCTCGTTGGAGTCTGGGCGTTGCCGCGGCCCTGCTCATCGTGAGCATGGCGCTGGGTTACATGGCCATCACTCGACCGCAACCTCAGAATCTGGCGATTGAAAGTGGCCCGCGATCTCTGCAAGCGACGGAGAACCAAGCCAAAGATACGGCTGACGAAAGCGGTGAGCGAAGGATTCAAGGCACAAACAGCGGAACGCCCGAAGGGGTGGACCCCAACGTGGCGCCGGGATCGAACAACACCGTGCCGACGGGGCCGCAGCCTCTCGCCCCGGTGCAGCCCGCTGACCCCACGATGCTCCCCATAACGATTCAAGATGAGGGAACCAGCCTCCGCAGCGTGATCGAGCAGATTGGGATGGCCGCGGGGCTGACCATCGAGTTCGCGCCGGGCTTCACGGATAGTCCGGTCTCGGTGCGGTACGTCAATGTCCCGGCTATGACGATCTTGAAGACGCTGGGCCAAAGCAACGGCTTTACGCCGCTCAACCAGGGCGACCGCAAGGTGCTGATCGTGCCGGCCACGGACCCGAACGCGCCCGTCTTGCAAGACCCGAACATGGGCACCGGCCAAGGCTTGCCGGACCCAAGCGGCAACACCAACCCTGGTCTCAGCGGCCCGATCTCGCGTTAATCCGCTCGGCTGGCCCGCAACCCCAATGCCACCTCTAACCAAGAGGTGGCATTCTTTGTCTATCGTCCCCTATACTAAAACTACGTATGAGTTCCGCCAAGCGAAGTTCGGACATTCAGGAGATCCACGCGCAAAAGGCCATGGCCTTCGGGATTCCGGGGGTGATTGCCCTCATTCTCGGCGGCATCGGCATCAAATACGGCGGCGCGATGATCGGGCTTGCGATCGTGCTGGCCGTGGCTGGCGTGGTGGGCGTCATCATGTCGATCGTTTCGATGTCGAAAGTCAAGAAAGTCACTTCCTTCGATATCACCTGCCCGATCTGCCAAGCCCGCAATGGCTTCACCGAGAAGCCGATGGAAGACGTGCGCTGCACGGGTTGCGGCCGCTTGGTGCCGATTCAAGATGGGCGCATTCTCAAGGTGTTCCAGGTTCAGTGCGGTTTCTGCCAGGAACTGAATTGGTACAACGAACGCTCCGTCGGCCTCATCTGCGAGAACTGCGACCGGGAAATCCCCATCTCGACCGCCGATGGTGGCCAGGGGCACGCTGCCATGGGGGCCTATGCCGCTCATGTCGACACCGAGAAGTACGACCTAGTGCTGCTGGGCGTCCAGCGATCCAGTGAAGAGCTGATCTCGGCGCTGCAAAAGATCATGTCGCTGAACCGCAACCAGGTGAAGCAGATGATGGAGGCCGCGCCGGTCACCATGTTCACCGGAATCCCGAAAATGAAGGCCGAGGCCATCCAGGGACAATTGCGTGGCCATCATGTGACGGTAGAAATCCGTCCCAGCCAAAAGTAACCTACCGGTTCACCTCGTGGCTCGGGTATCGTGAGCTATTGGATGGAGTCAGGTCGTATCCGGCCTGACTCCCTTCATGAATCAAAGGAGTCAATTTCCGCACTATGTGTTTGCGATGGTGGAAGACGGGTCGGTGGACGACCCTGATCGCGGTTCTGGCCGCGCTACTTATTCCGACCTTTGCAATGGCTGCTGGGGGTGAGAACGTCAAGCTTGAGTTCTCCGATCAAGACAAGATTTATCTTTACTTGTCTTTGGGCCTCGGCTTCCTCGCCATTGTCATGGGTTATGTGTTCCAAAAGCAGGTCCTGGCGAAGAGCACGGGCAATGACGCGATGCGCGAGGTGGCGAAGGCCATCGAAGCCGGGGCGTTGGCGTACCTGGCTCAGCAGCGAAAGCTCATGGGCATCTTCGTCATTCTGCTGGCGGCTGGTCTCTACTTCCTTTACCAAGGACAGTTCGGCCAGAACGTTGGTACGGGCGTAGCCGTCTGTTTCGTCCTCGGGGTGATGGCTTCTTACGGCGCGGGCTATCTGGGCATGGTGACCGCAGTGCGCGGCAACGTGCGCACCGCCGCCGCTGCTCTCAACAGCAAGAAGGAAGCCCTTGAAACGGCGTTCCGCTCGGGCGCCGTCGCCGGTATGTACACCGTCGGCCTTGGTCTGATCGGTGCGACCGCTGTCTTCCTCTTCTTCCCGGCTGAAGCCATGAAGCTTCTGGTCGGCTTTGGTTTCGGTGGTTCGCTTGCGGCCCTCTTCATGCGTGTCGGCGGTGGGATCTACACCAAGGCCGCGGACGTGGGTGCTGACCTCGTTGGTAAGGTCGAAGCCGGAATTCCGGAAGACGACCCGCGCAACCCGGCCGTCATTGCGGACAACGTGGGCGACAACGTCGGCGACTGCGCCGGTATGGCCGCTGACGTCTTTGAATCTTACGAAGTCACCCTCGTGGCCGCCATCGTTTTGGGCGCTGCGACGGCTGCGATCTTCGACACCGCCACGTGGATGCGCTTGGTTATGTTCGCCCTTCTCGCTCGCGGGATCGGCATCGTGGCCTCCATCATCGGGATCTATATGGTCAAGGGCGACGAGGACGAAGAGTCCGACCCGCTGCACTCGATCCAAAAGGGCTTCTACGGCTCGGGCGTCATTGCGGCGATCCTGACCGTGGTGCTGGCCTACTGGATGATGGGCGGTATGCCCAGCAGCAACCCGGTCATCCAGACCTCGACCAAGGTGACGCGCGAGCAATGGCAGCGCAACCTGCTGGACGTGATGGTTGCCGAAGGCAACAAGTTGGCGATTGCCCAGAAGAAGGAGTTCAAGGAAGTTGCTGCCGAAGACGTGGCGAAGTCCGCGGCCTTCGTGGCGGCCACGCCTGGCTTCTCGGAAGACGATCGCCTGCGCTTCGTCTCCAACTACATCAGTCCGTTCAGCCAGTTCGACCCCAACAACTTGCCGGAACCGCGCAAGGTGGAAGGTCTGACCAAGGTGGACCTCAACAGCCCGAACTTCGCCAAAGTCGCTGGCTTCGCGGTGCAAAAGCCGGACCAGACCTCGGGTGACCCGGCCAACCCGCCGGCCCCGCAGTTCGTGACGCTGAAGGAAGCCTTCGGCGGCAAGGAGCTGATCTACATGCAGGTCAGTGTCCAGCAAACGGCTCCGGGTCAGCAGAACCCGCCGGCGCAGACGTTCATCGTCGGCCCCTCGACCAAGGAATATCTCGCTAAGCAGTTTGACGAAGTCAAGAAGCAAGGCACCGAGGTGAAGGAGGAAGCCACCTATCCGGCCACGATCTATGTGGACGGCAAGGACAACCTCTACGTGGCTCTGGATTCGGACGGCAAGACCCGTTTCGACCAAGTCGCGCCGGTTCTGGGCTACTACAAGCAATCGCCGGAAGAAGTCTCCACCCCGCCGACGGATGGCAGTATGCCGCCGCAACCGGGCACGGCCGAACCCCTGCTGGTGACGCACAAGAACGTGGAATGGTGGCGCTTCGTCGTCTGTATCCTGTTCGGGATCTTCATGGCCTTCCTCTTCGAGAAGCTGACGGACTACTACGTTTCCTTCAAGAAGAAGCCGGTGCGCGAAGTGGCCTCCGTGGCCACCACGGGTCCGGCCCCGATGATCATCAACGGCTTTGCCTACGGTCAAGAGTCGTCGGTCTTCTCGGTGTTCGCCATTGTGGCGGCGCTGATGGCTCCGCTCCTCATCTTCCCGTCCGACCAGTTCGGCGGCTACCTGCTCTCCTTCTACGGGATCGCTCTGGTGGGTCTGGGCTTGCTCACCACCACGGGCTTCATCCTCGCGATGGACACGTTCGGCCCGATTTCGGATAACGCTCAGGGCGTGTTCGAGATGTCTGGCGCCGGCCACGACAACCCGAAGGGTGCCCGCGCGGTCCAGATCCTGGACGCCGCTGGCAACACGACCAAGGCCCTCACCAAGGGCTTTGCCATCGCGACTGCGGTTGTGGCAGCGGTGGCCTTGTTCCACGCTTACGTGGATGCGGCCAAGCTGACCGAAATCGGGATGCGACTCGAAGTCCCCGAGATCTTCCTCGGGTTGCTGGTGGGTGGTGCGGCTCCGTACCTCTTCTCGGCCTTCTCCATCAACGCCGTGGGACGCGCGGCCTTCGACCTCATCAACGACGTTCGCGACCAGTTCCGCAACGATCCGGGCATCATGAAGGGCACCAGCAAGCCGGATTACGGCCGCTGCGTCGCCATCGTGACGGCGGCTGCGCAGAAGGAACTGCTCGGCCCCGGCATCCTCGCCATCAGCCTTCCGGTCCTCGTGGCCTTCGGCTTTGGCCTGGGCAAGCAGCCGGTGCTGATCGACGGTGTGGCCTACAACCTGGTGGGTGCGCAAGCGCTCGGCGGCTTCCTGGCCGGTACGATCCTTTCGGGTCAGCTGATGGCCGTTCTCCTCGCCAACTCCGGCGGGATGTGGGACAACGCCAAGAAGCTCATTGAAGATGGGATGCACGGCGGCAAGGGTACGGACGAGCACAAGGCGGCCGTGGTTTGCGACACCGTGGGCGACCCGTTCAAGGATACGGCTGGTCCGGCCCTGAACCCGCTCATCAAGGTTATGAACCTGATCGCGCTCCTCATCGTGCCGGTGGTTATCCAGCCGATGGACGCGACCCTGCGCGGCGGCGTCACCCTTGTGGCGGCGGCGGCCCTGATTCTCGCCATCTGGCAGAGCAAGCGCGGCAGCATGAGCACCGCTCTGGACTCCGCCAAGGCGGATGCGGCGGCCAAGTCCGACGCTCCGGCGGCGGTGGAAGCTAAGGCCGAAGAAGTTGCTGAGGAAGCAACCGAAGAAGCCAAGCCGGAAGAAAAGACCGAAGGCTAAGCACCTTCCCTGCCTCGCAAGGCAAACGGGCTCGCATTCAATAGAGTGCGAGCCCGTTTTTTTTCGCTAAACTAAGGGCATGGCCGATCCGGCAGATGTAGAAGCAACCAAATACTTGCGCCGCGAGTTCAATCGCCGCCAGATTGACGTGACGCAAGCCGACCTGCGCGTGATGCACCACGTGGCGTACATCCGGGGTTCGCTCAAGTCTTACAAGGGTGGCCCGCCGGATCTGCGCAAGGAATGCGAGAACATCGCGGGCTATCTCAAGCAGACGGGCCGAGTGAAGGACGTCGTGATTGACTGTTCATTCCGCTCGTAAAGCCGCGTCCACTTCACTCAGCAGATAGAAGCTGCCAGTGGCGACCACGTCGCCCGCCGCAGCTTGGGCACGACAGACGGCCTCGGCCACGCTCTCGCAAATCGTAACGGGGCGGCCGAGGCTTTCCCATGCATGGGCCACGGCCTCAGCGGGTTGGGTGCGCGGCCAATCAATGGGCGCGGCAAAGACCTGGCGCACGCAGGGGGCCAGGGTTTCGGCAAAGTGTTCGGGATCGTGGCCGGTCAGCATCCCGGTAACCAGGTTCACTTCCCGGTACCCCTCCTGCATCAGGCCGGCCGCAAGGGCGGCCGCCGCCGGGGCATTGTGGGCGCCATCCAGCACCCAGCGCTGGCCATCTATCGTACGTTCTTCAAATCGCCCGGGGATGGTCGCTAGGCGCACCCCTTCGCGCAGGGCCTCCTCGTCGTGCCTTAGTCCACCCGCGTACAGAGCACTCACCGCCAGTGCCATATTGGTGGGGGTCATGGCGCCCTTCAGGCGCGGCTGCAGGCCGCTCACTTCCCCAACCGGGGTGCGCACGGTCCATCCGGCGGGTTCGGGCCGCAGCTCAATCTCGCGGCCAAATTGCCACAGCTCACTTCCCCGCTCTTGGGCAATCAATTCGATCGCCTCTCGCGCCTCATCGGCCATCGGGCCAACCACCACCGGGCGACCGGGCTTGATGATGCCGGCCTTTTCGGTCGCGATCTTGGCGAGGGTATCGCCGAGGTACTCCATGTGGTCCATCCCGATGCTGACAATGACGCTGCAGGCGGGGGTCACCACGTTGGTGGCATCCAGGCGGCCACCCAGGCCGACTTCCAGCGCCACCGCATCGCAGGCTTGGGCGTTCCAATACGCAAAGCCCAGCGCGGTCTTGAATTCAAACTCGGTGGGCGCGCCCATGGGGTCGCTCTCCATGCTCTCGGCCACCTGCAGCAGCCGCCCCACCCATTCGCCAAAGTGCTCCCGCGAGATCAGATCCCGCCCGAGTTGAACCCGCTCACGGACGTCGTAGACGTAAGGCGAATACGCCGCGCCCGTGCGGTAGCCCTGACTCACCAGCAGGCTCTGGGCAAAGGACGTTGTGGTGCCCTTGCCGTTGGTGCCCGCGATATGGACAAAGGCGGGCGAGCCCGTTTCGCCCAGTCGCCCGGCCAGGCCCAGCCGCTCGCAAAATGCCGCCATGCGGTCCAACCCCAGCCGCCATTCGCGGCGAGGGTAGTTATTCAGCGCGGCCAGGGCCTCTTCGTAGCTCAGGCTCATGCGACGGGAGCAGCAATCAGCCCGGAGGCGGCGATGCGGCGCACGGCTTCGGCAAATCGCTCCCCGTTCTGGTCGCCCAGCAGGGTCAGCGAGAACCGCACGTAGCCTTCGCCAGCCGTGCCATAGCCGTTGCCGGGGATGCACAGCACGTGTGCCTTCTCCAGCAGGGCCTTGGCGAACTCGGCGCTCGTCATGTTGGGGTTCGGCACGGGTGCCCACACGTAGAGCGAAGCCACTGGCCGCTCCACTTGCCAGCCAATGCTGCGCAGGCCATCCACCAGGGCATCGCGGCGGCGCTGATAGATATCCAGCGTGGCTTGGTTGCTCACATGATTGAGGGCGTAGGCCCCCGCTTCGGCCACGGCCGGGAACGCCTTACTGTCAATGTTGCTCTTCAGCTTTTGCAGAGTGTTCACCGCATCGGGGTTGCCCGCCGTGAAGCCCAGGCGCCAGCCCGTCATGTTGAAGATCTTGCTGAGCGAGTGGAACTCGATCGCCACGTCCTTGGCCCCTTCCATCTGCAACAGGGTGGGGTTCTTCCAGCCGTCAAAGCAGACGTTGGCGTAGGCCATGTCTCCGACGGCGAGGATGTCGTACTCCCGGCAGAACCGGATGAGGTCTTGGTAGAAGCCCGGGGTCGCGGGGCGACCCGTGGGGTTGCCCGGGTAGCACACGTGGAACAGCTTGGCGCGCTTCGCGATCTCCGTCGGGATTTCGCTCAGGTCGGGCATGTAGGCGTTCTTGGAGTTCAGCTCGGTCTCGTAGAGGTCGGCGCCGGCCATGCGGGCGTGGATGGCACTGACGGGGTAGCCGGGGTTCGGCACAATCGCCACATCACCCGGATCGAGGTACGCCCACGCCAGGTGCGCCAGGCCCTCTTTGCTGCCAATCACCTGCCCGATCTCGGTGGCCGGGTCCAGTTGCACGCCGAACTCGCGGTGATAGAAGTTGGCGGCGGCCTCCAGGAACGGTTCCCAACCCTTCGGGCTCTCGTCGTAGCGGTGGGTGGCCGGGTTGCGGGCGGCGTCGGCCAGCGCGTCGATGACGGAGGCGGGGGTGGGGATATCCGGGTCGCCAATGCCGAGGTCAATCACATCGTGGCCGGCGGCGATGGCCTCGCGCTTGATTCGGCTGATTTCGGCAAACAGATACGGCGGAATCAATTCCAAACGGGCAGAGGCGCGTGGCATGAGAACGAGTCTAACACCCTCGGTTCTGGGTTCCGGGCCCCCTGGGGATCACGCGAAGTGTAACGATAGTTCGGCGCGGGCGTCCAAGGAGATATGAAGGCCCGTTCGCTTTGGGTTTTTGCGACGACCACACTGGCCGTTGGCCTCCTCGTCCCCACCGCCACGAGCCTGAACCGATCTTCGGAAACCGGCAAGACCTCGCCCGTGAAGGAGACCAAGGTGGAGGTACCCGCCGAGCTGCGCTACGCCCACGAGCCCGTTTTCCAGGAGTACTTCGATCAATTCTTGGGCCGCGCGAAGCACGAGCTTGAGAACATTGACAACCTTCGCGAAGGGCCGTTTGGAGTTTCGCGCATCCCCGCCACCAAGATCGGATCTCACATCATCGAGACAACGGGCAATCTGGGCGTTCTTTACGGTAACGGTACGGAGCCCTATGATCCCTACGATTGGAAACCCAAGCGATTTGGCTACAGTTCGCGCGGCTTGGTGGGCCAATCCGAAATGAAGACTCTGCTCCCGTACGCCAAGCAAGCTTCTCCCTACTATGAGGCAGGTTTCCGCGGGCCCCTGCGCTGGCGCACCGAAATCGGCGTGATTGAGGCGCGTCCGGTCGTGATTACCAAAGCCGACTGTGCCAAGTGCCACACGGATAGCAAGCCGGGTGATATGGCCGGCATTGTGCTGGCGCGGCTTTCCCCGGATGAGATGGTGGAATTCCGCAAAGCGACAAGCGAAGCCCCGTAAGCAGGAATTGGATGAGGATTGCCCGGCTGGTGGATACTTCCCCCAGTCGGGCTTCTTCTTTTTTGATTCCATGCGGACGATGGCTGGAACCAAATTGCTTGCGGTAATGTTGTATTTTCCATGATAAGGAAACCTACTGGATTCGGCCTTGGCGGGGCCTGCCTTGCGCTGGCCCTGGCCGCCAGCGTGCCGGTGGGGGGGTGCCGTGGGGGGTCGCCGGTGCGGGTGGTTCAGGCGGAGTCATCAGGGGTCGGAACTTCCGAAGTTGTGACTCCTCTTGAAGTTCCGGCGGAACTGCAGAAGGCTCATAGACCTATATTCAGGAATCGTCTGCAAGACTTGGTTGATTACGTTGTAGATTCTTTGGAAGCTCCAATAGAAGTCACTGAAACCAAACTAGGTTTCAGTCGGGCATTGCCAATCAAGATCGGTGATCACACTATTGGGGGTCCGAGAAACAGCAGTGACTCAGGACTTCTCTTGTTCGGAAATAGTACGTCTCCCATCGAACCCAACTCTTGGGCCGCAAAGGCCATTTCAAGCAGTGGTGTTGTAGTTGTCCAAGAAAGAAATCAATCGAAATTGATGCTTGAACCATTGGCCAAGGAAGCAGCTAACTACTATGAAGCTGGGTACCGTGGCAATCTAAGATGGAAGAATGATGACGGCCTTATGGAAGCACGACCGGTCGTCCTGAAGGACAAAACCTGCCTGAATTGCCACAAAGACAGCGAGTTGGGCGATGTCGCTGGCATTGTAATCGCAAGGCTGAACCCAGATGAGATCAAACAGATCGAGGAATGGCAAGCCAGGCGCAACGCCAAGAGCAATCCCTAACCTCACCCGCACCCCTCCGGTATCCTAGCGGGCGTTGCGAGGCGTAGCGCAGTTGGTAGCGCGTCGGCTTTGGGAGCCGAAGGTCGCCGGTTCGAGCCCGGCCGCCTCGACCACCTCGGCACATTTTCGGCTACTATGAGCCATGTTTGCCGCACTCCTGGTGGCGATTCAGAGCGACGCCCTCAGCCTCAAGCTCCAAGCCGTGGACCCGGCCCGCCTGCGCGCCACCGTCACCCACCTGTCCAGCTACCCCACCCGCAACTCCCTCTCCAAGGAAGTGCACCAAGCCGCCGCGTGGCTGGCCGATGAATACCGCGCCATCCCGGGCCTGGAGGTCGAGCTGATGGAATACACCCTGCCCCAAGGCCGACGCGTGCCCCAGCCCACCCCGTGCGTGCAGGTGGTCGCCACCCTCAAGGGAAGCAGCCCCGAGACCATCATCATCGGCGCCCACCTGGATTCGCTGAACCTTTCCGTAGCCCCCACCGAAGGCCCGGCCCCCGGCGCCAACGACGACGCCAGCGGCGTCGCACTGACCCTTGAACTCGCGCGGCAACTGGCGGGCACCCAACCCCGCCGCACCATCAAATTTGTGGCCTTTACGGGCGAAGAACAGGGCCTGCTGGGGGCCACCGCCCTCGCCCAGCGCGCCAAGGACGAAAACTGGCCCCTCGTCGCCATGCTGAACAACGACACCGTGGGCAGCAGCCGCAACCTTGGCGGCCAGGAGAACACCAAGCAGGTGCGCGTTTTCAGCGAAGAGGGTGAGAACCACGACAGCCGCGAACTGGCCCGCTTCATTGAATGGACGGTGCGCCAGGCGGTGGATGACTTCACCGTCAAGCTCGTGCTGCGCCGCGACCGGTTCGGGCGCGGAGGCGACCACACCCCGTTTGTGCTGCAGGGCTTCTCGGCGGTGCGCTTCATCGAGGTTCACGAGGAGTTCAAGCACCAGCACACCCCGGATGACCTCGTTCAGCACATGGACTTTGACTACCTGGCCAACGTGACCCGCGCCAACCTGGCGGCCGTGTGGAGCCTGGCCCATGCCCTGCCCGCCCCCACCAAGGTGACGCTGGTGCGCGACCAAACCCACGACACCACCCTGACCTGGGAAGGTGAACCGGGCGTGCCTTACACCGTCTATTGGCGCGACACCGCCAGCGCCGAGTGGCAAGGCTCAATGGCCGTGGGCGAAGTCGAGCGGGCCACCGTGCCGCTGGTGAACAAAGACGACCACATCTTTGCCGTGGGGGCCGCCGGCGGCGTGCCCGTGCTGGCCGAGTAACACGAACCGCTAAAAGCAAGAAACCCCACCGGCTCACCAAGAGCCCGTGGGGTTTCTTTGTGTCAAGCGCCGATCAGGGCTTGCGGCCGCCTAGCAGCATCTGCAGGAGGTCGCCGCCGCCACCACCGCCACCCGCACCCAGCACTTCCTGGGCGTTGAGGTTGCGTTCGATGCGCTCGATCATGTCGGCCACGTAGAGCGACGTGGTTTCGTCCTTGACCTTGCTTTGGTTGGCCTTGAACACCGCCAGCACGCCCTTGAGGTGCGCCCGCGCGATGAAGTTGGCTTCCGAAGCTCCGCCCGGGGCGCCCTTTACGCCCAGGTCGATCAGTCGCGTCACGTACGCCGTCTGGAGTTCGCGGCGGATCGGGTCCACCGCTTGGCCGGCCGGCAGCTCCGTGAAGAGGCTTCGCGTCAGGGTGCCGAAGATCTCGGAGACGGTGAACCGCTCCTCGCCCGGCAGCGCCTTGTACTCGTTGTTGGCCACGCGTTCCAGCGTCGGCGAGCTCAGCACCATGTTCAGGAACATTTGGGGGAAGGTGCTGATCTGCGTGCGCACATTCCACGGGTTCGGATTTTCCGCCAGGCCGTAGTCATCGCGCAGGTCTTCCGAGAAGTACCGGAAGAGGTCCTTCGGGAAGTCCAGGGCACCGGCCGCGAAGATGTTCTCGTTGATCATCCGCAGGGCCGCGCGCTGCTGGCCGGCCGAGACCGGAATGGACGTCGGACCATCCGAAGACGTGCCTCGGATCGCCGTGCGCTGTTCCACGCCACCGATGAACGACACGACGCTGAACGCCGCGCTGAGGTGCATGTTCACCAAGTTGCCGAAGCGGTTGGTGAGTTGGCTGTAGTTTTCGCCGTTCTTCGGCTCCTTGTCGCGAAGCTCGGTGATGAGCTTCTTGGTGCGAGTCATCATCGCCATGGAGTAGTCCATGGGGTTCTTGCTCAGGTCGAACCGCTGCACGAACGGGTCGAAAGAGTCCGCGTGCTGGTCGGTGCGATAGGCGAAGCCCTCTTGGACACCCTGGTTGGCAATGGCGCGCAGCGCGCCGGCCTCGGCATCGGCCGTGGTGCCCGGCACATCCGAGTAGCCCCAGCGGATCGCCCACTTGTCGTAGGTGCCGAGTTCGGCATAGTAAGGAACGTTGGGGTTGTTCACCGCATTCAGGTTGTAGGGCACGTAGTCCATCACCGAAGCCGAGGTGCCGTACTTGGCCACCATCGCCGGGTCGTTCATTTGCGCAAAGGTCAGCTGGGTCGAGGCCACAAAGTTGTGGCGCAGGCCCAGAATGTGGCCGAACTCGTGGGCCACCGTGTGGCGGACCGCTTGGTAGAGATAGCGCTCGCGCTCTTCTTCGTTCACGGAAGAAGCTTCCAGCATGCCCGTGGCCCGCATCAGCTGGCCCTCGTGAGACATACCGCACACGTTGCATCGCTGCGTCTTCTTCTCCGCTTCCGGCAGTTCAATGCCGAGGAACGAAGCGGCGCGGCGCGCCATCATCTGCGCGATTTCGTTGCTGTTGGCTTCGAAGCTCAGATAGTTGATGTCGAACGTAATGCTCGAGTTCATGATCTGGCCCGTCAGTGGGTTCACACGGAACAGAGCCACGGCGTAGGCGGCATCCGGCGAGGCTACAAACCGGATGGTGTTGTAGCGCATGTCGGCGTGGTCAAAGTCCGCGTCTTCCGGCATGTCCTTCACCACAATGGCGTTGCTGAAACCAGCGGCGCGCATGGGTTCGTTCCACAGCAGGATCCCGTCGCGGGTGGCCTTGCGGAACTCCTCTGGAATGCCCTTATCCAAGTAGAACACGATCGGCTCGACCGGATCGCTCACGGCCTGGCTGGGGTTCGCCTTGCGGAGATTCCAGCGCATCACGTGCTTGACGCGTCGGTCTTGCGCGGTCGGGTCGCTGAAGTCTTCCAGAGTCGCCGTGAAGTAACCCACACGTTCGTCGAAGAGTCGCGGCACGTAGCCGTTGTTCTCCGGCAATTGGTAGAGGTTGTAATTCACATTGACGACCACGGAGCGGCCATCGGCATTCACGCCACCGCCGTAGATGGCAGATTCAATCCCCGTGGGGGCGTTGCCGTCGGCAAAGGTGTAGGTGCTGCGCACCACAGTGTTCATCGGGAAGTTCTTGATCTCCTGAACGAACGTGTTGTCGCGGTCCAGCGAGTAGCTGGCGCCCCCGCCAAGAAGGCCACCGCCGCCCTGGAATCGAGCTTCTATGCCCGCCACGTCGCCCTTAAAGAAGTCGCTGACGTCGATGAGCACGCTGTCGCGATCCTTCTGCGTGGCCTCGATGTCAAACGTATCGAGGTAGCTGGGCGCAAACGAATTGGCAATGATGTTAGCGATCGGCAGTTCGGGGTCGGCAATCAGTCGGTAATTCGGCACCACCACGGTCAGGCGACCGGGTTGCACTTCGCGGAATTGGAACAGGAGGTCAACGAGCGGGTCGCCCATCACCACTTGCGAGCTGGTGCCCGAAGCGGCCGTAGCTTGCAGCATCGTCCACTTGTCCAGTTGCGAGCGCTTGATCTCCATGTAGATGGTCTTCTCGCCGTCTTCTTCCTTCACGTAGAGGGGGAAGAGGCCGTCCATCTTGGTGAAGTCCTCGACGGTGCTATCGATGTTGTCGCCTTCTTCTTCCTCACCTTCACCCTCTTGAGCGGGGGCAGTGGTGTCTTCGGTGACATCGGAGGCCGCCTTGTAAGACTTGAGCTCCATCGAACCCGTGAATTCCGGGTTACCCGGCAGGCCGAGCGGCATGCCGATGATCTTGAACTCCGACTTCTTGATGACGCCCGTGGTGGGGTCCACCCAAGCGGTCATCGTCACGGACATCTTTTCTTCGGTATCTCGTTCCTTGTAGGTCGCTTCGATTTGTGCAAGGCCTTCGTCGCTCGCGCCATCAAAGGCCACGAGCTTGGCGGAGAAATCGGCCGCCACTAGACCGTCCGACTTGGACGCGCGCGGATAGGAGTACGTCCAGGTATCGCCCACGCCCACCGGCTTGTCGGCAAACACGAGCGTGAACGCTTGGCCGAGGCGCGGGCCCAGGTCATCGTCGTCTTCAAATCCGGACTGCTTTTGGAGGGCGCCGTTGGCCCCTTGCACGGCTTTCACCACGTTGCCGGAAACTTCGTTGTCCTGCTCTTCACCGTTGACGCTGATGATGGAGGACACCGTCTTGGATTCCGTGGTGACCGAACCATCGCTGACGCTGCTGGCCTTGGTCTCGGATTCATCGGTGATACTAAATTCGAGGGCCTGGCCTTCGATGGTCGCCTTTCCATTCACGTTCAGTACCGAACGCCACAGGGCGCCCGCCGAAGGTGAGAATGTGAGTAAGACCTTATCTTGTGCGGAGGCCGATGCCGCCACGGCTAACGCCATGACCGCCCAGGCCCCGAAACGCATGGAGATACGCATATATGGATGTCCTTACTTGCAGCGGCACATGCCGCTCCTGCCAATACTTTAGCCTAGCCACGAGGGTTGCAGAGCGAGAATTTTGAGTGCGCTGGGGGGAGTAGGGCGAAATATTTTCGAAACTTTACGAAAGTGGGAGAGTTTGGGAACGGACGCATCGTAATGATTGTTGTCCAAGGTGGACTGCGTACCGCAGTGAAGCCGCAAGACGACAAGCACAAGACATTCGGCCGGCCAGTAGGTCGGCCATTTTTTTGCCTGAGGCTCGGCTCGGTAAGATGGTCTTGGCCATGGAGATCCTCCACTCGAAGACCGACATCCACTCCCCCGAGGCACGCGCCGACCGGGCCGAAATGCATCGCCTGCGCGAAGAACTGCGCGAGCGAGCGGCGGTGGTGAGCGCGGGAGGCGGCGCGGCCGCCGTGGAGAAGCACAAATCGCGAGGCAAGTTGCTGGCCCGTGAGCGGATTGACGGCCTGCTGGATCCGGGTTCTCCGTTCCTAGAAGTTTCCCCCTTCGCCGCGTGGGATATGTACGACGGGGGTGCACCGGCGGCGGGCGTGGTGGCCGGCGTGGGGCGCGTGCAGGGCCGCTTGGCGATGATTCTGGCCAATGACGCCACCGTGAAGGGCGGCACCTACTTCCCCATCACGGTCAAGAAGCACCTCCGGGCGCAGGAGATCGCCATGGAGAACCGCCTGCCGTGCGTTTACTTGGTGGACTCCGGCGGGGCGTTCTTGCCGCTGCAGGCCGAGGTCTTCCCGGACCGTGACCACTTCGGGCGCATTTTCTACAACCAAGCCAACCTGAGCGCACGCGGCATTCCGCAGATTGCCGCCGTGATGGGCTCTTGCACCGCCGGGGGCGCCTATGTCCCCGCTATGAGCGACGAGACCGTGATCGTGAAGGAGCAAGGCACCATCTTTTTGGGTGGCCCGCCGCTGGTGAAGGCCGCCACGGGCGAAGAAGTGACGGCCGAAGAACTCGGGGGTGGCGATGTCCACACCCGGCTGAGCGGGGTGGCCGACCACCTGGCCGAAGACGACGAGCACGCTCTCGAAATCGTTCGGTCGCTGTTCGAATCCTTGCCGCCAGGGCAGATCCCGGAAGGGGCGTTTGCCCGCCCGGCTCCGGCCCCGGTGGAAGAGCCGCTCTACCCCATAGAAGACGTGGACGCCCTGGTGCCGAGCGACACCAAGCGCCCCTTCCCCATGCGCGACCTGCTGGCCCACCTGCTGGATGGATCGCAGATGCACGAGTTCAAGCCGCGCTTTGGTACCACGCTCATCTGCGCGTTCGCCCGGATTGAAGGGCACATGGTGGGCATCATCGCCAACGACGGGATTCTGTTCAGCGAGTCCGCCCAGAAGGGTGCGCACTTCATCGAGCTTTGCCAGCAGCGCGGAGTGCCGCTGGTGTTCATCCAGAACATCACGGGCTTCATGGTGGGCAAGCGGTACGAGAACGAGGGCATTGCCCGGCACGGGGCCAAGCTGGTGACGGCGGTCTCGACGGCCACGGTGCCCAAGATCACGCTCATTGTGGGGGGCAGCTACGGCGCGGGCAATTACGGCATGTGCGGGCGGGCGTATCAGCCCCGGTTCCTCTTTATGTGGCCCAACGCCAAGATCAGCGTGATGGGCGGCGAGCAGGCCGCCAACGTACTGCTGACGGTGAAGATGGACCAGCTGGCGGCCAAGGGCGTGACGATGTCGCAGGAAGAGCAGGACGCCTTCCGCAACCCGATCCGCGAGAAGTACGAAGCGGAGGCCAACGCCTACTATTCCAGTGCACGGCTGTGGGACGACGGCATCATTGACCCGCATGACACCCGCCGTGTGCTGGGGTTGGCGCTCGAAATCTGCCGCAACGCCCCGGTGGAGCCGGCCGGCTTCAGCCTGTACCGGATGTAATCTGGTCCGCGATCTCCAGGCCGCCCCGCACGACGGCCTGGAGCACCTCGGGTTGCTCCTGGTAGCGGTCGGTGAAGGCGGCGACTATGTGCCATATGTCGCCCGGGCGCCGCACGGCCAGCAGATCGTGCCGCACTTGGTAGGCGGTGCCGGACTTGCTGAGACAGTCGGCGATGTCACCATTCACCACTTCCCCGCCGTAGCCGATGACTTGGAGGTCTTGGCTTTGTGGATCTTTGCTATGCAGGTCGCGCCGGTGGAGTTTTTGGAGCCACTCCGCGTGGCCGAAAGCGCCCAGCGCAATACCCGCCATGATGCGCGCAGCGGCGCGAGCGGTCATCGAGTTCGCGAGCTCGCGGTTCGGACCGTAGCCTTGCCGCTCCCGGCCGTAGGGGCCTTCGTTCCAAGTTTTCTGGCAGGCGTTGATGCCGGTGATGCCCTCGGCGGCTAACCAGCGGTTCACGGTTTGGCGATTATTCATCCACTCGGCCAAATAGTCGGGCGGGAGTTCGGGGCCGCCGGTCGTGTCGGTGATGAGGTCCACCACGTGCCCGGTGGCATCGTTACTCGAATCCTGAATCATATCGCGGAAGGCCCGCTCATCCTCCTCGCTCAATGCAAGCCCGCCGAGGGAGATAAGAAAGGCGGCGTAAGCGGCGTAGACGCTCTTGACCACGCTGGCCGGATAAAACGGCTGGTCGCCGTTCGCGTGGGCGTACTCCACACGCTGGCCGGGCCGCGCCACCCCCACGACTAAGGCAAGCTGGCTCTCTTTGGCCCCGGTTGAATTGGCCACCTGCGCCATAACGGCTTGGCAAGCGGCATCGGCAGAAGTCATCGCCCGGTGTTACCCGGGCGAGACTCCGCAATGAGCGCCGATTTAGCCGCGCAGGGCTTGGTCGAGGTCGGCAAGGAGGTCTTCAATGTCCTCGATGCCCACGCTGAGGCGGATGAAGTCCGCGCTCACGCCCGTGCTGGCTTGCTCTTCCGGTGTCAGCTGCTGGTGCGTCGTGCTGGCCGGGTGGATGACGAGCGACTTGGCATCGCCGATGTTGGCCAGCAGCGAGAACACCTTGAGGCGATCGATGAACGCCACCGCCGCATCGTAGCCGCCCTTCACGCCGAATCCCAGCAACGCCCCGAAGTGACCCGGACGGAATGTGGACTTGGCCAGTTCGTGGCTGGGGTGGGTGCTCAGGCCCGGATAGTTGACCCAGCTCACATTCGGGTGCTGGCTCAGCCACTCGGCGATGCGCTGCGCGTTCTGACTGTGCCGTTCCATGCGCAGGTGCAGAGTTTCCAGGCCCTGGAGGATCAAGAACGAGTTGAACGGGCTGATGGCTTGGCCTTGGTCGCGCAGGCCCTGGACCCGCGCCTTGAGGCCAAACGCCACGTTGCCGAGGCCCGGGAACGCCCCGAACGTCTCCCAGAACTTGAGGCCGTGGTAGCTCGGGTCGGGCTCGGTGAAGTTGGCAAAGCGGCCTTGGCCCCAATCGAAGTTGCCGCCATCCACCAAGATGCCGCCGATGCTGGTGCCGTGCCCGCCAATGAACTTGGTGAGCGAGTGCACAACCACCGCCGCGCCGAGTTCAAACGGGCGCACCAGATAGGGGGTCGGGACGGTGTTGTCCACCATCAGCGGGATGCCGAGTTCGCGGCCAATGGCGGCCACGGCGGCAATCGGGAAGACGTCCACCTTGGGGTTACCCACCGTTTCCGCGTAGTAGAGCTTGGTGCGGTCGGTGGTGGCGCGGCGGAAGTTCTCCGGGTCGCTGGGGTCCACAAAATGAACCTTGATCCCCATTTTGGGCAGGGTGTAGTGGAAGAGGTTGTAGGTGCCGCCGTAAAGGCTGGCGCTACTCACGATTTCGTCGCCGGCCTCGCAGATGGTGGTGATGGCCAGCAGTTCGGCGGCCTGGCCGCTCGCGGTGGCGACGGCGTGGGAGCCTCCTTCTAGCGCGGCGATGCGATTTTCCAGCACCGCCGTGGTGGGGTTCATGATGCGCGTGTAGATGTTGCCGAACTCTTGCAGGGCAAAGAGGCGCGCGGCGTGGCTGGTGTCATCAAAGAGGTAGCTGGTGGTTTGGTAGATGGGGACAGCTCGGCTCTTGGTGGCCGGGTCGCCATCGAACCCCGCATGAAGGGCGAGGGTGCCAAAACCAGGGGTGGGAGTCTTGTTTTCGGACATATGACTTACGATTATTTTGCCACGCCGGGGATTTGTGGCCCAGGGACTTGCGATTATTTGCTGGCACGTGCGTGGGAACTGCGGTGAGGGGTCGTGTGTTGAAGGTGTTACACGTGGCGAAAGGGACGGGCTGGAATCGAGAACTAAGCTTTGGAACGGTGGTGATCGTAACGATCTTCATGGGCCTGCTGGCGTACGTGTTGTGGCCCATAGGCTCCTGCGGCCCCATGTTTTGGCCAGGATCGACAGCCACATGTCGAAGGATCGCTCAGCGAACGATGCTAATGAACCACGCGAAGCAAGTGTGGGTGGCTGCAAACCTTTACGCAGCGGACTTCAACGACACCTTCCCCGTCTGGTCATCGGCTCTCGGGCAGCCCGAGGTGTTGGACTCTGACCACCTTTACACACAGGCTATGAAGCTGTACACGAAGGACAACCAAATTTGGCAGCACCCGGTTGCGAAGCTAGATATGGATGGACTGAAGCACGGTTTCGCCTACAACTTCTGGGGGTTGGGGGGCATTTTCCAGTGCGCCAACCCTGCTTATGCGAACACCTCACCGCTCTGCACCGACCGCACGGAAGCCCGTTTCGCGGAGTTCGCCGATGAAAAGTACAACCGCCCGGCGCGGACGAGCGAGATTGCTGACATCAGCAACACCGTTCTCTTCACCGAGGGATCCGTGCTGGCCCGCCCGCCGCAGTTCGGCATTGCCTTCCCGCAAGCGGATGCCAAGTACATCGGTGTGTGGTCACTCACCAAAGCGGGCGAGGGTCCGCTCTCCGGTCCGGCGGGCGTCTCGAACGCCAAAGGCGCCCTGGCCCGTTTCCTCTCCGGCTCCCGTACCACCATGGTGGGCACCGATTCTTCCGCTAAGTCCAAGGCCACGAGCGAACTTTACGGCACCGCGTACTCAACTCCGGACTGGCAAGGCGCTCTCACCAACAACGCCGGATGGAGCCGCGAAAGCGCAGAATAATTCTCAACCTTTCAGGCCAGCCCGTAGATGTACCGGACTAGCAGAAACGCAAGATTTTTGAAGTAGAATGAACCTGGGCAGGTTTGCGCCTTCCCCGGAACAACGCGATGAAGCGACGTGCCTTTACCCTTATCGAACTCCTCGTTGTGATTGCCATCATTGCTATCCTGGCGGCGATCCTCTTCCCCGTTTTTGCCAAAGCCAAGAATGCGGCCAAGCAAACGCAGACCGTGAGCAATGTCAAGAACATCGCGCTCGGCTTCCAGCTCTACCTGCCGGACTACGACGACACGTATCCGCTGTGGAGCGCCGCCATGGGCCTGACCACCACGTTCAACCTGGAATTCATGTACCCGAACCTGGTGAACCCGTACATCAAGAACGGGGTCAACGCCACCACCGGCGAACTGCAAGGCATCTGGGCCAGCCCGAACTCCAAGACGTACCTGAGCAACATCAGCAACACGTACGCCTACAACCACTGGACCCTGGGCGGCTTCTCGTCCTGTGCCCGCCAGGTGGGCTTCCCGCTGCCGGCCATCTGCACGGGTCGATCGCAGGCCACCTACGCGGAGTTCGCGGATGAAAGCTACAACTTCCCCGCCAACGCCACCTCGATTGCCAGCGTGGCCGAAACGATCGTGATTCACGACGGTGCGCAGCTCAGCCGCCCGCCGCAGTACGCCATCGCCTTCCCGACCGGTGACGCACAGTTCATCGGGGTGTGGGGCCCGCACGACCTCGGTCGCGGCCCGCTCAGCGGCCCGGCTGGCATCAGCACCCGCACGGGCGCCATTGCCCGCCTGCAGGCCGGCAAGAAGACGGTCGTCGGTTACGCGGACAGCCACGTGAAGGTGGTGGCCTCGAGCTCGCTCTACCACAACCTGTACTCCACGCCGGACTGGCGCGGTGGCCTGAACGACAACAAGGGTTGGAGCCGAGACTGGGGTTATTGATGAAGACCTTCAGTTGGGTGGCCGTATTGGCCCTGGTTTCGATGGTTTTGACGGCTTGCAGTTCGCCGGAACCGGCCACGCCCGAGGGTCAAGCCCCGGGTGCGGATCAGGCGCAAGCCCCCGACATGCAGTAAGGCTCCATCTGAGCTAAACAAGAGCGACCGCTCGGACCTCAACGCGAGGCCGGGCGGTTGTTCGTTTTCGGCAGGCCCGGGGGCGCGGGTGCGGGCAGTAGAATGGAAGCCATGCCCCTCGCCAAGAAGACGATTGCCGACCTGAATGCCGCTGGCCAGACCGTGCTGGTGCGCTGCGACTTCAACGTGCCGCTGGATGGCGACCGCATCACCGACCCGCGCCGCATCCAAGAATCGCTGCCCACCATCAAGCATCTGCTGGCGCAGGGAGCCAAGGTGGTGCTGTGCAGCCACCTGGGGCGGCCCAAGGGCAAGCGCGCGCCGGAACTCAGCCTGGCCCCGGTGGCGGCGGCGCTGAGCGAGATGCTGGGGCAACCCGTGGCGCTGGCCCCGGACTGCGTGGGCGAGGAAGTGAAGGCGCTGGTGGCGGCCCTGACCCCCGGCCAAGCCCTGCTGCTGGAGAACCTGCGCTACCACGATGCCGAAGAAGCCAACGACCCTGACTTTGTGGCGCAGCTGGCCTCCCTGGCCACGGTGTATGTGAACGACGCCTTTGGCACCGCGCACCGCGCCCACGCCAGCACCGAGGGTGTGGCCCACCACCTGCCGGCCTACGCGGGCTTCTTGATTGAGAAGGAACTGCGCTACCTGGGGGCGGCGCTCGATGAACCGAAGCGCCCGTTTGTGGCGATCTTGGGCGGAGCGAAGGTGGCCGACAAGATCCCGGTGATTGAGAGCCTGTTGCCCAAGGTGGATCAGCTCATCATCGGCGGCGGGATGGCGTACACGTTCTTTAAGGCGGCGGGCCACGAGATCGGTTCCAGCCTGCTGGACGAGGCGAGCCTAGACTTCGCGCGGGAGCTGATGGCCAAGGAAAGCCACCGCGTGTTCTTGCCGACTGACACGGTGACGGCTGACCGATTTGCCGCCGACGCCGAGCCGCTGGTGGTGGCCTCGAATGCCATCCCCGCCGACCGCATGGGCCTGGACATCGGGCCGGAAACCCGCGCCCGCTTTGCCGAGATCATCGCCCAGGCGGGGACGGTGATCTGGAACGGGCCGATGGGCGTCTTTGAGTTCGAAAACTACGCGGCGGGCACCCGAGCGGTGGCCGAGGCCATGGCGGCGAGCGATGCGGTCACCATTGTGGGTGGCGGCGACAGCGCGGCGGCCGTGGAGCAGATGGACCTGGCCGACCGCATGACCCACGTGAGCACCGGCGGCGGCGCGAGCCTGGAATTCTTGGAAGGCCGCACCCTGCCCGGCATCGCGGCGCTGCTAGACGCGTGACGCTGTCGGTTCGCGTGGATTTGAACGCTTGCCCCTGGGATGATGACCCCGGGGCGGCGGACGAAGCCGCGCGACTGCTGATGCTGCTGGATGCGGCCCGAGCGGCGGGGTGGAAGCTGCATTTCTTCGTTTCCCGGCGGGCGCTGGCGTGCTTTCGCACCTATCCGGACGCGATTTTAGGTGAAGGCCACCACTTGGACGGGTTGGTGTCGTCGGATGATTTTCAGGCCGAGTGGACGGCCTTGCGCCTGGCCATGTTGAGAGAGAACCACCTGGTGCAGGGGGTGGGGGTGCTCGGCCCGGCCCCGGCGGAGCCGCCCGAGGGGCTGGCGTGGGTGCTGCCCTCGTCGCCTGCGCCGCCTTCCGTACTGCACCTGACTTCCCCGCTGGCATTGAATGCGGCTTCGCTGATTGCGGACGAACTTGCCCGTCATCCAGGTGCCAAAATGCGCACATGGCGCGAGCGTATGGCCTCCTCTTAGGATTTGCCCTGCTCGGCTGCGCGCCGGGTCCGCCGGGGACGGGCGGGCCGCCCCAAGATCTCCCGAAGGCGAAGCCGTTGCCGGCTTACCCAGTGGTTCAAGACGGCCAGCGGTATCTCATCGGGAAAAGAGATGGCCTTTACCGGGGCGAGCGATCTTCGAACACCTATCCGCGCCGGTTCGTGACGATTGATGGCACGGATGCCCCGAAATGGGACGCCAAGACTCGATCACTCACCTGGCCACTGCGCGAGGGTGAAAAGCGGATTTACATTTCCGAGAGCCTGGAGACATCGGACACCCCGGTTCCAGTTACTGATTCTCCGGTGATTGAGATCGCCGGGGATGCCGAAGCCAGCCAAGCCGTGGCGCAGCTCCAGGAGATGCTCCGGCAGGGGGTGATTGCGAATGGCGACGTGGCCCCCAGCCCGTTCGGGGCAGTGAGCACGCGGTTCGGGGGGCACGTGTTTTGGGATGCTGATGTGTGGGTGTTCCCGGCGCTGATGTTCACGGACCCGGCCCGGGCGCGGACGATCGCCAACTACCGTTTGAAGTACGCGCCGCTGTGGCGAGTTGAAGCCAGCAAGTGGGTAAGGCAGAATCGCCCCGTTTGGGGCCGTGAGATCGGGCCGTTGCCAAGCGACAGTCCAGGGGCCGAGTATCGTTCGACCGGCCTCAAAGTGCCCTGGGAGACCGATGTCAACGGCAACAACAAGGCCATGGGCAATAGCCAGTACCAGGATCACATCACGGCGTCGGTTGCCCTCGGTTTGAGCTGGGCCGCCGACCTAGGCCTGGCCTCGGAAGCGCAAGTCCGCGAGTTTCGACAGGATGCGGCGGACTTCTACCACTATCGAATGGAATCGGACCAAGAGGGGCGGATCCACTTTCGGAATGTGATGGGGCCGAATGAGTTCCACAAAGTTGACGATGACCTTTACACCAATATGGCGGTGAGGGCTTTGTTCTTTCGCGCAGGTCAAAGAATGTCCGCAGAGTTCATGTTCATCCCCCGGGACGCCGAAGGCCGCCTGAAGAACGCCAGCAACGACCCCGAAACCACCTACCAGCAGGTCAGCGGCCTCCTGGCCGCTTTCCCTTTGCAAGACCCCGAGGCCGAGCGCGTAGCCCTCAGCCTGATCGAGCGATTCTCCTCCCGCATCACCCCCAACGGCCCGGCCATGTCGGCGAGCATCGAGGCCACCGTCCTCGCCCGCAACGGCAAGGCCGACGAAGCCCTCAAGCGATGGCGAGAGAGTTGGCAACCCTACATGGATGGCCCACTCATCTTCCGGGAGAAGCCCCTTACGGGCGACACACCCTTCATCACCGGCGCGGCGGGGTGCCTCAACACGGTCATTTACGGCTTCTGCGGGGTGCGCCTTGACCGCACCGCCCAGCCCGGGGCCAAGTTCGAATACAAGCTCAAATCCGGCCGAGTGGTCTCCATCCGCCCGAATCTGCCGACCGGCTGGGAGCGCGTCACCGTCCCCGAGTTTTGGCTGGACGGGCAGAAGCACCGCCTTGAGGTCACGCGGGACACTTTAACGGTCACCCCACTCCCCTGACCCGGCCCCCCGGAAGATTACGGGGGAATCCGCCCATAATGAAGGTGCGGATGAGGACCACGAAGTACGCCCACGCATTTGAAGTTGTTCGAGAACTTCCCGAGGCCTTGCAACCCCTGCGGGAGCTTGCCTACAACTTCCGGTGGTGCTGGCACCCCGAAACGCGGGCTCTTTTCCGCGACATTGATCGCGAACGGTGGGAGCAAGTCGAACACAACCCGGTGGAGTTGCTCAATTCCCTCACCCACAGCGACGTGGCCCGGATCTCGCAAGACGAGCTCCTACAAACCAAGATTCAGCGCGCCCACCGCGACCTGACCGAATACATGAACGGGGAGACGTGGTTCGACCGCACCTTCCCCGGCGAGCGCGCCACCAATCAGGTGGCGTACTTCTGCGCGGAGTTCGGCATCAACGAGTGCTTGCCGATCTATTCCGGGGGCCTTGGCGTACTGGCCGGTGACCACCTCAAAGCGGCCTCGGACCTCGGCGTACCCCTCACGGGCGTGGGCTTGCTTTATGCGCGGGGCTATTTCCGCCAGTTCCTCACCCCCGACGGCTGGCAGCAAGAGCACTATCCGCAGTACGACTTCTACCGCCTCCCCCTCGCGCTGGTGCGGGGCGCGGACGACCAGCCGCTGCGCGTGACGGTGGAGTTCCCCGACCAAAACGTGCATTGCCAGGTGTGGCGGGCGCAGGTGGGCCGCGTGGAGCTTTACCTGCTGGACTCGAACCTGCTCGAAAACGCCCCTCGCGACCAAGGCATCACCGACACGCTCTACGGCGGCGACGAGGAGATGCGCATTCGGCAAGAACTGGTGCTGGGCGTGGGCGGCTACAAGGCGCTGGTGGCCGTGGGCAAGACCCCGCAGGTTTGCCACATGAACGAGGGCCACGCCGCCTTCTTGAGCCTGGAACGCATCCGCCAGTTTATGGATGCCCACCAGTGTGACTTCCGCACCGCGCGGCAGTGCGTGGTGGCGGGCAACGTCTTCACCACCCACACCCCGGTGCCGGCGGGCTTTGACCTCTTCCCGCGCCCGTTGCTGGAACGGTACGTCTCGCGCATGGTCAATGGCCTGGATCTGAGCTTCGACAAGTTCATGGATATGGGTCGGCTGCATCCCGAGAACAAGGACGAGAAATTCAACATGGCCATCCTGGCGATGGAAAACGCGAACTACGTGAACGGGGTTTCGCGCCTGCACGCCGAAGTGTCGCGAGGGATGTTCCAAGATCGCTGGCCCGACTTCCCGGTGGAAGAAGTGCCGATCGACGCGGTGACCAACGGCGTCCACCTGATGACCTGGATCAGCGACCGCATGGTGCACCTACTGGACCGCTACGTGGGGCCGAATTGGCGCGATGATGCCGCCGACCGCGAAGTGTGGGCCGCCGCTGCCGATGCCATCCCCGATGCCGAACTGTGGGAGATGCGCGAAAACCAGCGGGGCGACCTGGTGCGGTTCTGCCGCCGTCACATGCGCAAGGCGATGGAACGCAACAGCATGAGCCCGGCCGATATGAACGCGGCCAACAAGGTGCTGGACCCGCGCATCCTTACCATCGGTTTTGCCCGGCGTTTTGCCACTTACAAGCGGGCGACTCTGCTCTTCGGAGACATTGAGCGGCTGAAGGCGATGATCCATCACGCCGACCGGCCGGTGCAGTTCGTCTTTGCGGGCAAGGCGCACCCCCGCGACGAGGGCGGCAAGAAGCTCATCCAAGACATCGTGCAGTACGTGCGGGCCGAGGGCGCGAACTCGCGCGTGGTGTTCCTGGAAGACTACGAAATGAACGTGGCCCGGCACATGGTGCAGGGCGTGGACGTGTGGCTGAACAACCCGCGCCGTCCCATGGAAGCCAGCGGCACCAGCGGCATGAAGGTGTGCGCCAACGGCGGCCTGAACTGCTCTATCCTGGACGGATGGTGGGCGGAGGGCTACGCCAAGGGCGTGGGCTGGGCGATTGGCAACGGCCAGGAAAACCCGGACGAGAACTTCCAGGACTGGATGGACAGCCAGGCGCTGTATCACCTCATTGAGAACGAAATTGCGCCGGTGTTCTACCACCGCATTGACGGGGGCATCCCCCGCCGCTGGGTGGACATGATTCGCGAGAGTATGCGGGTGCTGGCGCCTCGATTTAGCACCAACCGCATGGTGCGCGAGTACACCACGCGGTTCTACGTGCCGGCGGGGCGGGCTTACAATGCGCGCACGCAGGAAGGCTTGGCGCCCGCGCGGGCGCTGCTGGATTGGCGGGACAAGGTGCAGGCGAACTGGTCTTCGGTGCAGATCGGCTCGGTCTCGCAATTGAGTTCGGCGCAGCTCAAGGTGGGTCAAACTTTTGAAGTGGAAGCCCGCGTGAGCCTGGGGGCGCTCGCGCCGGCGGATGTGAAGGTGCAAGTGCTGACCGGTCACGTCGGCCCGAACCGCGACCTGGATGACCTGAGCGTGCACGATCTGGAAGCCGTGGAGCAAGGCGGCGAGGGAGTGGTGTTCCGGGGGTCCATCCCCTGCGACCGGCCGGGGCTGCGCGGCTACCGGGTGCGCGTGGTGCCCTATCACGAGGGCTTGGCCATCCCCACCGAGCTGGGTTTGGTCACCTGGGAACGAGTGGCCGACTAACCCGGCTGCCATCGCCAAACACAAAAATCCCCTCCCGGCTTGGTGCTGGAGGGGATTCTTCTTTGCGGTTGACGGGATTAGTCCTTGCGGAGGGCGACGATAGGGTCGAGCTTCGCGGCGTTCATGGCCGGGAAGAACCCGAACACCATCCCAATTGCCGCTGAGAAACCTGCGGCCACGATGGCCGCTGACACCGGAAACGGGGCAGCTAAGCCCGCCTCACTCGGCACCTTCATCGCCTTAGTGATGATGGTGATGATGAGGCCGAACCCCCAGGCAATGCTCATTCCGATGAGTCCGCCAACGAGGGACAAGAACGCCGCTTCGATGATGAACTGGGTGAGGATGACCTTTCGCCTCGCGCCCAGCGCCATGCGCAGCCCGATCTCCTTGGTGCGTTCGGTCACGGACACGAGCATGATGTTCATGATCCCAATCCCGCCGACCAAGAGCGAAAGCGCCGCCACCGAGGCCAACACCATCCCGACGCCCCCGATGATGCCCTGGAAGACGCCCAGCAAGGCTTCGCTAGAGTCCACCCGGTAGATCGGTTTGTTGTCGGCCCGGCGCATCAGCAATTCCCATATTTGGTCCATTGCCTCGCTCACCTTGACGTCCGGCTTGCTCCGCGCCAATAGATAGCTATAGCTCCGCCCCCCTTGCCACTTGCGTTGCACGGTGGTGACGGGCATTTCCATTGTCTTGGTGTTGCTGGGGCCGAGGTTTTGATTCCTCTCCTTCACCACGCCGACGATGGTGACGCTGATGCCACTGAAGACCACGGTTTGACCAAGTGGATCCCTCCCGGGCATGAGTTCATCCGCCAGCTGAGAACTAATGATCCCCACGTTGGCGAGGTTGTCCACGTCGTTCTTCTCGATGAGGCGCCCGGCCACCAGGTCGCGGGATACTGCGCCGTAGTAGTCCTGGCTGACGCCCGTGACCTGAACGCCGGAGACTTCCTTATCGCCAAACCGCGCCTGCTGGCCCCCTACCATGACGACGCCGGTTACATTAAGCACCTTATCAGCATTGGCGAGGATGTACTCCCGGTCTTCTTCCTTGATCGCCGTAAATCGACCACGGCCCTCACCCCGGCCTAGGCGGCTGGGGTCGTAAATGATGAAGATCGTGTCAGCGCTGAGTTCACTGAACTCGCTTTCGATGTACGCCTTGAGCCCGTTTTGGAGCAAGACAATCATTGAGACCGCCATAACCCCGATAATCACGCCCAGCATGGTCAGGAAGGAGCGCATTTTGTGCATGCGCAACATATCCATGGCGATGCGGCCACTCTCGAGGAGCGTACCGAGGCCGTTTTGCCCGCGGCGCTCGAGCCGGGGTTGCGGCCCCGGATCGATGACCACGGGGGGCATCGGAGTTTCGGACATGAGACTCAGCCCTCCTTAGTTATCGCCGCCGCCATCGCCGTCGCCGTCGTCACCCGAGCTCACGCTCATCATGCCGCTGCGTTGGGGTCCGGAGAAGCTCGGCAGAATCAGCTTTTCGCCGCCGCTCAGGCCTTCGATGATTTCGATGAATCCGCCCCCTTCCAGGCCAGCGGTGACGTAGGTCTTGTCTTGCGGCTTCTTGGGGTCAGGCTTGGTGCCGGCAGCGGGTTCCTTCACCACGTAGCGGCGACCATCCTTCTCCTTGGCCACGTAGGCAAAGGGCACGCGGATGACGTTCTTGCGCTCAGCGGCCTTGAGGGAGCAGCTGGCCGACATCCCGCTCTTGATGGCCGGGTCGGTCTGCGTCATCAGCACTTCCACGTCGTACTTGACCACGGGGTCGCCGACCACGCTCTGACCCACGGCGGCATTACCGGCGGCCACGCTGGTGGGGGCGATCTTGCGGATCATGCCCGAGAACTTCTTGCCGGGGAAGGAATCGACCGTAATCTCGGCCGTAGTGCCCTGGCTCAGACGGGCCACGTCAATTTCGTTGATTTCGAGGCGGACAAGGAGACCGGAACGATCTTCCACGCGCACGATCGGGGTACCGGCGGAGAAGCTGCCGAGCGCCGCCACCAGTTCGCCCTCTTGCACCAAGCGCTTGGTGACCACGCCGCTGATGGGCGCGCGGATTTCGGTTTCGGCCAGTTGCCGCTCCGTATCTTGGAGTTGAACAGAAATCTGGTCCACCGAGGCGGCCTGTTGGGCGCGGCTGGCGATGTCGGCGTCAATGCCGCGCAGGTTCGCTTGGGCGTCGCTCAGGGCCTTGAGGGCTTGCTGATACTGCTCGCGCTTGGCCACGTCTTGCACGCTGCCCAGGCGGGCGCGTTGGAGTTCCGCTTCTGCTTGCTTCACGCGCTCTTCGGCTTGCTTGCGCTCCAGAATCTGTTGCTCGTCAAAGCGGCTGAGGGTGGCCTGGGCGGTTTCTACGCGGGTGGCGGCCAGGCGCAGGTTCAGCTGGGCACTTTCGTAGGATCGCTGCGAGACGTAGCCCAAGTCCAGCAGTTCCTTTTGGCGTCGCTCTTCGGCGGCGGCTTGGGCCAGCTGGTTCTTAGCATCTTCCACGCTGGCCAAGGTGTTGGCGCGGGAGTTCGGCTGAGTGATCTTCACCAACTGATCGTAAGCCTGTTGCGCGCTGCGCAGGCTGGCCTCGGCCGTGGAAATGGCATTGCGGGTGAGGTCCGGTTGAACCTTGTTCTCGGCTTCCAGCTGGCGGATAATGGATCGCTGCCGCTCAATCGCGTTGAGAGCGGTTTGCCGGGATTGCTGAATGCGGGCATCCGAAGCACGCACCGCACTTTGGGCACCGCGCAGTTGGGCGCGGGTTTGCTTCACTTGTAGTTCGGTTTCTTGCGGGTCGATGACGCCGATGAGCTGACCCTTGGTGACGTAATCGCCTTCGTCCACCAACAAGCGGGCCACGCGGCCACTAATGCGGCTCTTGACTTCGACCGTTTTCAAAGCTTCCAGGCGGCCAGATTCCACCACTTCACTGGCCACGTCGCCTCGGCTCACCGTGTGAACACTTCCCTTGTCCGCCGGCTTAGCGCCTCCCATCGAAGGCATCCGGCATCCGGCCAAAGCCACAGCACCGACCACCGCCGCTACCAGCGGTACCCAACGTCGATCACGATTCATCATAAAAACACCGCACGCCAGCGCGCACTAACCCCTTACCGACGTAGCAGACCCGAGGTTTCGATTCGTAATGCGTTCGTTGGGACCATTCACCCGGCCCGGGAGAGGCTTTTGTTCGGCTAGACTAGGAATCCTATGCTGAAGGTCGAAGGACTGAATGTCTTTTACGGCGCCATTCAGGCCCTTGATGACGTGACGATTGAAGTCAACGAAGGCGAGATTGTCTCGATCATCGGCAGCAACGGCGCGGGCAAGAGCACGCTCCTTCGCACCATCTCCGGCCTCAATCGCCCGCGCGGTGGCGACATTTTGTTTGAGGGCGAGAGCATTGCCGGCGACACCCCGGACAAGATCGTGGCGCGGGGCATCAGCCAGTCACCCGAAGGCCGCCGCATTTTCACGAATATGTCGGTGTGGGAAAACCTGCAACTCGGCGCCCACATTCGCAACGATGCGGCCGGCATCCAAGAAGATATGGACCGGGCGACCAAGCGGTTCCCTCGCTTGGCCGAGCGCATCAAGCAAAACGCGGGCACCCTGAGCGGCGGCGAGCAACAGATGGTGGCGATGAGCCGCGCCATGATGAGTCGCCCGAAGCTGCTATTGCTAGACGAGCCCAGCATGGGCTTGGCCCCGAACCTTGTCACCGAAATTTTTCGCATCATCACCGAATTGAACGCCGACGGCACCACCATCTTGCTGGTGGAGCAGAACGCCAGCCGCGCCCTGGACATTGCGCACCGCGCCTACGTGCTGGAAACGGGCCGGGTGGTGCTGGCGGACACCGGGAAGAACCTGTTGGCCAACCCGAAGGTGAAAGAAGCGTATCTGGGGGGCTAACGCCGCGTGAACACCCTCCGCTTTGTGCCCTTTGCTGAGCAACACGTCGCGGACGTGGTGCGGATTGATCACGCCTGCCAAAGCAAGCCCTGGTCGGAGGCAGCGGTGCGACTCGAACTGGAACGGCCCGAGGGTGTGTTTTTGGTGGCGTTGGTGGATGGCGAAGTCGCCGGGTTTGCCGGAGCCTGGATGGTGCTGGACGAAGCCCACGTGATCAATGTGGCGGTGGACCCGCCTCGGCAGCGCAACCGCATTGGCGAGCGGATGATTGCCGCGCTCTTACAGGAGTGCCACAAGAAAGGCGCGACCTGCGCAACGCTGGAAGTACGCGCCGGTAACGAGCCCGCGATTGCGCTCTACAAGAAGTTCGGATTCCGTGATGTGGCGCGGCGGCGCGGCTACTACATTGATAACAAAGAGGATGCCGTGGTGATGTGGTGCGACGCGCTGGCCGAGGTGGTCTGAGCGGATCCCATGCGCGTACTGGGCATCGAAACCAGTTGTGACGAAACGGCGGCCGCGTGGCTGGTGGACGGCGCCGTGGTGCGCAACGTGATTAGTTCACAGGTGGCCCTGCACGCCCAGTGGGGCGGCATCGTGCCAGAGGCGGCGGCACGGGCGCACGTGGAGGCAATCCTGCCCGTGCTGAGCGAGGCGATGGGTGAAGACGGCCCCCCGGACGGCATTGCCGTGACGAACCGCCCCGGCCTGGTGGGCGCCCTGAGCGTGGGCGTAAGTGCCGCCAAGGCTCTGGCCACCCTGTGGCGGGTGCCGCTGGTGGGGGTGCACCACATCGAGGGGCACATTTTGAGCCCGTTTGCGGCGGGGGAACCCCAGCCGCCCTTCCCTCACCTGTGCCTGGTGGTGAGCGGGGGCCACACGGAGCTTGTGCGCGTGGATGCGCCGGGGCAATACCGAATCCTGGCCGAAACCGTGGATGACGCGGCGGGGGAAGCCTTTGACAAAGGCGCGCGGCTGCTGGGCTTGGGCTACCCTGGCGGGCGGGCTTTACAAGAACTGGCCCGGGATGGCGATGCGAAGCGCTATGCCCTGCCCCGCGCGCTGCCGGGGGATGGGGCAAAGTTTTCCTTTTCGGGGTTGAAGACCGCGATGCGGTTGCTGGTGGATCGCGAAGGTGAGACCCTGAACCGGGCGGATGCGGCGGCCTCCTTGCAGGCGGCGATTGTGGATGCCTTGGTACGCAAGGCCCTGCGGGCGCTGGACGAAGAAGGGCTGAAGGCCATGACCCTGGTGGGGGGCGTGGCGGCCAACGAGAGCCTGCGGGAGACCTTGCGCGCGGCGTGCAATCGGGTGGGAGCAGAGTTCTTTACGCCGCCGTTTGACCGCTGCACGGATAACGCGGCGATGATTGCGATTGCGGGCTCTTTTCGGTTGGCGCGGGGGATGGCGGATGACCTCTCCCTCGATGTGATGCCGAACGCAGACTTGCCGGCTTACTAAGCGCGGGGGTGCGCCTTGCGGTATTGGTTTTCCGTTTGCCGCAGGTCAAGTTGGGTGTAGATCTGGGTGGTGGCGAGGCTGGCGTGGCCTAGTAGCTCCTGCACCGCCCGGAGGTCCGCGCCGCCTTCCAGCAAATGAACCGCGTAGGTGTGGCGCAGGGTGTGCGCCGAGATACCCCGTCCCAGCCCCGCCCGCCGGGCTCGCTGGCGCACGATGCGATCCGCCGACTGCCGGGAGAGCGGCCCTCCCCGGTCGTTCAGCCACAGCGCGGCGAGGGGCTTGGAGGCAAGTTGAGGACGGGCCTCGCGGACGTAAGTTTCGAGCCAAGACCAGGTTTCCGTAGGCACGGGAACGATGCGGGTCTTGCCCCGCTTGCCCGTCACGCGCAGAGCTTGGTCCCCGGTGAGGACGGCGTCGGTGCGGAGGCTCACCGCCTCGGACACCCGCAGCCCGGTGCCATATAGCAACTCCAAAAATGCCCGGTCGCGGAGGTTGCGGGGGGAATCGAGATCCGTGTTCTCGAGGAGTTGGGTGAGTTCGGTGGCAGGCAGCGCTTTGGGCAAGTGGCGCAAGGGCCGGCCAAAGCGGAGGTCGGGCCAATCCCACTGCGCCCGGCGGCCAGTGCGGATCATCCACCGATTGAGGCTGCGCAGAGCGGCAAGGCGGCGCAACCGGGTGCGCGGGGCCACATCCGCCAGTTGAGAGTGATAAGCCACCACCTCGGGGGAGTTCACTTGCCCGAACTGAGCGTGACCCTGCCGCCCAAACCATAGCGCGGCCAAGTGAAGGTCGTTCTCGTACGCGGCTAGGGTGTGGGGGCTGGCGCCCCGCTCGTGCCGGAGGTGGTCGAGGAAGGATTCGATGTCGAGGCGGAATCCGTCGCCGATTTCGGTTTTTTCCGCCATATCCACATCTCAGGACGGATGTACATCAGGTCATGGATGCGCGGTCCTCCCGCGCCGACCCGTTGCCACACTTCATAGTCTTGATTCAGCCGGTCGCGGAACCGCTCCATATCCTTCACCGCTGCCTCAAATTTGGGCCGCGCAGCGGGATCGGCCGCGATTCGGGCGAGGTCGTCGGCCTCAAAGCTACTGAACACGATGAAGTCGGGCTGGACTTCGTCGATTAGTCGCGTGTCCCAGTTGATACGGCCACCATCTGGAGCCACATAGCGCACCACGGCCGGGTTGGTGGCTTCGCGCATGGCCGCATCGCGTTGATCAACCGGCACAAACCGAGGTGCCGTGGCCATGGGATAGAGCGTGGGGGAATAGAACCACGGGTCCGAAACCAGACCGACCGTTACCGGCCCCTTGGCGGCTTCGGCCTTGAGAATCGCGGCCGTTTGTTCGCGCGAATCCGGGCCCGACATCCACATGGTCATCTGAGCGGCGGCGGCCGCTCCCCCACCGAGCAACCCGGCCACTGACAGCATAGCGGCGGCGACTCCGATGCGCCCGGAGGTCTTGCCTTGGGCGTGCCACTGCGAGACCAGCGCCCCGAGCCCGACCATGAGCGGCGCCACCATGGGCAACGTATAGCGGAGGAACTTGACTTCGGCGCGGCCGATGAGGACGTACGTCACGAGCGCCCAGGCGAGGGCGGCCACCACATAGGGTTGCTTTTTCCACGCCCCAAACCCAAGGCCAAGGGCACCCAAGATCAGCACCGGACCGCCCAGCACCGCCACGAGATTCGCCAAGTGGTACACCCACCCCGGCGCCGTGGCCCCGAACACGAACTCATGCCCGGTTTGGGTGTGCAACCACTCGTAGCGCAGATCACGGAAGAAGGCCTCCTGTTCAAGGAAAATCCCGGGCGTGGTGAAGCAGAAAGTGGCCAGCGTCACCAAGACCGCCATGCCAAGAGACTTGATGCGGCATGTCCACGCGAGCTCGGCAAACAGCAGCACCACCACTAGTCCAATGAGGGCCGTGATGCCGGTGTACTTGGTGCCGGCACTGAGCCCGGCCAACAATCCTGCCACCACGGCAGCTTTCGAATGCGACCACACCTTGCCGTGGGCGGTGGGCAACATCATGCTGGCCGCCAGCAGCGAGCCAAAGCCAAACGCCGCCGCGACCATGTCCACGCTCTGGAACCGGCTGTGCACCACCATCCCCGGGGCCAAGGCGACGCCCATGGCGGCGATCACCGCACCCGTAGCGCGGCCCTGCCGGGCCACATAGGTGTAGGTCATCCACACCAGGGAACTTCCGGCCAGCACACTCATCCAGCGGGCCATGAGAGTCGCGTTGCCCACGATTTGCCAGGGCTCGGTGCCCCCCATGTAGGCCCCGGCGAGCTTGGCGGCCACGCTACTCATGATGAGATAGAGCGTGCCGTAGTTGTAAAACCCCGGGAGCAGGTCGCCTTTGCCGAGGTCTACCGCCTGCGAGTAGAGCCAAACAATGGGTTCATCCGGGTGGAGACTCCAATGGTTGTCGGCCGTAGGAAGCCCCCAACGAATGCCGATGGCACGGACCAGCACCGCAAACAGAAAGAGCCCCGGGGCGAACCAGGGGCTTCTGAGGATCTGTTGGAGACGAGTACCGGTCATTTCGGCGGACAATTAAGGCGCAAGCGACAACTGGCTGCGCCCGCTGAGCTTTTGCTCCAATACCGGCTGACCCGGCACCTGGGAGATGCGCACATCATAGCCGCCCTTGCTCACGGCCAAAGCGCGGAGCGTCTTACGGGTGTTGAGGTCGAGATCGAAGTCAATCGTGGCGTCCAGCTTGAGGTTAATGGCCTCCAGCCCCGATTGGCCCGGCGTCATGCCCATGGATTGATTCACAAACTCAGCCGCATTGCTATCCAGCGACATGGTGGCTTGCACCCGGTGGAACTTCTGCCCATTCGCTTCCATCACGCCCTTGTAGGTGAAGGTGTAGTCGAGGCGTTGCACGGCGGCCTTGTCACTATTGGCGATGCGTTGCGGGGAGTAGCCCACCGTGCGCTTCCAGGTGTCTCCGACGCGGACTTCGTCGTACGGGAGCTTCGGGCTGAGGTCCATCCCGGAGTCTAGCGAGCCCGTGAAGAGGGCGAGGCGCTGGAGCTCACCCGTGAACTGCCCCACCACGCTCATCAAATCCTGCGGCGCGGGCGCGGCCGGACTGCTGGCCGCCGCCCACCGAGCGACCAGCGCCTTCGCATTGGTCATCTCGTTAGCCGGAGAGAGGGTCATTTCGTAATTGATATTGGTCTGCTCGACGTTCTTGCGCGGCGGCGAAGATGCGGTTTCCCCGTCCGTGATCGTCATCGTCGGGCGACGATAGATGTGCACGGCAAACCCCTCGTCCAGCATCTGCTTCACGTTGAGCGTGAAGTCGTAATCAATGCGCACCGAACTGGGCAAAAACACGGTTTGCCCAAGCTGCCGGGTTTCCATTTGCAGCCGCGAGCGCACGGCGTACTTGCTGGTCTCTCCCGCCTTAAAAACGCGGGAGATATCAACGTATTGGGGAGAGGTTTGCAGGCTGGTCGCCAGCGCCAGAGTGGAAATCAGCATGAGCTTATGATTCTAACGCGCGAAGACGCTGCTTCGCGATCACCATTCGTTGAATTTCGCTACAACCTTCGCCGATTTCGGTCAGCTTCGCGTCGCGCCACAGCTTTTCAACCAAGAATTCGAACGTCATGCCGCGTCCGCCGTGGATCTGGATGGCGTTGTTGGTCACGCGGTTGCTAGCTTCGCTAGCAAAGAGCTTGGCCATGCTGGCGATGGTGGTGACGTTTTCGCCTCGGTCGTACATCGCCGCACCCTTGTGCAGGAGCAGGCGGGCCGCTTCCACATCCAGTTCGTTGTCGGCGAGCATGTTTTGCACCGACTGCATATCGGCCAGGCGGCGGTTGAACTGCTCGCGCTTCACGCTGTATTCGGCGGCGAGTTCGGCGGCCTTTTCGGCGATGCCGACGGCCATGGCGGCGATGCCCAGGCGACCTCGATAAAGCAGGCTGATGGCTTGTTCAAAGGTGCACGGGGTGTGCCAGCCCTGCGCGTTGTTGAGCTTGAATTCGCTGGTCCAGCTGGCCTTCACGCCCACGGTCGGGATGCGGCCGACGAGTTCAAATCCCGGCTGATCCGTTTCGACCAAGAACGCGCTCAGTTCCTTTTCGCTCGTGCGGGCGATGAGAATGATGAGGTCGGCGGGGCCGCCGTTAGTGATGAACTTTTTGTGTCCGTTGATGGTGAAGTAGCCATCGTTGCCGGGGGTCGGCTCGGCCTTGGTTTGCACGCGGCGGGCGTCGCTACCGGCATCCGGCTCGGTGAGGCCCCAAGCGAGCTTGAGGCGTCCGGCCATGGCATCGGCCAGATACGTTTCGCGCTGAGCGTCGGTGGCAAAGTGCACCAGGTGGGCAATGCAGAGCGCATTGATGGCGGCGACGTTCATGGCCAGCGCGGGGTCACCCTTGGCCATTTCGCGGCACATTTCCACGTAGGCCATGCAGCTTCGCTCGCTTCCGCCCATCGCCTTCGGCACGGTTACATCCAGCATCCCGGCGGCGCCGAGCTTGGTCCAGATGTCCGCCGCGAAGGTGTCGTTCTCCCATTCCCGCGTGAAGGGGGCCACATGCTCGGCCACAAAGGCACGGACTCGATCGAGGAATTGGCTTTCCTCAGCGTTGAGGGTGGGGATCAGCACGGGGGCACTGGGCGTCGTCATCGTCGCGCTCATGCCTGCATTCTACTGCTCTTAACCTCGTGGCATCCCCGCCGAGCGAGGGAATCAGGACCGTTCCCCGCCTCATTGCGAGGCTGGGAAGATGTAACGAGAGTTGTAGCGGCTAGCGAAACGTGATTTCGGCTTCCGTGAGGGGTTCCAGCAAGCGGCGCAGTTCAATCTCGGCCTGAGTGTGAGCAGCCTCGGCGATGCCTGCCGAGCGGGCCTTCTCAATGGCGTCGGCTCCGGCCACCCGCTCGGCGTCCAGGGTCACGTTGGCATCCTTCCACAGAAATCCGGGGCGCACCCATTCCGCGCGGGCTTGCACTCCGGCGAGTTCAACACTGGTCGGGGGAAGAGTGACGGTGAACCCTGTCTCCGGGTCCCCGCTCACCTTCACCATCCGTAGATCCACACCGGCCCGAACTTGCGCACGATAAGTGATCAGGGCATCGTTGCGTGTGGTGGTGTGGACGAGTGACGCCACGCCCGGCACCGCGTTCCAGCCGTCTTCGGCCTCCTTCGCGGTGGTGTGCCGGAGCACGCCGTTGTAGTTGTGCTGCACGGTTTGCAATCGGCCCATGGTTTGCACCTGGGTCAGCAATACCTCCGCTGTCACCGGGGCCTCGCCCTGGGGGGTCAGCAGTTGTATGCCGGCCAGAAGGGCCATCACGGCCGCTCCCGCTCCGATGCTGATGCGTGTGCGCTTCGTCACATTCAGTTAGACGACTTTTCCCCACCCAAACGAGCCCGAGTCCTATTTCTGTGCCCGGAACCCGGCAATTTGTGCGAAACACCCGGTAGGATGAATGTCCATCGGGACGGACCGATGGGCAAGGGCGCCCTACCTCAAATGAGAGGTTGGGCGCTTTTTTCATTGGAGTCTTTGTCTCGGGAGATCCTATCCTCATGAGCGAAATCAAGACCCCTCAGCAAGCCCTTCAGTATCTGAGCGATCAGCATGCTGAATTCGTGGACATTCGGTTTACCGACCCCTTCGGAGCCTGGCAGCACTTCACCGTCCCCGTTCATGTGTTCAATGAGGAAACATTTGAGAACGGGTTCGCGTTTGATGGTTCGAGCGTGCGTGGGTTCCAGTCCATTGACCAGTCGGACATGCTCATGATCCCGGATCCGTCCTCGGTGTTCATGGATCCGTTCACCGAGCACGCCACCGCGGTAATGGTGTGCAACATCGAGGACCCGATCACCCGCGAGCGGTACAGCCGCGACCCGCGCTATGTGGCCGTGAAGGCCGAGCAGTACCTGAAGAGCACGGGCATCGGGGACATCGTTTTCTTCGGCCCCGAGGCTGAGTTCTTCGTCTTTGACCAGCTTGCCTACGGCTACGGCCCGGATGGCGGCTTCTTTAGCGTGGACGGCGAGGAAGCCCCGTGGAACAGTGGCAACGAAGACGCCCTGGGCTACACGATGCGCACCAAGGGTGGCTACTGCCCCTGCTCGCCGAGCGACAAGCTCCGCGACCTGCGCAGCACGATGGTGACCCTGCTGGAAGACGTGGGCATCACCACCGAAATCCACCACCACGAGGTGGGCGTGCCGGGCCAGTGCGAGATTGGGATCAAGTTCGGCCAACTGCTGGAAATGGCCGACAAGCTGATGCGCTTCAAGTACGTCATCAAGAATGCGGCCGCCGCCGAGGGCATGGTGGCGACGTTTATGCCGAAGCCGATCTTCGGCGACAACGGTTCCGGAATGCACTGCCACCAGAGCATCTGGAAGAACGGCGAGAACACGTTCTACGATGAAGCTGGTTACGCCGGGCTGAGCGACACGGCCCGCTGGTACATCGGCGGCCTGCTGAAGCACGCGCCTTCCCTGCTCGCCTTCACCAACCCGACCACCAACTCCTACCGACGACTGGTGCCGGGCTACGAAGCCCCGATCAACCTGATCTACTCGGCTCGCAACCGCTCCGCGTGTGTGCGCATCCCGATGTTCAGCAAGAGCCCGAAAGCGAAGCGCATCGAGTTCCGCGCGCCGGACCCGATGGCGAACCCGTATCTGGCCTTCTCCGCGATGATGATGGCCGGCCTCGACGGCATTCAAAACCGCATCGAGCCGCCCGCCCCGCTGGACAAGGACCTCTACGAACTGCCCCGCGAGGAGCGCGCGAACATCCAGCAAACGCCGGGTTCGCTGCAAGCGGTGCTGGAGAACCTGCAGAACGACCACGCCTACCTGCTGAAAGGCGACGTGTTCACGCCGGACCTCATTGAGGCGTACATCAGCTACAAGATGAAGCACGAAGTGGAGGCGATCGCCCTGCGGCCGCACCCGTACGAGTTCTTCCTCTACAGCGACAACTAAGCTCTTCCTGAGCTAGCTCAGAAGGCCCTGAGATCGGAAACGGTCTCGGGGCTTACTTTTTGTGTGCCTTCGGCGTTTGGAAGGGGCGGAAGCGCCAGCGGAGGAGGGTCCAGAACGCCTCGGGGGCGTCGGTCCAGCGAATCTTTTTGCCCGCTTGCTTGCCGCGAGGGACGTAGGTGATGGGCACCTCGTGAATGCGGTGACCGAGGCGGATGGCCTTGGCCGTGACCTCCGGGCAGAACTCGAATCGCTCGCACTCCAGGTTCATTTCGTTCATCACATCACGCTTCACGGCCTTGTAGCAGGTGGCTTCGTCAGTGATTTTTCGCCCGTAGAGCAGGGCCACCGCCCAGCGGAGCATGAGGTTCACCAGCTTGTTCGGGAGCGCCATGCCGTTGACTAGCCCCTTGGCAAAGCGGGTGCCGTACACCACTGTGTGCTGGCCGGCCAGGATGGGCTGGATGAGCTGAGCTAGCTCTTCGGGGACGTACTCGAGGTCCGCGTCTTGAATCACGACAACCCGGCCCGTGGCCACCGCCAGCGCCTTGCGGATGGCATTGCCCTTGCCGGTGCGGCGGGGGTTCGTCAGCACTCGGATCTGGTCACCGTAGCTGGCCAGGATTTCGCCGGTGCGGTCGTCGCTGCCGTCGTTCACCACAATCACCTCGGCTTGCATCGGCAGGGCCAGCAAGCGGTCAATGACCTCGCCGATAGTGTCCTCCTCGTTGAGAGCAGGCACGATGATGCTCACATCCGGCGCGGCGGGCGCGCCATGGGCATCAGCGGGAGTGGGCGAAAGCGCGTCCATGCGACGGCAGAAGGATACACTCCCCAAGAGGATTATGGGAGAACGGTTCGACTTGGCCCTGGTGGGCGGTGAAGTTCAAAGCGGTACAGGCCGCTTCCGGGCGGATGTGGGCATTCGGGATGGTCGCATTGCGGCGGTGGGCTCGCTAGACCTTTCCGACGCCCAAGAAGTCGTGGATATCACCGGACTTTGGGTCTGGCCGGGGGTCATTGACTCCCAGGTGCACTTCCGCGAGCCCGGCCTGGTGCACAAGGAGGATTTGGCCACCGGATCGATGGCGGCGGTGCTGGGCGGCGTGACCACGGTCTTTGAAGAACCCAATACCAATCCCACCACCACCACCCGGGCGACCCTACAAGACAAGCTAGCCCGCGCCGAGGGCCGGATGTGGTGCCACTACGCCTTCTGGGTGGGGGCGAGCATGGAGAACCTGGACGACATTCCGAATCTGGACCCGCTGCCGGGTTCGCCAGGCATCGGCGAGGTCTTTATGGGCAGCAGCACCGGGCCGCTCTTGGTGGCCGATGATGATGCCCTGCGGCGCGTGCTGCAAGGCGCCACGCGCACGGTCAGCATCCATGCCGAGGATGAGAAGCGGCTGCTGTCGAGACTGGAGATTCGGGATGCCGACCGGCACGCCCGCAACCACCCGGTATGGCGCGATGTGGAGAGCAGTGTGATGGCCACGCGGCGCATCTTGGCGCTGAGCGCCGAGACCAAGCAGCCGGTGCATATCCTGCACGTCAGTACGCGGGATGAAGTGGCCTTGCTGGCCAATGCCAAGCGCCGCAACCTGGGCACCACCTGCGAGATCACGCCCCAGCACCTGACCTTTACGGCCGATGACTACGAGGCCTTGGGCTCGCGCATCCAAATGAACACCCCCATTCGCGAGGCGGAACATAAGAGCGGCCTCTGGAAAGCCGTGCGGGACGGCGTCTTTGATGTGATTGGTAGCGACCACGCCCCCCACACGCTGGAGGAGAAAATTCAGCGCTATCCGCAGTCGCCGAGTGGGATGCCCGGGGTGCAAACCTTGCTTCCCGTGATGCTGGACCACGCTGCCGCCGGGCGAATTTCTTACGAATTGCTGGTGCAGATGACGAGCGAGAATCCGGCGCGCATCTTTGGCGTGGCGGGGGCCGGCACGGTGGCCCCAGGCGCTTACGCGGACTTGGCCCTGGTGGACCCGAAGTCGCAGTGGGAAGTGACGGATGCAGCCATGGCCAGCAAGTGCGGGTGGACCCCCTACGCCGGGCGCACCCTGACCGGGCGCGTGGTGCACACCCTAGTGCGCGGGACGTGGGCCGTGAGGGACGGGGCACTTGCTGACGGCCCCCACGGCCAGATGGTCGAGTTTACGAACCTGGGCTGAGTTACCAGCCGCGGCTGCTGACGCCCAGGCGTTGGCTGCCCCGGTTGCCCGGCATGGCGATGCCACCCGGCGGGTTGAACGCGTGCGATCCCCCGTTGGCGCTTTCTTCCCCGCCCAAGCCCCCAATGACGTTGGTCGCGTGCATCAGGGCTTCGGCCAGATTGGCGTGGGTTTGGGCAATCCAGCCGAGGCGCTCCCCGCTGGTGCCGCGCACCGCGGTGTCCACCCCGTCGACGTAGTGACCAACGTCCAGAGCGCGATCGGCGCTCGGGTTGCCGGTACCGATGTCGTAGGCTTGCTCACCCCGATCGTAGGCGTCGCTGGCTTCATCGTAGGCTTCGTAGGCGCGACCCCCGTAACGCTCGCCCAGGCGATCCTGGGCGTAGTCGCGGCCCGCACCCCACCAGTCTTGGATGAGCGGCATGGTCGAGGCGCGCCACGCCCCCACTTGGTCCACCGGGGCGGAGCAGATGATGAAGTTCTGCACTTCCAGGGTGGCTTCGTTGGTGCCGTCGGTCACCTTCACCGCCTTGATCGGGTAGGCGAGCGCCCACGGCTTGCCGGGGATGGCCTTCGGTTGGAATTCGTCCGCGTAAGTGACCGTGAAGGACGTACCGCCCGCCGTATTCATCGTCACGATCCGGTTCAGCTGATCGCGGATGAGTTCTGGTGCGCGGGGCACCACCACATCCACCGTCATGTTCCGATAGCCCTGCGGCTTATAGCGGAAGAACGCGCCCCGTCCATCGGCCAGCCAGCGTCCCGCATCGATCTCAGACTTGATGTCCGCCGGAGCCTCGGGCACGGCAATGCGCTCGAGATCTTCGAACGAAGTCCCGGCCCGAGTGAGGCCCGCGCGAAGGTCGTTCTCGGCCTTGACGATGGGGGCCATGGCGCGGTCAATGCCGCGCAGCACCGGACCCATCAGTCGGTCTTCAACCACCTTTATGGCGTTGCTCTCCAGCACCGCGATCTCTTGCGGTTGCAGCAGGATTAGGGCCTGACGGGCATCACCCGTCATGTCACTCGGCTTGACGCGCGAGATCATCGCCCACAGCAGTTGCTGTGTGCTCTTTTGGGGCACCTCGCTGGAGCTGTGCCGCCGAATGACGTTTTGGATGATGTTGGCCTGGGGGCCGAGGTACGGGGCGTGGCCGTAGCCCATGCCCAGGTTGGGGCCGTAGCCGCCCGCGCGGAGGCAGAACGACTGCACCTGTAGCGCCATGCGGCCGCGAGGCAAAGTGAGCACCCCTTCATTCGACGGCGAAAGCCCGGCGCGGACTTCAAAGTCGCCCCACTGCCAGCCATCGAAGGCTTTGATGCCCCGGTCGGCGTCGTCCAGGCTGCTGGAGAGCACGGTTTGCTTGGTCAAGCTGCCGATGAGGTTCCGGATTTCGAGCGGGTTCTGCCCTCCCCCCGGGATATTGAACTGCGCCTGGGCCGTCCCGCAAACGGCCAACAGTGCCAGACCCAACCATGGTCGCATGCCCTTAGTTTAGCGGGTCTGGGCGCGTTTCGGGTGCGGGCGGCTCCGGTAATCTCGCGCTCATGGCAAAACTCGCCCTCGTCCGTCACGGTCAGTCGCTTTGGAACCTTGAAAATCGATTCACGGGATGGGTGGACGTGCCCTTGACGGCGCTGGGTGAAGAGGAAGCCCGCCGCGCGGGCGAACGCCTGAAGGGACTGCACCTGGACGTGGCCTACACCAGCGGCCTGCGACGCGCCCAGGACACGCTGCGCTTGATCTTGGAATCGATGGGCACGGATATCCCTACCATCCGCGACCAAGCCCTGAATGAGCGCGACTACGGCGACCTGGCCGGCCTGAACAAGGACGACATGCGCGAGAAATACGGCGAGGAGCAGGTAAGGATTTGGCGCCGCAGCTACGATGTCGCACCTCCGGGCGGCGAAAGCCTGAAGATGACCCGCGAGCGCACGGTGCCCTTCTTTGAGCGAGCGGTGCTGGGCGACATCCGCCAGGGCAAGGACGTGCTGGTGGTGGCGCACGGCAACAGCAACCGCAGCATCGTGATGGCGCTGGAGAACCTGACCCCCGAGCAAGTGTTGGAGCTGGAGCTGGCCACCGGGATTCCGCGTGTGTACGAACTCTCGACCAGCGGCGAAGTACTGGGCATCGAGACCCTGAGTTAATCCTTATGTCGGTGGTCGAGCGGCGCGTTTATCGCCGGCAGGAAGGGCGGGCGTTGCCCGTGGCCTTGCCGGAAGGGGAAAGCGCGCTCCCAGCCGACCTGTGGAACGCGCCGCAGACCGAGGCCATCCTGATCTATGAGCAGGCCGCGGATTCGAGTGCCGCCGTCGCCTGGGCTGAGCAGTACGGGATTCCCTTGCATCTCGCCGGGTCGGTGTTTGAAGACCACACGCGCCCCCGACTCTATGAGGACGGCCAGGTCCTGCTGGTGTCCGTGATGGATCCCCTGGACCCGGAAGCCGAGATGCTGGTGGTGACCAAGCCGCACGCCATCCTCTGCCTCAGCAACCGCCCCATGTCGTGGTGGAGTGAGTTTGTGGTGCGGTGGGGGCGCGGCAACTATCTGCCGCCCTACGCTGGCCCGCGCGCCCTTTATTCCCTGCTGGACGAAGTGGTGGACGCCGTGTTTCCGGTGCTGGATGCCGCCCAGGAGCGGGTGGATGACCTGGGGAGCCAGATCATCGCCGGGGGCACCGTGCAACAGGCTTCGGTGCTGCAAGAGCTACGAATTCTGATTCAATTGCGGCACCAAGTCGCCCCGATGCGTGACCAACTGAACAGCCTGCTCCGCCGCGACCAGGGATGCATCCCGGACGAGATGCGCGACGACTTTGCTGATGTGTACGCGCACACCCACCGGATTCTGGAATCGGTGGAGTTGATCCTGCCTTTCCTTTCCACGCTCATCGAGACGCAACTCAACTCGGCCTCACTGAAGCTGAACGAGATCATGAAGGTGCTCACGGTCAGCTCCATCGTTTTGATGTCCGTGACCCTCATTGCCAGCATCTACGGCATGAATTTTAAGAACATGCCGGAACTCAACCACCCCTGGGGCTACCCGATTGCATTGCTCTCGATGCTTTTGCTGGCCGCAGGATTGATCCTTACCTTCCGGCGGCGCGGCTGGCTGTAACCCGGCGGATGCGCGTGATGCGGTCGCCGCGCTCAATGCGGTCCACCACATCCATCCCCTTCACCACCTGCCCAAACACGCAATAGAGGCCGTTGAGGCGGTGGTTGTCGGCCAGATTGATGAAGAACTGGCTGTCGCCGGTGTCGCTCATCGGGGCTTCGAGCGCCATGCCGACGGAGTACTTGTGGTGCTGCAGGTCGTTGACCTCGTAGGTCACCGATTTGCCGCTGCCGCCATCGCCCAGGGTCTCGGTGCCCCCGTATTCGCCGGGATGGGCACGCGCCCACGCCGGAGTGACGCTGCGGCTCTTGGGGTCGCCAGCCTGGGCCACGAACCCATCCACTTTGCGGTGGAAGAGGAGGCCGTTATAGAACCCGGCATCCACCAGGTCCATAAAGTGGGCGGCCAGCTTGGGGGCTTGATCCTTGCGGATTTCGATGGTGACCGTGCCGCGGCCCTGCACCGCCATTTCGATGACCGGGTTGGTCATAGGAGCCGGGGTGGCCGCCAGGCTGAGGGCAAGAATCGAGCTAAACATGCCTTTAGTGTAACCCGCTAGGGCGCAGGCAAGGCATCGGCGGCAAATTTTCCGCTAAGGGTGACCATGGGCAAGCCCGCCCCGGGCTGGGCGGTGCCGCCGGCGTAGGTGAGGTTGCGGAACTGCGGGTCGCGCGGGCCGAGGGAGAATAGGCCCCATAGGCGTTCCTTTTCATCCGGGCCGTAGAGCGAGCCCCGCCAGGAGCCGTGCGCGGACTGGAAGTAGCGCGGGTCTTGCTGCCGCTCAAAGATGATGTCGCTGTCTTCGAAACCGAGACCGAAGCGGTCGAGTTCTTGCCGGGTGATTTGGCGCAGGATGGCGGATTCGTGCCCCCAATCCAGATGATCGTGCATAGCCGGCACGGTGAGCACGGCAAAGAGGTTGGTGTGCCCGGGGGGTGCGGACTGCGGATCCACCCGGCCGGGGTTGTTGAGATAGATCACCGGGCGGGAAGGGGGCCGCCGTTGCTGGTAGAGCTCTTCGAAACCCTCTTCAAAACCATTGGGGATGAGAAGAGTGTGGTGTTCGACCTCGGGGCGCTCGCCTTTGAGCCCCCAGTGCAGGGTGTAGTAGCTGTAGCTGGGCGTTTGGGGTTCGGGGCGATGGAGCCACGGGCCGAAGGTGTAGCGGTCCATGGCGCAGATGACGGCGTCGGCCTTTAGGGCTGTGCTTCCTTCGATGTGGACTTCGGTGAGGCGGCGGCCCTGGGTGGCTAACCCGGTGACCTTGGCTTGAAGCTTGATCTCAACGCCCAGTTCTTGCGCCAGGCGCGTGAAGGCAGCCGGGATGGCGTGGATGCCGCCCTTGGGGTACCAGACACCGTGGCGGAGCATGTAGAACGGGATGAGAAGGGCGCCGGCGGCCTTGCTATCGTAGGTCTGGCCGCTGTAGCTGGGGAACCCGTAGAAGAACGCCCGGAGCAGCGGGCTCTTGATCTGCTCATCGACCAATTGCCGGTAGGTGAGACGGGGGTTGAAGTGCAGGGCGAAGCGGGCCAGCTTGGGGTGCAGGAGCTGGTACGGCTTATCAATGGGGTGGGCGAAGACGGTGTCGTCCACGTAGGGGGCAGCACTGGCCAGGGTGGCCATGAGCGTGCGGAGGCCGGGTTCATCCTGCGGGGCGACGCGCCCGAGGGCCTGGATGCAGGCTTCCTCATCGGCGGGGAGATCGAGGGGGCCATCAAGGCCATCCATCAGCACCCGGGTGAAGGGGTCTAGCCGCTGGAACTGGAGATAGTCGTCCGGGTTGCGACCTGCCCGGCAGAACACCTCTTGATAGATGTGGGTGAGGATGATGATGCTGGGGCCGGGGTCCAGCGTGAATCCATCGCGGTGGACGGGCGCGGCCTTGCCGCCCAAGGCGTCGCCTTGCTCAAGCAGGGTGACATCGTAGCCACGCAAACGGGCATGAATGGCGGCGCTGAGGCCCGCGACGCCTCCGCCAATGACAACGCAACGTGCCACGCGTTAGTCGGCGTGGGCGGCTTCCAGCGCGGCGAGTTGCTGGCGAATGGTATCCGAGAGCGCGTCGGCTTCTTCCCTCTCCTCACGCAGTTTGGTGAGGGCCGCCGCGACCAGGAAACCTACAGCGGTGCTAACCAAGGCGAGGCCCAACAGGTTCTTCATGCCCCCCATTGTACTTGAAGGGTTGGACTTCCATTGGAGGGGACAAACAAAAGCAAGGCCCCGATCCTTGCGGATCGGAGCCTTGCGGGCCAGGAGTGGATCTGGCCTTACGGGATCAGATAGATGACCCCAGTGGTCTCGCTATCGAGGCCGCTTGCGCGGAACCGGACAGCGATGCTGCGGCTGACGCGGCTGGTGGCCACGCGGAAGGTGCCCTGGAGGGCGCCCGCCGGGATCGTGATGGTCGAGGAGCCGACCGGAACGGCAAATTCCGGATTCAGGCTTTCGATCGTCACGGTGTAACCACCGGCCGGGGCCGGCTGACTGAGCGTGATGGTGCCCACGCTCTGGCGACCGCCACGGACGCGCGCCGGGTTGAACACGATGGTGTTCACTTGCGGGCCGCGCACCAGCAGGGTGTCCGTCGAGTTCACGCTGTTCAGCGTGGCCGTGAAGGTGACCAACGTCGTGACCGGAATGGACACGGTGGTGATCGGGAACGTCACGGTGTTGCTACCCGCCGGCACGGTGACCGTGCTGGCAAAGGAGGCGATGCCCGTCGGGTTGGCGCTGAGCGCGATCGCAAGACCGCCCACCGGCGCGTTTCCGTTGAGGATGATGGTGCCGGTAGCTCCGTCACCGCCATTGACCTCGATCGGGTTGATCTGCAGGCTTTGGATGACCGGGGCCAGAACTTCGAGCACTGCCGAAGCCGACACCAACGGGCTAGCCGTAGCCGTGATCGTGACGTTGCGGGTGGTCGGCACCGCGAACGTGTTCACGAGGAACGTCACTTGCGTGGCGCCTTCGGGAATGGTCACGTTGTTGGCCGCCGGCTGCGCCGCGGTCGTATCACTCGACGAGAGAGCGAGCGGGATGCCGCCGAACGGAGCCGGCTCGCTGATGGTCGCCGTGGCGACGGACGGGCCGCTACCACCCAGGAGGGAGGTCGGGGCGAGGCTGAGCGACAGGTTCAGCGGGCGGACGGTGATGTCGATCGTGCGATCGGTGAAGCCACCGGGCTTGCTCGCAGTAATCGTCGTCACTTGCTGCACGTTCACCGCCAGGGTCGTGAAGGTGAACGGCTCGGAGACGAGTTCGTTCGGCAGCACGTTGACCGTAGCCGTGGAGAGCGTGCCCGCATTCGCGTTGCTGTTGCTCAGGTTGATGAGGAACCCACTCGGGCCAGCGGCACGAGTCAGGCGGACCACACCGGTGAGCACCGAACCGCCCAGCACGTTGGTGCTCGGAGTGATTTCGATGCGCAGGAGGTCAATGTCGTCCAGCACGAGCGTGCCTTGGACCGTGACCGCGCCTTCGGTGGCCTGGAGGGTCATGTTGGTGGTGGAACCCACCGCCGGGGTACCCACGGTCACATCCACGAAGCGCTGCTGCGCCGGGATGACGATCTGGGTCGGGACTGCATTGCCACCCACGGTCACGTTCGGCAGAGCCGTCAGCTGCGTGATGTCAATGGTGCGGTCGTTGCCAGCCTTACCGTTCAGCTCGACGCGCATGGTGGACGTTTCGCCACCATTGATGCGGTTCGGGTTGAACGAGATGTTGCTCAGCACGGCCGGGAGCAGGGTCACCGTAGCGCTGCGGTTCACACCGAGCAGGTTGCCGCTGACCGTGACGTCTTGGTTGGTGATCACACCCGCCGTTTCCATGGAAACGGTCGCAGTGGACGAACCAGCCGGGACGACGATTTCCGGCGGGCTGGGGAGCGTAATGAGCGTGTTGTCATTGGCGCTTACCGGCACGCGGACGTCGGTGATGGCGTTCTGGAAGAGCACCACGCGGACGGAGACGTTGTTGCCACCCGGGGTCGTGGACGGGGCGACGGTGAGGTCGCTGAGCCACGGGGCCACGGTGAGACGAGCGACCTTGAAGTCGTTGTCCAGCGTCGCGCGGATGTCAACGGTTTGTTGCGAAGTCACCGGGAGCGAGAACACTTGAACCGTTCCGGTGGTCGCGCCGGCCGGGATGGTCACCACGGTGGTGACGTTGCCCGGGGTCGGGGTGAACGAAGCGACGTTGGGGTCGCTGAGAGTGACGTTGATCGTCACGCCACCCGCCGGCGCCGGGTCTCGCAGGGAGATCGTCGCGGTGGTGTTGGCGCCCAGGCCACCCGCAATCGCGCCCGGAGGCGGAAGCGTGATGTCTTGGAGGATCGGAAGGTCGATGCGGAGCTTAACGGCCCACGCGTCTTGGTCACCAAAGCCCGGCTGAGTGCGGAAGGCATTGTTGGTGATGTATTGGCCAAGGCCATGCGGTTCCTTGCGGCCATTTTGAGCGTTGAACACCGGCACGATTTGGCCAGCAATCCAGCAGGCACCAACGGTGTCCACGTGGAGGGCAGTGGCAAACTCATCGCCGTTCTCACCGAGACTGTCGATGTAGGCAGCTTCCGTACCCGACGGGTTCAGAACCATGATGAAGGCGTCCGTGGAAGCAGGGAAGGCCGCCGCGTTGTTCGCCCAGTCAGGGGTGTTCGGCGGGAAGACCGCGTCGTCACCACCCGTGTAGTTGTTGTCAATACCGGGGATGCGAGATCGACCGTAAGCGATCGAACCCGGGGTCGCCGGAGTCGGGTTGCCGTTGGCGTCGGGCGGGTTGGCGGTAAAGCCAAGCGTCCCGGCCACGTAGGCATAACCACGTGCGTCCACGTCAATCTCGGTGGCCACAACGTTGCCCGTCGTGCTCAACAAGGTCGAGTAGGAGATGGCGCTCAGGTCGCCATTGAACTTGGAGAGGAACTGCTGCGCGAGGCTGCTGTTCTGGTCGAAGGCACCAATCGTTCGCGGGAAGTCAGGCGTGCCCGAGGTCCCCGTGATGTAGATGTTGCTGTTCGCGTCGAAGGCGGCGGCTTGCGCACCGTCCAGACCAGACGAACCGAACACCGCACTGCGGAGTACGGCACCAGCCGGGTCCAGCGTCACGATAAAGGCGTCGCTGTTACGGATGAGACGACCGTTCGGGAAGACTCCCGCAGTCGTCGGGAAGGCCGGGTTGGCCGCCGTGGAGGTGTCCTGCGTACCCGCAAAGCCCACACCACCGGTGAGGACCACACGACCGCCCGCATTGACATCCATGCTGCCCACAGCTTCGTCACCAGGACCACCCACGATGGTTTGGTAAGTAACGTTGCCGTTTTCATCGAAGCCAGCCACCCAAGCGTCGTCTCCACCGCCAGCACCGGCGACGAACGGAGTCATGGCGTTGCCCGGATTGGCACCACCGATGAGGTTCGCATTCGGAGCTTGACCAGCGAGGTGGAGAGTGTCCACTCCGCTCACTCGGAAGCCCTTGAAGTCAGCCAGGGCCGCCGCCGGACCCGGTCGGTTATAGTAGCGCGAAAAGGCGCCCGTGATGGCACCGTTCGAGGCTACGTTGAACCGGCTGATAAAGTAGGCATTGCCGCCCGCACGGGTATTGGCCTGGGCACCGGCGTCATTGGCGTCGGTAAACAGGTTGGCACCCGGGAGGTTGGCCGAAACCGTGATCCCCGCGATGTAGACCGCCGTGGCATCGCTGTTGAGGGCAATGCCCAGAGCGAAGTCGTTGCCCGTGCCGCCGTAATAGGTGGCGTAGTCCAGAGCGTAGGCGTCGCCGCGGAGGCGCAGCATGTACGCGTCCCGACCACCCTGTTGGGATTCCTGATAGGCACCCGCGAGGATCGGGAACGTGATGGACGAGGTGGAACCCGCCATATAAACGTTGCCCGAGGCATCGGCCGTCAGGTCGTCAATCTGCTCGTCACCCGTGCTAAAGAACGGGATCGCATCGGAGCCCACATAGGTTCCATAAACCAGCGGGTCGATGATGAGGGGCAGGCGCTTGTCGTAGTCGCCGACCTGGAACGTGATGACGTCGCCGTTCACCACGAAGTTGGCCGGAATGCGGCGGACTTGATTGCCCACCGGCTGATAAACGTACAGATCGTCCTGCTTGATGGCACCAAGGCTGGTGCCAATGCGAAGGTTGCCGTTGTCGTCCAGCGACACACCGTCGGCGCCCGAGACGCGCATCTTGATGTCGCCGACGTTCCCGCCGGGCATCACGATCATGTCGTATCGCAGACCGTTCTCGGTGCGATAGTGACGCGCGTGGACGTTCTCGTAGATGTTCTGCTGATACGCTTCCCCGAACGAGCGAACGTCCACGGCCCAATCTTCTTGGCCGCCTACGTAGAAGCTCTGTCGGAGGTCGGCCATTTCCACGCCCTGCGTGGTTGACCGGCGGTTTGCACCATCAAATGTCACCTGCACCACGTGACCGCTCTTAACCGTTTCGCTACCCTGTTTGTTGTAGCGGTGAAGGTCGAAAACGATCCCGTTGCCGGTGACCCAATAATTCATGCCCGGTTGGGCGCTCAGGAACCTTGCCTGACCATCCCATTGCCCCCGGTTCTCCGTAAAGATCTGCGCTCGCTTTTCTCTCAGGATCTTGCCGGCATCAGGTACCGGTTCAGGTTGCACAGACGGCGGTGCCGCCAGTGCCATCCCAAATCCCAAGGCAGCGAGACCGATCCACGGTCGCATCACCAATTGACTCATATTCATCGAAGCCACTCCAGCCTTTGTCCAGGAATCCCCGGACGCCAAGACGCTCTGGTGAAAACACCAGAATGTCTCAAGCGCCTCATTCTAACCGAAAAAGCGCGAGAAACGCACGACTTGACAGGCGATTACTCCAAAAGCAGGGACGCACCGTTTTGCCCCAAGGGTTCATTCGCCAGAGATTCCCGTGAAAATTGGTGACAAGGCGTGCTAATCCGGGGGCCAATCATAACAAAAAACGCCCGCACTGACCATTGGTCAGCACGGGCGCATGGCTATCGCGGAGCGGCCTTAGACGTCGTAGGACGGCTTGTTCAGCCAGGACTTCGGAATCGGGCGCAGACCGCAGAGGATGCTGGCGAATTCGGGGCTCTTGAGAACGGAGGTGCTCACCGTGAGGCGGACCTTGCCGTTCGGGGTCTTCACGGTCACCGTTTGCAGGTTGGCGTGTTGAAGGCGATTCTTCTTGGGGGCGCGGAACTTCCACTGACCGGAGTGCCGGTGCCGAATGTGTTTGGCGTTGTTGGCGCGCTTCCCGCTGACTTGACAGACTTTAGCCATGATAAATCCTCCGTTGCGAACGCCTATTATGGTCGGTCTTGAGACCGTTTATCCACATGACCCAGGACACCCGAGCCGGCCGAGGGCCGATGGTTGCGGCAACGCTGACTGCAGTATTGAACCTGATCCCACACGCGAGCCCACTTCTTGCGCCAGGCAAAGGGCCTGCCACAGGTTCGACAGATCCTCTGTAGGAGGTGCTGGTTGTTCCGCACGCCCCATTCTACGAGCAGATTTTGGCCTGGTTGGCCATAATAGAGATTGCGCGGAGTGGTGTCCGAGTGGTCGAAGGAGCACGATTGGAAATCGTGTAAGGGGCAACTCTTCGTGGGTTCGAATCCCACCCGCTCCGCCAGCCTTTTCCTTTGACCCGTTCCTGACGAGCTATGTCGAATCCCTCTCCGCTCTCGCCGACTCCCGAGGAGTTCGCCCAGCGCAATGAGGTGATGGCCGCCATTGTGGATGCGGTCCGGGCCGGGAAGACCATTTTTCTGCCCCCCTATGATGCCAGCCTGAGCCAACCCGGCGAGGAAGCCCTGGTGACGGTGGGGATTGAACCCAACCCCTACGGCGGCACGGTGGGTGAGTTTCGCTATCAGCTCGAAGGTGAGGAGGATTTATTGCACCTCTATATTGTCCGGCGAGACGGTGAGCCCTTGACTCCGGAAGAGGGCCAACTGGTGGCGGGCTTCGTGTGGCACGGCGTGCCTTCGGCTCTCATCTGGCTGAAGCCCGGACGGCTGACGCAGCACTTCTATGTGGGTCACGACGACCTGCTGGGCAGCCTGACCGAACGCCTCGGCTAATCCTTTCGCTCATTCCGCAAAGAGAAACCCCTGTGGAGAGAACTCCGTAGGGGTTTTGCTTTGCTCGTGGCGAGTAGAGGGTTAGTCCTTCCCTTCGCGCTTCTTCCGTTCGCGGAGGAAGGCGGGCAGGTCCAGATCTTCTTCCGGCTCGTCATCGGCGGGTTGCACGTTCTTCTGCTGTTCGCGGCGGAACTCGTCCCAGATTTTGCTGGGTTCCACGCGCTTCTCAACTCGGGGCTCGGGGCGCGTTTCGCGCACCGGTTCCGGCGCACTCGGCAACTCGGCTTCCACTTCTTCCACCACTTCGCGGGCGACCTCGCGCGGGGCGGGGTTGTGGCGCTCGCGGGCGGGGCGGCTCGATTGCGGCACCGAGGAGAATCCGGTGGCCAACACGGTGATGCGAACTTCGCCCTTCAGGCTCGGGTCGGTGACTTGGCCAAAGAAGATGCTCGCCTCGTCCTCGTCCGTCAGGCTGCGGAGGTAGGTCATGGCTTCGTCCAGTTCCACCAGCGTGAAGTCTTCGTCGGCGGTGATGTTCACCAGCATGCCGCGGGCATTCTCGATGCCGGTTTCCAGCAGTCGGCTGCTGGTGGCGCTCTGAGCGGCCTGCAGCGCGCGGTGTTCGCCGGCGCCGTAGCCAATGCCCATGAGGGCCGGACCAGCGTTTTGCATCACGCGGCGCACGTCGGCAAAGTCCACGTTGATAGTGCCGGTGATGCTGATGATGTCGGAGATGCCCTGCACGCCCTGGCGCAGGATGTCATCCGCAATGCGGTAAGCCTCAGTGAGGGTGGTCTTGCGTTCCACCACATCAATCAGGCGCTCGTTCGGGATCGTGATGAGCGTGTCGGCGTGCTCCATCAGCGCGCTCACCCCTTCTTCGGCCAGACGCTGGCGAGCTGCGCCTTCAAATCGGAACGGCTTGGTGACGATGCACACGGTAAGGGCACCGAGTTCGCGGGCAATTTCTGCCACGACGGCGCAGGCCCCGGTTCCGGTGCCGCCGCCCATGCCAGCGGTAAGGAAGACCATATCGGCCCCGTCCAGCACCTTGCGGATTTCTTGACGGCTCTCTTCGGCGCTTTGGCGGCCGATGCTGGGATCGCCCCCGGCCCCGAGGCCGCGCGTGAGGTTGACGCCGAGTTGCACCTTTTTGGTGGCCTTCGAGCGATCAAGGACCTGAATGTCCGTGTTCATGGCGATGAACTCAACGCCCATCACCTTGGCATCGATCATGCGATCTACCGCATTGCCGCCGCCACCGCCGACCCCAACCACTTTGATGATTGCGCCACCCGCGTCACTCATATGTTTTGCCTGATCCTGACTCCCTTATTTGGAACCGGTGGGAAGCATCGCCCACACGGCTCTCAGTCGCTCGCGCCAACCCGCGGAGTCACGGGCTGGTTGCAATTCTTCAACGCCTTCTTCGAGGGCAATCCGGGCTAATCCCACCGCTACGGTCGCTTCGGGCACCCCGAGGTGCCGAGCGTGCATGCCGGTGAGTTTGGGCCAAGTTGTGCGAGCTCTCTGAACGCCTAATTCTTGTTCGACGGCCGCATCCATTCCCCCTAGGAGCGCGCCACCCCCGGTGAGGAGGGCTACCGGCACACCTTGAGTCGAGAATCCTTCCGATTCCACCAAACGGCGGACATGGGCGAGGGTCTCGCGCACACGGCTTTCGACAATTTCGCAGAGTACCCGCCGCTTGAGCTTGCGCGCGGGCTCACCTTCGTTTTGAACCACCTCTACGGCTTCGTCGGCCACAATATCCGATAATTTCACGTGGGCTTGCTGGGTCTTCAGCCGCTCGGCTTCTGCCTCGGAACATTGCAACAAGGCCGCAATATCCTTGGTGATATGGTGAGAGCCCACCGGAGCTACGCCCACGAAGGCCACCGTGCCGTGGCGCACCACCGAAATGGAGGTAGTGGAATATCCAAAATCGAGGACCAGGGCGTGCTCTTCTCGCATTTCGCGCGGGGCTAAGCCGAAGACGGCGGCCAAGGGCGAAGGCACAAGGTCCACGATGGTGCGATTGGCAGCCTCGACGGCGGCCTGAAGTTGGTCAAGCTCCTGCGAGGGCGCGTTGACGAGGAGCGTAAGGACTTCGAGCCGATCCCCGGTCATGCCGAGCGGTCGGGTGACCTGCCGACGTCCATCCAGTCGGTATTCCCGCACCGAGGCCATGATCTGCTCGTAGCCCGCCGGCAGGCCGACGTGGCGACTGTGGTCCACCACTTGGAGGAGGTGAGACGACCGAACCTTTTGGTCGGGCGGAAGCAGCTTGACAAAGCCCTGAGACGAGGAGCAAGTGAGATGCCGCCCGCCAATGTTGAGAATGATGTCTTGGTAGCGTTCGCCAGTTTCGCGTTCGAGCCTCTGCAGGGCGTAATCCAGGGCACCTGCGAGGCGATCCACGTCGGTGACGAGGCCACGTTCCACACCCCGAGCCGGACCCGCACCGTAGCCCAAGACCTTGAGCTCCGAGCCCTGGCGACTGAAGGCCACCGCAAGGATCTTGGAGGACCCGATATCGACGCAACAAACCGTTTGGCTCACGAACCTTCTGCCTCCACTCGACGTCGTCGTTGCATTTCGTAGAATCGTGACAGAAGTTGGCGACGAATGAGACCCAGATTGTTAAAAATTCTCCATCCCATCACCACCACCGCCGCCAACGCGAGCTGAACACCGATTTGGTCGCCAAACCAGGCCAGGCCCGCTGCCGCCAGCACGTTGACCAAGAATCCCGTAACGAAGACGTCGGTGCGGAACTCATCCGTCAGAACGCTCTTCACGCCCCCCAGCACGGTGTCGAGCCCGGCGAGCACGCCGATGCCCAGATACACCCCGGCGATCCCGCTCAGCGGGGTGCCCTGAAAGAGCGTCCAACCAATGGCCGCCCCAACCAAAAACGCGAAGATAGGAATGAGGATCAATTGGCCTTCTTCGGCTCCTCAAGGATTTCTTTGGCGGTGGAGCCACTGAACGGCGGCAGATTGAGCTTGGTGGCCATTTCGATGCGCACCATGGCGGGGTCGGTCTGGCGCAGTTGATCCAGGTAGCCGCCCGGCATGTTCATCGAGTTGTAGAGATTCTTGCTATCGCCGATCGCCCGAATGACGACCGGAGCCGCCACTTGCACGCTATCCACCAGGATGCGCGTCCCGGCGCAACGAACCCAGCTGCCCGGGCCAATGCGCTTATCGTTGATGGAGATGGCTTCCGCACCGGCGTTCCAAAGTTCATTGATGACCGAGAGCACGTCCTGGTCGTGGATGATGTTCTCGTTGGCATCAAGCACTTCGTCCAGCGGGCGCTTGCTATCCGTGAGCACCACCGTGACGCCGGGGCCTTCCACTTCGGTTAGGCCAGCGAAGGTCTTCAAATCTTGCAGAGACTTGTTGAGTTCGGTGCTGGCACTGTCGTTGTTGGCTACCAGCTTTTGCAGGCGCGTATTTTCGTCGCGCAGCTTTTGCACTTCGGCCCGCTGCTTTTCGATTTCGGCGGCGGTGTCCAGTTCTTCAATCGTCAGGCGGCGTTGCGCCTCGGGCGAGAGCGCTTGGAGCCGTGCTTGCTTGGAGGTGTTTGTAACCCACGCCAAGCTCGCCAGCAAACCGAGCAGAACGCTAAACACGCTTATCCAGGCGACACCGGCAATCGGCTTGGATGAATTGTTGTTCAGGATGCTCATGACTTCTTTGGTGTTTCTGCAGGTCGGGGGCGCTTGGTCGGCCAATCGGGAGCGGTGACGTTGACAATCACTCGCTGGTCAGGCAGGGTGGGTTCGCTGGCAATCAATCGTTCCCAGGTCTTCCACTTTTGATCCCAATCGTCAGGCGCGCCAAAGATAAGTTTAACACCTTCGGGTTTCGAGATAGAGATAATGCCCGCGCGGTCCATGGCGAGTGCCCAGTCTTCACCGGGCATGGCGGCACCGATTCGATCCACCAGCCGCGCCAGTTCCAGCGTGGGGTACGGCCCGATGAACCCCGGGGCCGTCGTCGATTGCACCGAATCGAGGCTGAGAGTCATCACACCATCGGGCGCCGCGAGTCCGTAGACAATCCGGCCTGAACGAGTCAGGACGGCCTCAGTCCCTTCGATTCTAGCCACGGGTTCGGCCCATTCGATTTTGAGGAGGCCCCGACCAAAGAGGGTGCGTTCGAGCTTGGCGGATTCGACTTCGGGCATTTGAAGAACCAGGGCCTCGCTTACGGCGCTGTCGGCGCGGAAAAAAGGAACGCCCTGCAGCGGCTCCACGGCTTTTTCCAGTGGCTTGGTTTGGGTGCCATCGGGTACGCCCACGACCCGAACGCTCTGCAGGCTGGTGGCCTGGCTGGCCATGAGTCCGGCGCCAAGATTGACCGCCAAGGCCGCCCACGCGAGGCGGCTCCAAGAGATGGGGCGGCGCGGACGCGGGGCGGGCTTGGTCGCAGTCTTGGTGCCAGGGCGGGTCGCACGCGGGCGGGTGCCCGTGCTCTTGGGGGCCGAGGCCTTGGGCGCCGGTTTCTTAGTGGCGGACGGTCGGCGCGAGTTCGGCCCGGGGGGCAAGTCCTTCCTCCACAATGAGATTGACGAGTTCGTCGAAACCGAGGCCGTCGGCCTGCGCGGCGCGCGGGGCGAGGCTGGTGGGGGTCATGCCGGGGAGGGTGTTGATCTCGAGGACGACCACCCGATCTTCGGTGACGATCATGTCGGTGCGGGTGAGGCCGCGCGCCCCGAGGGCGAAATGCGCGTCCCGCGCCATGAGCTGAATGCGGCGGGTGAGGGCGGGGTCCAGGCGGGCCGGGCAGATCTCTTCGGTAGCCCCGGGCACGTACTTGCGCGTGAAGTCGTAGCGACCCCCATCGGGCACGATTTCGACCACCGGGAATACGCGACTGCCCAGCACGGGCACGCTCACTTCAGTGCCGCGCACCCACTCTTCCACCAGCACTTCGGTGTCGTAGTGGAAGGCCTTCTCCAGCGCCGCCGGCAGGTCGGCGCGGCGCTCCACGAAGACAAGGCCGACCGTGGAACCTTGGCGGTTGGGCTTGACGACGAAGGAGTCGCCTTCCAAGCCGCGCAACTCAGGCACGCCTTCCCCTTCCTTTAGCAGCACACCCTTCGGCACATCGAGGCCGTGGGCGGCCAGCACCCGCTTGGTGGCGTCCTTATCCATTCCGGTGGCCGAGGCCAGGATGCGCGAGCCCGTGTAGGGGATGTGGAGGAGTTCGAGCAGTCCTTGGAGGGCGCCATCCTCGGCATGGGTACCGTGAACGGCCATGACCACGAGGTCGGGGCGGTTCGGGCCGACAAACTCCGGGAATCCCTGGCCGCTCATCAGCCGCTCGGTGGCGTCCATCAGGGTGGCGTCGTAGCCGAGGCGCTGCAGGGCTTGGAACACGCTGAGGCCGCTCAGGCGGCTGACTTCCCTCTCTGCGCTATCGCCCCCGGCCAGAACGGTGATGCGCTTGGTGCGCTTGGCGCGCAGGCGTTCGACCTCAGGCAACACATCGGCCACGCAATCGCCAATGTTCCCGGCGCCCATCATCACCACCACGTCGCCGGGGCGCATGTGGCGGGCCGCCTCGCGGGCGACCAGGAATCGGCTGGGCACGTAGTGGCACTCCTTGCGCATCAGCTCCGCAATGCGGACGCTGCTGATGCCCGCCATCGGGGCCTCGCGAGCGGGATAGATGTCGGTGAGGATGACGACATCGGCCCCGTCTAAGGCCTGGGCGAATTCGTTTAAGAGTGGCGCGGTGCGCGAATAGAGGTGAGGCTGGAAAGCGACGAGCAGGCGGCGGCCGGGGAATTTCTCCCGCAGCGCCTGAATGCTGGCCTGGATTTCGGTGGGGTGGTGGGCGTAATCGTCCACCAACGTCCAATCGGCATCGTGGATGATTTGGAGGCGGCGTTCGGCCCCCGAGAAAGTGCGCAGAGCTTCATCCACCGCGGGGGCAGCGGCGCCCAGGCTGAGGGCCACGGCACGGGCGAGGGCCGCGTTTCGTCGGTTGTGGTCGCCGGGGGCTCCCACTTCGGCGGGGGCTTCTTGGGGCAGTACGGCCACCGCGCTCGGCCCGGCCACGCTCAGGGCCGTGTCGTCGTCGGCGAGGACGAAGCACGCCCCGCCATTCTCGATGCGGTTGATGAACCCCTCAATGGCATCCAGCAGATGCTGTTCGGTGGGATAGAAATCGACGTGATCGTGCTCGAGATTGGTGAGTACAACCATATGGGGGACGAGGTGTTCGAAGCTGGCGTAGGCTTCGCACGCCTCCACAACGGCCCAACCGCCGCGCCCGATGCGGGCACTAGAACCCCAGGCCGGAACCTCCGCCCCCACGATCACCAGCGGATCCTGCCCCGCTGCCGCGAGCGCTTCGCCGAGCATGGTGGTGGTGGTGGTTTTGCCGTGGGTGCCGGTGACGGCGATAACTTTGTAGTCACGCAGGGCGTGGGCGAGAGCTTGGCTTCGCCGCCAGAGGGGGCGTCCGTGTTCGCGTGCCCATGCCACTTCCGGCGATTCTTCCAGTTCCACCGCGTCGGTGACAACGATGAGGTCGCCCTCGTGAGGGCGGGCGTGGGCGTGGCCAATGGTGACGGGAATTCCTTCGGCCACCAGACGGTCAGTGACGAGGCTGGCGGTGCGGTCACTGCCCGAAACACGGAAGCCCTGCTGGTGGAGCACCCGGGCAATCCCGCTCATCCCGGCTCCGCCAATACCGACGAAGAAGTACCCGGTGCAGTTTTGGGCCGCATCGGCACCGGCAAACCACTCCGGACGTTCGTAGGGGCGGCTCACGCGGTCACCGCCCGCTGAATCTCATCCAGCACAAGCTCGGTGGCGTCCGGGCGATCCCATTGGGCCAAGGCTTCGCGGGCGTGGCGAGCGGCATCGGCATCGCTCAGCCATTTAAGGATGCGCACTTCGAGGCCTGCCGGCGTGAGTTCACTTTGAGGGATCAATTCGGCCGCGCCCATCTCTACAAATTCTGAAGCATTGCGCGTTTGATGGTCGCCAAATGCGCTGGGAAACGGGACGAGAATCGAGGGCTTGCGGAAGGCGGCCAGCTCGGCCAGGGTCCCCGCGCCCGCTCGACTCACGCACACTGCACACGAGAACAGGGCCGCGGCGAGGTCGTCCTCTTGCAAATAGGGGCGCACGGAATAGTCACTCTTGATCGCGAGTTTGTTGCTGGAGGCCAGAGTCTCTTCGTAGTGCTTGGGTCCGGTGACGTGGATCCACTGCACTTCGGAGCGGGCCATGCGGGCTGCACAAGTCAGCGCGACGTCATTCAGCGCGGCACTGCCCTGAGAACCGCCCATTACCAGCACCACCGGAGCGCTGTGCGAGATGCCTTCTTCAAAGAGTCGCCCCTGGGCGCTATCGCGCAGCGCCTTGCGCACGGGCATACCAGTACGCACCACGCGCGCCCCCGGAAAGTGGGATTCGGCTTCGGCGAACACTGTGCAAACCGCCGCCGCCCGCTTCGACATCAGTTGTTGCGTACGGCCAGGGACGGCATTCTGCTCGTGCAAAACGGTGGGAATGCCAAGACGCTGGGCGGCCTGCAAGACCGGCGCGCTGGAATAGCCCCCGGTGGCAAAAACGGCTTCCGCCCCTTCGCGGCGCAGGGCCTTCCCTGCCTGCAGGCTGGCTTGATACAGCCGCACCAGCGCCCGCAGGCCCCGGAACGTCTTGAGCGAATACACCGGCTCACTGGCAAAGGCCGTAAAGCGCAAGCCGACGCGCTGACACGCGTCGCCTTCTTGCCCTCGGATGCTCCCGAAATACTGGACGTTCCACTCGCGCCGCTGGGCGCCGAGCGCAACCTCAAGCGCCGGGTAGACGTGTCCGCCCGTTCCGCCGCCGGTCACGACCAGACGCATAGGCTGCCTCCCTTTGCATGGATTGGAACTGAGGCGACCCCGGCATTGGACGCCGCACGGGCGCCTTGGCACTGGGTCGCGGGGCGGGTTTGCGCACCGGTTGGGGCGCCGGACGACGCTTGACTTGAGGAGCCGGGCGGCGAGTCGCCAATGTCTGAGGGCGGGTCTTGCGCACGGGAGCCGGTTGCGGACGCCGCACTGGGCGGGCACGCTTGACCGGCCGAGGACGTTCTTCTTCGGCAAAGAACGACTCGTCCACGGGTTCGTACGCCGCATCTTCGCGGAGGCACGCCTGCGCCACGCCCAGGCCAATCCAGAGCGCAAGCAAGCTGGAAAATCCGTCGCTGAAGAACGGCATCGGCAATCCCATGGTCCAAAGGGTGCCGTTCGCCATCATCAGGTTCAGCCCCGCCTGCAAGGCCATCCACACGCACAGCCCTTGCAGCACAAACCGCCCGAAGAGGCCATTCATGCCTTGCGACAGGTACCAAAGCCGACAGACGATGCCCGCGATGACACAGAACGCCATGAGGAAGCCGACGAAGCCGAACTCTTCGCCCACCGTCGTCATGATGTAGTCGCTCGTGACTTCGGGGAGCTTGACCTTCGCTTGCCCTTCGGTGAATCCCACCCCAAAGAGGTTGCCCCGGTTAATGGCATCCGAGCTGATGGCGGTTTGGTAGCCCACACCCTCGCGCACCGCAATGCTTTCGCGGTCGAAGTGCTTGATCATCCGCTCGAATCGGTACGGGGCGGTGGCCGCCACGGCCAGCAGCAACACGACGCCGCCGGTGAGAAGGCTGAGGACCACGCGGCGATTGATGCCACCCATCCACAGCATCAGCACGCCCATCATCGCCATCACGGCGGCAGTGTCCATATCCGGTTGCGCGATGACGGCTCCCGCCATCATGAAGGTGCCCACCATGGGCCACACCCAGTACTTGGCGGAACCGGGCATGAGGCGCGCCTTCGGGTTCGTGCGCTGGGCGCGGCGCTCCCAATAGAGCGCCAGGCCGAGGGCCAGCGCCAAAACGATGCCGAGCTTGGCGAACTCAGCCGGTTGGATGACCAAAGGCGTATCGTGGATGCCCAGCCAGCGGCGAGCGTTGTTGCGCTTGATCCCAACCAGCGGAACCGCCGCGAGGAGGAGGAAAGAGAGGATGCCAGCGGGCAGAACGAGCTTGCGAAGTCGAGATTCCTTTTGGCTGCTAATCCACAAATAGAGCGGAAGGGCAACGAACAGGAACTGGAAAACGGTGATGATGGGGTCCCACGGGAAAACCCTTCCCTCGGCCGCGCTCTGCACGTACGCCGCATTCCATACAAAAAACACGCCAAGAACCGTGGCGAGGCTCGCCAATGCGGTCAATAGCGGGTCGCGTCCGGTGACCCTTGTCATATTTCAAGCCATTCCTTGGCAATGTCGCGGAAGTGATCTCCGCGCTCCTTAAAGTTAGCGTATGGCTCGGCGCTAGCGCAACCCGGAGCGAGAAGAATGGCCCCCTTTTTTGCACATTTTTCGACAGCCAAGGCAAAGGCCGCCGGTAAATCGGGAACGTGGGGCGCATCCAGGCAAGCGCGGAACTTCTCCGTCACCGGACCGAAGAGGATGGCCTGGTGGGGTTGGGTCTTGAGATATTCGGCAACGGGAGTGAAATCGAGGCCCTTGTCGTGCCCACCCATGAGCAGGATTTGAGGCCGATTGAGCGATTGACTGCTGGCGATGACGGCCCCGGGGTTGGTGCACATCGAGTTGTTGATGACCAGGATGTTGTCCCGTTCTCCCACTCGCTCCATGCGGTGCGTGAGGCCTGTGTAGCCCTGGAGGGCAAGGTGGGGGTCGACGTTCGGAACCACAGCGCAGGCGAGTTGGTACGCAGCGGCGAAGTTGCTGCGCCCGATGCGCCCGTAGATGGCTACATCATCCCAGTTCAGCGGCGGCGTGCCCGCCGGGAGATCGAGGTTGGGGTCGGCGATGCTGGCTTCTTCGATGGTTTTGACAATGACTTCAGGGCGAGCGGGGTCGAGGTCCTCGAGTCCCGGGGCGCCCGCGATGCGGACGATAGTGCCACCGTCGGCCACGGCGTCCAGCAACTTGAGCTTGGTAGCGCGGTAAGTGGAGAAGTCGGGATAGCGGTCCAGGTGGTCGGGGGTGACATTGAGCACGCAGGCCGCTTGGGGGGCGAAGGTGTCAATGCGTTCCAGTTGGGCGCTGCTGATTTCGGCCACGATGATGTCCTCGGGGGCGGCGAGACGCGCAGCATCGGTGAGGGTGTGCTCGGAGTAGCCACTCCCGGCGATGTTCCCCGCCAGCCAGGTGCGGCGGCCGCTGGAGCTCACGAGCTTCCAGGTGAGGACGGTGACTGTGCTCTTGCCGTTGGTGCCGGTGATGGCCACCATGGGGGCCCTAGCAATACGGAACGCGAACTCGATTTCGCCCCACACCGGCTTGCCCGCGCGGTCGGCGGCCAGGATGGCCGGGTGCTGCGGCGGGAACCCCGGACTGACCACCAGGACATCGTATTCGTCATCGGCCAGCCGCCCAAACCAGCCGGTGACGACTTCCACCCCTATGGCCCCGAGGGCATCCAGATTGCGGAGCGTGGCCGGGCTTTCGGCCATGCGTTCGTCGTAGACCACGGGCGTCCAGCCCTTCTCCACGGCGGCGCGGGCCACCGCGACCCCGCTAATCCCAAGACCAAGAACGGCCAGCCGCATCAGGCTTCTCCCGGGGCGGCGTGGGGCGCGGGTTCGGCGGGCTTGACCTTATCCTTGGCCCACTGCGACCAGCGCCACGGACTGAGTACAAGAATGAGGAGCAAGCCGGCGGCAAGATACGGCGCGTAAGGGCGGGTGGGGGCGAACATCGCCAGCCCGACGGCACTGACGAGGATCTGCACCACATAGAACATCGCGACGATGCGCGGTTCCAGCCAGCCCGCACTCTGGAAACCGTGGTGCACCGGCGTCTTGAACGAGAACATCCGCTTGCCGCGCAGCTTCACACTGGCGATTTGGAGCGGCACGGGGATGAGCTCGATCAGCATCACAATGGAGATGACCAGCAGCGGCCAGAAGGCGGCGGGCATGATTTGCCCCTGCGCGTTGGTGCCCAGGAGCAAGAACGCCCAGCCAAAGAGGGCCCCGATGGGCAGCGCGCCGACGTCGCCCATGAACACCTTGGCCTTCGGACGATTGAACGCCAGGAACGGCAAGAACCCGACCCCCAGTACGCCCATGGCGATGGCGATGGGGGTGTTGCCGGTGGCCCACGCCCACAAACCCAGTGTGCCCGCAAGGATGACGCCGAGGCCACCCGCCAGGGCATCGAGGCCGTCGGCAAAGTTGTAGGCATTGCTCATAAAGAGCAGGAGGAAAACCCCGATGAGGAAGGGCGTGACCTCGCGGAAGCCGCCCAGCCACAAGCTACCGACGCTGGCCGCCACCTGCATGGCGAGTTTGGGTTTCCAGCCCAACCCGCGCGAACCCTGCACCCGGCGGGGCACCACGTAGTCGTCAATGAAGCCCACCGCGCCAAACCCGAGAACCAGCGCGAGGGCCGAAATGTTGTAGGGCGCGGGGATGCTGACGGCGCACCCGACCAGCATCGCTACCAGCATAATCATGCCGCCCATGGTGGGGGTTCCCTGCTTGTGGGCGTGCTCGGCCAGGTGGGCACTCACGTTTTGGCCGCTGCGCATGGCGCGGAGGGCGGCCATCCAGAGCGGGGCAAAGACCGACGCCACGGCCAGGGGGATGAGAAAATGCTCGGGCTTCATTCCGGCGCGACCTCCAGGGCGCGTTCGAGGCCGAGGGCGCGGCTGCCTTTGAGGAGGATCGCGTCGCCGGGTTGGGCCTGCTGCATCCAGGTGTGGATGGCCACCGGGTCGGGGGCATCGAGGGATTGGATCCGCTCGGGCGGGAATCCCGCTTGCACGGCTTCGCTTTCGATGAACTTGGTGGGACCACCCGTGAGGAGCACGGCGTCCAGTTCGGATTCCATGAGCGCGCGGCCAACGAGGCGGTGCCCGCCCTCGGAGAAGTCACCGAGTTCGCGCATCTCACCCAGAACGGCCAGGCGGCGACCCGCGATGGGGGCTTCGCGCAGGCTGCGGATGGCGGCGACGGTGCTATCCGGGCTGGCGTTATAGGTGTCCACGATGATCGTCACGCCGTTGCGCTCGCGGATTTCGAGGCGCATGGGCGGCCACTCGGCGTGGGCGAGGTCCGCAATGGCGGTGGCGGGGTCGATGCCCACCGCCGTGGCCACGGCAATGGCGGCGGCGGCGTTCTTAGCGTTGTGCCGCCCCACCGTGGGCAGCTCAAACTCGTAGGGCGTGCCATCTACGCGCACCGCGACTTGGCAGGCCGTGAGGCTGAGCGCGCGGTAGCCGGTGATGACCACATCGGATTCGGGAGCAAAACCGAAAGTGCGCACCGGCCCGGGGGCGGCCGCGCGGAGGTCTTGGATGAAGTCGTCATCGGCGGGCAGGATGCTCAGGCCGTTCGTGGGTAGGGCCTGCAGAAGTTCGCTCTTGGCGCGGCAGATGCCTTCGCGGTTGCCTACCATCTCGGCGTGGGCGGTGCCGATACCGGTGATGATCCCCAGGGTTGGCTGGTGAATGCGGGCCAGGTGCGCGATTTGCCCGAAGCCACGCATCGCCATCTCAATTACGGCAATGCCCTTGCCCGCCGCCTCCGCCCACACCAGCGGCGAGGTGTATTCGGTGTTGCGGTTACCCGGGCTCTTGAGCACCGGCCCCCGGGAGCGCAGCGCGGCGGCGATCAGTTCCTTGGTGGTGGTTTTTCCGTTGCTGCCGGTGATGCCGATGACCGGGTGCGACCACTCGGCCCGCCAACTGCGGCCGAGGTTGGCCAGGGCCTCCACCAGGTTCGGCACGAGGATGTAGGGTTCTTCGACTTCGCGCTCCGCCACGGCCACGGCGGCCCCTTGGGCAAGGGCTTGCGGCCAGAACGTGTGGCCATCCACTTGCGCGCCTTGGATGCATAGGAATGCAGTGCCCGGGCCGGCTTCGCGGCTGTCGGTGGCGAACTTGGTGAGGTCCGTGGAAGGGCCGTGCAACACCCCGCCGAGGCGAGCAGCGAGTTCGGCGGAGGTTAGATTCACCGGCGCGCCTCCAGTCCGGCGCGGACCAGATCGCGGTCATCCATGGGGTACTTCGTGTGGCCGATGATTTGGTAATCCTCGTGGCCTTTGCCCGCAATCACCACGATGTCGCCAGGCTGAGCGAGGGCCACAGCACGGGCGATCGCCTCGGGGCGATCCGCCACCACTTCGTGCGGGAAACCCGTCGGGATGCCCGCCACCACGTCCTGCAAGATGGCGTGCGGGTCCTCGGTGCGGGGGTTGTCGCTGGTCACCACGGCCAGGTCGGCATCGGCCGCCACCGCCGCCGCCATCTTCGGACGCTTGGTGCGGTCGCGGTCGCCACCGCAACCAAAGACGGCAATGATCCGCTGGGGTTGCAGCGCGCGCACACTTCGGAGAAGCTGCGTGAGAGCATCCGGCGTGTGGGCGTAATCCACGATGATATCGAGGCCAAGATCGTTGGGGACGGGTTCAAAACGGCCCCTCACGGGCGTCACGCGGGCCAGTTCTTGTTCGAGGTCGGCGTTGGAGGCGCCCCCCGCCACCCGGGCGGCAATCGCACTGGCAAAGTTTTCGCGGTGGAAGACACCACCCACTCCCGGCCGTACTCGGAATGAACCCGAAGGCGTGCGGACATCTAACACCATCGAATCCACGCGCATCTCCGAGGCGTGCACTTCGACGTGGGCATCGGCGGTGCCGTAGGTGATGGCATCGGGCACGTCGGCGAGCCACGCCGCGCCGTAGGGGTCGCTGATGTTGAGCGCAAAGCGAGGTTGCTTGCCCAGGCCGCGGGCTACATCCGCCCATTCGGTAAAGAGCCGCTTCTTGGCGGCCGCATAAGCCTCCATCGTGCCGTGGTAATCCAGGTGATCTTGGCTCAGGTGGGTCAGCACACTCACGTCAAATCCGAGACCAGCCACCCGGGCCTCTTCCAGCGCGTGGCTGCTCACTTCCATCGCCACGGTGCGGGCGCCGCCCCGCGCCATGCCGCCCAGCAGGTTCTGAAGCTCCACCGGGAAGGGCGTGGTGTTCTCCAGCGTGCTCAGGGCGTCCGGCGAGCCGTACCCCAGGGTGCCCATGTATTGGCACCCCATCATCTGGGCCAAGAAAATCGCGGTGGATGTTTTGCCATTGGTGCCGGTCACGGCATAGAGCTCCAACTCGCGGCCCGGGTTGCCACATACCGGCGCAATCAGCTGCGCCAGATCTTGGTGCCACTCGCGCCCCGTGCGGGTCACCAAGATCGCATCGAGACCCAGTTCTTGCGCCCGGGCCAGGGCCGACTCCTCGCGCACCACCACGGCGCTGGCCCCCGCTGACGCCACATCGGGCAAGAACTCGTGCGTATCCCGTCGGGCAGACGGCATTGCCACCCACAACGAACCAGCACCCACCGCGCGGGAATCGGCGGTGACGGACGTGATCTCACGGTCCCCGCCCACCATGCGGGCGGAGGCCAAACCAGAAGCCAAAGACAAACCCCGGAGGGTGAAGCTCATGGCGTCATCGTACCGCTGGGGCGGGCCGGAAGCCGCTCGGCCTCGACCTCAAGACTAGGCCCCGGGATGGTGCGGCGCTGCGGCATGCGCATGACGGCTTGCGCCATCTCGCGGAACACCGGCCCCGAAACCTGGCCGCCGTAGTACTGGCCGTCCTTCGGGTCATCCACCACCACCACAATCACCGCACGGGGATTGTCGGCGGGCACCACGCCCGCAAAGTTGGCGACGTAGTTCTTACTGCCCCGCGTCACCCCGTTCACCGTCTTTTGGGCGGTGCCCGTTTTTCCGGCGAGCGGCACCCCATTCAGGCGCAAGTGCTTACCGGTTCCGTTGTCCGACTCAATGACCCCAATCATGCTTTGGAAGGCACGCCGAGCCGCCTTGGCTTCGATCACCGATCGCGGCGCGGGCCGCTGATACGGCATCCCGTCCACCTTGGCGATGATGTTCGGCGGCGTATACAAACCATCGTTGGCGAGGATGGAATACAGGCTGGCCATGCGGATGGGCGTGAGCTGAACCGACTGCCCGATGGACCAGGTGGCGAGTTGGAGCCGCTTGGCATCGTCCTCTTGGATGACGCCAATGGATTCCCCGCCCAGGCCGAGCCCCGGCCGCTTGAGTAGTTCGCTTTCTTCAAAGAAGCGGCTCATGCGCTCGTGGCCGACGGTGGCCCCCCACGTCATGGCGGCGCCGTTGCAACTGACTTCCATGGCTTGGTTGAGGCCGACGTGGCCGTGCACGTGCGTGCAGCGGATGGAGTGGCCCGACACGGTCATGGCGCCGTCGCACTCGTACGACCAGTTCTCGCCCACCTGGCCGGTTTCCAAGGCGAGGGCCTCGGTGATCGGCTTCATGATCGAGCCCGGCTCGTACGGGTTGGTGTAGGCGTAGTTGTAGCCCGAGCGCTCCTGCGGATCGCGACTGTAGGGGTTAAACACGGGAGCGCTGGCCAGGGCCAGAAGGTCTCCGGTGTACAGGTCCATCACAATCACGGCCCCGCCGGTGGCTTTGTGTCGTTCCACCGCCTGGGTGATGACACGCATGGCCTCTTGTTGCAGTTGGGTGTCGAGGGTCAGAGTCACGGACTTTCCGCGACCGGGCCGGACACCCTCCTGCGACAGCATGGCATCGGCGGAGCGCTCGGCTCCAATCAAAAACGGGTTGCCGTCAATCTCGATTTCGGGGTTGAAGTAACCCACGGCACTGATGGCGTCGCGGCCGGCCGGGTAGCGGCGGGTTTCGCGGCGTTCCAGCGAAAGACCGTCGGCCTTCCAGCGCTTCTTCACGGCTTCGACTTGTCGAGTGCGCTCAGAGCTTAATTCCACATTCCAGCGGCGGACGAACTCGCCGTTGTTGCGAGGGCGATCGAATTCGACCATGCCCAGGCCCGTGGCAGCGGCCAGATCGGCATAAAAGGCGTAGCTCATGGGGCTGCGGCGATCATCCAGGCGCAGTTCGTAGCTCGGCGTGGTCTCGGCCAGCACTTCTCCGTCCGCGCTCAAGAGCGTGCCGCGCATTACGGTTTTCTCGCTCGTGCTGTGGCGCTTGGCAGCGGGCTCGGGGCGCATGAGTTGGGCGTATGCCTGACTGCCGACGCAGGCAATGGCCAGACAGCCGAGCGCGATGGCGCCCGTGGTGGAGCGCGAGCGCAGCACGTTCTGGTTGAGTCGGCGCGGAGAATTAGTCACGGTTGGCACCTCCTTGGGCTTGCGTGTTCGCCTGAGCGGCCAGTTCTTCTTCCGTTTCTTCCGGGGCGCCCACGTAGCGCATGCCATTGCCGGCGGCGTAGGTTTCCCAGGCATCCGTATTGGTACGCATCTGGATTTGGTCGGTGAGCAAATCGGATTCCGACCGGATGGCGCTCAGTTCGTGGCGCATGCGGTCTGCTTCGGCGCGTTGGCGGGCCGACTGCGATTCCGCCGTGAGTGTGCTGCTGGCAAAGGCCACGAAGAACGCCCCGGCCGCCCAGATCCAAGCATTTGAGTTCGCGCGGGCTCGGCTACGGGCCGGGGTGGGCGCCGGAGCGGCAACCGGTACCGCCACCCGAACCGCGCGCGGGCGGGCAGTGGTGGTGGGCCGGCTGGGCGAAGTCACTTGGGGTCGAGGGGGTGTGGTGGTTTTCATGCAGCACCTTCCGGGGCTTTCTTCTTGGATTTCGGTTGGCGCACCAGGGTGCGCAGGCGCACACTGCGGGCCTTCGGGTTGCGGGCCACTTCCGCCTCGCTGGGGCGTGCCGGCTTGCGGTGGGGTTCGGAGAATTCGTCCGTGCGGGCCAGGGCGTGGAAGGCATGCTTGACCGCGCCATCTTCGCCGCTGTGGTAGGCCAGCACCACCATGGTGCCGCCCGGGCGCAGGGACTGGGCGATGGCGGTGACGCACTCGCCGAGGTCCTCTAACTCATCATTGATGAAGATGCGGACCCCCTGAAACGTGCGGGTGGCCGGGTGGATGCGCGGATCTCGCTTGGCCGCCGGGATGGCCGCCATCACGCAATCCACCAAGTCCGTAGTGGTCGCCAGAGGCTTGGTCTTGCGGCGCTCGACGATGGTGGCAGCAATGCGGCGCGCCCAGCGCTCTCCACCTTCATTGAACAGCACGTCCTCAATCTCCTGGGCGGTGGCATGGTTCAGCCAGTCGGCGGCCGTGGTTTCGCGGCGCTTGTCCATGCGCATGTCCAGCGGGCCTTCGCGGAGGAAGGAGATGCCGTACTCGGCGTCCTCGATCTGGGCGTTGTTCAGGCCCATATCGATGAAAATGGCGTCAGCGCCCGGTTCGGCTTGCTTTTGCAGAACCTCCGGGATCGCGCGGTAATCCTCGTGGACGTACTGCACGTCGCAGCCTTCCACCTCGGCCAGGCGCTCGCGCGCGATGGCCATCATGCGGTCATCCCAATCGAAAGCGATGAGCTTGCCGCCCGGGGCAATGCGGCGCGCGATTTCGCGCGCGTGACCCGCGAGGCCCAGGGTGCCATCCACGGCCACCATGCCGGGGCTCAGGCGCAGAGCCTCCATCACTTCGTCAAACATCACCGGGACGTGGGTGGGGGCGGGCGCCGTCATTAGCGGCCCTCCCGCATGCGGGTGCGCGCATCCTGGATGAAGGTGCGCCACTTCTCGTTGTAGCCTTGGGTGTCTTCGAAAAAGAGTTCGCGCTGGGCTTTCGACCAGAGCTCGATGTGGCCCGGCGCGCCGATGACGATGACATCCTCGCCGACGGTGATCTTGGCGCGCTTGCACAGCGATTGCGGCAGCACGCAACGCCCCACATTATCGAAGCGGCCGGCCACTGAGGTGCCAAGGATTTCGCGCGCGAGATCCATCTTGCCCGTCTCGTGCATCTCGGGCTCCAAAAGCGGCTTGAAGGTTTCGTTGAACTTGCTGACGGGGTAGCAGATGATTTGCCCCATGTCGCCGATGACAAAAACGAAATCGCTGGTGCCCACGGGACAGAGATAGTCCCGCTTGGGCTTGGTGATGAGGAGGCGATTTTTGCTGTCCACCTTGGCGGAATCTTCGCCAGTGTGACCAAGGCCAAAAATGGGTGCAGTTGCCACCTTTATCGCTCCGAGTGGTCGGGTTCCTAGAAATTCGAAGCCGGGCTTGCTGCCCTCCATGGCGGCTCCCCCGGCTGAATTTTTCGGCTCCCGGCCTTCAACCCTGACTCCTTGTGCGGGCTGATGTTGTTATGATACTGGGACGGGGCTTACCTGTCAACCCCTGTTTTCCCCGATTTTGGGACGTAATTGGCGTGGTACTGGGTGGCTGGCAAAAGTGCTAGGTTCAAACATACAAGTTCATGTAGAACCTTGTATATGCGTTTGGCGTCCCATTCTCATCCCAAAAAAAGTGAAAAAAGTTTGATAGGGCCTGAAACGCGGGGGGATCGGCCGAAAAACCAGTCTCCAAAAAGCCGATGACCCACCCCAGGGATGGGGCGGGCCAATCAGCGGACCAGACGAGGGGGAAGAAAGTCTTGTCTTTACGGTTCAGGTTGTCGCAATGCGTCTTTGGTCAATTCCCAGGCAGCTACCATGGCGACCACAGCGAGAAAGGCGGCAATCATCGAAAACGTCATGCTTAAGAGTGGGCTCCGGACATGGTTTTCCCTGTTTGGCGCGGGGGGTTGCCCGCCGGGTTACCAGGGTGAGGAATGTCCGGCGGAACTACCGTCAGCAGGCTTACTGGTGGCACCCTTACCAGGTTCGAATGAACCTAGCGCGATTCCGATAGGTTTGATCTATGTACTCCCCAAAAGTGCTCTTGCTCCATATGCTCCTGAACCGCCAGAATGCGGTTGCAAGTGATGCGCCCGCATGGTAACTCGTGCGGATGATTGTGATTGAGGAGTGAATGAGTCAGCTTGTTGTGAATCCTGCACCCCGTCAATCGAGGTGGCGAAGGCTGCTTGAGCTCTCCGTGCGTTCAACAAATTACGGTGGCTGGGCTGCTTTCTGGCGCATATTCACTGCCCTCGGATTGTTTTTCGACGCCTTGGGCAAATTCATCATTCACGACCTTGAAGCCGATCGGATACTAAACGTTCGCGCAGAGTTTCCCGTGCACCTTATGCCTGTCTTTGGCGGAATCGAGGCGTTGGTCGGTCTCTTCTTGCTATTAGGACTGTTCGTTCGTCCGGTCGCAGTCTTGGTTTTCGTGTCGGCCGCGCTCCTCTTCCTTCCGCACTTCATTCCGGACCTCATCGGTGAGGGGCTAACTCGCACTGTCCTTCGCAAAAATCCCTTCAATACGCTTTGTGTAATGCCCTGGCTCGTTTTCTTAGGCGCGGGAAAGTGGTCACTTGATGCTCTTATCGAATCTCGGCTGAAGAGTTCAAGGCAGGAGCAGATGACCCCATCTGAAGTGATCGACAACGACCCCGGCCAAAACACTTCGTCTGAAGATCAGAACCGGAACGAGTAGTCGAACCGCAGACCCCACTGGTTGGGGGCAAAGGATTGCGGGCGGGCGTGTTCCCAGTTCAGGTTCGTCACCGAGATCCCGAAGGTTTGATTCGGGCCGGGGCGCTGGTCGTAGGCCAACGAGAACCAGTGACGGGTTTGACGCTTATTGTTGCGCTCGTCTTGGTTCAATCGGTATTCCAAGCGCAACGGGCTCGGCGAGCTCGCAAACAGCGTCGCGTCAATCCCCATGCTGCGGATGAGCTGCTTGGTATTGTCGTTGATCTTTTCATCAAAGACGAGGCCGAGCTTGGCATCGTCCAGGCCGTTGTAGCCAATGCGCCACTGGTTGACGCGCCACTCGGTGGCGACGCTGCCCAGCAGGGCGCGGGATTCATCGCGCAGCGGGTTGGTCTTCATCTCATGCGAGACGGACCAGGTTTGCCCAGCCCCGGCGATAAAGCGGAAATCACGGACCATCACCATGCTGTTGTCCGGCATGGTGCGCACGTTATAGTGGATGTCGGCGCGGATGGAGGCCTTGCCCGTGGTATCCGTGCTGACAGTGAACACACGGTCAATGGCGCGCTGCTGCAGGGCGTCAATCTGGCTACGGTAGTCGAAACCGAAGCCAAAGTTGCCCGAGCGGCCCCCAAAGCCCATGGAGCGGTTTTCCTTCTTCCACTGTTCCAGGTCGCGGTGAGTGTCGGCCGTGAAGTTGAACCGGACGTCCTTGAGGAAGCCCCAATCCATCGGCTTGATGTTAGAAAGACTAAAGTTGCCCTGGTGCAGGTCGCGCTGGCCATCCCAGCCCTGGTGGTGGTAGTCGCCGCCCACTTGCATGCCCGAAAACTGCCCGGTGGTGAGGCCAAAGCGCTGGTCGCGCGTGGCGTTCCCGGCCCCGTTCAGGTTGCGAGCGGAGTTCCAGTTGAGGCGGATGTTGCTGCCAAAGTCCACCCAGAAACCGTAATCGCGGCGGGTTTGGTCCGGCTGCGAGTTGTCCCGGTCGATGTGGCTATCCGTCACGCTGACGCCGGCGCGCGGCGTAATTTGCGTGTTGATGGTATTGGAGCGCAGGGTCTCGCGGGTGCCGTCTTCGAACTTGGCTTCGCTGTGCTCGGTGCGGATGGAAGTCGTGCTGTTGAGCTGCGTTTGGTAGACCAACGTATCGCGAGTGCTGTCCGGGCGATTTTCCTCGCTGCCATCCCAGCTTGATTCTTCGCGGCGCACCGTTAGCTCGCCGGCGCGGCCAAAGTTGCGGAACAGCTCAAAGTTGCGATAGCTCTGGTCCAGCAGGCTGGCGGTGGGGTCGAACCGGTTGTTCTCCCACAGTTGCAGATTGATGCGCGTGGCGCGGTCCAGGTTGATCTGCGCCTTGATGTCGCTATTGTTGTACTGCGTGATGCCGTCTTCGGTTTGGCCGGCATTGGTGGCGTATTGCAGATTGATGTTGGGGTTCACCGCCCAATTGACAAGCGATTCGGTGTGCGAATTGCCGCGCAGAGCCCCAAAGAGGTCGCGCTCGCCATCATCCAGGCTGCGGAACGCGCCAAAGGCCTGATCCACCGAGCGATGGCGGTAGGTGGCTTCGAAACCCTTGTCCTTATATTGGAACCATTGCCGATTGAGGCCGCCTTCCAGGTCATTGGCGCGGAAGTAGCTGGCCGTGAGCTGGCGGGCACCGCCAAGGTTCATGCTGAGGTCGGCGTTGGTGCGGTCGAAACCGGTGTCCGTACCCAGGATGCGTTGCTCGGTGGCGGTGAGAGCCGTGCGGTCGTCAAAGGAATCGCTGCTAGTCTGCGTGCGCAGGGCGAGGTTCAGGTTCTTAGACGTAATGCCGAACTGCTGAAATTCGATGCCGCCTTCGCTGCTGCCAAGACGGAACCAGTTACCTGTGACGGTGCTGTTGGCACTGAGGCCGTAGCTGCCACCCCAATAGGTGCGCTCCATGCCCTGGCTATTGGCCAGCATGCGGGCATCGTTGCCATTCGGGTTCACGCCCGGGCCCATCATGGCGACGATGGACTGCACCGCGCCGTTGACTTCTTCGCCGGATTGCGAACCGAATCGCTCAAATCCGGAGTTCATCGCGTAGAAGCGGTGATCCAGAGTGAGGCGGCCGGCCGTGAGGCGCAAATCTTGTTGGTTGAGGCGACCCGTATCGTCACGCAGAATGCGCGAGGTGTAGCTGAGCGCGGTCGGGCCGGCCAGCGCGAACGAGAAGTTCTCGCGGCGCATGCCGACTTCCTTGGCCAGTTGGCCTCGGTCGCCTTCGCGCAGATCGCCGAAGCGGCGGAAACCGTCCTCCACGTGCTGGTCAAACCAGTGGAGCTTGAGGTTGAGCCCTTCGTAGCTGAGGGCGCGTCGGCGGAGGTCGGAGACGCCTTGCTCGCTCACACCGAGTTGCGTAAAGCCGAACTTGCCGATGCCCGTTTGGGCAACGGCATCAATATTGGTGCGTTCCAGCCCGCGCTCCTTGGCGAGTTGGCCACGATCTTCTTCGGCGATATCGTTGAACCGAGTGAAGCCTTGGTCCACGGTCTGCGAATTGAAGTTCACTTGCAGGCCGCCGTATTGCAGGCTCATGCTGCGCCAGTCGATGCTGCCGTTCGAATCGCCGACGGTGTGCATGCCCGAGCCCAGCACCATGCCGCCCATGCGCAGGCCGCGCGCGGCAAAGTTGGTGCGCTTGAGGCCACGTTCGCGGGCGAACTGGTTGATCTGGTCGGCGTTGAAGCCGGCCCCGCCCAGGGCATCCATGCCCATGAAATTCTTATCAATGGCGCGGTAGTCCACCGAGATGGTGCCGCCCGCCAGCGGAAGCGCAGCCGACTGCACAATGGCTTGGCCACTTCCCTCTTGCGCGCCCTGCGCACCAGAGCCGGCCCCGGTCATCAGGTCCACAGATTCGGTGGCGCGGCGTTCGCCCGCGTAAATGCCGCCCTTGATCTGAAGACCACCGGCCTTGAAATTGTTGGCCAACCCGTAGATGTCGGTCACGGTCACGCGGCCATCCGCGGATCGCTCGGTGACACCCATCCCCAGGGCGAATGTGGCGCCCGGCACCAGGCTGAGCGAAGCGGTGGTGGCGGAGTTATCGCCCGTGAAGCGTCCGGTTTGGGCCTTGGTGGCGTCGTAGCGGTAGCTGACGCGCAGGCTGTCACCTTGTTGGACCGGCACCAGCAGCACGATGACGCCCGCCGCGTAGTCCACGGTGTAGTCGCGGTCGCGGTCGAGGATGCGACCGCCGAGGTCAAGGCGCTCGCTGAGCGACATGACGTGGCCGCGCCGAAGCGGAACGCGGGTGGAACCCGGACGGACCGGGATCAATTCGAGGGCGGTAAGGCCACCCACGGCCTCGGGGATCATGGATTCCGCCGCGCTGTTGGCGCGCAGATTCGGAGCCGTGATCGGCAGGGTGTTTTCGGAAGTTTGGGAATTTTCGGGCGCAGTTTCCTGAGCTATCGCGAGACTCGAGATAGCGGCCGTCATGGCAAGCGTCATGATCGACTTGGAACGCATGCGAACTTCCTTACTCTTCATTATGGGCCATCCTGGCGGCAATCAGAGGGTAAATCGAGGCCATTTGGGGACCTCTTTCCCCTTATAATTACGAGATTGACGCCCGAAATGGTGCCGGGTTTCATGAATTACCGATAAGGCGGGAAAAAAAGTCACCAAATCTATATCGCATGGAAGCGCGAGAAGGACTGGTGGTTGCCATTTTTCCGTACAACCAAGCCTACGAGCTTTTGATGCGCTGCCTGAACCATGCGGACGCCGATACCCCGGAGTTCGCGGCAGCACTCGAAACCCTAGCTGAATCCATTCGGGAGGCCCTCCGCGACGGAGACCCCGAATCCCAACACGTCTACGATCTCGCGGCCTAAGTCGGCCCGGAATCCACTTCAATCCACGTCCTGGACGCGGCGCTTCGTTCGACCGCATCCAGGACGCGTTGATTTTGGAGACCGTCTTCGAGCGACGGCGAGATGGGCTGCCCGAGGGTGAGATTTGTGAGGGCATCCTTCAACGTATTGATGAAGGTGTGCTCATAACCAATGACGTGCCCGGCCGGCCAATAGGCTGACATAAACGGGTGACATCCATCGGTCGCTTGAATGGTACGCCAGCCGCGAGTTTCGGCGGGGCCATCCTCGAAATAGACTTCGAGTTCGTTGAAGCGTTCGAGATTAAAGGCGAGGCTTCCCTTGCTCCCATTGACCTCAAATCGGTTGTAATTCTTACGACCCGTGGCAAAGCGGGTGGCTTCAAAGGTCCCCGTCACACCATTGGCAAACTCTGCCAGCCACATGGCCACATCATCCACATCTACCGGGGCCATTTCACCGCTACCCGGCAAGGGTCGTTCATTCGTTATGGTCTTAAGAAAACCAGTGACTCTTGCCACCGGACCGATGAGATGCTGGGCGAGGTCGGTGATGTGAACGCCGATGTCGCCGAGCGAGCCGCTGCCCGCGATTTCCTTTTGCAAATGCCAGCCCCGGGGCGCCTGCGGGTTGACCAGCCAATCCTGGAGATAGGTGGCGCGCCAGTGGCGAATTTCGCCCAGCTCACCGCGCTGAAGAATCTGATGCGCTAAGGCGATGGCCGGCACCCGGCGGTAGTTGTGCCAAATCAGGCTAGGGCGACCGCTGGCGCGCACCGCCTCAATAAAACGCTCCGCCTCGGCCAGATTGCGGGCCATGGGCTTCTCGCAGAACACCACCTTCCCGGCCTTCGCGGCGGCGATCCCGATCTCGGCGTGCGAATCCTGCGGCGTGCCGATGTCGATGATGTCCACCTCGGGGTCGTCAATCGCGGCGCGATAGTCGGTGGCGTAGCCTTCCCATCCAAAGCGGTCGGCGGCGGCCCGCACGCGGTCCTCGCGGCGCCCCACCAGCGTCTTCATCCGCACCTCACACGGCAAATCGAAATACCGGCCAACTTGGCGATAGGCGTTGCTGTGCGCCATCCCCATGAACTGGTATCCGATCATGGCCACAGTGAGGGTGGGTTTCGACATCGTCCCCGACATTCTAGTCGAAGAAAATGAGAATATGCTCGTGCCTTTCGGGATGCTTAAACGGCGGCGGCGGATAGCGTTAGGAATTCGCCCAAAAGGTCATCGAGCTCCTGCAATGAACTTACGCGGGAAAGCCGCGCCCGCATTTGGCTGGCCCCGGGCTCGCCCTTGATGTACATGGGCAACTGCCCGCGCAGGCGGCTGAGCGCGCGCAATTCCACGGCCGGCGAGATGTCTTCCCCACTCTCTACCGCCTCGAATTCCACCATGCTGCGGGCATGCTCGCGCACCACGTCAATGCGCTCGAGGAGCGTGGGCGGGGGCGGAGCGGCTTCGCCCCGCATCTCGGCGGAAATGGCGGCCAGCGCCCACGGATTGCTGATGGCGGCACGACCCACCATCACGCCATCGCAGCCGGTTTCGTCGCGCATGCGGCGGGCATCGGCGGGGGTTTTCACGTCGCCATTGCCGATGAGGGGCACGGTGACAACTTCGCGCATCCGGCGGATGAGATCCCAGTCGGCTTCACCTTCAAATCCCTGCTTGGCAAAGCGGGCGTGGAGGGTGAGCATCTGCGCGCCGGCATCCTGGAACCGGCGGGCCAGGTCGGGAGCCGCAAACTGCGAGTAATCCCACCCGGCGCGCACCTTGACGGTGACGGGCACCTTTACCGCGTCCACCACGGCGCGGACGATGCGCTCAGCGGTGTCGGGGTCTTTCAGCAGAGCCGCGCCGCTCCCAGTGCGGCACACCTTGGGCACCCAGCAGCCCATATTGATATCAATGATGTCGGCCCCGGCGTCGGCGCAGATGCGGGCGGTTTCGGCCATCACCTCGGGGTCCGCGCCGAAGATTTGAATGCCCAATGGGCGCTCTTCGGGGTCAATGCGAAGTTTGCGGTACGTCTTGCGGGCGTTGTAATGGATCGCCATCGCGCTGACGAACTCGGTGAACATCAGGCCCGGCTGGCCAATCCGCTTTGCGATGACGCGCATGGGCAGGCTGGAGACATCTTCCATAGGGGCCAGCACCAAGGGTGTCTGCACCTCCACGTTCCCGACTTTGAATCCCGGCCACACCACGGCGAACTCCAATAAACCTAGTTACGGCCCGGGCGGGGTGGGACGCCCCGCCGCGCGACCTACTGCGTTCGTAGCGACCGGAACCCGTCCGCTCGATCCCACGCCGGCGACATGGGGGTGCGGGCCCCTTCGGCGGCAGCGGTGGGGGTGTGAGTCTGGCTGGCGGCCTGCACCAAGGCTGCTAGTTCCTCCGGCCACTCGGTGGGGGGTTGCCAGTCGGCAAAATGGCGGCCCAAGAACCCGGTGTCAATGTCCCCCGCGAGGAAGCCGGGGTGGCGGAGCACATCGCCCAGGTAAGCCACGTTAGTGGCCACGCCCAGGATGTGGGTGTCGTGCAGGGCATGGACAGTACGACTCACGGCCTCGTCGCGAGTGGCTCCGTAGCCGATGAGCTTGGCGATGAGGCTGTCGTAGTAGCGCGTGACCTCGCGGCCCGGCCCGAACCCCGTATCGAATCGAATTCCTGGCCCCATGGGCGCGGCCCACCCGCGCAGATAGCCGATGCTGGGCATGAACCCCTTGCTCGGGTCTTCGGCGACGATGCGGCACTCGATGGCATGCCCCAGGATGGCGGTGCGGTCTCCGTTCATCAGAGCCGGGGCTAGCGCGAGGGCCTCGCCCTGGGCGATGCGGATCTGCCACTGCACCAGGTCCACCCCGGTGATCATTTCCGTGACCGGGTGCTCCACTTGCAGGCGCGCGTTGACTTCGAGGAAGGCGAACGACTCCGTATGGGGGTCGTACATGAATTCCACCGTGCCCGCCCCGGTGTAGCCCGCCGCGCGGATGAGGCGCGTGCAGCTTTCGCGCAGGGTTTGCCAGTGGGCGTCAGTCATCACCGGGCTGGGGGCTTCTTCCACCAGCTTTTGGTGGCGGCGCTGCAGGCTGCATTCGCGCTCAAAGAGACAAGCCACTTGCCCGTGCTGGTCGGCCAGCACCTGGACCTCGATGTGGCGCGGCTGGGTGATGAGCCGCTCCACCATCATATCGTCGTCATCAAAGGCTTGGCGAGCTTCCTCACGGGCCAGCCGGAGGGCGCTTTCCAGTTCGTCGTCGGAGAACACCGCGCGCATGCCGCGTCCGCCACCCCCGGCCGAAGCCTTCAGCATCACGGGCAGGCCCATCTCGCGGGCGGCCTGCAGGATGCGTTCATCCGAAGCTCCGGGCTCGAAGAAACCTGGCGCGATCGGCACGCCGTTCTCCACGGCCAGGCGCTTGGCGTCGATCTTGGCGCCTAGGCTGCGCATGGCGGCGGCAGGCGGGCCAATGAAGATGAGTCCGGCGGCCTCGACGGCCTCGGCAAACTCGGCGCGCTCGCTCAGGAAGCCGTAGCCCGGGTGAATAGCGTCGGCACCGGTGGCCTTGGCGGCTTCGAGAATGGCTTCGGATCGCAGGTAGCTCTCGCGGGGCTCAGGTCCGCCGACGTACACCGCTTCGTCCGCCCATTGCACGTGCAGGGCGGTTTCGTCCGCTTCGCTATAGACCGCCACCGCCTTGATGCCCATCTCGCGGGCGGCGCGGATGATGCGGATGGCGATTTCGCCGCGATTGGCGATGAGAATCTTGCGAATCACTCCTTGGGGCCCTCTTCCACAAAGGACGCGCTTCGCTTGTTGAGGAAGGCGGAGATGCCTTCGCGCCCCTCGTCACTCACGCGGCGTTGCGCCAGCAGGCGGGCGGCGGCTTCGGCGGTTAGCGGGCCGTCGGTCACCATCATCTTGCAGGCGTGGACGGCTTCAGGGCCGTTCTTGAGGATGTTCTGGATGACCCCTTCGGCCACAAAGTCCAGTTCGCCCGATTCGGCCAACTTGTGCACCAGCCCGATGCGGTGGGCTTCGCGGGCATCAAAGACTTCGGCCGTGCAAAACAAGGCCCGGGCGTGGCCCGCGCCGATCTTGGGCAGCACGTAGGCGCCAATGGTGGCGGGCACCAGCCCCAGGCGGGCTTCGCTGAAACTGAACTTGGTATCCACCTCGGCGATGGCGACATCGCTGGCGGCCACCAGGCCGGCGCCCCCACCAAAGGCGGCCCCATGAACGAGCGATACAACGACGGCCTTGCACGTAGCCATGGCGCGGAAGAGTTCGGCCAGCCGCAGGCAGTCTTGGTAGTTCTCTTCTTCGCTCACTTCGGAGGCGCGGCGCATCCAGTCGAGGTCGCCGCCGGCGCTAAAGGTCTTGCCATTGCCGCGCAGGACAACCAACCGTACACCTTCGGGCAACTGTTGAAAGACCTCGGTGAGGCGGGCAATCAGGTCTTCGTTAAAGGCGTTCCGGACATCCGGGCGGTTCAAAGTCACCGCGTATCGCGCCCCATTGCGCTCCGTCAACAGCATGTTGTGCAGTATGCCCCGCCGGGCCAGGGTGATGGACCGGGACGGGTGTCAGTCCCATGTCCGCGTGCGCGGGAGGCCTCGCAGGTATTCTCACATCGCCGGGCGACAACGGGGTCTCCAGGTCGCATAAGGAAAGCGCATGACCGAAGTGATCATGCCCAAGATGGGCGACGGAATGGAGGAGGGCACTCTCCTCGAATGGTTGAAGAAGGACGGCGAGTCGGTGAAACCCGGCGAGGTCATCGGCACGATTCAAACTGACAAGGCCACGCTGGAACTGGAATCTCCGGGGCGGGGCAAGCTGACAGGATTCTTGATCCAATCGGGCGACACCGTGCCCGTGGGTCGGCCCATCGCAGCCATTTTGAAGGACGGCGAAAGCCTGCCCGCGAACTGGGGCAGCGGCGAGGCTTCGGCCCCGGCGGCGGCTCCGGCGGAAGAAGCTCCGGCCCAAACGAGCAAGGCCCCGGCGGAGGCCACTTCGGCTCCGGCAACGACTTCATCCAACAACGAGCGCATCAAGGCCAGCCCGCTGGCCCGACGCGTGGCCGCCGATGCTGGTGTGGACCTGAGCGCGGTGACGGGCTCTGGACCCGGTGGACGCATTGTGCACAAGGACGTGGTGGCCGCCATTGGCCAGCAGGGTTCTTCGATGCCGAGTTCTGTCCCCAAGAGCGCCCCGGTGACGGCCAGCGCCGAAGATGTGAAGGTGCCGCTCAACTTCCTGCGCAAGATCATTGCCGAGCGCACCCACCAGAGCAAGATGGAAGCGCCCCATTTCTACGTGACCGTGGAAGTGGACATGGAGAAGATCTACACGCTGCGCGAAGCCCTGAAGGAAGAAGAAGCCGGCAACATCAGCGTCAACGACTTTGTGGTGCGCGCGTGCGCCTTGGCCCTGCGCGAGATGCCGCAAGTGAACAGCACCTACCAAGGTGACCACCTGCTGCAACTGGGCAACGTGAACATTGGCATTGCCGCCGCCGTGGATGACGGCCTGCTGGTGCCGGTGATCCACCACGCCGACCAACTGACCCTGCGCCAGATTGCTGCGGCCAGCAAGGACTTGGTGACCAAGGCCCGCGCCGGCAAGCTGAGCCCGAATGAAATGGGCGGCTCGACCTTCAGCATCAGCAACATGGGGATGCTGGACGTCGACAACTTCGGCGCGATTATCAACGGCCCGAACGCCGCAATCCTCGCGATCTCCTCGGCCCGCAAGAAGGTCGTGGTGACGGAAAGCGACGAAGTGGAAGTGCGCTGGCGCATGAACATGACGGCCTCCTTTGACCACCGCGTGGTGGACGGGGCCGTGGGGGCTCAGTTCATCAACGTCGTGCGGGCGTACCTGGAAAGCCCGATGCGCTTGCTGAGCTAAATCCGCTCCATTCGCAAAAGAACAACGCCGCCCGGGAGTGATCTCAGGCGGCGTTTTTTGTACTTTGACCAGCTCAGGCGAGCTGACGAGCGAGGGCGGCCGCTCCCAGGATGCCCGCCGAGCGCAGGCGCTGCGCCCGCACGATACGCACGTCATCCATCAGGCTCGGCACCGCGATGTCGCGGGCCTGCATGGTGAGGGCCGGGGCAAAGTGCGGCCACGCCTTGGCAATCTGCCCGCCAATGGCCACCACGTCCGGCGCAAACACGTTGATCAGGCTGCCCACGCCCGCGCCGAGGTAGGTGCCGTATTCATCCCACACACGGCGGGCCAGCGGGTCACCGACGTCGGCGGCTTCGGCCACCAGCTTGGGGGTTACGAGGCTGAGGTCGCCCTTCACCCAGTCGTTCATGATGGACGCGCCCCGGCGCTTGAGCTTGTTCTGGGCGCGCACGGTCAGGCCCTCGGCTTGGCCATAGGCTTCCAGGGCTCCGTAGGCGCCACTGTTGCACAGCATCCCGCCCATGGCAATGAGGGTGTGGCCGAGTTCGACGCCGCCCTTATTGCCACCCACCAAGAGGAGGGGCCCCTTCGCCTGGCCATCCACGCTGCCCGGACCGAGTACTACGCCACCCCCAACGCCCGTACCGAGCGTAAACATAAGCAGGCACTTGGCCTTCCCTTCGCCGCTGCCGAACTGGTATTCGCCCAGGGCCGCGCAGTTGGCGTCGTTGCCCATCACCACCGGCAGGCCGAGCCGCTCTTCTAGCGGGCCGCGCACGGCCACGTGCTGCCAATAGTAAAAAACTCCGTCGCGGTACTCGCCAAAGTTGGGGGCCCAGCGGACTTCCCCGCTGTCGTTGTCCACATGGCCCGGGATGGCAAGCCCCACGGCTCGCACGGGCTCACCGGCATCAGCAATGGCGGCCTTCACCACCTGTGCCACGGCATCGAGGGTCGCATCCAGACCATTTTGAGCCTGACTGGGGGCCGAAATCGGTCGGAGGAGCCCCGGGCGACCGTCGGATCGGATGACCTGGGCACGAACATTTGTGCCCCCTAAATCGACACCGACTACCGCTTGCTGAGACTCCATGACGACCAATTTTAACTTAGATGAAAAATTGCGGTTACAACTAGGGCCGAAAAGCGTAAATAACCGTATGCTAGCGACAGATGCTGTGGGGAGCACTGTAATGGACGCTGAAGCACTCAAGACCCTTGGGGGTGCGCTTCAGTCTGAATTGAGTCGAGTGATTGTGGGCAAACCGGATTCCGTCCGGGATGCCGTCGTGACCCTGTTCTGTGGAGGCCACCTGTTGGTCGAAGACGTGCCGGGGGTCGGCAAGACGACCCTGGCGAAGGCCCTGGCGAAGGCGCTGGGCGGCGAGTTCCGCCGTGTGCAGTTCACGCCCGACCTGCTGCCAAGCGACGTGACGGGGGGTTCGATTCTCAACCGCACGACGAACCAGTTTGAGTTCCAACCCGGTCCGGTGTTTGCCAACGTCGTGCTGGTGGACGAAGTCAACCGAGCCACGCCGAAAACACAATCCGCTTTGCTCGAGGCGATGGAAGAACGCCAGGTAACGGTGGACGGGGTGACCCGCCCGCTGCCCGAGCCGTTCATGGTCATCGCGACCCAGAACAACATCGAAATGACGGGGACATACCCCCTCCCCGAAGCGCAGCTGGACCGATTCTTGGCCCGCGTGTCGCTGGGTTACCCGGACCGTTCGAGTGAGGCCGCGATCCTGACCGACCAGCAAACCACGCACCCGCTGCAGACGGTGAGTGCGCGCGCCACCTTAGCGGAAATCAGTGCTGCGCAGGCCGCGGTACGCAAGATTTTTGTGCACGACAGCGTGAAGGAGTACGTGGTGGACGTAGTGCGGGCCACCCGCGACAACGCGCAACTGGCGCTGGGCTCCTCGCCGCGAGGTTCGCTTTATCTGATGCTGGCCGGGCAAGCCCGAGCCGGACTCGAAGGCAGCGCCTTTGTGACCCCGGACCACATCAAGGCCGTGGCGCCCTTGGTGTTGGGTCACCGCGTGATCGTGCGGGCCGAAGCTCGTGCGCGCGGTGCCACCGGGCCGAGCATCATCCAGCAAATCATGGGCACCGTCGCGACGCCCACGGCTTTCCGACCTTCGTAACGCCAGGCGCATGAATAGATACGCCAGCATTGCGCTCACGGCGGCCGCGTTCTTCTTGATCGTGATGGCCGTGCTGAACGATTCGCCGCCCCTGTTTTACATGGGGACGGCGATGGTGGCCACGTTGCTGGCCGCCCGCCTGCAGGCGTACTTGGCCGTGCGATATCTGCGGTTCGAGCGGTTTGCCCCGCCCGCCGTGGCCGTGGGCGAACCCGTGGTCATCGAGATGATTGTGTGGAGCGAGCGCCGCATCAAGCGGCCCCTGGTGACGGTGCGAGACGGGTTGCCCGAGAGCCTGCGCCGCCAAGAGCTGGCTCCACCCCTGCCGGTGGCCCCGAGTTACGAGCAGCCCATCCGAACGCGCTATGAGTTCCGCCCCTTGAAGCGCGGACGCTACCGCTGGAGCCTGGTGAAGGTGGAAGCGAGTGACGCCCTGGGATTGGTCTATTTAAGCCACAAACACCGCACCGAGCAGGCAGAATTGACCGTCTACCCGGCCCCGTTGCCGGTGGAAGTGGAACTGAACCCCACCGCCGGCAGCGGCATTGCCGAGGTAGAAGCGGGCCGCGTGCGCGGATCGGGCTTGGAGCCCCATGCCGTGCGCGAATATGTGAGCGGCGACCCGCTGCGCTACATTCACTGGAAGTCTTCGGC
>DEIB01000036.1 GCA_002352215.1 Chthonomonas sp. UBA2785 | reverse complement strand
GGCATCGGCGAAGGCACCAAGCGAAAGTCGCTTGAGCAGCTGGAGATCATGGGATCGAACCGGATTTCGGTGATGCCGGACTGGGGACGAGGCCGTGGCGGCGACAATAACGACAGTACGCTGCGCCTCTCCGACGTCGAGCGCATTGAGCGGATGGTGCCCCACGTCCAGCTCATCACTCCGGTGGTGCGTGGACGCGGCGGCAACTCCGGGACGGTGAAGTTCGGCGGCAACACGCACCGCACCAACGTGATTGGCGCGCGCCCCGAGATTCAGATCATCGAAAACGCCCGCAAGATGATTGAGGGCGGCTTCTATTCTCAAGAAGACGAGATCATGCAGAACCGGGTGGCCGTGCTGGGCTACGAGGTTTACAGTCGCCTTTACGAAGGTGAAAACGCCGTGGGGACAACCATCCGCATTGGCGACCAGCCGTTCGAAGTGGTGGGCGTGGTGGACTACAAGGGTGGCTCGGGGATGATGAACCCGGACGACCAGGTGTACATCCCGTTCAACACGGCGGCGTATCGTCTGCTCGGTACCCGCGACCGGATTAGCTACATCACGGCGCAGGCCATCAACAGTGACCTGATGAACGTAACCCTGGACGACATCACGAAGGTGCTGTATTCCACGCGGCGCAATGCTTCGGGCGAGGCTCTGTTCCGGGTCTTCAACCAAGCCGAATCGCTCGAGGCGATTCAGACGCAGTCGCGCTTGCTCTCCCTGCTTCTGGCGGGGATTGCCTCGGTTTCGCTCCTCGTCGGGGGCATCGGCATTATGAACATCATGCTGGTATCGGTTACCGAACGCACCAAGGAAATCGGCCTAAGAAAGGCCATCGGCGCAACGCGCGGCAGCATTCTCTCGCAGTTCTTGATGGAAAGCGTGGTGATGTGTCTGCTGGGGGGTCTCCTCGGCATCATCCTTGGGCAATTGGGCGTTCGGTTTGTGGCCGGTCTGCTGCAAGTGCCGCCGGTGATTGACCAGACCGCGATTCTCAGTGCCTTCGGGTTTGCATCCGTTGTGGGGGTTTTCTTTGGCCTGTACCCGGCCATCCGAGCGAGTAACCTGCAACCGATCGAGGCCCTCCGGCACGAGTAAGCCCCGCTGACCCTTTAGGATCGTCCATGAACACCGTCATCAAAGTCGAAAATCTGGCCAAGCGCTACGAAATGGGGGACATGATTGTCCACGCACTTCGGGATGTCTCGGTGGAGATTCAGGAAGGCGAGTTCGTGGCGATCATGGGGCCGTCGGGCTCGGGCAAGTCCACGTTCATGAACATCCTGGGTTGCCTCGACCGTCCGAGTGGCGGGCAGTACTTCTTGGACAACCAAGAGGTTTCTCAGTTGAACGACAACGCCCTGGCGGAGATCCGGAACAAATACATCGGGTTTGTGTTCCAGAACTACAACCTACTGCCCCGCACCACCGCCATGAAGAATGTGGAGTTGCCCCTGCTCTACGCCGGGGTGAAGGATCGTTCCACGCAGGCGAAGATCGCCCTGGAGCGAGTGGGGCTGGGCCAGCGCCTGGACCACAAGCCGAACGAGCTCTCGGGGGGCCAGCAGCAGCGCGTGGCCATTGCGCGCGCCATTGTCACGGACCCCGTGATGATCCTGGGCGACGAGCCGACCGGGAACCTGGACAGCCGCACGGGCGAGGAGATCATGGCCTTGTTCCAAGAGCTCAACCGCGCGGGCAAGACGGTGGTCATCGTGACGCACGAAGAAGAAGTGGCCCACCACTGTAAGCGGATCCTCCGGTTCCGCGACGGGCGAATCCTGAAGGACGAAACGGTGGAGAACCCGGTGGATGCCCGCGACGTGCTGGCTTCGATGCCGCTTCCCGAAGACGCCGTTCCTACGTCATAGCTTCCTCCGACTAAAGAACACAATCCCCCGCACATTTGTGGGGGTAAAGAATCAGGATTGCCCTGCCAAATCTCCCAGTAGGGAGCCATGCAACATCGGAGTTTGTCTCCCTTAACGGGAGAGAAAGTTGAACGAAAGGTCGCTAGAGGACGCACGCCGTCTTACTCTATTTCGCATTGAAAATGCTGACCGCCAGGCCCTGCGCAGCCTTCGAGGGCTGTTCAGCCGGCACATGAACGAAATCGTAAACGCGTTTTACGACCACCTTGCGAATTTTGACGAGGCCCTCGATGTGATCGAGGCAGCTGGTTCGTCGGTGGAGAAGCTCAAGAAGACGAATCCGGTCTACTTCGAGACACTGCTGGAAGGCAAGTTCGACAAAGCCTACTTTGATAGCCGGTCGATGATCGGCGCGATTCACGCGCGGATTGGGCTATCGCCGCAGTGGTTCTTCGGGGCCATGAGCACGTACTACCAAGTCATTACGCGCCGCATCGTGGGTGCGTATTGGTGGAAGCCGTGGCAGCTCAACCGGGCGCTCACGGCACTTCAGAAGGCCTTCAACTTGGATCAGTCTCTGATCCTTGAAGCCTACGTCAAGCACGGATTCGTCGCCGAATTCGAAGATGTGGTGGGCAAGAGCAACGACATCAGCACCATCCTCACGGAGAGCGGATCTCAACTACGAGAAGTCGCGGTGGAAGCGGGCTCCGGCCTCCAAGACTTGGCCCTCGTGACCGAGCAACTGGGCGAGACGGCGACCAATGCGGCTATGGTGGCCAACGAAGCCCAAGAAAGCATGCGGCGCATCGGCCGAAGCAGTGCCAGCCTCGATGAAGAGGCCAAGCGCATGGAAGAGGTGGTGCGAAGCGCGGTTATCGCCCTCGAAAAGGTGGATGCCAGTATGAGCCAGATCATCGAGCACGGGGCAATCTGGACGCAACTTAAGGAGCGGGTTGAAGTTCTGGCCCGGGTGAAGGACGCCGTCACTTTGACTTCTGATGGGGTGAAGGAAGTTCATGAGCAAGCCGACAAGGTGAGCGACATCGTTCGGACCATTGAGGAGATTTCGGACCAAACCAACCTGTTGGCCCTGAATGCCGCCATTGAGGCGGCGCGGGCCGGTGAGCACGGTCGGGGCTTCGCGGTGGTGGCCGATGAAGTCCGCAAGCTGGCGGAACATACCGCTCGCCAAACTCAGGAGATCCAGGAGCTGATCGAGGTGATGCTGAGCAAGAGCGCGGCCACCCGCAAGGCGATGATTACGACGGTGGATGACGTACAAGATGTCGCCAAGCTGACCGACGAAGCGACGGTGGCCCTGGCCAAGATCGCCGAACTGGGCGAGGGTGCGGCGGAACGCCAAACCGACCTGCACGAGGCCATGAGCACGGTGCAACAGGTCTTGGCGGAGAACTTGGCGCTCATCGCCACGGTGTCGCAAGAGATCACGGCGGCTGAGGGTTCCCTGGATCACCTCGCGGCGATTGCGGAGGAGAACTCGGCGTCGACCGAAGAGATGAGTGCCTCGGCGCAGGTGCTGAGCGCGCAAGTGCAGCAGGTCTCGGCCAGCGCGATGCTGGTGGAAGACCAGATTGAGAGTCTGGGCCAGGTCGTTGTGCAATCTCAACGTGTGATTGAGAAGGCCAGCGCCTAACGACAACAGAACTTGGGCGCGCGGCATTAGCCCTTCGCTGTGCGCCCTCCCGCACCGACCGGGTGGACTATTCGTAGGAGAGAACGAATATGTCCACCGGGTCGGTCTTGCTTTGGTTCCGTAGTGATTTGCGGGTTCACGATCACGGTTTGCTAGCTCAGGCGGCGGCGAAGGGGCACCCGGTGGTCGCCCTTTTTGTGTGGGAAGAAGCCTGGATGCGGACGACGCGACTAGGCTGGCCGCGGATGGGGGCGCACCGGGTGCGGTTTTTGGCCGAGACCCTGGCGGACTTGCGAGATCAACTGGCGGCGCAGGGCGTGACGTTGCGGGTGCGGTTTGGGGACCCCGAACTTATTGTTTCGGAGGAAGCCGCCCGCTGGGAAGTGCAGCAGGTGTGGGCGCACACGGAGCCCGCCTGGGACGAGGTGCAATTGGAGAAGCGGCTAGCGCTGCGCCTACGGCGGCAAGGGGTTTGGGTGCAGTTTTCCTCGGCCGACACCTTGCATCACCGCGATGATTTGCCCTTTGCGGTACCGACACTGCCCCGGGTGTTTACGCAGTACCGCTCGCGGGTGGAGAAGTCGGTGCGCGTGCGGGCGGAGGCTGCTGGTGTTGATGCACTGGTGGGGATGAAATGCGAGCCGGCGTGGGAGGTGCCGCCGGTGCCACGCGATGCAGCGGGGCGCTATGCGGGTGGTGAGCGGGTGGGCCTGGCGCGGCTGGACCATTACCTGTGGCAGACCGACCGGCTGGCGGTCTACAAGCAGACCCGGAACGGCTTGCTGCACGAGGACGACAGCAGCAAGTTCTCGCCGTGGCTGGCGTGCGGGGCGTTGTCGCCGCGCCGGGTATGGCACGAGGTGAAGCGCTACGAGCAGGAGCACGGGGCGAACGAGAGCACCTACTGGCTGGGGTTTGAACTGCTGTGGCGGGATTTCTTCCACTGGTCGGCGCGGGCGCACGGACGGGATCTGTTCTTGGACGGGGGGATCCGGCAGGCGCGGGTGGCGTGGCGGCGCGACCGCGATGACTTTGAGCGGTGGCGCACGGGGACGACCGGCTACGCGCTGGTGGATGCGTGCATGCGCGAACTGGCGGCCACCGGCTATATGAGCAACCGGGGGCGGCAGGTGGTGGCCTCGTTCTTGGTGAAGACGCTGGGCATTGACTGGCGGTGGGGGGCGCGGTGGTTCGAATCCCAACTGGTGGATTACGACCCGGCGAGCAACTACGGCAACTGGCAGTACGTTGCGGGGATCGGGCACGATCCGGTGCCGTTCCGGGTGTTTGATGTGGAGAAGCAGGCGCGCACTTACGACCGGGATGGCGCGTTTGTGCGGCGATGGGGGCCGAAGGCGCCCACCCTGCCGATGGTGGATTTTGCGACGGCAACGGCGGAAGTGCGCGAGCGGTATCGGCGCGCCGGCCTGCCGGTGTGAGCCCTCGGGGCGGAGCGGAGTTATCCCCGCGTCTTTTGAAAAATAGTAGATAATAGTCTACTAATCATCAGGCGGGATGCGCATAATAGTAGACGTAAGTCTGTATGATTGTCAGCCTCTTTCGCCCGGGCTTTTACGCGGCCGAACATGACCCGGCCGTACCGACCGTGATCTTCGATGGGGACACGGTGCGCGACGCCACCCCTGCCGCCCTGCTGCGGGGTGTGCAAGTGGGCGGGGGGCTGGCCGATGCGAAGGCGATCTTGCGGGAGGATGGCCAATACGTGGCGGTGGATATGGCCCAGGCGCGGCGGCGGGCATCCACCTGGTGGCGGGCGTTGCTGGCCTACAGTGACCTGATTGTGGTCCGCAGCCCAGCGGAGGCCCTGGTGGACCTGCGCGCCCACCCCGACCCGCGCGAGGTGGCGGGGGAGATGGCGCGGGCGGTGCGGCGGTCGGGGCCGGGGGGCGTGGCCATGGGCCTGGCCCGGGCGGCCTGGATGGCGGA
>DEIB01000049.1 GCA_002352215.1 Chthonomonas sp. UBA2785 | reverse complement strand
GCTTCGGCCGCCGCGATGGCCGCCGAGTTGCTCGGCAGGGGCGTAAGACCGCGCAATTCGTCACGTACGGGAGTGCCGATACGCAACTCAGAGAGTTCGAAAACAGACATAGTGGCCGGGAGACCGATTAGGATTTTGCCCGGCATTTCCGGGGAAAATCTGCCAGAAGATACAGGCCTTCCGGGGTGCCCCTTGAACCTGAATCGAGGGGTTTTGGATCAGTTGTTACAGTGAAAGTAGCAAATCAGAAAAGTGACAGCGACTTTTCCCGCTTTCCCCAAGTTATCCCCACTCACTCCTGTCTCCGCGGGGATTAGTGCTTGATCTTCTCCCAGTACGACTCGTAGTCGAACGTGGGTGAGTGGTCCGGCACATGGCAGGTCATGCACGATTCCTTTCCCACCTTGGGCATGGGGTTCTCGAACGGAGCGGTGACGTGCGCCTTGCCGCCCCCGTGGCAGCTTTCGCACCCCACGGCGTCCAGGCCCGTGACGCGTTCGGGCGGGTTGAATCCGTCGGCGCGGTCCAGGCCCACCACGTGGCACCCCACGCAGTCGGGGTCGCGGTCTTGGTGCTCCTGTTCCAGAGTGCGTAGCGCCTTGGCGTGGGCGCTGGCGTGCCACGTATTGTAGGCGTCGTTGTGGCAAGACATGCACGCATCCGATCCCGCGAGTCCGGCGGCCGCTCCGCGCGGGACTTGCTCCAGGAGTTGTTCCTCGCGGACTTGGTCCACGTATTGGCGGAACAGCGCGGCGGCTTCGGGGTCGTCCTCGATCTCGGGGCCGAGGGGCAGGGCCTGGTAGCGGAGCCATTCGCCTTCACGGAAGTTGAGTTGCAGTACGGCCTTGCCCTTGGGGCCGGGGCTGACGAGCCAGGTCTGGCCCTCCTTCAGCGGATCGGCGGCGGCTTGTTCATCGCTCCGGTAAATGATGAGCGCCAGTTTGGGCCAGGCTCGGGCCGTGGCACGTGCCGCTTCGGCATTCCCATCCATCATCAGGATCGGCGCCTTCTCCAGGGCTTCGGCTTCGGCAACAAGCGCGGCTATGGCGGTGGCCTCCGGGACCGGCGTGCCGCCCAGCAACGTCGCGGCCTGGGCAGCGGCGGGGTCGAGCGATCCGATCAGGAAGGGCCCGCGCTCAATCCATCGTTCCCATGTCACATCGCCACCGGGTTCGACGGCCAGGGTAGTCATGCGGTCGCCGCTGAGGCGTTGCACTTGGGCGAGTTGGGCGCTGCCGAGGCGGGCTTCGGCGCCCGAAAGGGCCACGGCATCCACGCCCAAGGCTTGCCACAGTTGGGCGAGGGTTTCGGTCTTGAGGACATCCTGCCGCCCAAGCCCTCCGCTGGCGCGGCCGGCTTCCAGCACCACTGTGCGGCCCGGCACGGTGAGTTGGCGCACGAGCGCGGCGCGCCGCCGGATGCCGCCGATCATGGGCTTGGTGCAGCCGCAGGGGCTGAGATAGCCCTGCGTATCACCGCTAATGAGGAGGGTCCAGGTGTCGGGCGCGGCCTGAGAGTCGGCTGGGCGCACCATGCCCGCGATGAGCATGAGCAGCGCGGACAGTCCCCAGAACACCCTCATGACCGAATCCTACTGGATCACAGCCTGAATCGGGATGCGGACTTCGGGTTGTTTGGGGTCATCGGTGGTCGCAATGACCGACCCGCGCACGGCCCCGGCCGGAGCGCCGCCTTTGTAGCGGACATCAATGCGGAGATCACCACGCTCATTACTCGGACCGAGTTTGGCTTCAAAGTACTCCGTATCCGTGCGCACCGAGGTCACCTTAAAGGGTTGGCCAGGTCGCGTGAGGATCACCCATCCCGACGCCGGGAGGGCAGAAGGGATGGCCCCGAAGACCACCGCCACCGGGCTCGGAGCAATGCCCTGCTGAACGTAAAACGTATAAGGAATGATCCGGAATGCTTCCGATGTCGTGGTGATGTTCAGCCCAATGGGCGAGCGTCCGGCCGGGAGCATGGAGCCTGTGTTCAGCCGGATGCGGTAGCCCACGCGCTCGACGGGCTCGGATTCGCCCAGGGTGGGGTCGGCGATCTTGCCGCGCCAAGGTTCGTACTTCACGGCCAAGCCCGCCCCGAGCGCTTCGATCTTGGTGACCGTCAATTTGGCCTCGGGGTCTACGGCCATGAAGATCTCCACCTCTTCGTTCGGCCCGCTCAATACGGTCACGTCTTGGGGCTTGGCGTGGATAAAACGCACCGCAGGGCGGACAAACGAAGTGAATGGGATGCGGCGCAGGGGCGCATCGGGGTCGTTGGAGTAGATGTAAATCGCTTTGTGGAACGGCCCGGGGAAGTTGGTGGTGTCAATTTGACCCTGAACCAACGTGCTCTGGCCGGGCGCAATCTCGAGGCCGCGTTGAGCTTGACCTTCACCAAGGGAGAAGCACCCACAATCCGGGCTAATCACCACCGAGAGCGGGGCGTTGCCGGGGTTGCTAATTTGGAAGGAGAACGGCACCTTCGCTCCCTGCATTTGGGGGTCGAATTTCACCTCCATGGTGTCCGCCCGCAGCACCGGGCGCGGGGCCACCAGGACTTTGCCTTCCGCCGCTGCCGCGCGCAGTTGGTCGCTGAGCGCAATGAGCCGACGCACGGTTTGCCATTCTTGGGATAGCACCTGCACCCGAGCCCGGGCGTTGAGGTCGCTGCGGCCCATGGCGCCCCCAGGGCGAGCGGATCGCTCCAGCCCCAGCGCGCGGCCAATGGCGTGCGCGGTCTCATGAGTGATCATTTCGCCTTCGCTCGGCTGCGGCGGAGAGAGCCGGAAGTTGGCCAGCACCGCCTCCACTTGCGGCTCCGAGGGATCTCGGGAGAGGAAGAACGTCGCCCCTTGGGGGACGCCGGTGCCCGCATCCGCGGGCAATGTCTCCGTGTAGTTGATGAGGATGTCGCCCTGAGTCCCGAAACTCAGCTCGAGTTCCGGCAAAACCCGGCGCCAAGCGTCTAGGCCGGCTTCGACTGCCTTGCGGTACTTGACCCGGTACTCCGCCGGAAGAGCGGAATCGTCATACCGGACCGTCAGCTTTTTGCGAGGGAGGCGGGCAGAGATCTGGCGGGCGAGCGGAAAGTCTCCCGCCTCCATAGCAGCGTACAAGTCTTGAGTCCAGGCCAGCACCTCGGCATTGGTGCCCGCCGGGGGCACCGGGCCGATTTCGGCGACCGGGGTGGCGGCAAGCGCCCCCCACAGGGCAAGGGTGGCCAGAGTCATATCTGTTCGTACGACGGGTTGAGACCGGTCAAGTTACTCGAAGAATTCTTCGCCTGCGTCTTTGGGCCGTTTGAGGAACGCCTCAATGAAGCCATCCACGTTGCCGTCCAGCACGCCGGAAGCGTTGCCGGTTTCGTGGCCCGTGCGGTGGTCCTTCACCATTGTGTAGGGCTGCAGAACGTACGAGCGAATTTGGCGACCCCATTCGGCCGGCCCGGTGTCGCCCTTCAGTTCGTTCACCTTATTCTGGTCTTGCACCTTTTGAACTTCCAGCAGCCGGGCGGCCAAAACCTTGAGGGCGCTGGCGCGGTTCTTGTGCTGGCTCCGCTCGTTTTGGCAAAGCACGGTGATGCCGGTGGGGATGTGCGTGAGGCGCACCGCCGATTCCGTTTTGTTCACGTGCTGGCCACCCGCTCCGCCGGCCCGCAGGGTTTCTTCCTTCACTTCATCCATGTTGATGTCGATCTCGGTCTCTTCCATTTCGGGAAGAACCTCAACCTTACAGAAGGAGGTGTGGCGACGCGCGGCGGAGTCAAATGGGCTGATCCGCACCAGGCGGTGCACCCCGTTCTCGGCCTTGAGATAGCCGTAGGCGTTGGGGCCGCCCACCGCGAACTGCACGCTGCGGTAGCCAGTCACGTCGCCCGGGGTCTCGCTGATGACCTCGCACTTGTAGCCTCGAATTTCGCACCATCGCTGGTACATGCGGAAGAGGATGCTGGCCCAGTCGCAGGCTTCGCTGCCCCCGGCCCCGGCGTTGACTTCCACGATGGCATCGCGGTCGTCGTATTCGCCATTGAGCAGGGTTTGGAGCTCATAAGCATCCATATCGGCCATGAATTGCAGGGCTTCCTGGTCGTTTAGCTCCTGCATTTCGGCATCGGGCTCGGTGCGCAACATCTCGCGCATCTCAAGGATGTCGTTGAGGCGCCGGTCGAGTTCACGATACGGGTTGACCCGGCCCTTGAGGCGCGACAAGCGCTTCATCTCGGACTGAGCGGTCTCCGGATCGTTCCAGAATTCGGGTTCTTGTTGTCGTTCTTCGATTTGAACGATTAGGGATTCAAGCGTTTTGAGGTCAAAGATGGCCTCCAATCGCGTCCAGCCGTCCTCGGGCCTTGGACAAAGATTCTTGCTGTTCGTACGTCAGCACGGCGGAGACAGTACCTCATTTTGAGGCCAGGAGCGGGTCTCTAGCCTGCTCGGTCCAGTCCGTGGAGGGTGGCCTTCGGCCGGTATTGGTGATGAGCCGCACGTTGCTTGCGCTCGCCGGCCATTTCCTGGGAGATCTCAGCATGGGCGGTCTCCATCTGCTGCATGATGTCCGCTTCCAAGGTTTGGACTTGCAACAAGATCGCTTTGACCGGGGGCGCAGACGGGCTCGAAATGGAATCCAGCACGGCCTGGCGCTCCGTCAGCAAATAGTCTAAATCGGTCACCTGGCCCGCGGAAAGGCATTCGCCCAGGGCGCGGGTGAGGTGGAGCAGGCGTTCGGCAGCCTGGAGATCAAGCGGCTTTGGCATCGCCGAATCCAGGGCTGGCGGCATTGGCTTGCGCCGTGGCGCGTTGCTGCTTGTCCAGTTCGCTCCAGCTCTCGCGGAGGTCGCACAACACCTTTTCGCAGCGATCCAGAGCGGACGCATCATCGTTGATGTTCGCCTGCACCAGCTGGTCGTAAACGTAGCTGTAAAGCGCCATCAGGTTCTTGGCAATCTCGCCGCCTTTCTCCATGTCGAGGCACGACATGAGCTCGGTGACGATGCGCTGCGCTTTGGTGATCTGCTCGTTTTGCACAAAGTGGCTCTCTTGCAGAATGGCTTGCTTGCCCGCCCGGATGAACCGCAGCGCCCCATCGTAAAGCATGATGACGAGCTGAAGCGGGGTGGCGCTGGCCACGGAGTTTTGACGGTAAGTGTTCACGTTCGAATACGGCGTCGCCATGGCTTGGTCTCACCCGTATCTTCGGGCAAGAAACTACTCCTCTTTAGGTTCGCGTCCGTACGGATAGGCGGCGGCTGCCAACAAGAACGGCACAAAGGCAATAAGGAGCGGCACCAGCCACGCCACTTCATCAGGCCATTCGGGGGGTGGAATGTCCACGTTCAGCTTGCCGAGCATGGTCTCTTTAAGTCGCAAGTAGGCGAAAACGGCCACCGCCATTTGCCCGCCGATATAGCCACTTACAGCCGGGGGCCCAGTTTTGCGGATGGCAATGATGCCCAGCACTCCCGCAATGCACGGCCCGAGCAAAAGGATGTTGCGCATGCCGATGACGGTGTATTCGGGGAAGACCAGGAACGGCCACATGCCCATGAAGTAGCCAAAGAGTGCCAGAAAGCCCGTGAACCCGCAACCCAGCAGGAGCTTGGTTTCGTAATCCGCCTTCTTGGCCACGGGGCCTTCGCGGCGTTCATCGGTCTGCAGGGGTTCGATGGGCACGTGTTACGCAAGCTTACGACTTTTTGGTCACTGGCGATGCAACTGAGTTCGTGATAGGAGAGAGTATAGGTACCCTTGCCGGGTCTGCATGTGGCAGAGGATTTTCTCTCGCCCGCCCTCTCTCCGGCGGATATTGACCATTCGTGTGAGCCTCCTTTTGCTCGTCACGCTCGTGGTCATTACCCTCCTGGCATTCTGGAATGGTCGCGCCACGGTGGCCGACCTTGGGGGGCGCATCGTGCGGCAGACCGCCCAACAGGTGGACGACCGTGTGAAGGCTCTGCTGGCCAACGCTGAGGCGCAGGCGAATCTGCTCGCCGGGTTTGCCCAAACGGGATTGGGAGTTCGCACGGCACGGCTGTCTAGCGGCCAGTTTCCCGAGTTAGGGCGGCAACTCTTTGAAGTGATGCGAGCGAACCCGGAGTTCAGTTCCGCGCGCTACATCGTGGACGCCACGGGTGAATCCATAAGCGTCATCCGGCGGCCCAATGGCACGCTCGTGATGCAACGCTCCGACCGCACGGGCTGGCAGACCAGCACGTACCGCCGCCAGGATCTGGTGCCCTTTGGGGATGAAATGCGGGTGATTTTCGAAGACCCGGAGGCCACCTTTGACCCGCGCCGCACGTTGGTCTACGAAGAAGTCCGCGCGCAAAAGCGGAGCGTGTGGGGTGGCACTGACCTGCTGAAAGGGACAGTGGACGTGACCACGGTGGGCATCAGCTATGCCGTGCCGCTCTACGACAACCGCCAAAACATGGTGGGCGTGGTGATGGTGGATCTGAGTGTGGGCGAACTCAGCCGCTACATCAGTCGCATCCGGGTGGCGCAGAACGGCTACGCCTTCTTGGTGGAGCAACGAGGGCGACAAGAGGCCCGCATCGTGGCCTATCCCAACTTGGACCGACTCCTCACCACGGAGCAAGGCTTGGAACGCCTCGCGACCCTGGATGAGCTGCAGGACGAACTGGTGACCAAGAGCCTGGACTTGCTGCTGGTGGCGGCGCGCCAAGAACCAGGGACGGTGGCGAGCGGATCGGTGCGACGCAACGGCGTCAGCCACTTGGTGGGATTGGTTTCGGCGAGCGGGGCCGGGCCCCCATGGACGATCGGGGTGGTCGTACCAGAGGACGACTTTATGTCGGGCGTGCAGCGCACCACCAGCTTTGTCCTCGGTCTGGGTTTGGTGGCCCTGGCGATGGGGGTGGTGCTGACGTTCTGGTTTGCCCGGCGCCTGAGCCGACCCCTCGGCAATCTGGTGACTGAAACCGAACGGGTGCGAAAACTCGACTTGGCCCCGCGCCTGACGGAACCCGTGGGCGTGCGAGAGATTGACGCCTTGGCGGTCAGCGTGGAGCAGATGAAGACGGGGTTGCGCTCGTTTGAGAAGCTCGTGCCCTCGGATTACGCCCGTCACCTGATGAGTTCGGGGCAGGAGGCCAAGCTGGGGGGCGAGCGCCGGTGGATTGCCACGTCATTTGCCGACATCATCGGGTTCACCGCACTGAGCGAACGACTGCCAGCGGAAGAATTAGTTAAGGTCTTGGCTGAGTACCTGGACATGCTGAGCGACGAGGTGATTCAGCGCCAGGGGACGGTGGACAAGTTCAACGGGGACGACGTGATGGCCTTTTGGGGGGCGCCCAAGGCCGTAGCTCACCCGGGGCAACTGGCGTGCGAGGCGGCCCTGGCCGGGCGGGCCGTGATCTTGGCCATGCACCCCGAGTGGCGGAGGCAGGGGCGGCCGGCGCTGCGGGCTTCATTTGGTATCGCCACGGGGGATGTGATTGTGGGCAACATCGGCAGCCGGGAGCGGATGCAGTACACCGTCATTGGCGACGCGGTGAACCTGGCCAGCCGCCTGCAGGGCCTGAACAAGGCGTACCAAACCGAAATCCTGATTGATGTGAACACCGCCAAAGAAGCGGGGCCGGAGTACCTGACCCGATGCGTGGACTACGTGGCGGTGGCGGGGCGAGAGGAGCCGATTGAGCTCCGCGAGCTGCTGGGCCGCCGGGATGACCTGGACGCGGCGGCGATCATGGCCGTGCGCGGCTACGAGCAGGGGCTCCAGCTGTACCGTGACCGCAAGTTTGCCGAGGCGGTGGACTGCCTGAGCGAGACGTTGAAGTTGTGGCCGGATGACGGCCCTTCGCGGGTACTGCGCGCTCGCGCCCAGGATTACATGGCCACGCCACCGCCCGAAGATTGGGATGCGGTGACGCGGTTTTCGGTGAAGTGAGCCCCGCATAATGAAGGGGCATCATGAATGGTCCCCTCGCGCGGATTTCTCGAATCACGGACGCTCGCACGCGCCGCATCAGTAGTTACGATCGCACCGGCGCCAACATGGACTGCGTCACCGTGCCCCCGGGGGGTACCCACGTGGTGGCGGAGATCGCGGGCAGTGGGTGCATCACCCACATGTGGTTTACGATGTGGAGCGAGGTGGACACTCTGATCCGCTCTCACTGCCTTCTGCGAATCTATTGGGACGGAGCGGATGAGCCGAGCGTGGAAGCGCCCATTGGGGAGTTCTTTGGCAATGCTTGGGGCGAGAACTATCTGTTTTCCAGCCTGCCTTTGGTGTGCGGCCCCCGCGATGGCCGCGCGATGACCAGCTACTGGCCGATGGCTTTCCGCCAGGGGGCGCGGGTGGAAGTGGTGAACCAGAGCGAGGCCACGCTGGACCGGTTGTACTTCTATGTGGATTACGAGGAGAGAGAAGTGGCGGCGGACGAAGGCTACTTCCACGCGCAGTATCGCCAGGAGCTGACGAACAGCCACGCCCCCGACGGCGAAGGCGACGCGATGCCGCCCGTCATCCCCAACCAGAGCGATGCGGGCAACTATGTGTTCCTCGATGCGGCGGGGCAGGGCCACTACGTGGGGGTGAACCTCTACGTCGAGAGCCCGACACCGCTTTGGTACGGAGAAGGGGACGATATGTTTCGGATTGACGGCGAGGAGTACCCATATAGCCTGCACGGCACCGGCACGGAGGATTACTTTAACACCGCGTGGAGCCCGGAATACGAGTTCCAGCACCCCTACTTTGGATTGGCGCGGGTGCCGGGGCGCGAGCCGGGGCTGGCTGAAGGCTGGACCAAGCGTGATTACCACTTTTGGTGGCTGGGCCGGACGCATTGCTACCGCTTCCACATGGAGGATCCGGTACGGTTCCGCTCCAGCCTGCGGGCGAGCCTGGAGCACGGCCACGCCAACACGCTCAGCTTGATGCTGCGCAGCGTGGCGTATTGGTATCAGTCGGCGCCGGTCGCTGCGGGGTCGGTGATCCCACCGGTGGCCGAACGGCAACCCATGCCCCCGATCATTGACCAAGACATCCACCACTGGCGCGATACCTGGATGAAGCAGAACCCGGGTGACGCCTGGGGCAACAATTGGCGGACTAAATCCTGAGGCAAGGGCGCCGGTAACCTGCCGGGCATGAATCAGGACGTCTCGGTCGAAAGAATCCGGGTCCGGTACGGCGAAACCGACCAAATGGGGCACGCTTACTACGGCAACTATATGCTGTGGTTCGAGCAAGCTCGTGGGCGCTGGTGCCGCGACCGTGGCTTTACCTACAAGAGCTTGGAGGACATGGGCTACAAGCTCCCGGTGGTGGAAGTCCAGGCCCGGTACCGGGGTGAGGTGAAGTACGACGACCTCATCCAGGTGCGGATTCACGTGGCGGAGTGGAAGCGATCTGCGGTCAAATTCGCTTATGAAATCTACAACGAAACCAGCGGGCAGGTGACCACCGAAGGCTACACCTGGCACGTGCTGGTGGGTCAAGAGATGCGCGCCATCACCGTGCCGACCGAGGTCGGGGCTTTGATGGAGCGAGCGCCCTCACCCGAAACGGCCCTCGCCTAAGCATCCCCGTAAGATTTCCATAAGTCTTGGCGTAAGAACTTCCGACAATGGAGGGTAGGGACAGGTACGACCTGCACCCACGTGAGCGATGGACCCCTTGCGGCCGAACCCCGGAGTCATCCGGAATGACGTGAATTTGAACCCGAGCGCGAGCCAAGCGGCGCGTAGCGGGGCGGCACGTCCGGTGGTCCGCGCGGCGGCGGAAGCCGTGCAGCGCATGGAGCAGGCCCGCCCGAATGAGGCGTTCCAGCCATCCGCTCGGATCGTGGCGGCCCAGCGCCTGGTGGTGCAAATGACCGACCTCGTGGCCGGAGTACGGGAAGGATTGGAAGCCAACGCCACCCGCACCACGGACCTCAAGGCCGACGAAAGGCTGATCCAGAGTGCTTACGCGACGGCGGTAGACCTGATCGAAAACACCCGAGCAGATGGTGAACCGGTGGTGAGCCTGCAAACGACCGGACCGGCGATTCAGAACGCGGCGAATGCTTACGGCATGGTCAAGGGTGACGGCGAAAGCCCGCTCATCCGCCGCCTGGGCAATCTGTTGACGGGGCCGGACGGAGTCGTACCCACGCTCGACGCCTTGCGGCAGGACGAGCTGTTTTCGCCGGAAGAATCGCAGGCGCGATTGGCGCGACTCGAAAGCCGATTGGAGGCTCTGCGCGAACCCCTCGCGCGGGCCGGCCAGCCGGGTCTCGATATGAGCGCCTAGTCGGACTCTTCGGTCGCCAGGCGTGTCGGATCTCCCTGGGTGGACCGGACGAACGCCATCGCTACGACGAGGAAGGCTTCTTCCACCCCTGAATCCCGGAACCGATGAAGCTCCGGCATCAGCCGCGAATCGGCCAGGCGATTGATGGCGGCCGTTTCTTTGCCTTCACTATAAAGGGCGAAAGCATCGCGCAAGCGCTGGCTCTGGCGCATCACCGGCCGGAGCATGGATTCGATCTCCCGCACCCGGGTGAATTCGGGCGACATCATCAAGCGGTAAACCTCGGGCTCGACTTCGAGCAGGCGTGCGGCCCCCAGCAGGCTCCGACGGCGGGTGGTTTCATTGGTGCTCTGCGCCGCCACCCGGAGAACCGATGGCAGGTCGTCCATTCCCCCGATGCATCCGAGCGCGTAGGCGAGTTCGCTGCTGGTATCGGGTTCGAACCATTCCAGCGCCTGGCGCACCTGCGGCGCGAGTTCCGCCAATTGGAGCTCCGCAATGGCCTCGGCGGCGGCGGTGCGGACGCTGGGGTGGGGGTCGTAGAGTGCTTCGCCGATCACCTCGGCCGCCTGGGTGGCTTGGAGGTTGCGAAGGGCCTGGATGGCCGCGCGCCGGAGGTCGCTGTCCCCGGTCTCACGGCTGGCTTCCATGAGGGCCTCGATCGCGCTGGGGTCGTTTAGGCGACCCAGGGCCCGAGCGGCGGTGCGCCGCAAGATCGAGCGCGGGTCATCCATAAAGGGTAGCAAGGCGGCCACGCTTTCCGGGTGGCGCACGGTGCCCAGGGCTTCAAGGGCCTCTTCGTCCACCAGCATGGGGTTCTCGCGGATGTGGCGGATGAGGGCCTCGGCAGCATCGGCATCGCCAATCTTGGCCAGGGAATCGGCGGCGGCGCGGCGGATGTGAGGGGACGGGTCGCGCAGAGCCACCTCAAGCTCACCCGTGGCAATGCCAAACGAACGGCTGCCCACGGTACGGATGGCCTCGGCGCGAGTTTCGGCCCCCGCTCCCGTGGTGAGCTGGCGCAGGGCCCTGGCCCCCTGCGGGCTAAACCGGCGCAGGTGGGCAATGGTGCCAGCGATGCTCTTGGCGCCGGGTTCCTTGATGCGGGCCACCCAGATGAAGCTGAGCGCGCGCATGAAGATGACACTAAAGAAGAGTGTCTTGTACGCCATTTCGGCGGACATGGAGACGCGAAGCCTTTCCATGACCAACGCCCCTACGAGAGGGGCGATGCCGCCCAGCACGGATTGGAGGGCGCTGGCCATGCCCAAGTAGTTGGCGCGCGCCTTAGGGTCGGCGATATTCGTCATCAACCCCATTTGGGTGACGGCGATGCCGTTCCACCCTGCCCCCACAAAGACGTGCCCCAGGATGAGGATGATGGCGTTCTGCACCGGCTTGCCGGGCACACAAAACAGCCACATGACCGGCGTGAAGACAATGATGGTGGTGAGCAGGGTGAGCAGCGGGCGGTTGCCGTAGCGGTCGGCGATGTAGCCCCAGAACTTGACGGTCGCGAGCGTGCCGATGGCCGAACTGACCCCCAGAGCCTGCAGCACCAGGTAGTCCATGTTCAGCGTCTCGAGCGCGAAAGTGGTGAAGAGGTTGCCCGCAAAGCTCTGGCCGATGACAAAGACAATGAGATAGAAGAGTACGGGGCGGAAGGCGGCATCCTTCCAGGGCGCCCGCATGCCACGTATCGTCTCGCGGACGTTGGCGGGCACGGGCTCGGGGCGCGGGATATCCCGCATCTTGTCGAGGAAAATCTGGCTGGCCAGGGCGCACAGCAGACCCGCGCCGAAGATGAACGCGAAGCCTTCCATTTCTCGGCCCATGCGCTTCATCTGGTCCATCACCACGCCGCCGAGCATCCCGATGACGGAGCCGACGATGGTGGCCACAAAAGTGCGCTGGCTGAAATAGGCGCCCCGCTGGTTGACAGGCAGGAGCTCAGCAATCCAGTCGCTATAGATAGGGTTGACGATCTGCACCGAAATGGCGGCCAGGCCAATGCAGGCGGTGAGCACCATGAGCCGCACCTCGTTGGGCCACGGCAAGAAAGGAAGGATGACCAGCGGAATGTGAAAGATGCGCCACATGAGGCCGCCCGGACGGACAAAGCCTCGGTAGCCCGGATGCGCCCGGCCCAGCGTGCCCCCAATGATTTGCAAGAGGCCGGCGAGGGCGGGAAGAGCGGCGATGAGGCCAACCCAACGATCTTGGCCGCCTAGGGCCTTGACGAAGCCAACGAGGAACGTGCCCGCGACGAGCGTGACAAAGGAGGTGCTGAAGGCGACATCGAGGACTCCGTAACGAAGGGTACGGAGGGCTTCGAGCCGAGTTGGGGCCGTGGGGGCCGTCGCCACATGGTCCATTGTGATGAAGGCGCCCTTCATCTCGTACGCCGATTTATGTTGACGGGCCTTTTGCTACTGGCAATGCAGACGACAGATTTTCAGCGGACCGAATTGCCGGATGGATACGACCGGATCACCTCGGCCACCTACCAGATTGATGTGCCGCGCGGGTGGAAGGTGAGCCCCGAGACGAACTTTGGCCAGCGCAAGGCGTACGGGCCGGAGGGCGGCAACCTGGGCGTGATGACCGCGCCGCCCAGCAACCAAGACTGGGATCAGCTCTATCGCACGGCCCTCTTCTTTGTTCTGCGCGAGAAGAAGGGCACCGCAAGCCCCTATGAAGTGAAGAAGGTGAAGGTGGCCAACGGTGAGGAGCTGGAGGCGTGTGTCTTTGGCGTGAAGAACGAGGCGGGCTTTGAGGACCGCCGGTACGTGATGATCAAGCACCCGACCCAGGGCCTGCTAGCGCTTTCGGTCGAAATCCCGAACCGAGAAGTGGCCAAGGACTGGGAAAAGCACTTCCAGCGCATGGTCAGCAGCGCTCGATTCCTCGGTTCTTCGCGCTAAGACGGGCCAGGTCCCCCTGGTTTGGGACCATTCCTCTGCCTCCGGTGTTCTTTTCGGGACCCCGGAGGCTACTTTTTGTCCCGGACCACTTTTTTGCCTCATTTGTGAGGGATGGCGCATCAAAGTGGGCGTTCTCCACGTCCGGAAGGGCGGTTTTCATCCAATTGGCGCGGCTAAGCGCATGGCTTAGCACGGGACCAGGGGCCTACATTTTCCGGTTTGGCCCCAGGGGGCCTTGACTCTCAGAGAAAGGCATGCCTATAATTCCCCTTGCCCCCGAAACACGGGGCTGCAGTTTGAAAGCCGAATACAGGATGTGACACAGCCTAGAACTTGGTCAAGCGTTGACCAAAGTTCTTGAGCCAGTGCAACGATAGAGATACGTCGCATTGGTTTCAACCAAACACTCCAAAATGGACGACAACCGGTCTTCGGATCGACGTCGAACAATTTTTTCGGAGAGTTTGATCATGGCTCAGGACGAACGCTGGCGGTGTGCCTAAAACATGCAAGTCGAACGGACCTTCGGGTCAGTGGCGAACGGCGGAGTAATACATGAGTAACGTGCCCTTCAGACGGGGATATACAGTCGAAAGACTGGGCAATACCGGATGAGATGGCGAGGAGGCATCTCCTTGTCATGAAATGGTTTTTCGCTGAAGGAGCGGCTCATGACACATCAGATAGTTGGTGGGGTAACGGCCTACCAAGTCTACGACGTGTAGGGGGTCTGAGAGGATGATCCCCCCGAGTGGGACTGAGACACGGCCCACACACCTACGGGTGGCAGCAGTTGGGAATCTTGCGCAATGGGGGAAACCCTGACGCAGCGACACCGCGTGGAGGATGAAGGATTTCGGTCTGTAAACTCCTTTTGCTAGGAAAGACTTAGGACGGTACCTAGCGAATAAGCTCCGGCTAACTACGTGCCAGCAGCCGCGGTAATACGTAGGGAGCAAGCGTTGTCCGGATTTACTGGGCGTAAAGGGCGTGTAGGCGGTCTGTTAAGTGTGACGTGAAATCTTCAGGGCTCAACCCGAAAATTGCGTCGCAGACTGGCAGACTAGAGGGAAGCAGAGGTTGATAGAATTCCTGGTGTAGCGGTGACATGCGTTGATATCAGGAGGAATACCGATGGCGAAGGCAGTCAACTGGGCTTTTCCTGACGCTGAGGCGCGAAAGCGTGGGGAGCAAACAGAATTAGATACTCTGGTAGTCCACGCCCTAAACGATGGATGCTAGGCGTAAGGGGTATCGACCCCCTTTGTGCCGTAGCTAACGCATTAAGCATCCCGCCTGGGGAGTACGGCCGCAAGGTTGAAACTCAAATGAATTGACGGGACCCCGCACAAGCGGTGGAGCATGTGGATTAAT
>DEIB01000013.1 GCA_002352215.1 Chthonomonas sp. UBA2785 | reverse complement strand
TTCACAATCGACAGCCCCTGCGAATCCACCACGATATCGTAAGCCGCCAGCCGCTTGATGATCTCGGATTCGACCTCGTTCTTCACCTGGGCGCGGTTGCGGATGAGCCCCTCGGCGGTGTAGCGCGCGGTGACGACCTTGAGCGATTCCTGCACGGTGGGATCAATGATGCGGTTCTTGTAGAGCGGGCCAACCTGGCCGTAAATCTCGTCCACCTTGGAGGCATTCAGGCGGAAGTTGAGCGCCAGCGTGGTGGTAACCACCTGCAGATCCTGGCTGGCGGCGGTGGCCTGCGATTCTTCCTTTTGGGTGCGGGTTTCCAGCAGTTGCACGCTGTGCACCCCCGGCACGATGATGTGGATGCCCGGGCCGAGCGTGCCATCAATTGCCCCGAAGCGGAGCTTGACGCCCGCGTAACCGGCCGGCACCTGCACCACGCCGCTCCACAGGATGCCGCCCACCAGCAGGAAGATACCGAACACCCGGGCCGCCCAGGCCGTGGGCTTGAGGTTCACCTTCTCGCTGGTCTGCTTGTTGACGCCGCCCAGCACGAAGGAGACGAAGATGATGACAATACCGAGGAGAACCGCGCCCATCGCCCTTTAAGTACGGTTCAGGGGGCCCGGGGGATGCGGGCTTACTCCTGGGGGCTTGGTCGCAGCTTGAGATCCGCCACCACCGGGCGGTGGTCGCTGGCGGCGCGCTCATTCACCACCCGGGCGGTGCCGACTTGCCACCGGGCCGGCGGACCGACAAAGAGATAGTCAATCTCCTGCGTTGGGCGGTCGGCGGGCCAGGTGAACCTCTGCCCGGCGGGCTTGGCCACCTCCTGCAGACTCCCCCGGAACAAGCCCAGCGTGCGGCTTTCGGGGCCGTCGTTGAAGTCCCCCAGCAGTAGCGTCGGCACGTCGCCCTCCGTCACCGCCTGGTGCACACGCTGTGCCTGCGCCCACCGGAACCCATCGTCGTCCACCCAGTCGAAGTGTACATTCACCACCCGCAGGGCTTCGCCGGAGGGGAGGCGCACCATTGCCTTCAGGGCCACACGCGGCTCATTGCCGTCGGGCAGACGAATCGCCTCCACATCCACCAGCGGATACCGGGAGAGGATGCCCATGCCGTAATGGCCACCGTCGTACTCCATAAACGAACCGAAAGCGGGGTGCATGCCCAGTTGACGGCCCAATTCCGCCATTTGGTTGACTCGCCCCGATCTCCCCACCCGGTCGTCAATCTCCTGCAGGCCAATGATGTCGGCCCTTAGCGCGCGCAAGGCCCGCACGGTGCGGTCCAAGTCGAGCTGATCATCCATGCCTGCACCGTGCCGGATGTTGTAAGTTACGGCCCGCAGGCTCACATCCCGGGGCGGCGCGGGAGCGCCGAGGCGGAGTTCGGCCAGCACCGCCGCGTGGTCCGACGGGAAGAGCCCCGCGCTGGTGTCGACCCCCCCCGCGCGCACGGGCTCCACCCCCGCCCCCCGGAAGTAGATAAAGTCGATCCGATCTTGCTCTTGTTCCGGGAATCGTGGCGACCAGGTTCGGTCTTGCGCCCGGTTGACCTGCGGGTGCATTTCGCGGAAGGCGTCCCGGTAGCCCTGCCCGGTCATCAGCCGGCTGGTGGCCCAGCGCACGGGGCGGCCGTAGTGTTCCCGCGCCACCTCGGTGTAATCCAGGTGCGACATCGAGTTGAAATCCCCGCCGATCACCACCGGCACGTCCGTGTATTGCGGCCCCGCCAGGCGCTGGTGGATCTGGTCCAGCAGCCGCTCCAGCACCTCCGCCGAGGGCTGACAAGCCGCGAGCATGGCTTCTAGGCTGGAGGCGCTCCGCGTGGCCGGAATCCAGATGTCTTCGCCGTAGGGCAGCCACAGAGAATAGACCGCCACCCGCCGCCCGCTGGGCAGGCGCACCAGCGCTCCCACGCAATTGAACGGCTCACCCACCGAGAGGTCTTCCTCAATCGGGTAGCGGCTGTGCAGTGAGACGTTGGTGCCCCGGGGCTGAAAGTGGAAGTCCAGCCCCCGCGCGATGAGCTCGCCGGACCCGTAAGTTTCCTGCATCATCACCACGTCGGCCTGGCTCTGCCGGATGACGTCCATCACCTGGCGCGGCCCCCGGAAGCGGTCGTTCTCCCGCCCGCCGTGCCAGATGTTCCAGGTCATCAGGCGCAGGTTTTCGGGGGTGGGGGCACTGGTGGCGAGAGTGGCCATCAACAACCCGAGCAACGCAAGACCGAAGCGGAGCGAATCCATCTTGCCCCCGAGGCTACCAAACTCGGGTGAGCACCGGGTTAAGAGTTCACTCGCGCCCGGCTGACTGGAGCGCCCCCACGGGCTGGGCCACCCAGGGCAGGATGGTGAAGGGTTCGCCCAAGGCCATGATCTCGCGCAGGGGCTCGATCTCCTTGGCTGCTTTCCCGGCCAAGATCGGCTCGGTGACCCCGGTGAGTGCCAGCGAACGATTGACCACCCAACCAAAAGGCACAATTCCGGCCCGTTTCAGGTCATCTCGTAGCCGCATCGCTTCGTGCACCGGCGTAGGCTCGGGCAGAGTGACCAAGACCACCTTGGTAAAGTGCGGTTCTCGCAGCCGGGGCAAGAGCTGGCGCACGGATTCCGGTGCGTCGCTCTGGGTGCGGGCCACTTCGCGGTGGTAAGCCTCGGTGGCATCCATCAGCAAGATGGTGTGCCCCGTTGGAGCTGTGTCAATGACGACAAACCTGTCCTCACCCTGCGCCACCGTATCGGCAAAGGCGCGGAACACGGCGATCTCCTCGGTGCATGGGGAGCGCAGGTCTTCGGCCAAGAGCGCCAAGCCGTCGGCATCCATGGACTCGGCGGCCTTCGCCAGCGCGGCGGCAGTGTATTTCTTGACCTCATCTTCCGGGCTGATTCGGGAGACTTCTAAGCGGGCCGTTGGGTCGCCCACCAGGTCGAGCACGTTGCCGGCGGGATCCGTAGTGGTGAGCAGCACCTGGTGGCCCCGCGCGGCCAAAGCGGTCGCGATCCGGACCGCAACCGAGGTCTTGCCCACGCCCCCTTTGCCCATGGTCATGATGACGCCGTGGCCATCTTGGGCCATTGCATCCACAAAGGCGCAGAATTCTTGACCATCTGGTGGAGTCTCCGTGTTTGGCCCGCCTGCTGGCACAATCTCAGGATGCAATAGCCCACGCAGGGCGTCGAGCCCCACCACGTTGCCAGGCAACATGGGCACCAGGTGCCGCGAAAGCTGGCTGAGCCCCGCCGGCATGGTGCTGAGGCCCGTGGCCACCACTTCGGCAAAGGCCTGCGCCACGGGGTCCGAAGAGCCGCCCGATTCATACACGGCATTGATGACCAGCCGTAGGTTGCGGATATCCAGCTCGGCGAGTTCGTCTTGAGTGCGCGCGGCTTCTTTCAGGCTCGCTCGATCGGCCCGTGCCACCAGCACCACCGTCGTACTGGCCGGGTCGGAGAGGTGTCGAAACGCCGACTCGTAGAGTTCGCGCTGGCCCTTCAGCCCGGCGAGGGGACCAAGGCAACTCGATTCGGCAGTCGTCGTGTTGAGATAGCCACTCCACGCGCTGGGCAAGCTCAGCAGCCGGAGGGTATGCCCCGTGGGGGCCGTATCAAAAACGATGTGATCGAAATTGGCGGTGGCGTCCGGATCCGCCATGAGCCGCACAAACTCGTCGAAAGCCGCAATTTCGGTGGTGCATGCCCCCGAAAACTGCTCTTCCATGTTTCGGATCACAGCTTCCGGCAACTTGCCCCGATAGGGTCCGACCATGGTTTCTCGATAGGCCGCGGCCGCCGCTTCGGGGTCGAGATTTGCGCCAAAAAGGTTGGGGACCGAGGCAATGGCAGTGGGCTCCGTACCCAATGTCACGCCAAAGACTTCATCGAGATTGCTGGCGGGGTCCGTACTGACGATGAGGGTTCGTTGCCCTTGTTCGGCCAGGTGCATGGCGGTGGCGCAGGCCAGCGAGGTCTTGCCGACACCCCCTTTTCCGGTGAAGAAGAGGTGCCGCGTGGTCAGGCCATCCGCCCACATTAGCAGCAGCCTTCCTCGCCGGAGCAGCACGGCTGGGCGGCCATTTTGAGTTCAGAAACTCCAGCCGTGAGCCCAAACCAGGCTGCCATTTCGTTTCGGTGAGGATAGGTGCCCTTCGCCCGGATTTCTCCGTCCACCATAAAGATCGGGAGATGCTCGGCGGCGGCTCCCATCTCGGCAATCACCAGGGGATTGGCGGTAAAGGCTTCGGGTTGGTGGGCCAAGTTGAACCGCTCGACCGTCACGCCCTTACTCTTCAAGAACGCAACGTCGGCGGCGAGTTTCACCAGGGTTTGGTCCACACTCGGGCCACAAACGCCTGTCGAGCAGCACATAGCAGGGTCGAAAATTTGGAGAGTTTTCATGAAGGGTTTCCGATTCAGATTTGGGAGTGGCAGGCCACGGCTTGGGGCTGTGGCAAAGCGTCGAGATACGTTCGGAGGGCATCAATCGCGGCCCGCCGAACGCTGCAAATCATGAACTTGCCGTCCTTTTCCGCCGAGATGAGACCGGCGAGACGAAGCTCTTTAAGGTGGAACGAGACCGTGGAACTGAACTTATCTGAACCCGTCACGTGGCAACACACTTCGCCAACGGTGGCGCCCTGGATCGGGTGCACGGCCCCCGAGTCTTCGACGGCCACGGGGCAGCACTTCTCGCATAGGAACTCGAAGATGGCGCGGCGCGTCGGGTCACCCAGGGCGCGGAACATCGCGGTCACATCTTCCCTTACCATGCCTTCAGTTATACCACCACATATCGAGATATTTCGATATATTGCCTATGCGCTCCTCGAGATAGGCTTCACGAAACCCCAATTTCCCCATGGCCTTTGACTACAATGAGCGAAATGGAACGGCCGGATATCGTGCAAGAGCTTTGCCGCCTTAGCTCGCAACTTGAAGAAACGCTGGCCGGGAGTGGCGAGGATACGGATGTGCGCGACCGGGTCAGCGGGGTGCTACAGAACCTCTTGCTGGAAGGCGACCTCAACACCAAGATCGGGCTGACCTTTGGCGTTCTTAACCCTATGGTCAATATGCGCATCCGGTCGGCACTCAAGGAGTTTGCCCGGACCGCGCCGGTGCGCGAGTTCGTCGGTCAAGTCGACGCCGACCAGCGGATTGCCATTCTCAAGGATGCCTTGACTCACGACAAGATCGTGAGCGTCCGCGGTACCCCTATGACGGAAATCTTGGGCGAGTGGGTTTAGGCGGATTCTGATGCCGTCGGTGGGGCCTCTAGCAAGGGATGTCCTTCGGGGAGCATGAACATGAGGACCCGAAAATCCCAAAGAGCGTGAACCAGCATGGCCACCACCAGCGTTTGCGTTCCGGCGACGATCACCGTGAAAAGCAACGCCATGATGAGTGTGCCCAAAGCATGTTTCCAGCCCTGATACAAGTGCGCAATGCCAAACAGCGCGCACGAGGTCAGGGCGCTGCCCCAAAGAGGAAGGCCATCAAAGAACCGGATCACAAAGCTTCGGAAGAGAATCTCTTCAAAGATGCCCGCCGCCAAGGCAACACCCACAAACCACCGTCGCTCTGCCGTCGTGGTTGGCAAAAAGAAGCCTAAGCCGGAATAAGCATGGTGAACCGCGAGTCGCTGCTCCGGGGATCTGCGCACCATCAGCGCCACTTGCACGGTGTTCATCACCATCGCCGCGACCAGCGCCCAAGCGACAAATTGCAGGCCTCGGGGCGCTGAACCAAAGGGGCTCTCAAGCAAACGCCATTGCTGACTCGGCCACAGCGCAGCGGTGCACAAAAGGAGACTCGCCATGGTGAGGATGTACACGTAGATTCGGCGGCCGGGGTGGGAGCTCCGTTTGAGCCAGCGGGTGAGAGGGATATCCAACAATGGCCCTAACCCTACTATCCAAATCAGTACCGCCAGCTCAAAGTTCATGATCCGATTATGCTCCACATAGAGTATAATCAGATCATGGCAGTCGGAGATTCGGAGAAAGTCTCGATCAATTGCGGGGCCGTTGACCTCGGGCAGATCGACCTTCTGGTGGAGCAGGGCCTGTACTCAAATCGGTCGGACTTCTTTCGCACGGCCATCCGCAACCAGCTTCGTACTCACGAGAGCTTTATCCAGCACAACTTGACGGCCCGAATGATGGCGTTGGGGGTCGTGGGATACTCGCGGGCAGACCTTGAGGAGTTGATCGCCACGAACCAGCGACTCTCCATCCGCATGATCGGGGTGGTCTATTTTCAGCCCGACGTGACGCCGGAACTGGCACGCAAGGCAGTGGAGAGCATTCGGGTCTATGGGATCCTTCGAGCCTCCAAGGAGGTCAAGGATGCCCTCGCAGAGCGCATCATCAACTGATCCCTGATTGGTCTCGTCTTCAGCAGCATCTGACTCTCTTTAAAGTCCCGGGAGGTAACTTTTGCCCATGCGCACGATGATCCTTGTCGCCTTCTCTCTGTGGGCCGGACTGGCGGCGGGGCAAACGCGGCCCGAACCTTCCCCCGCGGCGGATCGTGCGCGCTTGGAGCCCCTGGCTCAGGCCTGGTTCAAGGAGAATCTGGTTCCCTTCCAGTCCGACGTGCTCTCGCGGCCGGAGCTCAAAGCCTTTGTGGATATGGTCGGCGACGCGCGCGTGATCGGCCTCGGCGAGCCCACCCACGGTGATCAGCAATCCCACTCCTTCAAGACTCAGGTCGTTCGCGAATTGGTCCGGCAAGGCAAGGTGTCCATGCTGGTGCTCGAAATGAACCGGGCGGCGGGAGACCGCGTGAACAAGTACGTGCACGGAGAGGGCGAACTGACCGAGGTCATCCTGCGGGGCGGCATCTTCCAGAACTGGCGCACCGATGAGTTTGCAAACTTGGTCGCCTGGCTCCGCGCCTATGTCCAGCAGTCGGGGAAGGAATTCCGCGTGATCGGGGTGGACTGCCAGGATCCCGCCGAGGATCTGGGGGTCGTTTTCAACTTCTTAGATGCTGCCGACCCGGCCGCCGCCGCGAAAGCCCGATCTGACTTTGCCTCCCTGCTGGAATCCGACCAAAAAGGAGAATCTCTCATCGCCTGGACCAAATCGCGGGCCAAGTCCGACTTTGACCACTTCGATGGCCTGGCCAAGGGTCTGGAAGAGCTCTTTGCGCGGCAAGAATCCGCATGGAAGTCCCGCCCGGGCTATTCGGAAGCCCGATATGCGGCCGGCACCGCCCGTCAAGCGTTCCAGAGTTACCAGTTTGAGTTCGGTACCGAGCCCGTGGACTACACCAAGATTCCCATGGAGTACTGGGGGCGCCGCGACCGATTCATGGGCGCCAACCTCATCGCGCAACTCGGCAATGACAATGCCGTGCTGTGGGCTCACGACGGCCACGTGCAATCTTGGCTGCCGGAAACCTACCTTCAGATGGGGGCGACCACCGTCGGGGTTGAAGTCCGCAATGCGCTGAAGGAAGCTTACGTTTCGGTGGGATTTGCCTGGACGCGAGGGGTCATTCACGCCAAGCTGGTAGAGGATGCGAACGACATCGTCGCGGCCCAGCGTCGGCCTTTTGAAGAGTTTCCGCTCGCATGCGATCGCCCTGGCGACCTGGGTGAATACCTGGCACGCCTAGAGACGCCACGCTTCTTTGTGGATGGACGCAAGGCCAACGCCGACACCAAGGCCTGGGGGCAGCTCCCGTACTACCGTGGCTCTTTGGGTTGGGCGGTTTTCCCTGACCGGTGGCTTATGAATCCGGACCAGGATGCCATGCAGACCTTCCCGAGCCATGACATCTTGGTCTACTTCCGTGACCTCTCGCCCTCTACGCTCTGGCGGATTCCGCCCCGCCCTACCGCTGGGTCGTAGGCTGCCCCTGCTTGTGTCGTTGGAGGAACTCAACCAGGGAACTCGAAAACTTGGGTGAGCGAAGGGTGGTGATATGATTCGCCCCCGGAATCTCCACGACTTCCGCCTTGGGCATCACCTCGCGGGCTTCGGCAATCCGGTCGAGTACATACTTGGATTCGGCGGCCCCGTAAATGAACAGCGTGGGCACGCTCAAGCTTCGCATTCGGTCGGCCGAGACTTCGAGCTCGTTCAATGTACGGCCCGCAGCCGCCAGGGCCTTGACATCCTGGTTGGCAAAATTTCGCTCCGCCCACTGATTGGCCACTTCCAGAGAGGGTTGCGTTCGCCCAGCGGGCATGGTATCTAAGAGGTACTGCCCGAGCTGTCCGGAGGCAACGGCCCGGCTAAAGCTCTCGGCATCGGCAAACCCCTTCACCGCGCGGTGGCTCAGCACTGGGCTGCTCCCGCCATAAGTGACCGAAATCACCCGGTCTGGGGCCAGGTCCACCACTTTGCCCGCCACATAGGCGCCCATGGAGTACCCGGCAATATGCACGCGTTTCAGCTCCAGGTGTTCCATGAGCCGGATGACGTCCTGGGCGACTTCGGCTCCGTAGGCGGCATCGTCATGCGGCTTGTCGCTTTCGCCGTGGCCCCGCAGATCGGGGGCGATCACCCGGAAACCCGCGGGCGCCTTGATCACAGGTTTGGCTCTGGTGCCCGGCCCCCAGTTGCTGGCTTCGCTCATCCAGCCATGCAAGAGAATGAGAGGTTCTCCCTCGCCGGCCGCGATGTACCGAATTCGGCAGGAACCCGACTGAAAAGTACCGACCTCGGTGTCCGGAGCTTCCGTCTGGCTGGCCGCCTGGACCAATCCCGCAGCGAGCAAAAAAGTCGTGAACACGAACCCTGAGGCCATCCGCACAAGGGAGATAACTGCTGGATCTCGAGCCGGGTTGCGACAAGGGGCCAAAAGAATGGGGGCTAGTTCTGATTCAACTCAGAGCCTAGCCCCCGGGGGGAACTCCACACCCCCGAGTGGGGTGCAACGAAAGAAACAACCGTGATGCCAAACCGGGTGAACGAAATCTGTTCAGCCCACATGGATATCGTATCTCCCGCATCATTACAACATCATTACAAAATCTCAGGCATGAGACGACATCGCTATAATTGAGTGCTGATGGCGGATCTGGCACCTCTTCCCCTCTTCATTCGACTCAACCTAGAGTCGTCGGTGCAGATCACCGAGCAAGGCTCGCCCCTCAGCATGCGGGGGTTGGGGCGCATCCTCCTCCATCTCGCCCTGTTGCAAGGGGCCAGCACCCCGCGTGCGGTGATGGCCCGGTTGCTGTGGCCCGGAGACGAAGATGAGGTGGCTGCCAATCGCCTGCGCGTTTCGCTGAATCGGGTGAAGGCTCTGGTGGGAGACAAGCTGGTGGCCGACCGAACGGCGGTACGGCTGACGGGGGTGTCGGTCTCGCTTGACCTGGAACAACGAGAAGCTCAGTTGAGGGAAGTTCTCGACGATGTGGATTCCGAAGAACAGTTCCGACAACTTCTGAGCTTTGCGCCCGATATCCGTTACGTCGGGTGGCGAGAATACGTGCCGCTTGATGCCTCGGGGCTTCTGCGCCAGTGGGATGCGACTTGCCGCACCGCGGTCGAGCGATTGATGGCGTTGGCCCGGAGCCGGCAGGATGGCGATGCGCTGAACCTCGCCTGGAACTTGATGCGCGAGCGCGGCGACTTTGAGCCCTCGCTATGCGAGCAGTTCTTAGATGCCTCCGCGGAGCGAGGCGAGATCGACGAAGCCTGGCGTCAAATCCGCACGGCGGCGCGTGCCCACGGGCTGGATGAATCCGGCCGCGTGATGACCGACCTGAAGAAGCACATGGCCGGGCTAAAACCCGCCAAGCTCGGCACGGCCAGCCTGCAATCAGGGCACTTTCACCTTCTTGGTGCGGCCCTTCTCAACGAGATTGACCACCACGCCGAAGAGTTAGGGCTTCTCCTCTCTCGTTCGGAAGTGCAGATCAACATGCAGGCGGCCCCGGGGCTTTATCTCGAGGTCCTGGATGCCGTGGGAAGCCACTTAGAACCCGGGAGCCCGGCTTGGATCGAGATTCAGAGTTCTCGGGTGTCGGTCTACAACAGCCTCTACGATAACGAAAAGGTGGCCGAAGTCTGCCAGACCCTCTTCCCCTTCGAGATGTCGCCAAATCGGGCCGGCCTCATCTATATGAGCTACGCCTTTAGCCTGTTCCAAGTGCGGAAGTGGGATGAAGCGCTGGCCGCCATTCGCCGGGGGCAGGAGATCGCCAAGGCCGGGGGCGATGAGGCCCGATATGCGATTACTCGGATGAACGAGGGCACGTTCCTCAAGCATTTGGGACGGGTGGATGAAGCCCGAGCGATTTACGATGACTACTTGGCGCAGTTTGCCGATTCGGAGAATGCCAACGACCAGTTCAATGTCGCGGTGTGTCGGGCCAACTACGCTTACCTTGAGGTTGTGTTTGGTGACCTAGCGGCAGCCGCAGAGAAGGCCGAGGCCGCCTATGCCGTGCGGAGCCATGTCAATCTCACGCGTCTGCTGCCCAACCTGTTTTCCATGATGAGCGTGATTTATGCCCGCCAGGGGGATTTGGCGAGGGCGACGGATTTCGCGATTGAGGGCCTGAAGCTGACCTACGCCCGAAACTCGAGCCGCGAAGGACAGATGAACCTAGAGTGGGCTTGTGGCGTGCTGGTGGAGGGTGGGCTCCGGGACGAAGCCTGGCACATCATGCACTGGTCGAACGCTTGGCGGCAACGCACCAAGCACACGCGTTCGGTGTGCGAAGAGCGCTACGCGGCAAGCGTCGCCCTTGATGATCTTTCAGGCACTACGCCCAAGTTCGGTCCTCAAGCAGAGTACCGAGATGTGATGCGCTTTGCGATTCGGTCGCTCCGCCAAGTGCAACGAAACCAGACTCCACCTTCTGGTTAAAAGTGGTTCCAGGGCTCAAACGGCTCTTCCTGGCGACCGATTTGTCACTAGGAAGAGCCAAATGGAGCGAGCCTTACTGGCTTCGGCGGCGACGACGAGCCGCGAGGGCGGCCAAGCCAAGCCCCATCACCGACATCGTGGCCGGCTCCGGCACCGCGCCGTACTGCAGGTGGTCGATTTCCAGGCCACCTGAAGGGGTGTGGTTGATCTTGATGCTGCCAATACCGCCGTTGTGGACCCAGCCGTAAAAGCGGTCCTCGTTGGTTTGACCATTGAAGCCGGAGCCCGCATGACTACCCGTGATGACCCCCAGGGAGGCACCATTGCCATCAAAGGCTTCGAAGCGAGTCGTCCCATTCGTTTGTCCATCCGTCCACACGAGTCCCGCGTGGGTGGGCAACGAACCGTACGTGCCGCTGCTGAAGGTAAACGTGATGCCATTGATCCCGTTGCTGGTGAAGAACGAGCGTCCCTGCCGACCATCACCATCAATGTTGCCATCGTCTCCGTCCACAGAGTCGGTGAGGCCTCCAGGGCCAATGACATTGCCCACGGAAGCGCTTACGCCCGGGGTGTTAAGGGCCCCGTCTTCCATGTTTTCGAGATAGAACATCCCGTTGTTTAAGTAGGCCGCCCACGGGCTATCCGAGGTTTGGAGATAAGGCTGCGGGCCGATCTGGGCCGTGGCCCAAACCGGGAGCAACGTAACTGCGAGAACCGTGAAGGAAAAGGAATGTTTCATGTGTTGCCACCTGACACCTGCATGATGAAGTGCGTATCATGTCAACACCATTTCAAGTTCTAGGAGGGCGACATGCTAGGGCTATACTGCGGCCATCTTGAACCCCCACGTTCCCCCCGAAGTTCACGTCCAGTTGAACCAGGAATCCACCATTTATGTGGCGGGCCGGAGCCACCCGGTGCGCGCCCGGGGGCTTGGGCGGCCTCTTTTATATCTCGTACTTTTAAGGGGGGCGAGTGCAAACCGAAAGGCGATGGCGCAACTGCTATGGCCCGAAGAGTCGGAAGAGGCGGCGGCCAACCTCCTCCGCATCTCGTTGAGTCGGCTCAAGAAAGTCTTTGGCGAATCTCTCATCGCCGACCGGACTCACGCCCGCCTCTTTGGGGTGAGCGTGAACTTCGATATCGAGTCCAAGTTCGCGCAATTGAGAGATGCGTTGGACGAAGTGGACGCGAACCACCAGTTCCTTCAAATCAAGGCGATGGCGGCGGACATCCGCTACGTTGGCTGGCGACCCTTCTTGGACCTGGACACATCGGGTGTCCTCCGCGAATGGGAGCTTACCGGCCGATTGGCGATTGCCCGACTGATGGAATTGGCGGTAGCCATGCCGGCAGCCGATGATGTGGAACTGGCTTGGTCTTTGATGACCGACCGGGGGGATTTCGATCCCAAAGTGTGCGAGCGTCTTTTGGACGCCTACGCCGCCAGCCAAAGTCTGGATGAGGCAAGCCGCCGAATTCGGCAGGCCGCGTCCGCGAAGGGAATTCCTGAGGCCAGCCCGGCTCTCCAGGCTCTGAAGAAGTACGCCCAAACTCTGCGTGAAGCCAGCGCCGAGCCCGTGGAGTTCGATTCCAGTCACAGCCAGCTCTTGGGCCATGCCCTCCTCCATCAAATGGAGCGCCATGCCGAGAGCCTCGGGGCGCTGGTTGCCTTGCCTGAAGTTCAGTTCCATATGCACTCGCTGCCGAGTGTTTACGTGCGGATCCTTGATGGCATTGTGGGCCACCTCGAGGTGGGCAGCCTGACGTGGATCGAGATTCAAGCCGCCCGGCTCTCTACCTACGCGAGCCTCTATGACAACGACCGGGTTTTTGAGATTTGCCGCCTCTTGTTCCCCCACGATATGCCTGCGGCGCGTGCTTCGGCGGTGTGGATGCACTATTCGTTTGGTCTGTTCCAGCTTCGCCAATGGGATGAAGCGATTTCATCCATCCAGCAAGCCCGCGAGCTTGCCCAACAGGCTCAAGAGCACAATCGGGCGGCCGTTTGCCGGATCACGGAAGGGGCGTATCACTGGCACCTGGGGCGGGTAGATGAAGCCCGGGCGATCTATGACGAATACCTGGAGCAAAGCGCCGAATCGGATGATTTCAGCATGGGCATCAATGGCGTGATTTGCCGCGCAAACTACGCCATTATCGAGCTCAATTACGGCGATATTCGTGCGGCGAGTGAGCACATTGAGCGGGCTTACGACGAGCGGCATCGGTTCAACATCTCGCGCATGCTGCCGATGCTCTTGGCCCTGAAGGGCGTGATTTCGGCCCGCCAGGGAGACATCCATCAGGGATCGGAGTTTGCCATCGAAGGGTTAAAGCTCACGTTCGCCCGAAACTCAAGCCGCGAAGGCCAGATCAACATGGAATGGGCATGCGGTGTGCTGGTGGAAGGCGGACTGAAGGAGGAAGCCGGGCACATCATGCACTGGGCGAACAAGTGGCGCCAACAGACCAAGCACACGCGTTCGGTGTGCGAGGAACGCTTTGCGGAAAGCCTGGGGCTTGGCAATCTTGCGATCGCCAGGCCCAAGTTTACGCTTGAAACAGAATATCGCGACGTGATGCGACACCTGATCAAGGGCTTGCGAATTGTGCAAGCCAAGAGCCGGCCATCTGGTTAGTTTTGGCTCTCAACGTACCGCTTGAAGTTGTTGAGAATGGCCTGCCAGCCGTCGCGCTGCATGTCTTCGGGGTGCATGGTTTCGGGATCAAACGCCACCCGCACGTGGGTGCCGCCCTCAACCTCAGTAAACGTCACTTCCGCCTTGCGGTCGCCGAAGTCGTAAGCCAGGCGACGCTCCGGCTCCACCGCCGTGTAGACCCCTTCAAAATCGAAACCCATGCTGCCGTCTTTGGCTTCCATGCGCGAGGAAAACGCCCCGCCCACCTGCAGGTCCACCGTAGCCCGGGTGGTGTGCCAGTCATCCGAGGCGGCGTTCCACTGCACAATCGCCTCGGGCGAGGTGTAGGCGCTCCACACCTGCGCCACCGGCGCATTCACCGTCGCTTCCACGACGATCACGCGTCACCTCGGCGGGCGGCTTCAATCGCGGCCACATCAATCTTGCTCATCGTCATCATTTTGGCGAAGCAGCGCTGCGCCACCCCGGGGTCGGGGTCGGCGAGGGCTTCGGTCAGCACTCGCGGAGTGATTTGCCAGCTCACGCCCCACTTGTCCTTGCACCAGCCGCACTCGCTAGCCTCGCCGCCATGGCCAATCACGGCATCCCAATAGCGGTCGGTTTCCGCTTGGTCTTCGGTAAGAATCTGGAAGGAGAACGCCTCGCTGTGCTTGAAGTACGGCCCGCCGTTGATGCCGATGCACTTCACCCCGCACACAGTGAACAGGACGACCAGAACGTCGCCCTGTTGCCCGCTGGGGTAGTCGCCCGGGGCGTGAACCACGCCATCCACCGAGGAATCCGGGAAGGTTGCCGCATAGAATCGAGCCGCGTCTTCGGCCTCTTTGTCAAACATCAAACAAACCGTGTTCTTGTTCATAAGCCCCTTGTTGTTACGATGATTACACGGGGCGGCGTTACCACTTAAGCGAGATCGCGCCGGAACCGAACGTTGCCACGGCTCAACTTTGCAACTTAGGTGCAAGAACGAGGGGCGAAGGGTACATTTCGCCCATGACGATTCGCCGGTTGGCGTGCCTCGCCGCTGGGGCGGCCCTTGCTGTGGCGGCCCTGGCGCAAAACCGCACCACCCTGCTGGTGCAAGTGGACGCCGAACCCAACTGGCGCGACCTGGCCTACCTGGCTGCCATCCCCGCCGCCGAAGCCGCGAACCGAGGCGGGGCGTCGCTCATTGCCGTGCCCGCCACCGGCCCGCTGGGGCCCGAAACCCGCGATTACCTCCGCCGCTATGGCACCACCTCGGCCGTCACCCTCGTCCCGGAAACGCGGGTCCTCGATTTCAATCTGGCAACAACCTCCCCGACCCGGATGCTCGGCGCCACCCATGCGGCGGGGGCGGCGATTTCCCTCAGCCGAATGCACTGGCGTAACAGCGCAACGGCGGTGGTGTGCGCCGAGGATGACTACGAATCCGCCCTTGTTGGCGCGCCCCTGGCCGCTCTTCTCGATGCCCCTTTGCTCTACGTTCCTGCCAGCGGGGACACTGAAGCCACTGCCGCTGAACTCCGCCGCCTGGGCGCTCGCCAGGTGCTGGTGCTTGGTGCGACCGAAGCTAAGCTCCCCGGCGATGTCATCCGGCTCCGCGACGCCGCCGCCGTCATGGCCTGGACCCGCCAGCGCCGGATCCCCGTGAGCTACCTCGCGGCCGTGAACCCCCGCGATCGCTCGCAGTTCGTCACCCGCAAGCTCTCCTTGGTAGGCGCGCAACTCGCGGCCGGGCGGCGCGGCCTGGTGGCCCCGCTCAACATCGCCACCGAGTGGAAGCGTCCCTTTGCCACCGCCCCGTGGACCAAGCCCCTGCCCGTCGGCCTGCCCGCATCCAAGGCCCCCGTGCAATCGGGCACCATTGAACTGGGTGGTGTGAAGGCTCCGTTCCTCCTGACCGGCGAAGACGACGACCACGGCCTGCGGCTGGCCCTGGATCGCCGAGGCACGGGCAACTACTCCGAATCCTATCGCTCCGGCGACACGCTCACCATCGGCGGCCGCAATTGGACGGTGTCTCTGGGCTTGCGTACCAAGTTTGGGGATACGCGCGTGCACCTGACCTGGCCCCCCGCCGACGACCTGCGGGGTCGGCTGGAAACCTACTACCGTCAGCTAGGCGCCCCGCCGAAGCACTTGTGTTTGGTGGGCTTCCCCGATGCCCTCCCCCACGCCATCCTGGGGCGCGGCGGCATTGTGGAAGAGCAAACTTCCGACCTGCCCTTTGCCCGGGTGGGTGACGCGCAGTTCGCCCAAATCGGGGTGGGTCGGGTGATTGCCGAGGATGTGGCGCTGGGGTCGCTCTACGCCGCCCGGGCCCTGACTTACAACGAACTCGTCCAGCCCGGCTGGGCGACCAAGTCTGCGCAGGCCGAGTGGGAGACGACCATGGCGCCCCTGTTCCGCAACGTGGGCTTTGCCGACCCCCACCAGTTGCAGGCGGACGACATCCCCTGGGCCACCGCTCCGGCCGAAGGCCAGCCCGGCCAACGCGCCGCCAGTTTTGCCCAAGATTCCCCGCTCGCCGAGTGCGCGGTGCTGAGCCACAGCGAGCACTCATGGTGGCAAAGCCTGGGCAACACCTTCCGGTGGGATGCCACCGTGCTGCTCGCCCCCACCGTGGTGGAATCGGGCGGGTGCGCCACTGCCACACTGGACCGCGACCCCCAGAATCGCTCCGTCGTGGCTCGTCTCCTCCGCCTGGGCGCGGTGGCCTACACGGGTGGCTCGCGGGAGCTTCCGGCGCAGTCTCAGCCGCTTCGTATGGAGTTTTGGAACGGGGTACTGGCCGGAGAAACCCTCGGCGAGGCGCACATGCGTGCTCAAAACGCCGGGATGATGGCCATGCGAGAGCAGAACGAAGACGAAGGCGGCGCCTATCGCTATTGCACGCAGGTGCAGATGCTTTTCGGCGATCCGGCCATGGCGATTCGGCTTCCCTCGCCGCCGCGCGTGGCCCCGGCCCGAGCGGAAGTCAATGGCGACCGAATGACCTTGCACGCCCCGGGCGAGTGGACCGTGGTGCGCGGGCACGTGCCGGTGGACTGGAAGGAGTGGGCCGGCAAAGACCTGTTCCGGGTGCGCGGGCCGGGGGCGTACTCCATGAACACGTGGAGCGGCCGGGGGCGCGACGAGGAGACGGCACTGGTGCCGGCGACCTTCACCACCCGCCGGGCGATCCGGAAGATTGAGCTGCTGGATAAGGTGGAGGCCCCGCTGGGGTGGTCGGGCAAGTGGTATTCGCAGGCCAACCCCGACGGCACCTGGACGCACCGGCTGGTGACGCGGATGGTCGACTTTGACCAGGAGAAGGGCGAGATCTTGCGGACGGTGGATCGCTTGCAGTTCCGGCTCACGTTTGAGTGATTTCGGGTAGTGTCCTGGTATGGAGCCTTCCGTTTTTCGCTCCTTGTTGGGTCCCCAACTGGATGAAGTCGGGGGTGCCCTGCGCCGATTTAGCGACGTGCCCCAAAGCGCGGAAGGGAGCCTGACCGTCACGCACCACCCCGGTCGTATGGCACGCTTCTTCATCAAGATCCTCAAGTTGCCTGCCGCCGGCACCCTACTACCCACCCGCATTGCCGTGCAGAGCAATCCGCAACGCGAGATTTGGCAGCGCTCCATTGGGCGGAGTCGCCTGCGCACTCAGCACCGGGCCGTGGGCACGTACCTAGAAGAGCGGGTGGGGCTGTTCCGCTTCTTGCACCAAATCTATGTGGAAAACGGAGCGATGAAGTACCACCAAGAGAAGGTGTTTCTCCTCGGCATCCCGTTGCCCCACACGTTCTCGCCCATCATTGATGCCACGGCCAGCGGCGATGAGAAGGGTTGGGAGCTCGACCTGACTGTGAGTTGCCCCCGTTGCGGCCCCATCTGCCAATACAAAGGTTGGATAGAACCGAAGTGAAAGTTGCGATCTGGATTCTGCTGGTGCAGGCCTCGTTAGGGGCGTTCGACACCCTTTATTACCATGAATATAAGCTCAAACTAGCTCATGGTGACCACACGCACACAGAGTTACGACTGCATGCCATTCGTGACTTCTGTTACGCCATCATCATCGCTTCCTTGGGCTTCGTGACTTGGAATGGGGCCTGGACTTACGTACTGGCAGCCATTCTCTTGGCGGAAATCGTGATTACGTTGAAGGACTTTGTAGAAGAAGACAAGGTGCGCGTGTTGCCGCCGGGCGAGCGGTGCATGCACGCGCTGATGGGTATTGTTTACGGCGCTTTCTTGGCGTTTTTAGTGCCGGATATGTTGCAATGGCGGCTCATGCCCACTGAGTTTACCGCCAGCTACCACGGCATCCCGGCGTGGCTGCTTTCGCTGATTGCGGCCGGCGTATTTGTGAGCGGAGTGCGCGATTTGATCGCCTCCATGCGCCCGGAAGCGCCAGCCCATGCGTAGTCTTCTCGCGCGTTGCGTCGCGCTTTCCTTGGTGATCGTGGCCCTGCTACCCGTATGCCAGGCCATTTCCCACCAACCGGTTCAATCTAAGCCCCAAGTGCTGGCGCACTATATGGCGTGGTACCAGGCCAAACCATTCAGCACGGCCTGGGGCTGGCACTGGACGATGAACGTGTTTGACCCCGACAAGTCCACCGACGGGCGGCGGGAGTTGGCTTCGCACTATCGGCCGCTCATTGGTCCGTACGATTCGGTCGACCCGGATGTGCTGGAGTACCACCTGCTCACCATGAAACTCGCCGGGATAGATGGCGTAATTGTGGATTGGTACGGCCTCTCCGACCTCTACGATTACCCTGCTATTCACAAGAACACTCAGCGCCTCATGGAGGCTGCCGAGCGCTACGGCATGAAGGTCGCCATTTGTTACGAAGACCAAACGGTACCGGCGCTAATCAAGGCCGGGCGCCTGGAAGATGGGGATCGTGTGAACCATGTGGCGAAAGAACTGCGGTGGTTGAGCGAGAACTGGTTCAAGTCGCCGAGCTACGTGCAGCTGGACGGGCGCCCGGTGCTTCTATCTTTCGGCCAAAGCGGGTTGAAGGACGAGGAGTGGACGGAAGCCCTCGCCCAGTCGGGCGTGAAGGTGAGCTATATCAGCCAGCATCACCGGCGCACGGCAGCGGCGGGCGCGTTTGATTGGCCCGTGCCTTCGGATCCGATGGGGGCGTTGACTCGGTTCCGCACCGAGTCTAAGGCCTGGGATCACGCCATTCCCGTGGCTTTCCCTCGATTTGTTGACATTTATGAGCAAGCGCAGGTGCATGCGAGCTACGGGAACTTGCCCGATGATGGCGGCAAGCGCTTCCGCCAAATGGTGGAACATGGGCTTGCATCCGGCGCTTCCATTCTGCAATTGGCAACGTGGAACGATTGGGGCGAAGGCACGCAGATCGAGCCGAGCACGGAATTTGGCTACCGCGACCTGGAGACAGTGCGAACCCTCATCAAGACCGATGTCGGTGCGCCAGTGGTAACTTCGGAGCAAATGAAGCTACCGCTGCACCTTTATCAACAACGCCAACAGGCCGAAGTAAGTGAGAAGCCCCGTCTGGATGCCATTGCCAAGCACCTTATTGAAGGTGATTACAGCAAAGCAGCGGAAGTGCTTAACAAGCTAGAAAGTGAGACTCAGTTCATTGGAGTCGGAAATTGATCTCATTCGACGATTGGATCGCGATTATCACTTCCTTCGATACAGTCCAGGAGCAGCGTGATGCGTCCGAGGCGATTCACGAGCTCCCACCTCTTGTAGTTGCTGACTACGTAGGAAGACTCCTCTCTAACGCCGGTGAGTACTGCAAGGGAATAACTTCCGCCAGGCTCGCTCATCTCATTTGGTTCCTAACTAATGGCTATAACGACTATTGGGATGATATCCTAAGTCCGGAAGTGCCTAAGGAGATTCAGGCTTCAACCGTGAGAGCCTTGGGGTCGTTCTATCGGGATTTTCTTGATTCCTACCCCCTAGGTAGGTACCCAGGCGCCACTGAGGCAGAATCAGCCGTGTTCATGATGGGGGACATGGATTACCTGTTCGAAGCGATAGGATTCCCTGGCGAAGAGCATCTCATGGACTCGATCTTTGAGGTCCTCGAAGTCGCTCTCAAGTGTCAATCCTTTGCCTGCCAGAGGAGTGCCTTGCACGGGCTCGGCCACCTCGTAATGTACGCAGGAGAACGCCCGATAAGCCTGATCGACGAAGCGCTCAAAGTCGAGAGTAATCTGCATCCTCTATTGATCGCATACGCGCGCGAAGCGAGAACGGGATGCATCTTGTAGGTGCTGATTCCCTTTACGGGCCTGGCAAGCTCGCAGGACCGGTGAACATCTGGCGTGTCTCCGCGTCAGAACGCGCAACAAGGAGCGCGAATAGGGCGATGCGACGCAGAATCAGCACCGGGCTTCTGGTGGGACTGGGGGTCATCAGTCAGTGCGGCTGCCTGGCGGCCCGCCACACCAGCCATGGCCTGCCCGGCAACGGGGCTGAAGTAAAGACCACCACCGAGGTCTACAAGACCGCCGGCGCGGCACGGCTCTCCCTCACCATCTACCAAGACTCTCCTGCCCCGGCCCAAACCCCCAAGCCGGCGATCGTGCTGTTCTTCGGGGGCGGATGGAGCTCGGGTTCGCCGCAGCAGTTCGAATTCCAGGCCCGGTATTTCGCCGCACGGGGCATGGTGGCCATCACTCCGGATTACCGGGTGCGGTCGCGCCACCAATCCCGCGTGATTGACTCGGTGGCGGATGCCAAGTCGGCCCTGCGCTGGGTGCGCGCCAACGCCAAGCGGCTCGGCATCGACCCGAACCGTATCGCGGCCGGGGGAGGCTCGGCGGGCGGGCACCTCGCGGCGGCTACCGCGTTCATTTCAGAATTCGACGACCCCCAGGACGACCTCAAGGTGAGTGCCGCGCCCAACGCGCTGGTGCTCTTCAACCCCGCCCTGATGCTGGCCGAACTCCCCGGCACCAACGCCGGGAGCCTGCGCGCGGTGCCGGATCGCGGATTCTTGGGTGCAGACCCCGCCCAGATTTCGCCGGTGCATCACATGAAAAAGGATGCGCCCCCGACGATCATCTTCCACGGTCGGGCCGACACCACGGTGCCTTTCCGCACGGCCGAGATCTTTACCGAGCGCATGAAAGCCGAGGGCAACGCGTGCGACTTGGTGGATTACGCGAACCAGGGGCACGGGTTCTTCAATCAAGAACCGTTCCGCAGCCGTACCCTCGCCCGGGCGGATGAGTTCTTGGTGGCACTGGGCTGGCTCCAGTCGCCAGCCCAGTAATCGCTGAACCCCCGGCACCGGGATCGGTAGACTCCGAGGCACCATGGGAACCCGCGTGGGCCGCGCCCTCGGCGTCATCGCCGGATTGATCGGGATGCTCTCCCTCGCCGCCGGGCAGTGGGCGGTGCGCGATGAGTTCCCCACCGGCAAGGAGCGCGGCGTGCTGTACGAACCCTTCACCAAAGCGCAGTGGGAGGCCTCCAACTTCGCTGCCCCGCAAGACATCCAGAACTGGCAAGCCCTGCGCTACGGCATGTTCATCCACTTTGGGGTCACCTCGCGGGCCAATCGCGATCTCTCGTGGGGCAGCATCCCCCAGCGTTACGCCCCCGATACGCCGAGCATCATGGCCAACGGGGCTCCCCGCACCGAGGAATGGACCACCTGGCCGCTGGACATGAAGCTGGAGAAGTTCGACGCCAAGGAGTGGGCCGCCACCGCCAAGCGCGCGGGATTTAAGTACGTTGTGGTCACCACCAAGCACCACGAGGGCTTCCACATGTGGGATACGGCGCACTCGGAGTTCCGCATCACGCGCACCCCGTTTGGCCGCGATTACCTCAAAGAACTGGTGGAAGCCTGCCGCGCCGAGGGGCTCAAAATCGGTTTCTACTTTGCCCAGCGCGAGTGGTACCACCCCGATTATCAGCCCGTGGACCTGAACAAGGTGGAGATGAACGGGGTGCACTGGACGCTTAAGCCCGGCGAAACCAGCCCCCTGGGGCCGCGCCACGCCCGCTACCAGGCGTACCTGCGCGAGGTGGTGCGCGAGCTGTGCACCAAGTACGGCAAGATTGACATCTGGTGGTGGGATGCCCTCTCTTGGGATGGCATGTTTACGGCCGAAATGTGGGATTCCGAGCGTATGACGCGGATGATCCGCGAACTGCAGCCCGGCATCGTCATCAACAATCGCGCCTCGCTGCCGGGGGACTTCGATACGCCGGAAGGTCGGCTGGGTGCCTACCAGGATTGGCGGCCGTGGGAATCTTGCATCCCGCTCTCCGATGCGTGGTCCTTCACCGGGGCGCCCGCGCACTCCTTTGACCATTTGGTGAAGTTATTGGCCGGGGCGGCGTGCGGCGATGGCAACCTGCTGCTCTCGTGGGGGCCGCACTGGGATGGCGCATTTGACGGGGGGCAGAAGCAGCAGCTCTTTGAAATCGGCGATTGGCTAGCGCAGAATGGCGAGTCCATTTACGGCACGCGCGGCGGACCCTGGCGACCCGGCGAGTGGGGCGGAGCCACCCGGCGCGGGGCCACGGCGTACCTGCATCTGTTCCGGCGGCCGGTGGGCGACCTGGTGCTGCCCGCCCTGCCCGGGCGGCGCGTGGTGGGGGCGCGGATGCTGGCCAGCGGGGAGGCGGTGGCGTTCCGGCAGGAGGGTGAGACTCTGCGGCTCACCGTCCCCGGGGCGGGCGAAGTGCAAGGCAGCCTGGTGGTGGCGCTGACGATGGACGCGCCGCTAGACGGCTTGCCCACCCACTAGCTCGCCAGCAAACCTGCCCTGGACTGCTCTTATCTCACTTCCGGGTCGGCGAGGCCGTTCCACCAACCATTGTCGATCTGCCCGTCCTGGTTCAAATCGTCCAGCTTGGCGCGGTTAAGCAACGGCAGGCTTCCCCCGATGGTCACTAGCATGACCCGGTTCGGCACCCACTCCGCCGGGGTGGACCGGCAGCCTTGGGGTCCTGTCCCGCAGGCTTCCCCACTGGCGTAGAACCCCGAGTCATTGCCCGTGCCCCAGGCGCTGGGCAGCGGCGGATCCAAGGTATAGACCCCGGTGCTCAGCTTGCCGTCGTCAAATCGCACGCCCTGCGTTTCCGCAATCATCACGGTCTGCTCGGGAGCTTTGATCTCGGCGGCCGGACGGCCAAACGGCAGTTTCTCGTTCCCCTCTTGCGAGCGCGAGTTGCCTAGATACTGGAAGTTGTAGCCGTAGCCGCCCCACTTCTTGGGCTCGGCACTCTCGGCGGAGTGCGCAAAGACTCGAGTGATCATGTCCGCCGGAGCCTGCGGAGACGTAAAGATCTCCAGGTCCTTTACGTAGGGTGCGAGCGCATCCGCCCAGCGGGTGCGGGGCACCTGGGTGGCCGGCGACGACATCATGGGATACACCTCGTCGTAATCCGCGAGATAGATGCTCATCCCCGTGTGGAGCAACTTGAGGCGCTCGGCGGAGACCTCGGTTGGATTGGTTTGCAGGGCCGCCATAAGCCCGGCGCTAACAACGAGGACACTGGTGGTGGCGAGAATTTGCTTCATGAGTGTTCAGTTGAGGGTCGGGTCGGCAGAACCATTCCACCAACCATTATCGCGGACGCCGTCGCCGTTTTTGTCATCCATACGGGCGCGGGGCATGCTTTTGGCGTGGCCATCGGCAAAGGCGATGGAGACCCGCCCCGTGTGCCACTCGGCGGGGGTGGAGCGGCATCCGTGCTGCCCCACCGTGTTCGGCACGCCCGAACCGCAGTCCATGGCGCCGCCATAAAAGCCCGTGTCGCGACCCGATCCGCGCGCACTGGTCAGGGGCGGGTCAATAGTGTAGTGGCCCGAGATGCGCCCGGCATCGTTGCGCACGCCTTGCGTGTCGCTGATCACGATCGTCTCGGTCGGAGTCTCGATCTGCGTATCGGTGGCCGTGAACGGGAAGCGAGAATCGCCCGCCACCACCCGCGAGTTGCCCAGGTACTGATAGTTGTAGCCATAGCCACCGTGCCGCACGCTGGCATTGTGAGCGAAGGCCTGGGCGAACATGGCCGGCGGAGCTAGCGGCCCCTGGAAGATACGCTCATTCTTCACATAAGGATAAACGTAGTCCGGCCAGCGGGTGCGGGGGCTCGCAGTGCTTAGGCTCGACATCATGGGGAAGCCTTCCGCATCCGTGACGTAGAGGTGGATGCCGAGCGAGAGCTGGCGCACGTTGCTAATGTTAGCGGTCTTCTTGCCCGCCACCTTGGCCTGCGCAAACACCGGGAAGAGGATGGCGGCCAGGAGGGCAATGATGGCGATGACCACCAAGAGCTCAACTAAAGTGAAGGCTCGACGAATCACGGGCATGAGGATACGGGCCGAACAGGAGGCGAGCCTTGCCTACGCTGACGAGTCCTTGCCTGCGCTGATGAAAATCACACTTTTTTGTGCAGAATGGCGATGACGGCTCTATGCTACTCCATTCGCGTCGGTGCCAGGGGTTTGGACATCACCACGCTGAGGTAGTTGACGCCGGGCCGCCAGTCGTGGGTGGCCACCTGCGCGTACCCCCACTTTTCGTAGAGGGCGATGAGATGGGTGGCGTTCTCGCTGGTGTCGAGGGCGAGTTCGGTGTAGCCGGCGAGGGCGGCTTCGGCTTCGACCCTTTGGAGCAGGGCCTGGCCGATGCCGAGCCCGCGATGGTGGGGGCATACGCCGAACTGTCCGAAGTGCGCGACGTGGGGGTGGCGGTAGTAGGAGACGCGATCCTCGGGGTCCGGGCGCACCCACACGATGGTGCCGACCAGCTTGCCGTCAAGCTCGGCGACCCAGCATTCGCCTTCTTGCACCCGGCGGGCGGTGGTTTCCACCGTTTGGTGGGTGGCGGTGAAGCGCATACCCGCCTCCGCCAGTTCCCGGTAGGCGCGGTGGAGGAGGTCGGTGAGTTCCGCCAGGGAGTCACCGACTTGCAGCTTGCGGATCAAGTCCCCCGCCATCAGGTCTTCATTCTATCTGGCGTCTCTCCACGCATCCGTGCGATCAAATCTCGCACCGCCGGCCCCCACTCAGGAAACGCAAACTCAAACCCCGCCTCCTGCAACCGCCGGGGCACCACGTGCCGGCTCTTCATCACCAATTCGGAATCCGCATCCATCACCCACGCCCCCAGCGCCACCATCCACGGCATAGCGGGCAGGCCGACCCGCACCCCCCACGCCTCGCGCAGTTCCCGCGCGAATTCCACCTGCGGCAGGGGGTGGGGCGCACACACATTCACCGGCCCGGCCAGGTCACTCTCGATCAAGAAGTCCAGCGCTCGCACGAAGTCCACTTCATGAATCCAGGAGACATACTGCCGCCCCGATCCCAGCCGACCGCCCAGCCCCCGCCGCGCCAGGCCGGAGAGGATTTCGAACGCGCTGGCCTGGTCCACCCCCATCATGATCGCCGCGCGCAGGGCCACCCGGCGGGTGTGCGGCGTCTCGGCCGCATCCAACTCGGCTTCCCAGTTCTTGGCGATTTGGATGCTGTAGTTCCACACCCGGGGCGCCCCCGGCTCATCCCCGCCCAGTACACCCGTGACCTCGTCGTTCGCCGCCCCGAAGGTGTGCTGATAAATGGTGGCGGTGCTGGCCTGTAGCCACACAGCCGGCGGCCGCGCGCACTGGCGGATCGCCGAGCCCAGAACGCGGGTGGAATCCACCCGGCTGTCCATCATTTCCTTGAGATTGGCTTCGTTATAGCGGCAGTGCACGCGCCGTCCGGCCAGGTTGATGACCACATCCGCGCCGTCGAGTGTCTCCGTCCACGGACCCAGCGTCTTGCCGTCCCACTGCACATCGTCGGGCCGCTTGGGGTTGCGAGTCACCGTGGTGATCCGGTACCGGGCGGGGGCCAGGTGCCGGCGGATGGCCGCACCCATGTGCCCCGTCCCCCCAAAGATGAGGACGTGCTTCACGGTAGGGAGATTACCGGGTGGCTTGAATTCAACGAAATTGATATGCAGGGATGAACCGGCTTAGCTCAGAATGCGAAAATGGACAGGGAAGCCATTGAAACTACACTGCAATCGCTTATCGAATATCCGGAAGGGAGGCAAACGACCCTTCCTGGTACGACCTTGTTTCTGGGGCAACCGGTTCGGTTCGTTCTACAGACCGAGCCAATCCCGCGCGCTTCCCCGCGAGAACCAAATGATGCGGAGCTCGAGTTAGCGAGACTGATCCTCGGGGACTTGCCTTCTGTTCTGCTTCGGGCTAAGGCAGCTTTTCTTTCCCATCACGAGCAGTCCCCAGAATTCATTGAGGCCGTGGCCGACCCGCACATCTGGGTCAACGAAGACGCCCTTGAGTATGACGGGCCAACGCGATGGAGCTTTATTGTAGGGTGCAGTAAGAACGCAAGCTACGGAACCCACATTGACTTTGATGGTGTCGAGGTTTTCCGGGTTTGGGGCGGTGACTGATGCGCCGCGTTTTGCTCGCTTCTCAAGGAGCAATTCCGGCCGCCTCCACCAAACCCGGCAATCGCATTGGCACTCAGTCCAAGCACTTCTCCATCGCAAAGCGGTCGAGCGATTGCCCCCGCACCTGCACCGTCTCGGGCTGGGTGGTGACGAACCCCATGGCGGCGAAGGCGGGCTGCGCCATCAGGCTGGCGTGGGTGGTGAGCCGGGGCTCCCCCCGCTCCCGGGCGAGGGCCTCAATCTGATCATAGAGCCGCCGGAACAGCCCCTGCCCCTGCGCGGCCGGCCGGATGAAGGCGAAGTCGATGTAGCCCTCCGCCGCCAGGCTCATGAACCCCACAATCTCCGCCTCCTGGGTGGCCACCAGCACGGTCTGCGCCGCCAACCGCGCATCCCACTCGGGGCCGCTGCGCGCTTCGGGCACCCAGGCTTCGCGTTGCGCCGGAGTATAGGGGCTGGCGCTGTGCCGCACCGCGTCGAACATCACCTGGCCCAGCGCCGCATGGTCGGCGGCCGTGGCTAGCCGAATCGAAACCCCATCCATCCGCCTAGTATGGAGCGAGCCGACGACCCCATCCGCAAGCGCATGCCGGCGGGCGCAGGAGCGGCAAGGCCCAGGACACCGGGGCGCAGTCTTGGGACCGCAGCGGGCCGAGGGCGGTGGGGTTTTGGGACACCCGGGGAGGCGGCGAAGACCAACCCCCGGGGCGATGGGAACCGCCTCCGCACGCGATGTGAACCGGTGGCTAATATCGCTTCGGCCACGGTGAGGGCCGATGCCACGGGGGCGACCAAGTGGTTCGGTTCAATTTTTCCGATGCCGACTTGCAAGAATGTCACCCCCTCGAAAAATGAGGGCACATTCGGTTCCCGATCGACTCGTCACTAAAGCCGCGAGAAGGCGCGGCGGACCGCCCCCGTGCCCCATCCCCAGCGCCACCTCACGTCTCCCCGCCTCATGGCCGATTGCAGAAAGTTGGGACAGTCATAACATCTTCTGGAATCTAAATATGGGCCGCATAAGGCCACATAATCTTCGAGCTATGGCATTGATCAGCACCCTCATTGCATCCACGATTCTCGGCAGCGCCAGCGCCCCCGCCTTCCCGACCTACAACTTCAAGGAAGGCGACACCTGGACTTACCAAGTCAAGGCCAAGGCCGATATCCAGCCCTACGCGATCGGCGGAAAGCTCACCATGAAGTTCATCAGCGCGCCCACTATGCCCCTGGCGATCAATGTGGAACACGCCACCGTGATGGAGGTCGGCAATGAGAAGGCCGACGGCGGCACCACCAGCGCCATCTACGGCGTGGACAAGATGCTTGCGCCAACGAATTCGGGCCAAGGCGCCATGCTCTTTGCGCCCCAGTTCCTCTCCGCAATCTTTCTTCCCGCGAACAACGGCGGCAACATGGTCTTTCTTGGCTTGATGACCGAGTTCCGGTCCACGACCTCCGAAGACAAGGATCTCGTGAAGATCACAAGCTCCGCGAAAACGCAGGTGGAATCCACCTCCATCGAGCAGTGGGTGGACCCGAAGGCCGGCCGCCTGGTGCGTGCCAAGGTGGTAACGACCAACGCCACGGGCAAGATCACTTACGAGCTGCTCCCGGTCGAGTAACTTGAGTCTTTGTGGGTGCCCCGTCCGAGAGGACCGCGGGGCACCCGACCTGGGCCAACTTTAGATTCTGAATTGCCCGGATGTTTGTCACATTTTTTGTCGCCATGAGCTATCTTGGGGACGATGCGGTCAGAGGAGTTTCATGCGGCCCTCCGGGAGCGTGGCTTCCCCACTATCGGGCAACGTCTCTTGCGCGCCCGCCACTTTTACGGGCTCTCCGTGCGCGAACTGGCTGACCAGGCGCAAGTGAGCAAGAACACCATCACGCGCCTGGAAAAAGGGCTGCCTGTGCATGACCAAACCGTCATCGTCTTGGCGCGGGCGCTCAACATCCGGCGCGACCGGTTAGTGGCGGCAGATTTTCATTTGGAAGAGTCGGTGGCCATTGCCCGGGCCGATTCCGGCCGCTGGTTTGATGCCAACCTCTACCGCGGATCCGTATCGAACAGCCCCGAGTTGCCCTCGGACCCCCGCGAATGGAGCCCGGACGCGCTTCCCTTTTCGCCCCTGGCGAGCCGGGATAGCAAGGGCCGATTCAACCCCAATCTGATGCACCTCCGGGCACCTACGCCGAGCAAATCGCACCGGGGGGAGGAGTTTGCTTATGTGCTAAACGGAAGGATGCGGTTGGTCTTTGATGACCACGCCTATGAGCTAGGCCCCGGGGACAGTGCATTTTTCTGGGCCGCTGAGAGTCACCGGTACGAGCCACTCACCGAGGAAGTCCTGCTGCTCAGCATTGTCATCGACCCGTTCCCCGATTCGGCCCGCGGTCTGCGCCTCACGCGGGCGAGGAGTCGCGCCAATGCGGCGGGCAACCGTGCGGCCAGCGGCCGAGGCTGAGAGAATCGCAACCCCATTCCTTCGGCAAGGATGAAGAGAAGGAGGCGACACCCTTCGGTGCCGCCTCCAGAGCCCATTACGGGGCCTTGGCCGTGTCCCCGTCGGTCGGCGTCACCGCCTTCACGGGTTTCACTGCCGCCGTGCCGTTGCTGGTTTCCACCACGCTCTTCACCACGTCGGTAGAAAGCGAACTCAGGTCGCCATTTTGCAGACCAAGCTCGCGCAGGACGGCATCCACCATCGGCGCTTGTGAGCGATAGCGCAAAGCTGAATTCACCATTTGGTCAGCCAGCGACCCATCGCCGGACGAGGCCACCTCGCCGTTGCCACCACCGCCCGATAGCCCTTCGACGTGCATGATCTTGATGCTGTCGATGCGCTCCATCGGCTTCACGCTTTCGCGGATGATTTCGGGCAGGGCTTCGATCAGGGCGCGCTTGACATGCATCGCGATGATCTCGGGGCTAAGCGTGTTCTCTGCCTCGTTGATCGCCCGCTTCCCGCTGGCTTCCACCGCGTAGAGCGCTTCCTTGGCCATGGCGCGCAGCTTTTCCGCTTCAGCTTCGCCCTCGGCCACGGTGCGGATGGCGGCCGCGCGGTCACGGCTCGCTTGCACTTCGGCTTCGGCCGCCACTTTCAGCTTAATGGCTTCGCGCTCGGCTTCCTCGCTGGCTTGCACGATCTCGATCTTCTTCTTTCGTTCGGCAATCTCAACCTCCTGCACCGTCAGCACTTGCTCTTCGGCTCGCACGCGCTCGGCGCGGGCTTGGGCGGCCTGGGCTTCCATTTCCGATTGCGACTTGGATCGCTCGGCAATGGCTATGGCCTTGTCCTGCTCGTTCAGCTCAATCAGCTTGCGCTTCTCGATTTCGGCGGCTTCCACGGCCTTCGCCATGGCGATCTCCTTCTCACGCACTTGCTGGTCGGCCAGAATCCGCTTCTGGTCCAGTTCCTGCTTGGCGAGGATCTCGGCCTGCTGCACATCGCGCTGGGCCACAATTTCGGCCTCGCGGGCGGCGCGGGTCTTGTCCGCACGCTCCTTGGCGATCTCGGTGGCCTGGGCAGCGCGGGTGATTTCCACTTCACGCTCTTGCTCCAGCCGGGCGTATTCCTGCTCCTTCTTGATTTTCAGGCTCAGTTGGTCAGCTTCCAGGTTGCGCTGCTCAATCTGAATGCGCATCTCTTGCTCGATATCGTTGCGCTGCTTGCGGCGCGTTTCGATCTGTTCGGTGAGGCGCGTAAGACCCTGCGCGTCGAACGCATTCTGCGGATTGAAGAACTCCTGCGAGGTCTGGTCCAGAGAGGTGAGCGAGACGCTTTCGAGTTCCAGGCCGTTCTTAAGAAGGTCTTCCGATACCGTCGTTTGTACGCGTTGCACAAACTCCGCGCGCTTCTCGTGCAGCTCTTCCATGCCCATTTCGGCGGCCACGGCGCGCAGAGAGTCCACGAACTTGCCCTCAATCAGTTCCTTCAAGGAATCCGGCTGCATGGTGCGCTGGCCCAGGGTTTGGGCGGCGTCGGCAATCGCATCCTCGGTCGGCTTGACGCGCACGTAGAATTCCGCCGTCACGTCCACGCGCATGCGGTCGCGGGTGATGAGCGCCTGCTCGTTGGCGCGGCGCACTTCCAGGCGGAGCGTGTTCATGTTGATCCACGTCACTTCGTGGATCACGGGGAACACCATCTTGCCGCCGTTGATGATGACTTTCTGTCCGCCCAGGCCGGTGCGAACAAACGCGCGTTCCTTAGAGGCCTTGCGGTAGAGCGAGGCCACCATCACGCTAATCACCACGAGGGCGACGACAAAGCCAATGCCAATAAAGCCGGCCAGCTGTAGGGTTTCCATGTTTACTTTTGCTCCTCGGCGGAGCCGTTGCCAACCCGAAGGTCGGCGGTGATGAGGTCTATGTCATTGGGCATCGCTTCATAAAGCGACCCCTGACGAGCCACAAGAATCACTTCTTGTCCGGGCAGAAGCGTGTCTTCCTCCCGGTGCGGCTCGACCAAAACGTAATGGGTTTGGCCATGCTGATCGCGCAGCTTGGCCTGGGTGGGCTTGCCCCGTTGGGTTTCTCCCAGAGTGACCGTGGCGAGCTTGCCCACGAAACTATCCGAATGCACCGCCGTGGAGTCGTCGCGGTCGGTGATTTGCCGTAGCCCCTTGGCCACGAGCCCGTGCAACAGCAAAGCGGGCACTAATGCAATGGCGCTGGCCACCCACGGGGAGACCATCCCCGCCATTGAGCGGAAAACGAACTGCACGATGTAACCGCACGAGCCAAACGACCAGGCGAAGGAAACCAGCAGCATCGTGAACGGCACCTTGCCAATGCCTAAGTAGCTAAGCACGTGGTCGCCAAAGTCGAGGCCGTCGGCATCAATGTCCACTTCGGCGTCGGCGTCGGCGTTGTCCATGGCTCCCACCACCAGGGTGAGAACGGCAAAGGCCAGCATGATGATGTATGCCACTAGGAACGGGATGTTCTGCGGGGCGAGTAAGAACTTGACCATCAATTGACCTCCGCAAATATCCACGCGGCACGCAATATGCGGGTTGCGAGGCCTACCATTATGGCGCGTGTGAGTTGGGTTTTTGCTTCAACTTGGCTAGTTCATTTGCCAGATCGTACGGAGCACAGCATTGACGTCTCTCGTACCCCAGGAATAGCAGAGCGAGACCGGAACTCCTCTCATTACTTCGGGAGAGGAATTGGTTAGGTAAGGGCTTGGGCTCCGGTACCCTCAGGCCATGCCGCGCCGCACCTCCCCACCTACTGACGACACCCCCGTGGCGGAGCTGTGGAACCTGAGCGACCTGACCGCCGGGTGGCTGAATGAACTGGGCATCCACACCCACGGGCAACTGGCCGAAGCCGATCTCTACGAACTATGGGCGGAACTGAAAGTGCGCCACCGCCAGGTTTCCAAGCTGATGTTTTACGCAATGTGGGGGGCGGTGCATAACTGCCACTGGCAAGAGGTGCCGCCGTCGGAAAAGGACGCCTTTGACGCTTACCGCGCCAGGTTGAAGTAACCCTTGCCAACCGAGCAGGGCCGTCAATCAACGACCCACGCGCACAAACTCAAACAGATACGTCGCAGAGCCATCCCAGATCGCGGTCTTCATACCATCCGGACTCTCCACCGCCAAAACTGCACCGCGCTGGAGGAAGATCGGTTTCTCTAAACCTCGCTGGGCAAAGACATCAAAGAGAGGGCCCTCGACTCCGGGCACATCCGCCCTTTGAAGATTGAAAACAAATGCGGGCTCAAACTTTCGGGCATTGTAAGCCGGCACGCGTTCTCCCGGAATCACCCGACCCGTCTCAAGTTCGATGGCATAGCCATTGGCGGCCTCGCTGTTGACATCCCCCGCCGCGCCCGTCAAACGCACATAGCCCGGATTTGTGGTTTCGCCGACCGTCGCCACCCTGAGCCCGGTCGGCACGCCTTGTAACGGCACCTCTCCTTGCGGCGCAAAGATTTGCAGTCGCGTCTCCTCTCGGCCGCTCAGACACAGCACCAGGTAGGGCAAAGTCGCGCTCGTGGCGATGGTCATGAGCGAGGCGCCCTTGGTGTCATCCAGCGTCCGCACCGTTTGCCCTTTGCGGGCGAGCACAACGCCGGTTCGATTCTCGGCCACATTCTCAAGCGTGAAAACCAGGTCGGAGCTGACGCCCAACCACTCGACTTCGCGCAGGCTGAAGTCGGGAGTGGTGACGAAGACTTCCTCGATCTTGTCCGATTCCAAGTCGTACCGCATGAGCTGACGATCCCACGCGACGCGGATTGGTTCCTCGCGAGTGAGAAGACGCCTTGCCGCTGACCTTGTGGGTAAGCCGTAGCCGCCGAAAAGCGTGAGTGACTGGCTCGAACGATTCCAACTGATGGGCCGGGCATTCGGGATGATGCGGACCGGCATGCGCGCGAACCGAGGCGATGCGGCATCCGGGGTCTGCACCGAAGTAAGCACGGCCAAGGCAATCGCGCACGAGAGCATGTTCTAAGTATGGTGATTTGTGCATGCTTAGCCGCGACTTTTTCGGCGTAGAACTTGCTCATGGCGGCTTGCCTTCTGGTTGCAATGGCCCTGGCCCAAGGGCGGGAGCCGCTCTACGCCAGCTCGGTGGTGGATACGGATTTCGATTTCATCCGGGAGACCGACCGTTCGGTGCTGGACACCGTGGCATTTGTGGAGAAGGGCCCCGCCGAGATGCCGGACAAAGTGGCCACGCAGGAGCTATTCCAGCCCGCGTACCAGTTCCGCGCTACCTACAAGGACAGCGTGAAGGTGGACTTCTATGTCAGCGAGCGGGCGGGCACGCAGTCAGTCGCCCAGAACTATGTGGACCTCGCCGCCATCCGCCTCGGGCGCATCCCCCACGTTCTGCGCAAGGGTGTCAATCGGGTGGTCATCAATGAGGGCGACGCCACGGCATTCAGTGACATCGGGCTGATTGTGCTCTACACCAAGAACATGGGCAAACGCATTTCCACCCACGATCTGGAGGAGACGATCTTCCATGAGAGTGTGCACGCCACCTGGGATAAAGACCACGCCGAGGCGCCAGGGTGGACAGGTGCGCAGCGGAACGATCCGGGATTCTTGACGAACTACGGCCGCTCCCACCCCAAAGGCGAAGACCTGGCCGAGACGGCCCTCTTTGCCGTAACGATGGTCCACCACCCGGATCGCCTGCCCGCCGATGTGAAAGCGCGGGTGCAGGCCCAAGTGCCGGCGCGGCTGGAATACATCCGTAAGCTGTTCCCGGCTGGGACCGACTGGCACGGCCCCGCCGGCAAGCTTTGAATCAGGTGCAAATCAGGCTGAAAGACGGCAGGGTGGCGAAATCCGGCCCGTAGGCCCGGACTGTAGCCCCTTGGTCTTTCAACCAACTTTGCACTTCGGCTGGCAAGTTAAGGTCGGCTCTCTCGGCCAGGCGGAGCAGCTCTTCCACTTCCCACCTTCCATCGTCCACGTCGGGTTGTTCCACCACATGGCGGGATTCGATATCCCAGCCGGCGCATTCCAGGGCTTCGACAATCTTGGATTCGGAGAACGGGCTTTGGATGTTCAGTTCTAGTTCAGGGTGGAACTTTGACACAAGTTGCAGGAACGTCACCGCGAAGGCGTGCGGGATCTGTCCGGGATGGAGGGGTTGGAGGCTCCACTCCGTAAAGCAGAGCTTCCTGGCGCGTTGCCGCGCCTCCCGGAGTGTCTGCACCAGAACCTCGTAGCTGGCAAAGTACCAAACGCAATGAGCGAGCACCGCGTAGTCATAATCATTGGCAACAGTTGACCAATTGGTGAATCCCAATCGCATGTCTACCACCGAACCGTAAGTACCTTGCTGCAAATGCTGCGCCGAATCCCCTAGGGTTATCGGGGCGCCGTACTCCGGTGGGGCGGGGTCAATGCCGGTGACATGCCCATTCGGGCCAACCACCTCCGCCAGCACGGCCGTGGTGTCGCCTTGGCCGCATCCGATTTCCAGCACCCTCGCCCCGGTCGGAATGCCCCAGTGCTCAGCCAGTTGAAGACGGTATGCCGTTTGCTTCAGTTGCTCCTTCGGGCTGACGGCATAGGCCGCCATCAGGCTCGCGATTTGTTCAGCGCTTCGCAATCGATCTCCGCGTGCTCACCGGACGAAGCGCCAAGCCGTGGCCTTGTTCCCGTCGGTGTTGACTGGGACCAGCTTGCCGCCTTCCAACACGTAGCTCGCACCCATCTGTGCAGTGCCCTGCGAAAGGGTGAGCTTGTTGTCGGCGAACTCGTAGGTCCCGCTGGCGAGGGTCATCGGGCCGATAGTGATGGTAAAGGATTTGTCGTCTTTAAGTTCAAGGACACCGTGTTCGGCACCTTCTCCCAGGGCGTTGTTGTCCTGCTCAATGTTCCACTTGCCGGCGATGCCGGGATCGGATTGGCACCCAGTTGCGATGAGAGCGGCGAGGATCAACCAACTGAAACCAGGCTTCATGGGCCGGAGGCTACCTGAAGCTCCTTGTGATGAAGCTTCGGGGATGGCCGGGTCGCAAGACAAGTCTAATGGGAGCGAATCAGACTCGATCTGGGTCGCACTTCAGCTAAGCTGCATCCTCTCACCTTGAGCTTGAGGAGAAGTTGACATCCGACCAAGAATACAAGCTCGCACTGCGCGACTTCTTTGCTTGACCGTACTTCCATAACAGATCGATAAGTTCGCCAAAAACCGCACTGTCCTCACCTCCTAAAGAGGTGTTGCTGGCAAAGACAATCGCAATGGATCGGTCAAGGCTTGCCATCATTTCCACTGCGACACCCGGGTCATTACCGCCATGACCGATGCGTGTTCCGTTCATCTTGGTACGCCAGAAAAGGCCTGAGTTTCCTTCGGATTCAGGGTAGTTCAGTGGCCTATTGCCTTCGCCAAACTGAAACCGCTGCATTTCTTTGGCCGATTCGGCTCTTAGAATCCGAACTCCATCGCCAGAACCGTCCTTGAGCATCATCCGAAAGAACCTTGTGAGATCCGAGACTGAGGAGCGCAAACCGCCATCAGGGTAGGTGACCGAGCCGTAAGGCTGGAGCGGAACCACATGCCCGTTTTGGGATATGAATGGTGCAGACAAGTGGGCTCGATTCAAATCTCGTAAGAACCATGCCGATCGGTCCATCTTAAGTGGCCGAAAAATTCGATCTCTGGTGATGACATCAAGCGATTGACCTTCGACTTGCTCCACGATATAGGCGGCTAGTGAGCTCGCAATGTTCGAGTACTCGCGAGACGCGCCGGGCTTGGCTTCAAGAAAGTTCTCCGTTGAATACTCTTTACTCCCTGGAACGAGATATTCCCGTAAATACTCCTCAAGGGATTGCTTCGGGTCTCCGTCGAAAATATAGGATTTACGGTAGACCTCCCAGCGATCAGAAATTCCCGAGGTGTGAGTTGCCAGATGACGCAAAGTGATCTTTTGGGCCGGATGATGAGGATTGACCACCTTGAAAGGTAAGTAGAGATTTATATCTGCGTCGAGATCCAGTTTTCCGGCCTCTACAGCTTGCATCATGGCGACGCCAATAAAGGGCTTCGATACCGATGCGACACCCGTCATGGTGTCAACCGTGAAGGGCTGAGTGCGTCTCCAATCTGAATATCCAAAGCCACGCTGCCAGACCACCTCTTGGTCCACCATCACACTGGCCGCAAATCCCATGATGCCCACGGAGTCCAACTTCTCTTGAATCGCGGTCGCAAGCTCATCCGTTTGCCCCCAAGCTGTGGCTGAGAATCCGGCCGACAGTAGGGTGGCAAGGCCAAATCGGCAAGGAAGGGAATTGCGGGTTCGTCCCATGTCATGGATCATACGGTCGAGCCCAACGCAGGGCTTCACACGCTTGCCGACGTCGGCTCACCCAGCCATGTGACATCCAGCCCCCGGGCGATGAGATGCTCATGCAATTGCCCTAGGTGACCGTGCAGGTGCCGCAAGCTGAGCACCAAGAGCTCCACCCGGCTGACCTGGGGATACCAAGGAAATCCGCACGTCGGCGCGTCCAGGTCCAGCGCATGGATGCGTTCATCTATTTCCGAGAGGATCAGGTCCGCAAAGTCGAGCAGTTCCTCTCGCGAATAGGGTTCGGCCACTTGCACATCCCCTTCCAACACTGCGCAGTGGTTCTGCGCCTTCGACCAGGGCCGCCAACTCGCCATGTCCTCGTAGAGGTAGAGGTGGGCGTAGCCAAGGGCGTGATACGCAATGCGCCAATAGGTGCGCGGGTGCTCACCCCAAGTCCAAAGGTCGTCGGGGGTCACCTCGATGGCCTGTCGGGTCATCAGGATCGCGGCGCGATATTGCCGGATGAGCGCGGTTCGGATATCCATAAATCAAGAGACGCAGGGGGCAGACGGTTCGGTGGATCCGTTGATGGCACCCATGAAACTCCAGGGCCCCCAGGCGTTGGCCCCGAGTGAGCGACCGTCAGCGAGCGACTCGGGACCGCCGCTTCCGGAGAAGTCCAAGAAGCCCGGCACCCAGAGTCAGAGTGGTCACTGGCTCCGGCACGGCCTGCGTCCATAGGATCGACTCATCTCTCCCCGTCGCTGTATTCAACCCGCCGCCCACGATGTAGTAGTTCACTCCATCCGTTGAGATGGATCGCGCGACCGAGTTGCTGAATGACGCGGGCAGGTAGGAGTGCAAGTCCACAAAGGAACCGGCCGAACCGCTCCACAAACTGGCCCTTTGCGCGCCCCCGATCATGGAGCCACCGACCTGGTAACCACCCAGAACCCCCCAGGCCGTAGAGGATGTGGCCCCGCTCGGGTTCAAATCCACCCATGATGCCGCCGACCCCGTCCAGAGACTGGCGTGCGAAGCGCCACCCACCACCGCATAGCCGACTTGCCGCGATCCGTCCGATTCGTGCCCCCGGGAGGAGCTCGCTCCGCCCGGATGCAGACTGACGAAGGACGCCGCCGTACCCGACCACAAGGCCGCTTCTTGCACGCCGCCCAAGGTGGCGTAGCCCACCTGGTTGGGGCCAGATCCGCCCCAGGCTTCGGAGGCCGTGGAGCCCGTCGGATTGAGGTTCACCCAGCTCGCCGCACTACCGCTCCACAGGCTGGCCAAAACCGTACTGAACATATAGGTGTTGCCAATCTGGTTCGTGGCGGTGGCGGCATAGGCCACCGCGCCCAGGGAGCCCGATGGGTTCAAGCTGACCCAGCTTCCAGCACTACCGGTCCACAGGCTGGCGTGAGTCGTGGTGCCGAAATGGGCATAGCCAACCTGAGAGACATTCGAAACCCCCCAGACTTCGGAGATGGAGGCGCCAGCAGGATGCATATCCACCCACGATGAGGCCGTGCTGGTCCACATGCCAGCCCGGATGACACCCCCAATATTGGCGCGGCCACCCTGGGTGTTTGCGCCGGCTCCGTCGCCGAATGACATGGAAGCCCCGGACGGATGCAGGTTGGTGTAGGTCCAGGCAAAGGAGGTGGAGGCGAGACTCGCGACGAGTGTGGACGTGATGAGAAATCTGGTTTTCATGGAGTTGCCTCCGGGAGGCACCGGCTTGCGGGAAGCTCGGGCAACTATTCTACTGGACACCATCAAACTTGGCGTTTGTTCCTTTTCATAAGACATTGCTACACTCTCCTGTCAGTGAGTGCACTGGGCCGGCAAACCGGGCACACTCGCACCCTTGACCTCAGCGCCCCCGTCCTTCCATTAACATGCGGAACGTGGTGCCCCTTGCGATTTTGTTGCTGACATTGCCCGCCACGTCTTGCGCCGGGCCTCGACCCACCGCACCAGCGGCCCAAAGCGAGACGCTCTTTCTCGACGGGTTCTTCCCGATTGGCGTGTTCTCGCAGCCCGTGGAGTCATTCGAAAAATGGAAACAGCGCGGCATCGATACCCTGCTGGAGGTGCCAATGAACCACGATCCTGCGGCCTGGGATCGAGCTGCCCGCGCCGGAGGGTTTCGCATCATCCGGCGGCCCGCCGCCAATCCACAGGACGACATCGGCCGCAAGGATTTGCTGGCGTGGTCGCATTGGGACGAACCCGATGCCGCCGGCCGAGCCCCCACGTGGACACCCGCCTTCGAGCGAACCTACGCGGAATGGCGCCGGATTGACCCGAACCGCAAGATCTTTTTGAACTTTGCCGGGCCGGACATCACGTGGTTCACCACCCGGACAGACGCCTATTCGCGCGAATACGCCACCTACTATCCGCGCTTGGTCCGCACCGCTGATTGGATCGCTAGCGACATCTATCCTGCGGGAGGTTGGCTCAACCGCGCTCACGAATCGCGCCGAGGCGACATCACGCTCATTGCGGAGCCGATGCGAGCGATCCGCCAACTGACGAGCAAGCCGCAGTTCGTCTTCATCGAAGCCAGCGAGATCGAGAGCGGGAACGTGCCGGGGGCGCGCTGCCCAACCCCCGCGGAAATGCGCGCCCAAATTTGGTACGCGATTTTGCACGGGGCACGGGGGATCTTCTATTTCCCCGCATCGGTGAGGCGCGATGCTTTCCGATTCGACGCGGCCCCGCCCGAAATCGTGGCCCAGATGGTGCGGCAGAACGCTTTGATTCGCAAAGCCGGACGCACTCTGCAGGGGCCAGTGAACCCCTCTGGCATCCAGGTAAGTGCGGATGGCCCCCTCGAGGTCGGTTGGCGCCTGCTGGACGGGCAGGCCACCGTGATTGTGGTGAACCCTACGCGAAGCTCCGTGCCCAACGCCAAGATCACGATCCACGGGGCGACGGGCGAGGCCCGGTTCCTCTCCGATGACCGGCGGGTTGCGGTAGCGGACGGGGTTCTGAGAGAGTCAGTGGAGCCGCTGGGCGTCCGCGTGTTTGTGGTGAAAGTGGCTGGCTGAACCGGCAGGTTAGCCGGAGCGTCGCACTCCTAACCGCGCCTGAAGCAAGCCGAATGAACCAAATGGTCAGTTTTTTGCTGACCACTGGCTCTCTATCGGTGGCTTGAAGCTTGTTTAACTCCCGAAAGCAAACTCGCGGAGGCCGATGCCGTGCTCGCAATACGCCTTGAGGCACGTCATGGCGTTGGCCCAGCCACCCGAATTGTCGATGGCGCCCTGGATGCCCTGATCCGTTTTGGGCCAACCAGATTCCGTGACACGAACGAGGGTTTGCTGATCGTTTTCCAGCCGCTCGAAGGTGATCTTCACATCGTTCCACTCATCGGCCACGCACGACTCCCAACGGAGGTGGATCAGTTCGTTCGGGCGGGTCTCGACAACCTCGATCGGCATGTCACCAGCTTCCGGGAAATCGTGAAACTGCCACGTCACTTTGGCGCCCGGCACGAGGTCACCCTTAGCACCGGCCGCAAAGTACCGAGCGAGTTTGTCGGCGCGGAACACGCTGTCGAAGACGTCCTCGATGGGTCGGTCAATTTTGATTGAGAAACCGCAAGAAAGGAGGTTCACTTGGTCCATGAGCGGATTATGTGTTATAATTCTATAACATGTCAACTGCGATTGCTGAGGAGACTCTGGATCTGGTGTTCAAGGCGTTGGCGGACTCGCGTCGGCGGCGGATTCTTGACCTACTCCGCGAGGAGTCGTTGACGACCGGGGCACTGACGCTCTACTTCCCTGAGCTGGACCGTTGCACAGTGATGCAACACCTCGGCGTGCTGGAACGGGCCGAACTCGTCGTGAGCTGCCGGGTTGGGCGCAGCCGAGTCAACACATTGAATGTCGGCCCGCTGCTGGAGATTCAGGCGCGATGGCTAGGCCGATTCCCTGCCTCCAGCTTGCGCCTCCTCGACGCCCTGCGCGATGGATAGAGTCGCACCTACTTGGTTTTGCTGGAGAAGATGAGAATGGCGGCCCCGGAGGGACTCGAACCCCCGACGCCCTCCTTAGGACGGAGGCGCTCTATCCCCTGAGCTACGAGGCCGCGACCTCACCAGGGTACCCGGTAGGCCCCCACGCTCCAGGGAGTATCCTCCCGCCATGAATCGCTTAGACGCTGGCCAGCTGAGCGAAGAGGAACTGCAAGGCGTCCTCGGGCGCGCCCAAGACCTCACCAATGAGGACCACGAACTCGCCCCGTTCGAGGCCTTCGTGCAAGCCGCCCAAGAGGCAGGCATCCCCCGCGACGCCGTCGTCCAGGCCCTGCGAGAACGCCTCGCCACCCGCCCCGAAATCATCCCCGGTCAGCTCGTTTATGCCCCCAGCACCGACGACTTCCTCTACGTGGCCCGGGTGCAGCGCATTCAGGGCGATATCGCCCACATCCAGTTCGTAAGCGGGGCTGAGGTCGCCCTCCCCATCCACCAGTTGCAGACCTTTGCCCCACTACCCAACCAAAAGGTGGATGCGCACGTGCAGGGTTACGGCGGCTGGTACGGCGCGAATGTTCTGAGCTTCAACCCACAAGCGCAAAGCCTCAATGTAAATCTGTGGGGCACCACTAGCACCGTCACGCTGGATTGCGTTCGCATCCGGTCCCGCAACAAGCCCAACTTTTGGGAAACTCACCGCGGGCTCATCACCCAGGTCGCCATTGCGGCGGCGGGGCTCGGCACCACGCTGGGCTTTATCCTCGCCAAGATCATCTCTCGCTAATCGAGGTTAATCCGCCACGCGCTGGTCTTCACCCACCAGCATGTCCATGGCCGAAACGGCCAGCGGCTCCACGCCCACGCGGGCAATGCGCTTGCCGTCCACTTCCTGCACCGTCAGCTTATAGCCTTCGGCTTCCACTTCGTCGCCATCCACCGCCGGGCGCCCGAGCAACGAGAAAAGATATCCACCAATGGTGTCCACTTCCTCGTTCACAAAGGCAGTACCGATCTCCTCATTCAGATCATCGAGGTTATAGCGGCCATCCACCACCCAGCCGTTGGCAGCCTGTTCCAGCAGGATCTCCGGCTCGTCGGTGTCGTATTCGTCGTGGATTTCGCCCACTAGCTCTTCCACAATGTCCTCCATCGTCACCACGCCGGCGGTGGCCCCCCGGTCGTCTTGCACAATGGCCATCGGCACCTTGCTCGCGCGCATTTCACGAAGTACCTCGCCCACCGTGTTCGATTCATAAACAAATAGCGGCGCGCGCATCAGGCCTTCCAAGGTCTGGTCGCCATCGTTCATCAGCGCCTGCAGCACGTCCTTGGCGTGCACCACGCCCAGGATGTTGTCATCGCTCTCTTCGTAAACCGGCAGGCGGCTGTGGCCACTTTCCACCACCACGCGTACCACGTCGTTCAGGCTAGCGCTCTTGGGCACCGAGTCCAGGTCCACGCGGGGCGTCATGATCTCGCGGGCGGTGGTTTCTTCAAAGCCCAGCACGCTCTCCAGCATGTCGGTCCGTTCTTCGGACCAATTCTCGTCGGCTTCGGCCTCATCCAGCAGCGTGCGAATCTCTTCCTCCACCGCGTTCTCCTGTTCGGCTTCCTCCGTCGCATTGCGCCGGTTGCGCCCCCGCAGCGATTCACTCACCGTGGTGGCCGCGCCGATCAGCGGCCCGCTCTTTAGCCACAGGGTGATGAAGCCCCGCATGGAGGTCAGCATCCGGGTCGGGTCCATTTCGGCCCGGTACCGCACCCACACTTGGATGAGGTGACCCACCACGGTCACGCCCAGCACCGTCAGCAGGATGTTCGTCCAGGTCCAACCGGTCTCGCTGCGCACCAGCCACAAGGCGGAGAGCATGAGCCCCACCCAACTGAGGCGCGCAAAGCCGGAACTCAGGTCACGCAGCGCAAAGCGGCGCGGTCGAAGCTCTTGCGGCGAAATTTGGCCACCCAGCACGCCGGCCAGGGCCATGGTCTTCACCCGGTCGAGGGCACGCTCCAGTGCGGCGAACACGGCGACGCCGAGCGCGGAAAGGAGCAGGATCACAATCAATCCCGCGAACTGCGTGCTGGGGCTGAGCATGGCGCTCAAAGCCAAAGCGGCAACAGACCATCCAACAAGGGGTGCGAAGGCCCAGCCTTTCTGCGACTTTGCAGAATTCCGGGCCAAGGTACGTGGCGGGGGTTCCTTCATGGATTGCGCGAAAACGCCTCTCTATTATCCCTATTTCGGCAAAAGTCCGAAAAGCATTACCCCAAAGAGCACGCCGACCAGCGCACCCAAGGAGAGTTCAAAGAACGAGTGGAACTTGGCTTCGTAGCGGCTCTGCGCCACCAGCGAGGCTAACAATACGGCAATTGCGGAAGCCAAGAGGTTGTCCGAAACGAAGAATGTGCACGTGGCAAAGTAGAAGCCGAGCGCACTGTGGCCGCTCACCAGGCCACCCTGCAACACGCGCCCGTGCTTGCCTAGCCCCTTGCCGATGACGGTTGCTAGTACGACCAGCAAGGCCCCCGCGACGATGCGGATGGCAATGGGCATGCCGATGCTTGGTGCCCCTAGGCTCAGGCGGATGCGCTCCCACTGGTCATCGGCCAAGAACAGGATCAAACCCACCACCACGGCCATGATCGTGGTAATGAGCACCGCTCCGGCCGCAATGTCTTTGGCGAACTTGGCCAGCGGATGATAGTTAGGCGAAATCAGGTCCACCGTCGCCTCAATCGCCGAGTTAAACATCTCCGCCACCAAGACGAAGGTGATCATAAACAGCAGCACCAACAGCTCGCGGCGCGAGAGGTTGGTGAGGAACGAAAGCAGAACGACGATGATGGTGACGTAGAGGTGCACGCGCATGTGCCGCTGCGTGCGGAACGTGTGCACTAAGCCGTTCATGGCCGCGCGAAACGGGACGGCAATATCGCGCAGGGCCAATTTAGTAGATCTCCTCCGCGTGGGGCAGGCTGGCCCAGTTCTCGTCCACTTTCATGTTCTCCCTTCGCAAGTGGTCGTTCATCAGGCGCACCATCTCGTCCCGTTCCGGTTCGGTCTCGTCATCGTATCCCAAAAGGTGCAAGGCACCATGGATAGCGAGCGCGGTGGCTTCGTGGGTGCGCGAGACTTGTCGGTGCGCCGCCCCTCGACGCACATCGCGAATATTGATGGCGATTTCGCCCAGGTGCCCGACCGGATTCGGCGGGGCCGGGAAGGTCAGGACGTCGGTCGCCTCGTCCATCTGGCGGTAGTCGCGGTTGAGCTCGCGGATGGCCTGCGGCTCCATAATCACGATCTCCACTCCGGCGCCCTCGTGGCCGTGGTGCGCCAGCAAACGCGCTACCACTTCCCGAATCGTCGAGTTAAGGAGACGATTGGACGTATGGTTCGTCAGGGTCACCATCTTGGTTCACCGGCGGCGAAGGGTCCGGCAGCTCAGGGTACTCCACCCGCTCGTGGCGAAGCGCATTCACGGTGTTGATGAAGGCATCCGTGATCAGGCTGAGCTCACGGTACGTGAGGTCACACTCGGCCAGCTGGCCTTCGGCGCGGCTCTTTTCAATGAGGTCGCGGATGAGTTGGGCGCACTCCTCCGGCCCACCGTGGCAGGTGCGGGTGGCGGCTTCCACTTGGTCGGCCAGGTGCAAAATCGCAATTTCCCGGGTTTGCGGGCGCGGCCCGTCGTAGCGGAAGAATGGTTCCATGCTCGCCGAATCCGGGTTCGTGGCTGTGGTCAGGGCCCGATGATAAAAATAGGTGATGAGCGTCGTGCCGTGGTGCTGCTGGATCGCGTCCACGATGATCTTGGGCAGGCGCTTCTTGTTCGCCAGTTCCACCCCGTCGCCCACGTGCGCTCGAATCACTTGCGCACTGAGGGCGGGCGTCATGTTGTCGTGCGGGTTGTCGCCGGTTTGGTTCTCGACAAAGTAGCTGGGCCGCAGGGTTTTTCCAATATCGTGGAAGTACGCCATCGTCCGCACCAGCACCGGGTTGGCCCCCACCAGCCGGGCGGCGTTCTCGGCCAGGTTGGCCACCGCCACACTGTGCGCGTAGGTTCCGGGGGCACGTAGCGTAAGATCGCGGAGCAACGGATGCTCGGGGCTGCATAGCTCAAGCAACGACCAGTCGCTGACCAGCCCAAACAACCTTTCCAGCACCGCTAGCCCCAGCCAGAACACGCTGGTCGCGACCAGTGCGGCCACCGAGGCCCACATGATGCCCCAGCCCATCTCCAAAAACGGTTTGCTGACGGAAATCGAGACGGCCGCCACCAAAATGATGTGGGCGATGGTCTGCACGCCGATGGCACGCAAGAGGTCGCTGCGCTGCTTGATGGGATTGACCGCGTGGCTCCCCACCACCCCGCTGATCCAGCTCGCCATCACCATATCGGGGGCCAGGGCTCCGCTCATGCCGAGCAGCAAGCTCACAACTGTCACCCCGATGACCGCGATGTTCGGGCCGAGCAAGGCCGAGGTCAACATGGCCTGAGCAACAATCGGGCCGAGGCTGAGATAGACCAGTCCCGGGCTGGAGTCGCCTTTGAGCAAGGTGACAATGATTTGGGTGCCGAGAATGGCCACCAGACTGGTGGCAAAAACGATGAGTTCATCGCGGCGGACTTCATCCGCGGGCAGGCCGCTTTGCCGCAAGTGCACGGCCATCATGGCCCCGGCGGCTAAGGAAAGACAGGTGAGGCCGAGGGCGACCAGCGGCGAAATCGGCCACTGCATGTGCAGGGTAATGGCCCCCGCCACCATAAGCGACCCGAAAATACGAACGATCCAACGCCCCCATGTTGTGGACTGGAGATGTTGGATCGGTTTCGGAGTAGCCATAGCACCCCGGATGAAATGGCTCCGGGGGGAACCTAAATGGGGGCGCTTAGGCGCGTCCGCGTCGGCGAGAGGCGCGGCGGCGCTTTTCGCTCGGCTTTTCGTAAAACGCGTGGTCCTTCAGGTCGCGGAGCAAGCCGGACTGCTGAACCTTCTGATTGAATCGCTTGACAGCACTATCAAGCGTTTCTCCGGTGTGAATGGCAACGTAGATCAAGACGTAATCCTCTTATCGGCAGGATACCTGCATTTGCGGAACGGACCCAACCCTAACCGCCCGGAGCAGGCCGATAGACGTAGTGCCCCAGACTGCGAGCGACTTCACTGGGGGCCTCAGGCTCCACGCAGACCACGCTAATCGTGGGTTCACCGGTGCCTTGCGTGATCCGTAGGTTGATGCCCGCATGGTGCATCACGTGGCCAATGCCCGCCACGATCACCATCACCGCCTTCGGGTTCGCCCGGCGCAGGTCCATTTCTCGGCGGGCGTTGATCGCCATGCCTTCGTCCCACAGCACTTGGGCGGCGTAAATGTTGTTCATGCTGTCTCCGGCGTGGCCGCCCATCAGGCTATCGAACACCATCCGGTGACCTTTGTGGCTCAGGTCGAGCTTCGGTACCCGAGCCTAGGTTTCGGGGAGCATGGCGTCCACCCCGTTGCGGCTAATCTGGCGCACCCAGGTGCGCGGCACGTTCAGCGCCACCATCGGCAACTTGTGCGTGCGCACGGCTTCAAAAATCGGGCGATAGGCGGCAAAGGGGAATCCCCATTGGGTTTCCCAGTTCGCCTTGGTGATGAATTCTTCTTCTGTCCAGCGGCCTTGCGTCCATCCGGCCAGGCTCTTCTGGTTATCGAAGGTGAACATCTCAAAGCCCACCGTGACCTCGCGACCGTCTTTGACCAGGGCTTCGATGACGGCGGCTTGCATGGCATGGTGAGCTGGGGTGTTGTGCTGCTCTCCCACCAAGACAAAGCGCACCCCTCGGGCGGCCTTTGCAATCTCATCGACGCTCACAGTGCGACCGGTGGCCGTATCGGTGAGGCCTGCCGGTGCGGCGACGATACCGGGCTGATGGATCTCTAGGAGGTAGGGGCTCGTGGGCTCACCTTGCATCATTGCGGGAACTAAGCTGGCCGCCAGCAACGTCATCGTCATGTCTGGATTGTAGTCGAAGCCCGGAGTCATTTGGGTGCCTTCAGTACAATTCCGACGTGGGCAAATCCATGCGCGTCCTCCCCGTGGCGATTGCTGTGAGCGTGCTTGCGCTCGGTGGGGCGGCGTGGTACTTCACGCAGCCGAAGCCTGCACCGGCGAAATTGCCCCCGGCCCCGGTTAAGCCGGCCAACCCCGAGGTGGACAAGGTTGCCCAGCGCGCCGCCGAACGCAAGCTGGAAGACGCCCTGCGTGAAGGCTCGGTGCGGGCGCAAAACTCGCTCAACACACTGGTGGACACACGCCGCGAAGCAGTGAACCAGCAAAAGCGAGCCCAAGGCGAGTTGAAAGAAGCCCTCACCGAATCGCTTAATCTTCTCGATGACGCGGGGGCGTCGCTTTCTGCCATCGCCACCCAAATTCCCACTCCCGCCGACATCAAGGTGGACTTTGCCCGGGCCGACGAGGAGCGCCTGCGCCGCGTGAAAGAAGCGGAAAACGCCTTCCTTAGCCTCAAGGAGTCGTTTGGAATTGTCAACAGTCTCGCCGAAGATCACCCCGAACTCGTCGTCCTCAAGCGTCTCTTGTCTTTGAGCATCGAAGACGCCCGCCTCACCCTCGATGGTTACCATGGTCAAGTTCCTCTCTAGCCTCCTCGCCCTGGCCAGCCTGGCCCTGCTCGTCGCTTGCCAACCCGCCCCGTCTGACTCCTCGAGCCCGGACAAACCAGTGGGCAAGTCGGCGGACTCGAAGCCCATGACCCCCGCCGAAGTCGGGGCCGCCACCGAGGACGGCTGGGCCGGAACCTATGTGAGCGAAGACCCGCAAGTGCTAAAGGACGACAAAGGCCGAGAGATCAAGATGAGCCCGGGCTTTGCCGATCAGCTAGGCGGGATTCAGCTCACGCTGAACGCGGATCGGACCTTTGAATTCAGCATGTTCGGCAAGGTCTCCAAGGGCAAATGGGATCGCCCCGACCCCACGACCGTACTGCTCCGTGCGGATGGCATGACTTACCGAATTACACGCAACCAATCGGCGGGCACCATCTCGATGTCCGGAGATGGCAAATCCGACCAACCAATCCGCCTCAAGAAACAACCGGATCCTGCCCCGTAGTCGGCGTACAATAAAGGTATGGCGGCGGTCACCCTCACTTACGACGGGACGACCCTCAACCACCTTGAGGTGGTCATCCCGGCCCTCCAGCGCGCGGGGTTGCGTGCCACTTTCTTTGCCGACCCGGGCTCGCTACTGGCCCGAGCGGCCGCGTGGCGCGAGGTGGCCCTGCACGGCCACGAAATTGGCAACGGCTCCCTATTGGGAAGTGCGCTCCCGGATGGTCGCCTTCCGGCCTGGACGCCGGACATGGTGGAAGCCGAAATCCGCACCACTCGGCACATGATTCACGAGCTCTTCGGGCCGCAATATGATCATGCGCTGGCGCTCCCTGCGGGCGAACCTCGTTGTTACAACGACGTGAACTACGCCCCCCGGCTGGCGCCCATCTACCGTTGCATCCGCACGGGCCGGGCGGGATTCAATCGTCCGCAATCCACCCACTCCGACCTCGTGGCTTGCCTCCATGTGCAGCATTCCTCGGCCGCCGACGTGCTGCGGAGCCTGGACCACGCCCGGGATGACGGCTCCTGGCTGGTCTTGGCCATAGGGCCGGTGGGCGAATCCGGAGGCATTGATGTGGCCCTCCATAACGAGATTCTCTCCTGGCTTATCCAGAACAAAGGCGTCGTGGATGTCTCATCTTTTGCGCACCGAGCCGCATCATATGCGGTCTCCACCGGTGCACGCCTCGCCTAGATTCGTCACAATGTCTTTGTGAGTCTCGCCTCGGTTCTGGCAACGGTGCCTACCCGCCAGTCGTACATGCACCTTTCTTCCACCGAGAAGAACGTGTTTTACGTGGTGATGGCGGTGAGCCTGGCGCTCATGATCGCGCAGTTCTTGCGCCGCCTGCCGGTGTGGCGAAAAGGCGTGCCCATCCACTGGAAGCCGGACCCGCTCGGGAGCGTCGCCAAGTTCATCCTGGGCCAGCGCAAGGTGCAAAGCAGCCGCCCCAAGAGCGGCGCGCCCATGCACCTGATGATCTTCTACGGGTTCATGGCGCTCTTCTTGGCGACGACCCTGCTCTTTATTGCCGTCTACGGCCAGGCCGTGGGCATTCCCAACTTCCATAAAGGCGCGTACTACCTGGCTTACGAAGCGGTCTTTGATGTGCTGGGCATGTTCTTTGTGGTGGGCGTGGCCTGGGCTTGGGGACGGCGCATCAACTTGCTGCGGCAACACGGCCCGACCGTGGTGAACCCCGAGACGGGCAAGCCCGAGTTCAACGGCAACCCGCTGAGCCACGAAGTGAAGGACCACCTGGTGCTGGCGCTCCTGCTCCTTTTGGGCGTCGGTGGCTACGTGCTGGAGGCCGCACGCATGGCCAACACCCCGCAGCCGTGGGATTTCTATGCTCCGGTGGGCTATGCCCTTTCCAAGGTCATGCCCGCGATCAGCAACGATGTTTATCGAGGCATTTGGTGGTCGCACGCCGCGCTGGTGGCCGTGTTCTTCATCACCCTGCCGCAGATGAAGATCAAGCACATCTTCACCGCCACGCTCACCGCCGCCGGGCATAACCCCGAGGCCAGCATGGGGCGGCTGGAGCCGATTTCGATGGCCCAAGTGGAAGAAACGGGCCGGATCGGGGTGGCGACAGCGGATCAATACACGCAGTGGCACCTGCTGTCGCTGGACGCCTGCATGACGTGTGGACGCTGCACCGAAGTCTGCCCCGCCCACAACGTCGGCAAGATCCTGAACCCCAAGCAAGTGGTGGCCGACATCGCCAAGGCCGCCGAAACCGGCGAGGAAGTCGCCGCTGCCGTGAGCGAAGAAGCCCTGTGGGCCTGTACCACCTGCAACGCGTGCGTGGAAGCCTGCCCCGTCCTCATCCGCCACGTAGACATGATTGTGGATGCCCGCCGCCACTTGGTGGCCGAAGGCCGCCTGAGCGGAAGCGGCGCCACCGTGCTCCGGCAGATGGCCGGCACCGGCAACGCCTGGGGTGCCCCCGCCGGCAACCGCGAGGACTGGATGAAGGGGCTAAACGTGCCCCTGGCCCGGGACGGCAAGCCGTTTGAGGTGCTCTTCTGGGTGGGCTGTGCCGGCGCGACCGACCCCCTAGGGATGCGCACGAGCCGCGCCCTGGTGGACCTGCTCAACAAGGCCGGCGTGAGCTACGCCTGCCTGGGCAACGAAGAACTCTGCACCGGCGACCCCGCCCGACGATTGGGCGACGAGTTTCAGTTCCAAGCGCAAGCGGAGATGAACGTGGCCGCTTTCGCCAAGTACGGCATCAAGCGCGTGGTGACGGCGTGCCCGCACTGCCTCAACACCCTGCGCAACGAATACGGCGACTTCGGGGCCACCCTGGAAGTGCTGCACCACACCGAGTTGCTGGCTGACCTGGTAGCGGAAGGCCGACTGAAGGGCGCGACCCCTGAGCCCGGCCGCGTGACGTACCACGACCCCTGCTACCTCGCCCGCGTGAACAACACTAGCGACGCCCCGCGCAGCCTGGTGGGCGACCAAACCCACCTGGACGAAACGGTGACCCTGCTGGACCTCGCCAAGAACGAGCCGTACCCCCTGCGGGTGCTGGCCGAGCCCGAGCAGCACGGACGCAAGACCCTGTGCTGCGGCGCGGGTGGGGGCCGCATGTGGATGGACGAGGAGCCGAACCAGCGCCCCTCCAACCGCCGACTCGATCAGCTCGTGGAGACCGGCGCGGATACCGTGGCCGTGGCGTGCCCGTTCTGCCGCATCATGCTGGACGCCGGACTGAAGCAGCGCCCCGATGGCGACAACATCAAGCTGGTGGACCTCGCCGAGATGCTGCAGGACGCCAACTCATGACGGTCCGCGGGCTGGGGATTGATATTGTCAGCGTGGAGCGCATCACGAAGGCGATGCAGAGGCCGGGATTCCTCGATCGCATCCTCGCCCCCAGCGAGCGCGAGCAAACGTTAAGCCCGCAACGCGTGGCCGGGCGGTGGGCGGTGAAAGAAGCCGTCGCGAAAGCGCTGGGCACGCGCCCCGGTTGGCACGACGTGATTGTGGTGAACGACCTGAGCGGCGCCCCCGAAGTCCATGTGGCCCCCCATCGCTTGCCCCCCGGCTGCCGGGTCCTTGTGTCCATCAGTCACGAGCGAGACATGGCCGTAGCGGTCGCTCAAGTGGTCGGCCCGCCCTAGCCTTAACAATTCCTTAACATTCGCTAGTGAAACTCGAAAGCGGGGAAACACTATGCGAAGTTGGATTCCGATTTGCACTCTGGCGTTGGCAGGCGCCCTGCTTGGAGGGGCTTGTGCCCCGTCGGCCAAGACCGAAGAAACGACGACCACAGGCGGTAGCCCGGCTGTCACGGAAACCGATACGAACCTCTCGGGCGACATTAAGATCGACGGATCGAGCACGGTCTATCCCATCGTCGAAGCCTTTGCCAGCAAGGACGGCTTCGGCAACATGGCGCCGAATGTGAAGACGGTGGTCAACCAAGCCGGCACCGGCGCGGGCATGGAAATGTTCGCTCGCGGCGAAATTGACATCGCCACCGCCAGCCGCCCGATTAAGGACAAGGAGATCGAAGCCCTCAAGAAGGCCGGTATCGAATTCATTGAAGTCCCCATCGCTTTCGACGGCCTGACCGTCGTGGTGAACAAGGAGAACACCTGGGCCAAGTCCATGACCATTGACGACCTGAAGAAGGTCTGGCACAAGGACAGCAAGATCACCAACTGGAAGGACATCAACCCGGCGTTCCCCGACCAGAAGCTGGTGCTCTGCGGCCCGACCGACGCCCACGGCACCTACGAGTACTTCAACGAAACCGTGAACGGCGGCACCGACCAGGGTCGCCAAGACTACAACCAGTTCCCCGAGTACAGCTCCATGGTTCCGGCCGTGACGGGCGACAAGGGTGCCCTCGGCTACCTCGGCCTTGCCTACTACGAAGAGAACAAGGACAGCCTGAACGTGGTCGCCATTGACGGCGGCAACGGCCCCGTGACCCCGGACGGCACCACCGTGCAAGACGGCACCTACTCGCCGCTCTCCCGCCCGCTGCTCATCTACATCAACAAGAAGAGCCTGGAGCGACCGGAAGTGAAGGCGTTCGTGAAGTTCGCGATGGAAGGTGGAAGCGGCCTGGTGAAGGACACCGGCTTCGTCCCGCTCCCCGCCGACATCTACGCCAAGGCTTGGGAACGAGTGGAAAAGGGCATCACCGGTGCAGTTTTCAACACCTTTAAGCCGGGAATGTCGATGGCCGATGCCCTGAGTTCGGGCGCAGCGGCTACCGCCACCAAGTAACCTAGACCACAGACTATGGCGGCACCGATTCCGAATTCAGCGGGCGATCGGGCCGCCATTATGTTGCGCTCCAAGCGGGGCAACCAGCGTCTCATCGAGCAGTTCATCCAGGGCGGCACCTTCTCGGCCACCCTGGTTTCTGCCTTCACCACCATCGGCATCGTGGTGGTGCTTCTCCTTAATTCACTGCCGTTCTTCCAGCAGGTCTCCGTCGGTGAGTTCCTCACCGGCCGGGAATGGCAACCCGCCGGTGGCAAGTTCGGCATTTTGCCGCTGGTCTCGTCCACGCTGCTCATCACGCTCGGCTCGGCGTTCATCAGCATTCCGCTTGGCCTGATGGTGGGCATTTTCTTGGCCGAATACGCCCCGCGCAAGGTGCGAAACGTGGTCAAGCCCGCGCTGGAATTGCTGGCCGGGGTGCCGACCGTCGTCTACGGCTACTTTGCGCTCACCGTTGTCACCCCGTTCCTGCGTGGCATCTTCCCTACTATCGCGCCGCTGAATCTGTTGGCCGGGGCCATAGTGGTCGGGATCATGACCCTGCCCCTGGTCAGCTCGCTATGCGAGGACGCGATTTCCTCCGTGCCCCGTTCCCTGCCCGATGGAGCCGTGGCGATGGGGGCCACCAAGTTCGAATCTATCAAGGACGTCGTCATCCCGGCGGCGCTCTCGGGCATCGTCGCCTCGTTCATCTTGGCCATCTCCCGCGCGGTCGGCGAAGTCATGGCGGTGGCGATGGCGGCGGGCCTCATGCCCAACCTCACGGCCAACTTCCTCGACGGCGGGATGACGATGACCGCCTACATCGTGAACACGAGCAAGGGCGACCTGCCCCGGGGCGGCATTGACTACTTCACCGTGTTCGCCGTCGGCCTCACGCTGTTCTTCATCACCCTCGGGCTCAATCTCTTGGCGAACAAGTTTGTGCGCAAGTACCGGCAGGTGTATTCATGAGCCGGTTTTCCACCCCGGCGGCGGCCGCCCGCATCCGCCAGCGCAAGACGGTGGACCGCGTTTTCGTGGTGCTCATGGGCATCGCCGCGTTCATCGCCGTCAGTCTGCTTGTCATCTTGCTGTATCGGATCGGCTCCAGCGGCATGCGCTACCTTGGTCCGGACTTGATCAACGAATTCCCGGGCCGACGCGCCACCGGCAGCGGGGCGCGCCATGCGCTCTTTGGCACGCTCTGGATCATGTCGCTCACCCTGCTCTTCACGGTGCCGATTGGGGTCGGGGCGGCCATCTATCTGGAAGAGTTCAACCGGCGTGACTCGTGGTTCAAGCGCATCATCCAGCTCAATATCGCGAACCTGAGCGGGGTGCCCTCCATCATCTACGGGATGCTGGGCTTGGCCATTTTTGTGCCGTTCGTAGCCGTTTTGGCGGGGGACGCCCGCTCGGGCAAAACCCTATTGGCCGGGGCCCTGACCATGAGCCTGCTCTCGCTGCCCCTGGTCATCATGGTGGCGCAGGAAGCCCTCAAAGCGGTGCCTTCCAGCCTGCGCGATGGTTCACTGGCCCTGGGTGCCACCCGCTGGCAAACCATCCGGCGCGTGGTGTTGCCCCAGGCCACTCCGGGCATCCTCACCGGCATCATCCTCGCCGCCAGCCGCGCCATCGGCGAAACCGCGCCGCTCATCGTGGTGGGGGCCGCCGTCATGGTGAACAGCGTGCCCACCGGCCCATTTGATAGCTATGGTGTGTTGCCGCTCCAGGTGTTCAACTGGGCGCAAAGACCGCAGCAAGATTTCAAAGACCTCTCGGCCAGCACCATCATCGTGCTGATGGGAATCCTCATCAGCCTCAACGCGATTGCGATCATCATGCGGATGCGTGCCCAGCGGCGAGCCTAAATCCTTCGGGCCTCTGGCCCCCTATTACGAGCAGCTGATGCAGTCGGTCCCCTACGACATGTGGGTGGACTACTACCGCTTGCTCTTGCTGACCTACGACCAAGACCCCAACCACGTGCTCGACGTCGCCTGCGGCACCGGCAAGGTGGCTAGGGAGCTCTCGCGGGTGGGCTACCAGGTCACAGGGTTTGACCTCAGTGCGGCCATGATCGAGGCGGCCAAGCGCAAACGCAACCCCGGGCCGCACCCGCTCACCTTCCGTGTGGCCGATGCGACCAACTTTGAATTCGGCGAGCAGTACGACGGCGCGTATTCCTTCTTCGATTCCCTCAATTACATCCCCTCGCTAGAGGGGTTCCGGGCGGCGCTGGCCCAGGTGCGCAAGCACCTCAAGCCGGGGGCGGCGTTCATTTTCGACCTCAACACCGCTTACGCCTTCGAGGAAAAGCTCTTCGATATGTCTGACGAGCGCAAGCACCTACGTCTGCGCTACCGCTGGAAGGGCGATTACGACCCCGAAAGCCGCATCATCCAGGTGCGGATGCAGTTTTGGCCGCGCGATGGCGAGCCGTTCCAAGAGGTGCACGTCCAGCGAGCGCACCGCTCCGAGGAAGTGGTGGAGGGGCTTTACGACGCCGGGTTTGAGCACATCCACTGCCTGGCCAGCTACACCCTGGACCCGCCGACCCGGACCAGTGACCGAGTTCATTACGTTGCCTGGTAACGGACGTCTAAACTGAGACTATGACCTTCGTTGCTTGCACGGCGTTGCTCGCCCTTGCTCAACAACCCGTTGGCGCCGACCAGGTTTGGGATCGCGGCTTCGATACCGTGCTGGCCGAGAGCGCGAAGGAGCAAACTTTTGGCCAAAGCCCGGTGCTGGCCGTGGGACCTCGCCGCGTGCTTCTAATTGACTTTGCCGATACCCGCGCGCCCATGGGCTTGATGAGTGTGCAACTCGCAAGCCTCGATTTGACCGTGCTCGGTACGCGCCCCACCACCCTGAACTCGGTACGCATCGTGCGGCGACCCTGGGGACAAGACGAAGCCAACTGGAGCCTGGCCCAGGGCACCCGCAAGTGGCAGCGCGGCGGGGCCGAAGGGAGCGAGGACAGCGAAGACATCCCCGGCGTGACGATGAGCCAAAGCCCGAACGGGGTCCGCATTGAAGGACTGCGCGGCGCGGTGCAAGAGATGATCGACCACCCGTTTAACCACTACGGGTTGGCGATTGAATTTGGGCAGATGGCCGAGATTCCTTCCTTCGAATCCGCGCAGGGCTATCCCCGCCTAGAGGTCAAAGCCTCGTGGATGACCCCAGGGGCCGTGGACGCCACCCTGGAAGAACCGAAACTGCAAGTGGATAGCACCGGCGCGCGCCGCTGGAGCGTGACCGTGCGGAACACAGGCACGGAATCCCTCCCCGCTGGGTTGATTTCGTTCACTGGCGCCAATGTGAGCGCCATCAGCACCCCGCCGCTCGGGCCGGGCGCATCGCAGGAGATTCCGGTGGCCTTGCCCGCGAATAGCGGCCCGGTGGTAGCCAAGCTGGACGTGGCGGGCGACACGATCCCCCAGAACAACGCGGTCCGCATCTATCCGATGGCCACGCCGGCCGTGGGGGCATGGTTGCCCCACGACGTGCGCCGCGCCAATGAAGTTGGGCTCCCCACCTCCCGCACCGCCTATGCCATGAGCGGCAGCCAAGGCCGCCTTGCGCACACCGGACTGATGATTGACGCCTCGATCCCGTTCTGGGAGATGACGGCCAACCGCGACCGCCGGGCCGACTTCATCTTGCCACCCAGCGCTCCACGCACCCTGGCGGTATGGGATTGGCCAGAGGAATCGCCGTGGGATGACTTCCGCACCAACGTTCTCCCGAATGACTTTGCCGCGTGGCTGCACGCCAAGGCCACGATGAAGCCCGCCGACCTCGACAAGATTGAGGCCGGCCCCACCACCCTCATCATCGACCTTCGCGACGCGAGCAATCAGCGCATTGAGGGGGCGAAAGTGATGGTTTTGAACCCGGACCAGGGCGCCGAAGTGGCTCGCACGCCTAACGGCCTCTTCCCCATCTCGCGCAAGGACAAGCAGGGCTGGAACGCCGAGGGCAAGGATGTGCCCGTGACCGTGACCCAAGGCGGCGATGTGGCGGAGATTGCCATAGATTCCAGCCGGTTGCTGTACGAGCGCCTGGTGACGGGGCAAGCCGCTGCCTGGATTCACCTCCGCGCGAACCTCAGCGACCGACCTGTGGACCGTGCCAGCGACTTGACCCAAGGCCGCGCGCCCATACCCGTGGACGTGCCGCAGCCCGCCCAGGCCGCCTTTGCCGTGGATATGGAAGGCCGCGTGACCGAAGTCATTTACGACATCAGCCGCGACCGGCAGATTGGCGGCATCACCTTCGATGGCCCGGCTCCGCTCCGCATGGAACTCCGCACGCGCCGCACCGGCGAACCCGGCACCGGCAGCCGCTGGATCCGCATCCCCCATGTCAGCCAAATCGCGGCGGGTCCGGGAGGGATGTATGCCGCGCGGTCGGTTCAGGCGCGCTACGTTTACTTGCGCGCCGTGTGGCCGGTGGGCGCCACCCCGAGCCCGATGCGCGTCCACCCCGTAGCCATGGTGGGAGGCACGCCTTAATGCCGACCCTCTTCACCAAGATCCTCAACGGGGAAATCCCGGGCGAGATTCTCTACCAAGACGAGCACTGCTTCGCCATCCGGGATATCAATCCGCAGGCCCCGGTGCACGTCCTCATCATCCCGAAGACCGAGATTGAGGGCGTGGCGACGGTGGAACCCCACGGCGACCACGAACGCCTGCTGTACGCGGCTCGCCTGATTGCCGAACAGCAGGGCCTGACTGACGGCTACCGCCTGGTCATCAACCAAGGCGTGCAGGCCGGGCAGACCGTGCCGCACCTGCACGTGCACCTGATTGGCGGGCGCGACCTGAGCTGGCCCCCGGGCTAGTCTTGTGCCTGCCGCCCCCGGGCCAGTAAAGTCAAGCGCGATGCGCACGCAAACGGGCCTGGATGTATGGATTGACGAGGGCTTTGACGCCGTGCGTGGCCAGCGCGTGGGCTTGGTGACGCACCAAGCCGCCATCGCCTCGGACCTGGTGCACAACCTCGATCACTTCTTGCGAGCCGGCGTGAATGTGGGCGCCGTGTTCGGCCCCCAGCACGGGGTCTGGGGGCACACCCAAGACAACATGATTGAGTGGGAGGGCTACCGCGACGACCGCACCGGCCTGCCGTTCTACAGCCTCTATGGCGAAACGCGAGAGCCCTTCGATTCCATGCTCGCGGGGCTGGACCGCTTGGTGTTCGACGTACAAGACGTGGGCACCCGGGTCTACACCTTTGTGTGGACGCTGGCCTACTGCCTCAAGGCTTGTGGACGTAACGGCATCCCGCTTACCGTCCTGGATCGCCCCAACCCGATTGGCGGGGCGGTGGAAGGCCCGCTCCTCGACCCCGCCTTTGCCAGTTTTGTCGGCCTCCACCCCTGCCCGCTGCGCCACGGGCGCACGCTCGGGGAGATGGCGCTGTGGATGCGCGACACCTTCTATCCGAATACTGAACTCGAAGTCGTCGCCTGCCGAGGGTGGCAGCGCGACATGATGTTCGAAGCCACTGGCCTGCCCTGGGTGCCGCCCAGCCCGAACATGCCAACAGTGGACACGGCCGTGGTGTATCCAGGCATGGTGCTGATTGAGGGCACCAACATCAGCGAGGGCCGGGGCACGACGAGACCTTTTGAGACCCTTGGCGCGCCATGGCTGGACCCGTGGCGACTCTGTGAGGAACTGAACGGGCTAAACATGCCGGGGGTGTGGTTCCGGCCCATCACGTTCCAGCCCACTTTCCACAAACACGCCGGCCAGGTGTGCGGCGGGGCGTACGTTCATGTGACCGACCGAGCCACTTTCCGCCCTGTGGAGGCGACGGCCCGGATGTTCCAGGTCATTTGGGCCCAAAGCGAGGGTCAAATGCGGTGGAACGATCCCCCGTATGAATACGAGGATGTCCTGCTCCCTATCGACATTCTTTGGGGGAGTTCTTTCCTTCGATCCTTCGTCGAAGAGAGGCAGGATGTGGATAAATTGCGGGAAAACCTGTCCGTTACACCAGGCTTTGGGCCCCGCATGGAGTCCTACTCTTAACATTTCGATAACCGTTTCGGCCCATACTTTAGACTCCGTTCCCCGGACTCGAGGACGAATCATGCAGAAGAAGGCCTTCACCCTTATCGAACTCCTGGTGGTCATTGCCATCATCGCTATCCTGGCGGCGATCCTCTTCCCGGTTTTTGCGCAAGCGAAGGCCGCGGCGAAGAAGGCGGCAGCCATCAGCAACCAAAAGCAAATCGGTACTGCGCTCCAGATTTACATGGGCGACTACGATGACCTGTACCCGCGCAACGACGACTGTGAACTGAACAGCTCGCTCAATGCTGCTAACAACAACATCGCCGCTGGTACGGACCCGTCCCCGTGGTGCACGGGCGCCAACGGCTTCCCGTTCCGCATGAACCACTACTCCTGGCAGAAGTGGGTTCGCCCCTACACCAAGAACGTGCAACTGTTCGAACACCCGGGTCGCGCTAAGCTCAACCCGAACACGGCGTCCTGTCCGACCGGCCAGTACAGCCAGTGCGGCCAAATCATGGGTGGCTTCGCCATCAACCTGGCCCTCACCGGTGCTCTGAACACTTGGAACCGCTCCGCGACGGCCGCTGGTCGAACCCGCAACAGCTGGCTCGGCGGCACCGGCACCTCGGTGCCGAACGTGGGCGACGCCATGTTGCTGATGGAATTCTCCAACCCGGACATCAACTTTGCGCCGGTCGTGGTGGACGCCATCAACAACCCGCTGGTGGACCAACAGGTCTATCCGATGGCCATCCGCGAATTCTGGGCTGCCAACTTCATGAAGCTCAACGGTTCGTGTGTTGCCCAAGGCGACCCGAACCCGAAGGTCACCTTCGCGGGCGTCGTGGTGGTCGGCCATGCTGACACCAGCACCAAGGCCTACCCGGTCAAGCAGTTCCTGTCGCGCACTCCGTCCGCTGCCGAATACGGCGTGCCGGTGGATGCCAACACCCAGTGCGGGATCTCCTCGGGCACCTATCGTCCGGGCGTGACCCCGAACACGGGCATCAACTACCCGATGTGGGCCCTGGGTCAGTAAGAATCCATGCGATACCTACTGGCTCTGCTCGCTCTCACCTCCATCATGTTCACCATCGGTTGCTCGGGTGGCGTGACGGAAGATAGCGCTCAATCGGATTACGCTGATCGCGAAAAGAAGGCGGCTGAACTCGAACAGAAAGGCACGCCGAAGTTCGACGACTCGCCGTAGTCTGCAGGGACTCGTACGTTCAAGCCGGGCTCGCCAGAGATGGCGGGCCCGGTTTGTTATAATGAAGGTGAGCCCGCATGAAACTTGGCGTCATTGTCGTCCATAACCGAGATCGAAACCGGTTGACCGAAAGCCTGCTAAAAGCGGGATTCAAGTTCACCGTCATCGGCTCGACGGGCGGCTTTCTGCGCGAAGGCAACTCCACGATCCTCACCGGTTGTGAGGAAGACCAAATTGACACGCTCAAGGCGATTGTAGGCGACAACTGCCAGGCCCGCGAGCAGATGGTGAACCTGGCCCCCTACGAAAGCACCCCCGCCACCACGGGCTTTATGGCGGCGCCGGTCAAGGTTCCGGTGGGTGGCGCGGTGATGTTTATCATGCCGGTGGACGAATTTGTCCGCTTCTGATCCTCGACTCGAACGCCTGATTGAACGCCTCGTCCAACCCGAGAGCGGTGTCCACGCGGTGCTGCTTTACGGGAGCGGGCAGTCTCCCATCCGTTACTGGATGGACCACTTGGTCGCCATGTGGGCGTGCAAGAATCCCGGCCCCAGCGGACCCTGCGGCGAATGCGGACCTTGCCGCAGCGAGAATGGCGGCGTGGATGTGCAGATCATTGAGCCCGTCAGCAACCCACCCATCATCAACCTCGAAATGATCACGGAGGTGGACCGACCAGGGAAGTGGGAAGGCGTGCCCGTTCGCCGCTTTGTGCGGACCCCGCCCATGATGTCGCCCCGCAAGGTGGTGGCGATCACCGATTTTGAGCGTGCGAACCACCGGGCCGCCAACGCTCTGCTCAAGACGCTTGAGGAACCATCCCCCTACGCCCGTCTCATCCTCACCACCACCCGCCTCAGCCGCGTGATGCGTACCATCCGGTCTCGGTGCCTGTGCGTGGGGGTGCCTGAATCCCGCGAGGCGGACCTCATCTGGTCGAAAAAACCGACCAACGAGGAGACCGAGCAAAGCCTCGCCGAACTGCGTTCTATCCTAGAACTGGCGGTGGACTCTCCCAACGGGGCCGCCCTCCGCACGGGAGATCAGCTTCGAAAATGGGCTGCCCAGTGGCAAAAAACGAATGACATCAGCGACCGCGCCGCCCTCTTGGATCTTTTACAGTTTACGGCGGATTGGTTGAGTCACACCCACCCGGAGCGGTACAATTTGAGGTCAGCAATTCAAGAATCTCACCGATTGATGATTTCGGCGCACCCGACCCTCCTTTTGGATGTTCTGAGCCTAGAACTTACCGGCAGTAGCCGGACCTAGTCCGGAACTCGGGAGCCCGAATCGTTCGTAGTGAAGATATTCGTTGCGCTCGGAAGGGCAAGTTATGGCGAGTTGGACACAGATATTCACCCGTTCGAAAGCGAACTCGAAAGAGGCTTTTGAACAGCACATGGCGGACTCCTACCGGAGCGCCTACCACCTTGCCTACCGCCTGAGCGGAAACGCGACCGACGCCGAGGACCTGCTGCAAGAGACTTATCTTCGTGCCTTCCGCTTCTACCACCGGTACGACCCCTCCCTTCCCTTCCAGGGCTGGTTGTTCCGGATCATGACGAACGTCCACATCGACATGCGCCGCAAGGCCAAGCGACTGTGGGCCGTCAGCTTGGACGCCCATGAGGAGACCGAGCGATCCTGGGAGATTGCGGACGAATCGAGCCTGGCGGATCAAGCCATGGCCGACAGCACCCTTGCCGAACCGCTGGAACGAGCCCTTGCCGAAATGAATCCCGATTTCCGACTTGCCATTTGGCTCGCCGATGTCGAAGGCCTATCTTACGAAGAGATTGCCGAGACAATGAGCACCAGCGTTGGCACGGTTCGTTCTCGCGTCCACCGCGGCCGCAAGCAATTGCGAACGCGCATGGAAAAGATGGGTGTCACCTCCGCCCGGGGGATGATGTGATGCATTGCGAAGGACGTGAAGCCATGATCTCCGCCCTCGTCGACGGGGAGCTGATGGGCCGTGAGATGCTGGAAATGAAGGCGCACATGGCCGAATGCCCGGCGTGCCAAGCGGCGTACGAAGAACTCCGCTCCCTCAAGATGGGCATGGCGTTGCTGATGATGCCGGAAGTCTCCGACGAAAGCTTTGACCGAGTGAAAGCCGGATTCGAGGCCAAGCTGGCCGCACAAACAGGCCCTCGCACCCCGCGCCATATCTGGACGGGTATGGCGGCAGCCTCCCTCCTGGCGGTGGTACTCGCCACCTGGATGGCCAATCCCCGAGGCACGAACTCGGTAACCGAATTTGACGAGAGCCTAGACCAAGCCTACGCGGCGGGCGCTGCGCCGGCCATGGGGAGTACACCGATTGTTCCCGCAAATTATTCGGGTTGGTAGTGTCCTCACGGCAGCCCTGATCACGGGCTTCGCGTGGGCGGATGACGCCACCGACCTCTTGATGAAAGGCATGCAAGCCTCCACCAAGGTCGCCTCGATTGCGGTCCAGAAGCGGCCGGAAGGCCCCGGCCAGCCGCGGATGGTCAAGGTCTTCACTTCGCCCAGCTACGGCCAGCTCACGCACTATTTGCAGCCGCTCGATGCGCAGGGCCGCATTGTTTTCGACGATCGCAAGATCCGGCGCACCTTTTTCCCGGACGAAAACAAGGTTATCGAAGAGACCTCGAACCGCACCTATCAGTGGTCACCAGACCGACGCATCGCCCTCATTCGGCAGAATTACAACGTGCGCCTGGGTGAGCGCACAACCATCGCGGGCCGCACATGCAACGAAGTCCGCATCATCCCCCGCTACGATAGCGTGGCCACCCACCGGATGTGGATCGACAAGAGCACGGGCTTTGTTCTGCGCTACATCATCGAACCGCCCACCGGCACCGCGATGACCGTCACCGACACCATCAGCGTGGAGTTTCCGCGCCAGATGAGCCGGGAGTCCTTCCGCCTGCCCTTGCGAGAGAACACCGACGTCATCCGCCCCTGGGGGCCACAAACCCTGGCCAGTGTGCGAGAAAGCGAGCGATTCACCCGCATCAATCCGCCCTTGCCCCGCGCTTGGCCCGACGGCTTCCGCATGGAGGGGGCGCAATTGATCGGCTCGCAATCCGAGCCCATCCTCGCGATCCGTCTGACGGACGGCATGACCCCGGTCTCGGTCTACATCTGGAACACCGACCAGCATGACCGGAGCCCGTTCCGCAGTGGGCCCGTCAAGATCGTAGGGGTGCTGGGCATCAATGCCCTCGGTGGAGTTCGCGAAGACCTGCTCAAGAGCTGCGTTTCAGCCGTGGCCCAGAGCGCCACGTGGGTCCCGGAACGAAACGATATCGTTTTGACGTTGCCAGAAATAGTGAACGGGACAGCGACTCGGATTCCCGAAGCGTACGCTCCGATCCCCTAAAAACCAAGGAGTTCCATGAAACTGATCGAAACCTTTGTTCGTCGCCCAGGCATCGCCGTCACGGCTGGTGTCCTGATTCTTGGCGCCGGATTAGCTCCGGCCATCATCATGCCGAAGTGGTTTCAGAACCGTTCGAGCGCGATGGCCCCGATTTCGGCCCCGGCCCGCTTGACCAATCAACCGAACTTGGACATCAGCGCGTCTCCCTCGCTGGCCAACTTTGAGCAAGAAATTACCAACCTCTCGGAGAACGCCCGCCAGGCCGTGGTGAACGTTTCCAGCGGTGAAGGCGCGCAGGGCTCTGGTTTCATCTACCGCGCCGACGGTTGGATTGTCACGAACGACCACGTGGTGCAAGGCGCCAAGAACGTGAAGGTCACGCTGGCCGATGGCCGAGAGTTTGATGGCCGCGTGATCGCCATGTCGGACTCCACCCTCGACCTCGCCATGGTCAAGATTGACACCCGTGACCTGCCGACGCTCGCTCTCGCGGATAGCGACGAGGTCAAGATTGGCCAGTTCGCCATTGCCATTGGCTCGCCGTTTGGCCTCGAAAATACGGTCACCATCGGCCACGTGAGCGGCCTCGGTCGAAGCTCGGTGGTCGGCGGTGCCGGCGCCGCCCGTAGCTACAGTGGCATGATCCAAACCGACGCCGCGGTGAACCCTGGGAACTCCGGTGGTCCGCTGGTGAACCTGAATGGCGAAGTGATCGGCGTAAACAGCTACATTTACAGCCGCACGGGCGCCAGCGAAGGCATCGGCTTTGCCATTCCGGCTAAGACGATCCGCGTGGTGGCCGAGGAAATCATCGCCACCGGCAAGCTGCAGCGCGGCTTCATGGGCTTAATCCCGACCGACTTGCGACCGTTTGAAAAGCGCCAACGCAACCTGGAAGGCGCGAAGGTGGAAGACGTGAGCGCCGACACCCCGGCTTCCAAGGCCGGCCTCAAGGCCGGTGACGTGCTCACCGAAATTGGCGGCCGCCAGATCAAGAGCGAACTGGACGTGCGCATTGCGATGATCGAAGCCAATCCGGGCGATTCGGTGCCGGTAACGTACTACCGCAACGACCAGCGTCTCACGACGACCATGAAGGTGGAAGGCCCGCCGGCTGAGCAGAACATCAGCCAGGTGGCCCCGGAACGCATGCAACGCATGCCGGATGAACTCCGCGAGATGTTCCCGGATATTCAAGAACGCCTGCAGCCGGACACCCGTGAGGACCGAGAAGCTCCTCAGGTGGTGCCGCGACGTCAACTGCTGGGCGTGACCCTTGGCAAGATCGAGGCGAGCGACCGCGAGATGTTCAAGCTCCCGTCCAAGTTGGAAGGCTTTGTCATCCGCGATGTGCAGGCCAATTCCAACGCCAGCCGCCTTGGGCTGAAAGCTGGTGACGTGATCACGGAGGTCAATGGCCGCGAGATCAAGGAGCTGGAAGATGTGGCCAAGGCTCTCGCCAGCAAGGAGAACGAGGTCGCGGTGAAGTATCAGCGCTACGTGAACGGCAGCCCCATTCAGGGCCAGGCCAAGATCAGCCTGAACTAAAGCCTAAGCGGGCGCCGGTCCGCACTCTTGGCAGCGGCCAAGAATCTCGACATGGATCGCCCGGGGGGAAAACCCCCGGGCGATCATGCTTTCAGTGGCCAAATTTTCTTGAGCCCCACTAAGCTCGGATTCAAACACCTTGCCGCAACCCTCGCATACGGCGTGGAGTTGCTGGTTCTGGTGGTCGTGCGCGAGCCGGCAGGGGGCGAAGGCATCCAGCAACCCGATTCGATGCGCCACGCCGATCTCCTGCAGCGCGGAAAGGATGCGGTACACCGTGACGGTATCAATGTGCCCGCCGGACTCCAGCACTCGTTCTCGCACGGCCGCTACCGTGAGGGGTTGGACACTTTCGTCGAGGGCTTGCAGGACCAAACGGCGTGGCATGGTGATGCGCAAACCCCGCGATTTCATGCGTTCTAGGGACTGCAAAACGAACTCCGAAGCCGTTCCGGACATCACGAACTCAAGCGTACCAGCAGAAAGTTCATCATTCTGGTTCAAATTGACTTGCGTTCCGCGGAAGAATGTGGGCAAACTAAGGCATGTCCCGGGGATAGCCCCCGTGGCAGACCAAATTGAGAGTCGAGATCTATGCGGTTTTATAACTTGAAGACCCGGTCCCATGTGGACGTTCCGGAATCCGCGGTGCGAAAGATGAAGTCCCTTCGCAAGACCAAGAATGGCGAGCAGACCCGTCACATGTTGTGGGCAGAGCACGACGGACAGAAGCTTTACAAGTTCGTGAACGCTGAAACCTTCAGCAGCACGAACGTCCCCGAGCAGAACGCCAAGTAACGGGATCGTTCATTCTTCGAACTGGCCTGATCTTCTCTCGGGAAGTTCAGGCCATTTCATTTTTACTGAACCTCGGCGTCCGCCCGGCGTCAAATCTCTCCAATGGCGCTGCAAACTGACGAGCATAAAATCCGGCACCTCCTGCGCCGCTTCGGCCTGGGGGCGAGCGTCTCCGAGATGGAGTTCTACGGCACGCGGGGCTACCGCACGGCCGTGGACCGCTTGCTGGAGTTTGAAGATCGATCCGAAGGCTACGATCTGACCGTCGAGGATTTCCGAAATCGTCAGAACAACGCCCTCCCGCCACCGATTGTGCAAACCGCGTGGATGACGCGCCTGGGCGTCACCGGGTACCCGCTGCAGCAAAAGCTCACCCTCTTTTGGCACGACCACTTCGCCACCAGCCTGATGAAGGTGGACAAGAGCGCGCCGCTCATCCAGCACGTCGAGACCCTGCGCAAGAATGGACTCGGGCCGTTCCTCACACTCCTGACCGAGGTAAGCAAAGACCCCGCCATGCTCTTCTGGCTGGACAACTGCCAGAACACCAAGGACAAGCCGAACGAGAACTTTGCCCGCGAGGTGATGGAACTCTTCACCTTGGGTATTGGCCACTACGAAGAGGAAGATATTCCGGAGGTAGCGCGGGCGTTCACGGGGTGGACGTTCTCTGTGCAGGGGCCGCGCTTGGCGCCGTTCCGAGCCGCCACTCTGCCCGGGCGGCAACTGGTTTTCTACTACGACCGCGCTCAGCACGACAATGGGACGAAGAAGATCCTGGGCAAGACCGCGAACTTTGACGGGGATGCCGTGCTGAAGATGCTGGCCGAGCACCCGCAGACCGCTCGGCACCTCGTCTACAAGTTCTGGGAGTTCTTTGTTTATCCCAAGCCGAAGGACGAACTGGTAGAGGAAATTGCCCAGGCGTGGCGCGCCAAGGGCATGGTGATCAAGGACTTGGTGCGCCTGGTGGCGCTCCACCCTGAGTTTGTGAGCGAGCGAGCCGAGCGCGCGCTGGTGAAGAATCCCGTGGACTTCATCGTGCCCACGCTCCGCGCCCTGGGGGTCTACAACGATCCGCTCCGCGAGTACCAAGC
>DEIB01000015.1 GCA_002352215.1 Chthonomonas sp. UBA2785 | reverse complement strand
ACGCCGGAGATCGGCCTCGGCACCGACAGCAACTTCAACTCGGGCACCTTGCACCGCGAGTGGGAGTACGAAGGCACCATCTCCAACCTGGCCGGCACGGCCCCCAACCGCACTTTCACGCTGACCGATACGGACGGTTCTCAGTTCCTCGTAACGACGAACTCGAACACCAAGATCTTCCGTGAAGACGGCGTGGCCGGTGGCACCCTGGCCAACGGCATTAAGGTGAAGGCGCGCGGCGCGTTCAACCCGACCACCAGCAACACGGTGGCCGCGAGCGTCGAAATTGACGACAACGCGGCGGACAACCACAACACAGAAGTCGGCGGCCAGCCGCTCTCGCCGGACGAAGTGACCGGTAAGTTCACGCTCGTCATCGAAGAGTGGGAAAGCGACCTCGGTTTCCCGTCGCAAGACGCCGTGGAAATCCAAACCACGGGCACGACCAAGTACCAGAACGCGCAGGGCCAAATCATTGACAAGGCCACGGCGTTCCAACTGCTGGTCGGCGCGGGCGCCGACGCCTTCGTGAAGGTGAAGGGCAACTACGATCGCGCCAACAACCGCATCACTGCCACCGAAGTCGAGTTCGAAAACGAATCCGGCCTGGGTCAAGATGCGTTCGCCATCGGCACGGTGAAGAGCGTGAACCGCAACGCCAAGGAGTTCACGATCACGATCCAGCAAGCCAGCGGCTTCCAGTTCACGGTGGGTGATGACCTGGTCATCAAGACCGACGCGAACACGGAATTCGCCGACATCTTCGGTTCCCCGCTCAGCGAGACGGCCTACTACAACGCCCTGCAAAGCGGCATTGGCGTGGCCAGCGTCTTCGCCGAGGGTGAGATCGAAAGTGGCAAGCTGAAGGCGCGCTACGCCGACGTGGACACGGGCGGCTAGTCCCCTTCCCCACTCGCCCCCGAGGGCAGACGAGGCACCCGACCGGTATTCTGGTCGGGTGCCCATTTTTGAATATGACTGTCGGTCCTGCCAGCGCCGCGTCACACTTCTAATGGGTATGGTCAGTCAGCCAGACGAAGAGGTGTGTCCGCACTGCGGGAGCCGCGAACTGGCGAAAAGAGTCAGCCGGTTCCGGCAAGGGCGGGGCGAAGAGGAACGGCTAAATGAGATGGCCGAACGACTGGACCGTGTCGGCGATCCGGATTCCGGCACTGAAATGCGCCGACTCGCTCGCGAAATGGGGCACGCTCTCGATGAGGATGCGGCCGACGAACTAGAAGAGATGTACGAACAAGACGTAGCCGCCCACGAGGGGGACACACCGAATGGCTAAGGCCAAGAACCGCGCGGGGCGGCTGACCGTCGTGTGCGGCAGCATGTACGCGGGCAAATCCGAGGAACTCATTCGGCGCACCCGCCGGGAGGTCATTGCCAAGCGCAACGTGCAAGTGTTCAAGCCCGTGATTGACGACCGCTACCATGCCGAACGCGTGGTGACGCACATGGGCGTGCACCACGAAGCCGTGCCCGTGGCCAATGTCGCCGAGATGTACGAACGCCTGAACCCCGATGTGGACTTTGTGGGCGTGGAAGAAGCCCAGTTCTTCGATCGCGCCCTAGTGGATATGGCCATTGCGCTCACCGATGCCGGCGTGGACGTGGTGCTGGCCGGACTCGACCAAGATTTTCGCCGTCGCCCGTTCGGCCCCATGGCTGAGTTACTCGCCATCGCCGATGAAGTGGTCAAGCTGCGCGCGATCTGCATGAAGTGCGGCGACACCGCCAGCCACACCTACCGCATGATCGACGGTCGCCCGGCGCACGTAGACGACCCGGTGGTGCTGATCGGGGCCACCGAAGCCTACGAGGCCCGGTGCCGCAAGTGCTTTAAGCTGCGGGGCGAGCCGAAATCAAAGTTCGCCTGGCCCCGCCGCTAGCTTGGCCCGTTACGGAGCGACCGGCGAAATCTTGAGCGTAAGGTCCAGCCGGTTGCCGGCCACGGGCGCTTGCTTCATGGTCAGTTCGGCCTTCAGCTGCATGCCCGTCACCGGGTCCAGCCAAATCTTGCCCGCCACGCTCGCGGGGAATTCGCCATCGAGTTCCTTCCCTTCCAGGCTCACCACATTGGCGTCCACTTCGCCGACTTTGTCCGTACCTTCGTACTTGAACGTGATTTTGAGCGCGGGCAGATTCTTGGTGGCGTCGCCTCGGCTCTCGTAATCCCAGGTGGCCCCGGTGTCCTTGGCGTCATCGGGGAAAACCACGTTGCTCAGGCGGGCCAGGCGCACGGCATCGGCATCGGCCATCTCGCCGGTGAGATCCTTCACCTCGCCATTCGGGTTAAACAACGTGAAACTCGGGCCAACTTCCGGTCCTTCGAGTTCTTGATCGTTGTAAATGATCTTGCCTTCCTCTTGCGTGGATTGCACGTTGAAGGTGCCATCGGCATTCACTTCTCGCACTTCGTCCACGCCTTTGGCGCGGAAAATCAGCGGCTCGCCGGCAAAGTCGGCATTCATTTCGACTTGGTAAGCCTGCTTTTGCCCGACTTCTGGCACCCGTTTCAGGGTCACGGGCGCCATGGTGGCCCCGGCTAAGAACGCGAAGAGATACGCCCGCATGGTCAGGTGATAGACGACCCAGACCCCCCAAATGTTGCGTCGGGAGCGGTATCAATGGCCCATGTCGTCGTTATCTCGCCCGCAGGCGATCTCCTTTGATTGCGCCCAAACCTTGCTGTGGGTGGATTGGGAGCCCGTGCGCCTGGTCTGCCAGAGCGCGACGGATATGGGGTTCGGGGGCGACAGCCGGGCGGCCGAAATTTACGGTCGATTGCTCAAGTCTCGCTGGGGCGAATACCTCACGCTGAACGAAGCGGGCAACGAGGACGCCACCGATGCCTGGTGGGCTCGGCTCGGGCAAGATTGGGTGCGTGAAGTGGGCTGGCCTGAGGATGCAGCCGCCATCATTGCCCAGCGGGCCACCGCCAAGCTCTACGGCCCGAATGCGGACGTCTTCGGCCTCTTCCCCGACACCCTGCCGACCTTGGAAGCCCTGAAGGAGCGCGGCGTCCGGATGGCCGTAGTCAGCAACTGGGATATCAGCCTAGACCGCACCCTGCGCGCCTTCGGCATTGACCAGTTCTTTGAGGTCACCGTGGCCAGCATGGTGGTGAACTCTGAGAAGCCAGACCCGGGCATCTTCCAGCACGCGCTGGGCCGGCTGGGGGTGGCACCGGAAGAGGTGTGGCACGTGGGCGACGACGCCGTCGCCGACGCCCAGGGTGCCCGGCAGGTGGGCATCCGGAGCTTCCTGATCGACCGGGAATTCAAAGGGGACAGCCCCTTCGTGATTTCTTCTTTGAGCCAACTGATCGATCACCTCGACGCATGCGACTAAGCGACCTCCAATTCGATCTCCCCGAAGCTCTCATTGCCCAGACGCCCCTTGAGGATCGGGCGGCCTCGCGGCTCTTGGTGGTCAATCGGGAAACGAATGAGATCCGCCATCAGCAGTTCCGGGACGTGGTGGATTTGATCCACCCCGGCGATGTGCTGGTGATGAACAACACCCGGGTGACGGCCCTGCGCTTGTTCGGCCAGCGCCCCACCGGCGGGCAGGTTGAACTCTTCCTACTGGTGGATGAAGGTCACGGTCAGTTTGTGGCCCTGGCCCGCCCTGGCAAGCGTCTGAAGCCGGGTGCGATCGTGGAATTTGAGGCCGGCCTGCACGCCGAAATCCTTGCCGACCTCGGCGAAGGACGGAAGCGGGTTCGCCTGACTTCGGCGGGGCCTTTGCAGGAGGCTTTGGCGCAAGTGGGCCGGGTGCCGTTGCCGCCCTATATCCACGAAGAGCTGCATGCGCCCGAGCGATACCAAACGGTGTACGCCAAGCGCGCCGGAAGTAGCGCCGCCCCCACCGCGGGGCTCCACTTTACGCCGGAGATTCTCGAGGCCCTGCAGGCCAAAGGCGTGGTCACCGCCGAAGTCACGCTGGATGTCGGCATCGACACTTTCCGGCCCGTGGCCGTCGAGGACCTAAGCCAGCACGTGATGCACGGCGAGCGGTGCGAAATCAGCCCAGACACCGCCAACCTCATTAACCACCGAACGGGGCGACTCATCGCCGTAGGCACCACCTCATGCCGGACCCTGGAGTCCCTTGCCGACGGCCCGGGCCGCGTGCGCGCCGGCGAAACCGTGACCCAAATCTTCATCACTCCAGACAACCCCCCTCAAGTCGTAGATGGCATGTTCACCAACTTTCACATGCCCGGCACGACCATGTTGGCCATGGTCGCCAGTTTCATTGGTCTCGACGGCCTCCGGTCAAGTTACCGGGATGCCGTGAGTCATCAGTACCGGTTTCTCTCGTTTGGAGACTCAATGTTCATCGAACCCGCCTCCCGGGGTGTATAGTCCTCTGTTGCCAAACATGCCAGGAACGAAAGAAATCGACCCGGTGTCGTACATCGAAAACGCTTTTCTCGACAAGCCCGTCAAGACGACGCGCCGCAGCAAGAAGGTCGCCGAGGACGACGCCAAGGGCGACGTCCGTTTCCGGAAGACCAGCCTGCGCGCCCCCCGTCCGCGACGAAGCCGCGAGGCTGCCCCGCAAGACCCGGTGCTAGACAACGATCTGCGCGAATACCTGCAGTCGCTGCCGAATCAGATTGACTTCCTTGGTTCCTTCTTCTCCGACGAAGTCACCTCGAACTATTACACCGGCGACTTCAAGGAAACGCGCGCGCAGTTGATCCGCCGCCTCTTGGATCCGGAGCTGACTCTGGAGCAAGTGAGCCGCCTGCTGGGCGTGTGCCCGGCCACGGTGCGCCGCTATACGAACCGCGAATGGCTGGAGCACCACCGCACCAAGGGTGGTCAGCGCCGATTCCGCCTGAGCGGTGTCATTCGATTCGTTGAAAATCACGGACGACATCCGGAGCTCTAAAACCTCCAGCCGACCGCTGCGCGTGGCCGTCTTTTCGGATAGCGCGCTCCCGGTACTGAATGGCGTGAGTGTGAGCGTAGCGACCCTGGTCAGCGAACTTCGCAACCAGGGTCACTTCGTCTCGCTCTTTACAAGCCACTATCCGGGGTTCGAAGAGGACGATCCGGCCACCGAACGCTTCCAATCGCTGATGGTGGACATGTTCCCCAACTACCCCTTCGCTCGGCCTCCGTTTAACATCCTGCGCGAACGGTTCCGGCAAGGGAAGTTTGATGTCGTGCACACGCACACGCCCTTCACGCTGGGCGTGGTGGGCAAACGGTGGGGGCAAACCGAAGGCGTGCCCGTGGTCAGCACGTACCACACCCACTACGACCGCTACACCCACTACGTACCGGTGGTGCCCGAGGAAGTCACCCGCCGGGTGCTGGCCCTGCACACCCGCAATTACTATCACAAGGTCAACGCGGTGATCACGCCCAGCGAGCCTAGCCGCGAGTGGCTGATGGACCAGGGCGTGAACCGGCCGATCCACGTGATTCCAACGGGCATCCCGGAACCCCGCCACCACGACCGTCGCGAAATGCGCACCGGCTTTGGCTGGCAACCCGATGAATTCGTGGTGCTCTTTGTGGGGCGGCTAGCGCAAGAGAAGAACATCGCCACTCTTATCCGGGCCTTTGCCCAAATCGCGAAGGGGGCGCGGGCCCGGCTGGTCTTGGTCGGTGATGGCCCGGACCGCGAAGAACTTCAGGCGCTGGCGAAGAAGCTCAAGATTAATGACCGGGTGGAGTTCCGGGGCTTTGTGCCGCGCGAACACGTAGACGGCTACTACGCGGGGGCGGACGCATTTGGCTTCCCCAGCGATACCGAAACTCAAGGGCTGGTGGTAGCGGAGGCCATGAGTTACGGACTGCCCGTGGTGGTGGCCGAAGGCGGTGGGGCGAGCCAAGCCGTGCAGCCGTTCCACTCCGGATTTGTGGTGCCCAGCACGGTGGATGCCTTCACTAAGGGCCTCAAGACTTTGATGCTCGACCCCGTGCTGCGCCGAGAGTGGGGACAGAACGCACGAAAACTTTCCTTGGAATTGACGGTGCCACGCATGACAGAAAGCATCCTGTCGGTGTATCGTCAATCCATCCATGACGTCCAAGCATCCTAATCGGTCCGGATTGGTGGGCTTTGCCCTGCTGGTAGCCGCCCTCACCTTGGTCCGAATTGGATACGGCGTGATGACGGTGCCCCAGAGCGCGGTGGTTCCGCTCCAAATCCTAAGCGCGATCATCTTCATCGTCGGCCCGATCTACGCCATCAAGGCCGGGTCCTCGCATGCGTGGAAACCCGCCCACGCCTGGGCTATTTTCTTGCTGGGCGTGGGTATCCACGCAGGGTGCGGGGTATCGCTCGCGCGCTTCCTTCCCGAGTTCGGGCTGGGCACGGTCATCGTGCAGTCGCTGGGCCAGGCGGGTTTGCTGGCGTGGTGTCTGGGGCTCGGGGCCATTGTCGCGGGCTTGCTGAAGGACAAGAACCTGATGCTGCCGGTGGCTTTCTTCCTGGCCGGGTTCGACATGTTCCTGGTGTTCAACCCGACGGCCATCACGGCTCAGATCGTGACGAGCCGCCCGCAGGTGTTCCAGAGCGTCGCCGCCACCATCCCGAACGCGGTTTCCGAGAGGGTAAGCGAGGGCATGTCGGTAGTGCCCATGGCGTTTGTCGGCCCTGCTGACCTGTTCATCTCAGCGGTGTTCTTTGTCTGTCTCTACCGCTTTGGTATGCGCACCAAAGAGACCGGACGCTGGCTGGCCGTGGCACTGGTGGGCTACCTCATTCTGGTTTTGGCCCCGCTCGGCCTCAACATGCTGCCCGCGCTGGTGCCGATTGGCGCGACCGTATTGATCGTGAACTGGCGCGAATGGAAGCTGAACGCCGAAGAAAAGCAGGCCACCATCGGGGTGGCGTGCATCGCGCTGGCCCTGGCTAGTTACGGGCTGTATCGGCGATTGAACACACCGCCCGTTGCGCCCGGGCCGTCATCGGACGTCCCAGTAACTTCAGAATCGGCTCCGACGCCTTCGCCAGTGCCTTAGCGTCCACGCCGGTGCTCAATCCGCTGCGCTCGGCAAAGTAGACCAAGTCGTCGGTGGCCAGGTTGCCGCCGGCGCCGGGAGCGTAGGGGCATCCGCCCAGGCCGGCCGCGCTGGCATCAAAAATGCGATAGCCCTGCGCCACGCACGCCGCCACATTGGCGATGGCGGTGCCGCGCGTATCGTGGAAGTGCCACGCCACCTTGTCCTTAGGCACGTGGGCAATAGCCTCGGCCACACGCTCGATTTCGGCGGGCACGGCCACCCCGATGGTTTCGCCCAGGCTGACTTCATCCACGCCCATAGCCAGCAATGCATCCACGACGTTCTGGACCTGCTCGGGGGCGATGCGACCCGCGTAGGGGCATTCAACGATGGTGCTGACGTAACCCCGCACCCAGCCACCGGGCCGTTGCTGCCGGAAGGTTTCCACCATCGCGCGGAAGCCCGCCAGCGACTCCTCAATGCTCATGTTGAGGTTCTTCTGCACAAAGGCCTCGCTGGCAGCGGTGAACACAGCAATCCGCTCCACGCCTACCTCCAGGGCGCGGTCCAGCCCCCGGGCGTTCGGCACCAGGGCACTGTAATGGCCGCCATCGGCGGGGAGCTGCGGCCAGAGTTCGGCGGCATCCCCTAGCTGCGGCACCCACTTGGGCGAGACAAAGCTCGTGACCTCAATGTCTTGCAATCCCGCCGCTCTCAGGGACCGGATGAACTCAAGCTTGGCCTCAGTGGGGATGGGGATAGCCTCGTTTTGCAGGCCGTCGCGCGGCCCCACTTCAACAATCCGCAGGAAATCACTCATGAGACGGGGCTTCTACAATCAACAGGACGTCGCCTTCGGCAACCTTATCCCCGATGGCCACCCGAACGTCCTTCACCACGCCGTCAAACGGGGCCACCACGGGTTGCTGCATCTTCATGGCCTCCATCACGGCCAGTCGGTCGCCTTTCTCCACCTGTTGCCCAACCGTGGCGGTGACATCCACCACCTGCCCCGGCAGCGGAGCCTTGAGCACGCCCGAGGCATCGCCTGCTTCTTCACCCCGGTGCCGCACCTGGGGCTCGACCTTGTAGGTGTGGCCCTTGTAGCTCACGTACACCGTCCGGCCATCGCGGGCGACCAATGCCGACTGCGTGCCGTGGGCGGTGCGGACCAGAAGCCGGTCTTCCAGCCGGGTGACGGTCACATCGGCGGGGGCACTCAGTTCCGCATCTTGCCCATTCACTCGTACTTTCAAACTTTTGCCTCCTTTCGGCTTTCCATCCGGGCTCGTGCCCGGCTTACAAATTCGCGGAACAACGCCTGCGTCGCGGCATCGTCGGGGGTGCGCTCGGGGTGCCACTGCACGCCCATCCACCACCGGTCAGTCGTGTCGGCCACGCCCTCGATGGTGCCGTCGGCGGCGTGCGCCATCACGGTCAGCCCTTCGCCCACGCGGTTTACGGCCTGATGGTGATAGCTTTTGCCTTGCACGGTTTCACCCACAATGGCGGCCAGCGGGGTGCCGGGCACAATGGTGAGCGTCTCCAGCGTGCCACCCCGGTGCCGGTCGTGGCCCACCACATCCGGCAAGTGCTGGTGCAGGCTGCCCCCGCGCACCACATTCATGATTTGGCTGCCAAAGCAGATCCCCAGCACCGGCATGTCAGCCGGCAGGGTCTCCAGCAGGTCGCGCTCAAAATTCACACGCTCGGGGCGTTCTTCCGAGACCTCGGGGTGCGTCGGTTCGCCCCACCAAGCACTGGGGAGGTCATCACCGCCCGTAATCAGCCAGCCATCAGCGAGGTCAAAATACTCGCTCGGCGAGGCCAGCGGCGGCACCACAAAGGGCAATCCCCCAGCGGCCAGGATGCAGTCCAGGTACCCCCGATTGACAAAGATGCGCTCCCGGGGTCCCTCGGCGAACTCCTTGAACTCCAGGCCCGATGCGATGCCAATCCGGGGTTTCATTTGCCTTCTCGCAGAACTTACTTGGCCCAATCGAGCACGGCTTCAAGCTCGTTCTTGATCGCGTTCAAGAACTCCGCTCCACCCACGCCGTTGATCAGCCGGTGGTCAATCGTAATGCCCACGTTCACGCAGCGCTGGAGCTTAATCTCCGGCCCGTCGTTGGCCAGGCCGTTGTACGGCTCACCCAAGAAGATCGTCGCCACGCCCGGCGGTACCACCACGGCCATCGCCTCGCGAATGTTGTACGCCTGCATGTTGGTCAGGCTCACCGTCACCCCTTCGTGGGCTTGGTCGCGGCCGTCGCGGGCCTGGTTGATGCTGTCGCGGGCTTGGCCGGCAAAGCTCTTCCAGTCCAGCGTGTCGGCGTTGTCCACCACCGCCACCACCAGTTCGTCACCGGGCAGGGCCACGGCAATGCCGAGGTTCACGTGGTCGTAGGTGCGCACGGTGTGGTCGCCCACCAGCGTGCTGCGGCTAATCGGGTGCTGGGCGGCGGCGCGGGCCACGGCATAAGCAAAGTAGGTGAAGGCGCTGGGCGCAAACTCGTCGCCCCGGGCCTTGATTTCGGCGCGCAGGGATTCCAGCGGACCCCAATTAGCCACCACGCTCATCATGCCGGGCACGACAAGCTGGTTGCCGCGCTGCAGGCGGCTGGCCAGAATGCGCTGCTTGCCTTCGAACGGCTTCTCTTGGTACTTGCGGTTGCCCTGGCTGGCACTCGTGCTCGCGGCGGGCGCGGCGCTCGGGGCGCCTCCGGCTAGGAAGGCGTCCACATCGGCCGGCATCAGCGGCTTGCCGGTCACGGGCAGGGCCTCAATCTGGTCATCGCTCAGGCCCTTGGCCTTGGCGTGGGCGCGGGTGCGGGGCGGCACATCGCGGCGGCGGGCACCGCCGGTCGCGGCGG
>DEIB01000021.1 GCA_002352215.1 Chthonomonas sp. UBA2785 | reverse complement strand
GATAGCAAGCCCACCGGCCCGCAAAAGATCGAACGCCAGCGCTACGCCGACATGGCCAAGAATCTGAATCTCAAGGAAGATCAGATGACGATGGCCGCCGGGATTGACCAAGTGGCTAACCTTTTGGTGAGCCGGGCGATGTCGGACTCGGTGGCGTGGGCGCCCCGGGTACGGGTGGTCTACGCGGATGAAGACGGCCGCCGCACCATCGGCAACTACGAAAGCCTGCCGATTGAGGACAGCCTACAAAGCCAGCTTCGCGCCAGCGGTGCCACGGTGGCGGGGCCGAACGAGGACTTCGATTACAGCCTGTACGTGAACACGCCGGACCCTGACCAATATTCGCTGGACGCCTTCCTGGGTTCATTGGAAAGCGAAGTGGACCAGGGATTCCCTGTCGCCGTGGCCGACACCAACCTGGGCAAAGGCGGCATTGCCGACCCCCGCCTCTTCGATGTCCTAACCAAAGAAGGCCGCAGTGCCCGCTTGCTGGCGTACGCCGGGTGGAATACCGCCGGCAACACCATGGGCACCACCATCCCCGCCGCCAACATTTATCTGCTGGCCCGGCGGCAGCGCGTGGAGCCGCTGGTGCGAGAAATTGGCCTGCGTACTTTTGTCCTCCACCGTTTGGTGAACGACTTCGAGTACCACAACTTCGTCCGCCCGGTGGCGTACGCGATGATTGACGCCTTCCCGAACGCCAGCCGCGAAGAAACTTACGGCGATGAGTTTGACCAAGTGAATGCCACCGTGCAACAAGACTTAGGCAAGCGCCTGGATGCGCGGTTCAAGAACCAGATGCTCGGCACGCGATTCTTTGCGGGCAATCAGCAATACGAGGTCGTCGCCCTGGAGGATGTCGAAATCTCCCTCCCGTGGCCGCGCGCCTACGAAGTCCAGCTAGATTTCCGCCTGGTGGTGCGCCCGGTGGCGCAACCGTGACGGGATTCTTAGAGCTCGAAGGCACCCCCCTGCCGACCGTGGTCTACGTGCCCAAGGGCCCGGCCCCCGCCGATGGATGGCCGACCCTCCTGTTCCTGCACGGGCGCGGCGAAAGCGGCACCGACGGGCTTCGTTGCCTCATCCACGGCCCGGGCCAACGCGCCATCCGGGAGCGTGAGAATTGGCCGTTCCTCATGATCTTCCCGCAGAAGCCGGGAGCGGAGGACACCTGGTTCGACCTCCGCGACCAGCTCAACGCCATCCTCAAGCAGGTCGAGCAGGACTACGAGACCTCGCCGCACCAGCGGTATCTTACCGGTCTCAGTCAGGGTGGGCGGGGCACTATGGAGTGTGCCGATGCCCTCGCGTGGTCTTTCGCGGCCATTGCGCCCATTTGCGGGTGGAACACCCGGCCCGAAATTGGCCCCCGCTTAAGGGACATTCCCATCTGGCTTTTTCACGGCGATGCCGATAGCGTCGTGCCGCCTACGGGCTCAACCGAGGTGGAGGAGGCGGTGCGCGAGGCCGGCGGTAACCCGCGCCTGACCATCTATCCCGGGGTGGGGCACGATAGCTGGGTGCAAGCCTACGCCGAACCTGAACTTCCGACCTGGTTTCTCTCCCACCGGCTTGGGTAGGGTGAAGCATTCACCTCGCCCCGCGCGTCTTTTAGGCAAGCGGCATTGGCCGTGAATGCAGAACATCATGCGACAAATTCTTGTTATCGCCTGTTTGATTTTTGCGCTGATGGGGAGTAGCTTCGCGGCATCGTCGATCCCAGCAGTTCAAGATTCAAAAATTGTCAGTGCCTCCGACATCCCCCTGATGGTCGGCATCATGAAGGACCTTCGCATCGAAGCCGAACAGGTGGAAGGCGAGCCCGACTTCAGCTGGACTCAAAACGACATGGACCTCACCCTCACGAGCCTTTGGAGCAATCCGGAAGCGGAAGGTCCGTACGATGAAATCATGCTCTCGGCCCGCTGGGCCGCCGGTGATGTGAGCGAAGAGTCGCTCAGCAACTGGAATGCTGCCAGCCGCTGGGGCCGCCTCTATCTGGCCGAAGGCGAACTGGTCTTCGAATCCGACCTGCACCTGATGGGCGGGGTGACGGTGAAGTCGATCAAGGGCTTCATCACCCGATTTATGGAACGAGCCGAAGCGACGCGCGAAGAAATGGAGGCCCAAGGCTAATGCGTTGGCTCCTCAGTGCCGCTCTCATGGTCACCTCCATGATGGCGATGGCGCAAGACGTAATTACCAGCATCTCGACCGATGAAGTGAAGGGCCACCTGGCCGACATGGACATCGAAGCCGAAATCAATGACAACCGCGTCGAGTGGACCGACGGCAATACCACCATGGCGGTGGTTGTCTTCGCCGAAGACGACAATCGCGGCAAGGACGTGATGCTCCAGGCGACCCGTGAAGGGCGCGGCTCGATGGCGGCCGCCCAAGAGTGGAACCTGATGAACCGCATCGGCCACGTGTACTACATGGATGGCACGGCCAACTATGAGTTCGACATCGACCTGCAAGATGGCATCACGGTGGGCAACTTCAAGTCGTGCATTGGTCGTTGGATGGCGCAGTCCGAGATGGCCTTGGATGCCGTGCTGACCGGTGGCGGAAGCTCCGGTGGCGATGGCGATGTGATCACCGACCTCGACATGGAAATGGTGGCAGAAGCCCTGGCCGAACTGGGCTTCGAAGCGACGGAAGACGAATCTGGCGACCTCACCTTTGCCAAGGACGAGATCATCTACAACTTCATCCGTTACGATGAAGGCGACTTCATGATCCAAGCGGAACTGACGGGCAACACCACGATCGAAGCGATCAACGACTGGAATGCCGCCAGCCGCTTTGGTCGCGCGTATCTCAGTCCGGAAGACAACAGCGTGTACGTCGAGCTGGATATCAATCTGCAAGGCGGAGGCACCTGGGACAACGTGGTGAGCCACCTCACCCGCTTCCTCGAAGAAACCGTGCCTGACGTTCAAAGTTCGGTCTTCGGATCGGGCATGCGCCGCGCCGGATGATAGCTCGCCTCCGTGGCACTCTGATCGAACAGCTATCCGACCGCCTCGTCATTGAGTGCGGGGGGGTCGGATACGATGTGCAAGTCCCCGAATCGGTCGCCTTTCAACTAGGCGCCCTCGGGGACGAAGTCTGTTTGTGGATCCGGCATATCGTCCGCGAAGACGGGATGTTTCTTTACGGTTTTGCGTCC
>DEIB01000011.1 GCA_002352215.1 Chthonomonas sp. UBA2785 | reverse complement strand
TGGTCAGCGCTGATCTCCTCGTCGTCACTCGTGGCCAGCAGCTCCATTTCGCCGCTGAAGTCCGAGATAACACCCGCGAGAGCCTCGTTGACGTTGGTCTCAATCTTATAGTGTTCGCTGACCTTGGCCAGGATGTCGGATTCGACCGAGATGACGGGCTCAATTTCGCAACCCGTGTTCATCCGCAGTTCGTCAATGACGAAGACGTCCAGCGGGTTGGCCATCGCGACGATGAGCTTGTCTTGGTGGACCACCAAGGGCAAACACTTGAACCGCTTGGCGATTTGCGCGGTAACAAGGTTGAGGGCTTCGGGAGTGGACTCGAGTTCGGCGAGGTCGGCAAACGGGATGCCCCACACCTTGCCCATCACCCGGACGCGGTCCTTCTCGGTGATGATGCCCATATCCACCATCACACGGGTGATGGATTCGGTGCCGCCGAGTTCAAGTTGCTTGGCGATGGCAACTTGGAGCTGATCATCAGTGATCAACCCCTCCTTCACGAATACGTCGCCCGTCAACATCGCCTGAGTGGTTGTTCCACGTCGGCCCGAGCGACAAGGCCAGTATTAGTGCGAGGTCCCCTCCCTTTGTTTTCAAGGTGCCTTCGAGCACGCGGCTTGGGGTCCTAATCCCGCGACTTTCCCGGGCCGGGGATGCCATACTTCTGCTTCCGCCTGTGCCCAGGTGGCGAAATTGGTAGACGCGCTGGCTTCAGGTGCCAGTTCTCGTAAGGGAGTGAAGGTTCGAGTCCTTTCCTGGGCACCATCTAGGCTGGTTTTTCAAGAGCCCGTTTTAGGGCATTTTTACGCCCATAGCGACTTTGCGCAGGGCCGCCACCGTCTCCGGCTTCGGCGCGGGCCACGTCTTCCCCGCCCAATCCTTGGTGTCCCAATACGGTGACCCCCACCGACCCTTGATCTGCACCGGCACGGTGGCCGGGAGATCGCCGAACAGCGCTCGATAGTGCACCATCGCCACAAAATACTTGCCGAGCGGCGTGAGGTGGATGGTGTCGTCGTAAAGCTCACGCATATTGCGCACCCCTGGCACCTGGCCGGCGTCAATCGCGTCGCTCAGCTCGCCCAGGGCCGTCGTGGCCGGGATGAGCTTCATGGGCACCGCGCCCGGGTTGGCCCGGTTCACATCCGCCACCACACGGTCCCACTTTTCACGGTCGGCCTTGATGCGCGGTCGCCACCTTAGTTCCCGAGTCGGGCTGGCCGTATCGTATTGCGATCGTTGCGGCGTTCCGCTGGTGATATCGTGCCACGGCTCATAAAAGTAGGCGGCCACCTGGGGATTCTTGGACCGGGCGAATTTGAGGAAGCGGCCGGCGTAATCAATGGATTCCTTGAGGCTCCCTTCATCGCCCCGGGGCACGCTGTCAATCATCACCAGGTGCGTGGTTTGGGGCGTGATCATCTTGTCGTACACCCCTCGGAACTGGTCTCCCGGCTGGGGGTTGCGGGTGGGCTCATCCCACTGCCAGCGCAGCGGCGCCCCCGGGATGAACTGCTCCTTGAACTGGAAGGAATCACCGGCCAGCGCGCCCACCATGTCGGGGATGTCACTCATCAGGCTATGCCCGATGTAGAACGCGTTGACCTTCTTGGCGGGCGCGTTGGAGGCCAGAGCGGCCGAGGCTTCGCTCGGGGTGGCACCGGTCATAGGCTCGTTGGCCCCCGCTTTTACGCACGCCGTAGCTACGGCTGCCAGGGCCAACAGGGTCGCCGGGGCCAACATCATGTTCTTGTTCATTCCGTTATCACTCCTTCAATCACTTCGCCCGCTTGGACCGTGAAGACCAAGTCTGGCCCCACCGACCGGGGCTGTTGATTTAGCCAAGCGAACCGGTCGTCAAAGTTGTTGCGCAGCCGCAAGGTGCCCGCGCGGCTCGCCACGACCTTGACGTGCACGGTAACGCCCTGGCGTCGGGTCGCCGAAACGCGGTAGCCACCTTCGGCCCGCAGGTCATTGAACTCGACGTCCCGCCAGGCGTCCGGCACCGCCGGGAACACCCGGACCACCTCACTATCCAGCTTGCCCGGCGTTGGGCTCCAGCTCTGAAGCAGCATCTCGTGCACGGCGTTCATTGCCAGGAAGTTGCCTTCTAAAGTAAACGGCCGGTAGCGGAACCCGCTATACCCCTTGTCCGTTTGATCGCCATTGGCGTGGAAGCCGTTGCGCAAGACAAACGCCTGCGCGTAGATGTCCAGCAGGCGGTGCGCTTCCTCTGCGTTGCCCATCCGGGCCTGCAGCGCGGACATCCAGGAGAATGAATAGCCCACCCACCCCTGGGTGCCCTTGCTCTCCCACTCGGCCAGGCTGGCGCGGATGCGCTTGCGATCTTCGTAGCCGCCTTCCGGATGAATGAGGTTGAACGGATGCAACCCCATGAGGTTGGAGAGATGCCGATGCGAACCCGGCAGGTCTTCCTCGGAGTTCAGGCGCAGCGTGCCGTCCTCGCGCACGTGGTAGTCGCCGAGGTCATCGCTCAGCTTCTGCCACTTGGCGGCTTCATCTTTGTCCCCCACGGCGGTGGCCATCTCTACCAGCGAGAGGAAAAGCATCCTCATGCTCATCAGGTCGTAGTTGCTGTTGGGCTTCAGCCACGCTCGGTCAGAGTTGTCAAAAATCTCCGGCGACGACGATGTAGGGAGAACCAGGCGGCCGTCAGCGTCGGGCTTGAGCAGCGCGGCGATACATTCGGCGGCCTCACGGCACCAGGGGTAAGCCCGCGTGCGCAAAAACTCGTCGTCGGCGGTGTAGCGCCAGTGCAGATAAAAGAGGTGCGCGCTCCAGGCCGTCATGGTGGGCGAGAGGCTGTACTGCACCCACCCCGCCAGAGGTTCGCCGGAGAGGGTCATCACGCCCGGGGTGCTGAGGCCCTCGGTGCCGTAGAACTCCCGCGCAAACCGCTGGAATCGCGGGCGGCGCTCCCACAAGAAATCGAGGTAGCTCAGCCCCGCATCCCACTGCCCCGCGCCCTGATAACCCATGTAGGTCATCTGCGTGTTCAGGTCGTTGTGGTAGTCACCTTTCCAGGGCGGCAGCGAGCCCGCATCGGCCGTCCACACGCCTTGCAGCGGCATGGGCGGCGCCCCCCGACGAGATCCGGAACCATATAGGTATCGGACAAAATCATATTGTCTTTGGATGTGTGCTTCGGGCAAGCGCACCCCACTGGTGGCCCAAAAATCACTCCACCAAGCCTGGTGATCCTTGAGCGCCGTGGTGAGCGGCCGGGTGAGGACGGCGCGGAGCCTTTGCTTGGCCACCGCCACGGGGTCCGGGCCATCGGCGGTAGAAGTGATGGTGGTGACGATGTGCTGCCCATCGGCGGCAGACTTCACCCCCGCCATGACCACGTAGCGCAGTCCGTCTGCCGCCTCTTGGTCGTACCAATAGAGCCCTTCCCCGTCGCCAAACTTCGCGGGTGGGTAGCCAAGCAACCCCACGCCCCGGCTATCAGGTCCTACATCTTGCGAGCCCTGGGTGGCGACCATGCCCGGGGTCATTAGCTTGATCCCCACGGGCTGAGAACCCGGCACCCAAAGCCGCCCCACTTGATCCCGGCCCAGCCACCAGGCCCGGATTCGATCGCCCGCCGCCAGCTGGACTTGGCCTTCGGCGCCCTTGAGGTCCAGTCCAAATGACTGCACCTGGCGCGGGCCTAAATCCAGCACCAGCCGCCCGCCCGGGAGCTTGCTGGGGTGGACGTCGTAATATGCCCGCTCGAAGATGTCATCAATGCCCGAGCGGTCGCGAGCCTGCACCATTCGCACCAGGTTTGCGTAGGTGAACTTATCCCATTGCATCTCCTTGGCCGGGCGTTCATCCCACAGGTCTCCGCGGTCCAGTGAGACATTGAGCTGGTTTCCGCCGCCCCACAGCAAGCCCCCCGTCAGGCCGTTCCCGAGCGGGATGCCCTCGTCCCAGGTGGTAATAGGGGCCTTCAAATCCAGATTGCTAGACCAAGCCGGACCGGTGCCCCGCCCCGCATCAGAATCACGACTCAGCGCCATCGACAAACCCGCAAGAAGGCTGAAAACCATCAAGCCTTCACCTTACCGGCAGACCCTTGCGGGGGGCAACTTAACCGCGCCGTTGCACCAGAAACTCGACCGCCGACGCTCCGGGTTTTTCGATCTTGACTTCCGTGGCCCCACGCCCGGCTGGCACCTCGTGCGTGCCCACGGTGTGCCACTGCCCCTCAACCTTGGCGATCACTCGATACCGCCCCGCCGGAACCCGAGCCACCCACGCGCCATCACGCCCCCGAGTGAAGCGCACCGGTGCCGGACGCCAATCCGCCCCGAAGCGAGGGTGCGGCGCCGGACCCCGATAGTAATCCTTCAATTCCTTGGAAAACAGATCCAGCACGCCCCGGCTGAACCACCACGCGTGCCCCATACTCTTCGTTTCGCGGGTCAGGTCCACGTGGCGGGTCACATCCTCGCGGGCCGCGTCCGGGCCATCGCCCACCAGCCGAACCCCGGCTATCAGGTCCTTGTTCCGTGCGCCCATGGCGCTCACTTGGCTTGGCCAATCGCGGGCAAAGCCTGCGTAGTTCATGCGATACACCTGCGGGATGTATTCATCCCAAGTCGGGTTGTCGGTCCAGCGGCTCCATGCGGGCCAGTCAATGAGATAGTTCTCCAGCGCCCAGGGGTGCGGCCCCGGCGAAAGCGAGATGATGAAATCCGGCCCTGCCACTTCCCGGACTTCACGCACAAACCGCTTGGCAAAGGCTTCGACCTTCTGCGTGCGCCACGCCACCCACTGCGGTTCGCGGGGGTCGGCCGGCACCTCGCGGCCGGTTTCCTGCCGGTACATGCGCCGCGTAAAGTCGTCGTAGCCCATGTTGATGTAGGGCCACACGATGCGGTCGTCCAATTGAATCCCGTCGAGGTCGTACTTGACAATCGCCTCCTTCACAATGCCCAGCAGCAGGTCTTGTGCATCGGGGTGGAGTGGGTTCATCCACACAAAGCCGTTGCCCGCCACTTCCCCGCCCTGGGCGTCTAGGCTCAGCCAGTCCTTGCGGGCGCGGAGCTCGTTTTGCGTGCCCTGGTGGGCCGCCATAAATCCGTACTCAAACCACGCGATGTAGATGAGCTGGTTGCGGTGCGCTTCAATCAGGGTTTCTTCCAGCAAGTCCCGCTGCACCGCCCCCTGCGGAGAGGCGTTCACTCGCATCGGCACGCCGATGGCTCGGGCCATGGTTTCGGAAGGAAATTCTGTGTAGCCGTTCTTCCAGACCTCGACGTACACCGTGTTCAGGCCGATATCCCGCAGGCGGCGCATCGTCTCGGCGGTGTGTTCGGGGCGGCTGATGGCCTCGTTCGCGGTGGTGGTCAGCCAGGTGCCGCGCACTTCCGGTTCCGAATTCGTGAAGAGTGAAGATGCCATCAGAAAAGCGCTCAGCATGGTTGGGAACCCCTATTTTGTACGAGCGAGAGGAATGGAGGGAACGCCCGCGCGCCCTCATGACTTGTACGCACAGGAGCTTGTTATGCAACTGAAAGCCATTTCCCTCGTCGTCGTCGGCCTGATTCTCGCGGCCCTATCGTTTGCCACCATTCAGTCCAACCGTCTGGACCGAGCCGAAGCCGAACCCGCACCCATCGCCGCCGATGCCGGCGTGGAAGAGTGCACCGGCTGCCACTAAGCCGCGCGGACTAGCTTCCCTTCACAAACGCCCACAGGGCATCCCGGTGCTTTGCCCACAGCGAATCCGGGGTGCCCCCTTTGGGTAACTCCACCGTCACCAGGGGCAGGTTTCGCGCCCGGCAAAAGTGCCCCAAGGAACCCGGGGTCGCGTATTCAATCCGCTTCACGGGCATGCCGTTCTTTGCGCTCATCAGCTCGGCCAGACGCTTGGCCTCGTCGCCATCGTAGTCGATGAAATCAAAGGGCGTGTGGATGGTGACTACGCGCTTGATCTCGGGGCGGATGGCAATGAAATTGACTAAAGCGCAGGTCTCGGGCTCGCTCAAAGCGTTCGGGCCGGGGTGGTAGCGCTGGGCGCTGGGCGTGGGCTCCCAACCTTCGGCGAAGTTGCGATTCAGGTCCACCCCGTTGGCGTTGTGGCGCGTGCGGGCGGCGATGCCATCCGGGTTGTGGCGGGAGATGATGTAAATCGTTTGTTCGGTGAGATCCCAGTCCTTGGCTTTGGCATCGGCCAGGAACTTCTCCACCAGCCACACCCCTTCGATCTCATCGCCGTGGGTGCCCCCAATGACCAGCACGGCATCCATGCCCACGCCCACGCTGTAGCAGAGAATGGGCTCGCCCTTTACGCTGTGGCCGATGGTGCTCTCGGAATACAGGCCCAGGCTCATCGCGGGCAACACCCCCATCCAAGTGAATCCGAAGAGCCTTCCCACTGCATTGCGCCTGCCGTGGTGATTGTAGCGGAGGCTCTACTCGTTTTGGGGGCGTGAGGGCCAAGTTTCTTGCGGTCCGCACCGCATGGGCGGGCAGGTCCGTCTAGACTCGCACTGTGCAAGTGCCGTCGTCCGCCCCCGCATCCCGTTCGGGGCCGGTTGAGTCGCCTTGCATCCGCGTTTGCCGGTTGAACCCCGAGGGTGCGTGCACGGGGTGTGGGCGGACCCTGGATGAGATTTCCGATTGGAGTCTGGCTTCCGAAGCCGAACGCGCCCGGATCTGCGAACGCGCGGCGCAACGATTGCGCTCGGTGGATAACTCCCGCTAATTCCCCCCACTTTTTTGGCAAAGTTTGACCAGGTTCCATGTATTCTTGGACCTGTGAAAGTGAGTTGGTGGGCCTCGGGCTTGTCATTGATTGTCGTCGGCGCGGGGATCGCTGCGGGATGCGGAGGGGGATCGCCGCTGGCGCTCACTCCGGATATTGAAGCCCCGCTTCGTTCCACCGGCCCCACGGGCATCACCGCCCGCATTGATTACGACCCCGCCACCGGCGAAGTGGGCGTGACCAACATGGAGGAAGGCGGCACCCGGGCGGCCTTCGGCGGCTCGGCCGTCAAAGTCACCCAAGCCGTGGTCTCCGAGATTGCCGGCCAGACCAGCAACGTGCGCGTACTGGAACTCACCATCGACAATCGCTCAGGGATTTTCCTCAACGAGCCTCGTCTGCTGCTGCAAACCGCCCTCAATCGCGCGGTCGCCAAGACTCTTGCCGGGACGGGTGCCAACGGGAGCACGGATGGTGCGGCCAGTGCCGCGCAGGTCGGCCAGCCGCTCGGCGTGTGGCAAGACACCGATGGCACGATATTCGTTACGCAAGCGAACTCCGGGGCCGTGCGCCGCATCAAGAACGGGGTTGTCACCACCATTTCCAGCGGCTTCAGCCGCCCGATTGGCATCGTGGGTGAAACCAATGGCGACTTCATCTACGTCGCCGACCAATCCGCTCACCGCATCCTGCGCCTGCGCAAGGATGGGGTCCAGGGCGCGGTCATCGCCGGGAACACCGCCGGCGACGTTGACGGGGCGGGGGCCAGCGCGCGCTTCAACAACCCCATTGGCCTGACGATGGATAACACCGGTGCGCTTTACGTCGCCGACTTCAGCAACAACAAGCTCAAGCGAATCACGAACCCGAGCACCGCTCCGGTGGTGACCACCGTGGGCACGGTAACGGCCCCTTACGGCGTGGCCTACCGCGCCTACGAAGGCAAGCCGACGGTGGCCGTCACCAGCCACACCACGGGCAATGTGATTCTCTACGATATCTTCGGCAACACCACGCGCACCATCCGAACGCTGACGCCCAACATCACGGGGATCGCGGCGCTGGAAGGCCGCATTGTTGTGGCGGGCCAGACCGCGAACAACCTCACCATCATGCGATTGCCGCAGGGCGCGAACCCGTTCCGGGATACCAGCTGGACCACGGAACTCGTGCTTGGTAGCACGGCGGGCTTTGGCAACGGGGCGTTCCCTCAATTTAATGGCCCCCTGCTGCTAGGCAGCGGCGAGGCGGATGAACTGCTGGTGGCCGACACGAATAACCACCGGCTACGTAATGTGGAGCTTGGCTCCTTGCTTCCGGGGAATTCGGGACAAGCCGTTTCGATCACGAATCCCGACTTCCGGTTGCCGCGCGAGGTGGCGGGCTACCGGCTGGGGCCATTCCAGCCCAATACATTCCGCACGCTGCGGGTGTTCTTCTCCATTCCTTTCCCGGCGGCGATGTCGTTCTACGTCACGGTGGACTCGTCCACCGATGGCCAGATCCCGCTGGATAGCTCGTCCAATGCCGCCAGCGACAATGTGGTGGTGCGGCTTATCGCCGGTGATCCAGAACGAACGGGATATGCCGATGGTCAAGGTGCGAGTGCGCTAATCGATATCAGTTCCACTTTCTCCAGCGCGGATTGTTTCCCCAACGGCGAACTCATTTTCAAGACCGGTAATCGAATTCGGCTTGCGCGCAAGAGCGGTGAAGTCGTGACCATTCTCAACCCGCGCGGAAATGCCTCGGCAATTTCTGGCAATGGGCAAGTCACAGCTCCACCGACTTCCGGAATCATAGCTACGGATTCGAACGATGTCTTCTTTATCCTTGGTAGCACTGCCATCTACCGTGTGAGTCGCGGCTTTGGTGATCGGTATCGGGCGGAAAACTGGAGCTTTACTCGTATTGCCGGAGATTCCGGCTCGGGAGATGTACTCGGTGACGGGACGATTGCTCGGTTTGCCAATCTTTACTCAGGGTACTGGGATGCCAACGCAGGGGCACTGATTGTCGCCGATGGCAGCAACTCAAAGATCAAAAGAGTTACCTTCATTGGTGGGGACCCGAATACCCCTGCAAACTGGGAAGCCTCGGAGATTGCAGGATCTACTCCAGGCTTTGCTGATGGAAGCAGTCCCCTGTTCAACATTCCCATCGACGTCAAGCCCGCACCGAATGGGGGATATTACGTCCTTGATTACGATAACCAACGAATACGCCTGGTGACGCCGAGCGGATTTACTACTACGATTGCGGGAACTGGCGTCAACTCTCAGACTGATGGCAATCCGGGCACCCTTGCCCTTCCCCTGTGGGCGGATGTCGATTCCAGTGGAATCTTATACTTCGTTGAGCAAAATCAGTTGAGTCTTCGCACTTATCGCCCAGGGGGGCTATCCACGGTACTCAAATGGACTCCGGGAACCCCAGCCGAAGGGGTAGGGAGCCAATTCAAGGCCAATTTTCCAACCTTCCCACAATTGGCTGTGGACCCCACTTCAGGGGATGTATGGCTGGTTGGATCTTCGGCACTCTATCTCGTCCAGCGCATCGTTCGCTGAGTTGATCAACGGCCCCTCGGGTTTTCACGCCCGGGGGGCTTTTTCATGCCTCAAAGGTTGATATCGCGCAATCGTTGGGCGGCCTGCTCGGCGGTGAGATCGCGCTGGGGCATGGCCAAGAGTTCGAACCCCACCATCCACTTGCGCACCGACGCTGAGCGCAAGAGCGGCGGCATGAAATGGGCGTGCACCGTCCAATGATCCGCCCCCGCCCCGAACGGAGCCCCGTGCCACCCCATCGAATAGGGGAAAGGCACACCAAAGAGTGCATCGTAGCGGCGGATGCACGCGGGCAGAAACTCGGCCAGGTCGGCCCGTTGCGCTTCATCCAAATCGGTCAGCCGGGCCGCCGGGCGGCGCGGGGCCAACATCGTCTCGAACGGCCACACCGCCCAAAACGGCACCCACCACACCCACTCGGCACTGGCTGCCACCACTCGGTCCCCCTGCGCAAGTTCAGCCTTCACCACGTCACTCAAAAGAGTCCGTCCGTGCTCACTATGGTAGTCACGCTGCGCTGCATCCTCGCGGGCGGGGATTTCCGGCATCCAGTTGCACGCCCACACCTGGCCGTGCGGGTGCGGGTTGCTGGCCCCCATGGCCGCTCCCCGATTCTCAAAGATTTGCACCCACGGGTAGGTGGCCCCCAGCCGCTCCATGGTAGTTGCCCAGAGGTCAATCACGGTGCGCATCTCGTCGGGCGCAAATTGGGCAAGGTGCCGACCGTGATCCGGACCGTAGCAGATGACCTCGCAGGTCCCCGCCACATTTTCGGCACGGAAGAGATCATTCGAAACCACCTCATCTGCCATCTCAGGCAAGAGAGCCGGGAAATCGTTGGCAAAAGAAATCGGGCCGGTGTAGTTGGGGTTCTGCACCCCGCCCACCCTCGCGTTGCCCGGGCAGAGGTAGCAGTCGGGGTCGTAAGCCGGCACGGAAGGGGGCGGTGCCTCCTCCGCACCCTGCCAAGGCCGTTGAGTGCGATGAGGCGACACCAAAACCCACTCCCTCTGCAAGGGGTTCCATCGGCGGTGCGGCCCGTTCATCGCGCCGATGCTACCGCGTACCGGGCTGGCTGCCACAGTCACAGGCAAGTGTTAACAACGTTAAGAAGTTAGGGTAAACCCGCGCCGTGTTCCGTTTTGGGTTTGCGGTTGCCGCGTTCGTTGCTCTTGGTCCGGTGGGCGCGCTGGCGCAGTCCTCGTCTTCATCTTCCGCGAAGACCTTTGAGCCCTCACTCTATATGCAGTTCCAATATCGGGACAGCAATGAGGTCACGTCTTCGGCCTTCCGTGGTCAGCACGGCCTCCACTTCCGGCGGTTGCGATTTGGCGGTACGTTCCGCGTCGACGATGCCACCACGGCGCGTTTCGTCTTTGATGGTGCGAGTGGAGACAACCAAGACGAGGCTTCTCTCAAAGAAGCCTTCATCCGGCACACAGTCAAGTCGGGCGTGACGCCCCTCATGTTCCAATTTGGGCAGTTCCCGTTGCCCATCGGCTATGAGTTGCACCGCTCTTCGGCCGACCGCGAAATGCCGGAGTTCTCCCTCTATAACCGCCTGCTCTTCCCGGGCGAACAGATTCGCGGCGTGATGGCGAGCGGCACCTTTGGCCCGAGTTCGGCCAGCGTGGGGGTGTTCAACGCCCTGGTCAACGATGACCCCGAACAAGATGGCCAAACCCCCAGCCCCGGGGGCCGCATGGCGGTTTTTGGTCGCTACCAGATGTCCGGCAAGCAAATTTCTGGCGGTGTGAGTGGCTTCTTTGGCGAGCGCCCTGCCTTTGTGGGCACCTCGGCCACTAGCCCCGCCGCTGACCGTGCCCTCATTTCGCTCGACCTCACTTACAAGGATATGCTGCCGGGCCTAACCCTGCGCAGTGAATATCTCACCGGCCGTGACCGCGTGGGCACGGCGGCGGGCAACGTGGGGGCAACCGACAAACCCCTGAGCGGCTGGCACGTGCAACTGTCGCAAGAAGTCGGCGGGGTGGGCACGGTGTTCGGCCGGTTTGGTGGGTTTGATACCGACACCCAGACCGATGGCAACGCCTACCAGGAGTACGGCCTCGGCATTCGCCGTGAGTTGGCCAAGGGCCTGACGGCCACGGTGGCGTTCGAGCGGATTTTCAACCCCAATCGGCCGCGCTCCTACAGCGTCTCCACATTCCGAATTCAGTACCGATTCTAGGAACGAATGTCATCCTTTTGGCCCCCCAATTGGGGGGCTTTTTTGTGCCGGTTTTCCCCGATTTCGCCGATTTGAGGCGGGAAAAATCCGTGGCCAAAAAAACTCCAGAATGTTCTTGACACGCTATCCCTGGGGGCGGTAACTTTGTCGAGCCCCTAGATATGGAGCCACGATGGATTGCCCTCACTGCGGAACGGCTGAGCTAAGAGTCTTGGAATCGCGCCCCGCGCGCGACGGCCAGGCGATTCGCCGTCGGAGGCAGTGTCTCAACTGCGCACGAAGATACACGACGTTCGAGGAGATCGAACGGATGCGGGTTTTTGTTGTGAAAAGAGACGGCACCCGCGTGGAGTTCAATCGCGAGAAAATCGTGGGCAGCATGATGATCCCGTGCGGCAAACGCCCGGTCACCATGGAACAGATTCGGGGCCTGGCCGAAGACATCGAACGAGATCTGCAAGATCTGGGTGACGAGGAGGTCACCACGCGAGAAATCGCCGAGCGAGTCATGGCCGCCCTGTGGCGCATTGACCGAGTCGCCTTTGTGCGATTTGCCAGCGTGTACGGTCGATTCTCGACCCCGGACGAGTTTGTCCGGCTGGTTGAAGAAGTCTCGACCCTGCAAGCCCTCACCGATGCGCCGCCCCCTCAGCTCGTCTCTCGCCTGCACGGCGACGACGGCACATTCCGGCAACCCACATTGCCGCTGGAGAGCATGTAGATATTTGTCTACTCCTCCAATCATAATCAAGGAAGAACCTCATGAAAATTGCCCGATACTTCACCGCCGAGAGCCAAGACCCCTACGCAAGTTTGAACTTCGTGCCTCGGACCAGCGAAATCCGAAACCCGGATGGCAGCGTTGTTTTCCGCATGGAGGAAGTGATGGTGCCGGAGACGTGGTCGCAAGTGGCCACCGATATCCTGGCGCAGAAGTACTTCCGCAAGGCCGGGGTGCCGCAGGCCGATGGCTCCGACGGCGCCGAAACGGATAGCCGCCAGGTCTTCCACCGGTTAGCCGGTTGCTGGCGCCACTGGGGCGAGCACTACGGCTACTTCAGCGATGCCGAGAGCGCGCAGGCGTTTGAAGACGAACTGAAGTTCATGCTGGCCGACCAGCGGGCCGCACCGAACAGTCCGCAGTGGTTCAACACGGGCTTGCACTTTGCCTACGGGATAACGGGCAATCCCCAGGGGCACTACTACGTTCACCCGGTGAGCGGCGAGCTGGAGCGCAGCACCAACGCTTACGAGCGGCCGCAACCGCACGCCTGCTTCATTCTCAGCGTGAGCGACGACCTGGTCAATGAAGGTGGGATCATGGACCTGTGGACGCGCGAGGCGCGCATCTTTAAGTACGGCAGTGGGGTCGGAACGAACTTTAGCCGCATTCGCGCAGAGAACGAGCGGCTTAGCGGCGGCGGCCGATCGAGCGGCCTGATGAGTTTCCTTCGGGTCGGCGACCGCAGCGCCGGGGCCATCAAGAGCGGGGGCACCACGCGCCGCGCCGCCAAGATGGTGTGCCTAGATGTGGACCACCCGGATATCGAGACCTTCGTGAACTGGAAGGTGATAGAAGAGCAGAAGGTGGCCGCCCTGGTGACGGGCAGCATGCTGAACGAGCGCCACCTCAACGCGATTGTGAAGGCGGCCCACGCCGGCGAAGGTGAGAACAAGTTCAACCCGCGCCACAACCCGGGCCTGCGCGCCGCCGTGGCCGAGGCCAAGGTGGCCGGCATCAGCCCGAACTACATTCAGCGGGCCATCCAGCTGGCCGAGCAAGGCACAACGCACATTGAGTTCCCGGTGTTCGATACGGGCTACGAAAGCGAAGCCTACGTCACCGTGTCCGGTCAGAACTCCAACAACTCGGTGCGCCTGAGCAACGACTTCCTTCGCGCAGTGGAAGAAGACCGCGAGTGGGAGTTGAAGGCTCGCACCAACGGCACGACCGTGAAGACGATTCGCGCCCGGGAGCTTTGGGATCAAATCTGCCAGGCCGCCTGGGCCTGCGCCGACCCCGGCACGCAGTACGACACGACCATCAACGACTGGCACACGTGCCCGGCCGGTGGGCGCATCAACGCCAGTAACCCGTGCTCGGAATACATGTTCCTGGATGACACCGCCTGCAACCTGGCGAGCATCAACCTGGTCAAGTTCTACAACGCGGAGACCGGCGAGTTCGACATCGAGGGCTACCGCCACGCCATCCGCCTGTGGACGGTGGTGCTGGAAATCAGCGTGCTGATGGCACAGTTCCCCAGCCGCGAAATCGCCCAGCTGAGCTACGACTACCGCACCCTGGGCCTGGGCTACGCCAACCTGGGCGCTCTGCTGATGCAGATGGGCATCCCCTACGACAGCCCGGAAGGCTTCGGCATCGCGGGCGCTTTGACTTCGATCCTCGGTGGCGACAGCTACGCCACGAGCGCAGCCATGGCCAGCGAGATCGGCACCTTCCCGCGCTACGAAGAGAACCGCGATTCCATGCTGCGCGTGATTCGTAACCACCGCCACGCGGCCTACAATGCCGCCGAATCCGAATACGAAGCGCTGGACATCAAGCCGATGGGCATCAACCCCTCGGACACGCCGGATGACCTGCTGGCGGCCGCCCGCGATGCGTGGGATCAGGCCTTGACGCTGGGTGAATCGCACGGTTACCGCAACGCGCAGGTGACGGTGCTGGCGCCCACGGGCACGATCGGCCTGATCATGGACTGTGACACCACGGGCATCGAGCCGGACTTCGCGCTTGTGAAGTTCAAGAAGCTCGCCGGCGGTGGTTACTTCAAGATCATCAACCAGAGCATCCCGGTGGCCTTGCGCAAACTGGGCTACGCCTCGGAGCAGATCGAAGCCATCGTTAAGTACGCGGTCGGCGCGGGCACCCTGGAAGGGGCCCCGGGCATCAACCACGAGACCTTGCGCCAACGCGGGTTCACGGACGAAGCGCTTGCCAAGTTGGAATCCGGGCTGGAAAGTGCCTTCGAACTCAAGTTCGCGTTCAACAAGTGGACGCTGGGCGAAGACTTCTGCCGCAATGAACTCGGCCTGACGGACGAGCAACTGAACGACTGGTCGTTCGACATGCTCACCACCCTCGGCTTCACCAAGGCCGAGATCGAAGCCGCCAACGACTACGTCTGCGGCACGATGACCATCGAAGGCGCCCCGCACCTGCGCCCCGAGCACCTGCCGGTGTTCGACTGTGCCAACAAGTGCGGCCGCAAGGGTGAGCGCTTCATCCACGCGCACGGCCACATCCGCATGATGGCGGCGGCCCAGCCGTTCCTCAGCGGCGCGATTAGCAAGACGATCAACCTGCCGGCCAACGCGACGATTGAAGACATCGACGAGTCGTATCTGATGTCCTGGCGGCTCGGCCTGAAGGCGAACGCCCTCTACCGAGACGGCAGCAAGCTCAGCCAACCGCTGAACTCCAGCTCGGACGATGCGGCCGCCGCGATTCTGGAAGCCACACTCGAAGGCCCGGCCACTACCGAGCCCGAGAACCGACAGGAAGAAGTCGCCCAGGTGGCACAACGCCTGGTCTACCGGTACATCGCGCGGCGACGCGCCATGCCCGCCCGACGACGCGGCTACACCCAAAAGGCGCGCATCTCCGGCCACAAGGTGTACCTGCGCACCGGAGAATACGAAGACGGCACCATCGGTGAAATCTTCGTGGACATGCACCGGGAAGGGGCGGCCTACCGCTCGCTGATGAACTGCTTCGCCATTGCGGTTTCGCTGGGCCTGCAGTACGGGGTGCCGCTGGAAGAGTTCGTGGAGGCATTCGTCTTCACCCGCTTCGAGCCCAACGGGCCGGTGCAGGGGCACGACAACATCAAGATGTCCACTTCGGTCATTGACTACCTGTTCCGCGAACTGGCGATGACCTACCTGGGCCGCACCGACCTGGTGCAAGTCCGCCCCGAAGACCTTCGCGCCGACACCGTCGGTGGCCCGAGCCAGCCGGCGCTGGAGTTCGAAGACGAGAAGGAGATGGACAACGGGGTGTTGCCGGTGAGCCGCGAGAACCACGATTCGCGTGGGTTCAACAAGGGCATGGATATGACTCCCTCGGCTCTCAGCCCGACGGTTGAACCGCAGGACACGTCCTTTCCCCAGGTGATGCCGAGCCGAAAGGTGGAGCGAGTCGCGATCCAAGAGCGAGTAAGCATGGTGGCCGACCAACGCACGGAGAAGATCCGGGAAGCCCGCCTAAAGGGTTACGAGGGTGACCCGTGCGGTGAGTGCGGCGCGTTCACTCTGGTGCGCAACGGGGTGTGCCTGAAGTGCAACACCTGCGGTAGCACCAGCGGCTGCTCCTAATCATTGGGAGAAAGAACGAACCCCCAGGCGGATGCGAAAGCATCCCCTGGGGGCTTTTCATTAAGTTGGCCAGGTCACCAATCGAGGTGCCAGGGGCGCTGACCTTCAAGGTCCTTGAGATCGCTGCGGACATCCACCGGCTCATCGGCGCGGAGAATGTTGACACCCAAGTCTCGGAGCCGAGCGACGGCGTTCCCAGGGGTCACATCCAGCGCCATGAGGGGATACCCCTGCTGCCGCATCGCCCGAGCCAGGGCGGGGTGGATGCGTTTCTCGGTGGTGGCTACCCCGTCGGCATGAGATTGCACCAAGCGGTTCACTAACTCGGCGATGTCCTCTTCACCGAAGGCCCGGTCAGCTTCCCAAAAGGCCATTGCTTCGGGAATCTTATTTTTCGCATAACGAACGACTTCCGGATCGGAAGCCAGGAACACCACTCGCGACCGCGCTCCACTCTTTGCCACCACATTCACGGCGGCCGCCCCCGATCGCTCCTGGCTCACGTAGATCACCAGGGAAAGCGGTGCCCGCAACTCCTCCAGAGTCTCGGCGAGTGGCTTCCAGCCTTGGGTCAGAGCCTCGGAGAGCAGAAGCGCTTCCACATCGGCAGGCTGAGCACCAGAGACTCGAGTTGCCACCGGCACCGCGTCTCGTGTTACGGCCACCTGGACCTCGGCCATCAACACATTCCGGTTCACAAGTGACCAACTTGCATCCGCAAGTGAACCTTCGCCCCCAAGCAAAGCCGAGGACGACGCCATCACGACCGATCGATCCCAACTCCCGGAGACTACTGCTGACGGCTGCGCCAATGCCCCGTAAGGCATCGCCATCGTGAGAGCAACCGAAAGCCACATTTATAATTCCATCTTAACGGAAAGTTATCCGTGTGTCTACCCTCTGGCGAATGAAACGCGACAATAGTTCCGTAAACTCAGTCAATTCGCAATCAGAATGAGAATTTATCCCACGAATCGGAGGCTAAATACCCGCAAATTTAACAGCTATTCTTGCTCATCGGATGGATAACTACCCAACGTCGTGATTTCTAAGGTCAAGGCCTTCAAATCCAGCATCGCCTGGTCCACATTCGCATCGTGGCGGTGCCCCACACAATCGCAGAAGAATATATATTCAAATGAGCTGCGCGGGGCCGGGCGGCTTTCAATCATCAGCAGGTTCACTTGATTGCGGTCCAGGGCGCCCAACGCCCGGTAGAGCTCACCGGGCTGGTTACGCAGATTAAACATCAACGAGGTCTTGTCGCGGCCCGTGCGGGCGGGCGCGTTAAATCCAATCACCAAGAACCGCGTGCGGTTATGCGGGTCATCCTCAATGTGCTCATCCAGCACCGGCAGGTCATAAAGATCGGCCGCCAAACGGTTGGCAATCGCTGCCCCGTGCGGGTCGTTCTTGGCCATGGCCACTGCCCGCGCCGTGGGGGCCGCATCCACAATCTCCACGCCGGACAGGTAGGTGTTCAGCCACGCTTGGCACTGCCGCAGGGGTTGGCTGCCGGCGTAAACCCGCTGCACTTCTTTCCGGCCCGCCGCCGCACTCACCAGGCAGTGGTGGATGGGCACATACCGCTCGGCGCAAATCTTCACATTGGTGCGCGGGAAGCCGTCCAGCGTCTCCGGCACCACCCCGGCCGTGCTGTTCTCCACCGGCACCACGCCGTAATCCACCAAACGGTGCTCCACCGCCATGAACACGTCGAGGATGCTCTCCTTGGGCACAAACGTGGTGCTGTTGCCAAAGACCTGGGTGCTGGCGTAGTGGCTGTAGGTGCCCTCCGGCCCCCAATAGGCCACCTTCATCGGCTGTTCGCTGGCCCGTGCTGCACTAATCACCTCGCGGTAAATGGCGATGAGCTGATCATCCCGCAGCGGCCCGGGGTTGAGACGGCGTAGCTTCTCATAAACGCTTCGTTCGCGCTCGGGAGTGAAGAACGGCTGCCCGTCGCGCCCCTTCACCAGTCCGACCTCAATCGCCAGTTCGGTGCGCCGGCTAAGGAGCCGCACCAGGTCGGCATCCACCGCATCAATCTCGGTGCGGATCTCGTCCAGCGGGCGCGGGTCGCTCATGCCCGTCATGCTACCAAGTTGTTTTGAACCTGGTATTGCTCTAAGGGATACGGGGCGACCAAAGGCGGAACAAACTCGCCATGCGCGCACACCCCCGGATCTGGTTGGGCGGTTGCTCTTTGCTGCTTTTGTCCAGCCTGGCCATCACGCAGCTTTCCCCGCTTTTGCTCCCCCAGGTGCACGAAACCTACGAGCAATCCGAGCGCGCGGTGCAAGACGGCCAATACCAAATGGCGCTGGCCCTGATGAAGGGCACGCTCTATAGCGACGGCGTCACCATTGGCATTGAAGGCGACCACGCCGAGCGCACGGCCATTGTGCGCGAGGCCGCGCAGGGCTGGAATCAAGCGCTGGAAGGCGATTCCCCCATTCGGTTGGTTTCGATGCGCGAGAATCCGCAGGTCATCGTCAAGTGGGTGCCGCAGGTGCCCGCCGAGGGCAGCCACACCCTGGGGCTGATCAAGATGCGCAAGGAGTTCCGTTGGAACACCACCCGCCACGAGGTCGGCATCAAGGGCACGATTTATGTGGCCACGCAGCCGCCGGGCAGCCCACTTTCCCGATCTGAACAGGTGGATGTGGTGATGCACGAACTGGGGCACCTGCTGGGGCTGGACGACTGTGGCGACCTTGGCCCGCTGATGGGGCCGCTGGAGCGCGGCAAGCCCGTGGGGGCGCCGACCCCCGCCGAAGTGGCGGCTGTCACGGGTCTCCGCCGTATGGTAAGAGATAAGTTAAGTCTCGTCAATTTACAACTCAGTCGGCAGACGACGACTGCTGGTCGCCGTCAACTCCCGCAAGAACACCGTCAAACTTCGCCCCACGATCATGGAAAGATCGCGGTAGTGGAGAGTCAAGCAAAGTGAGAACGCAAACCTAAAGGAGTAAAAAACCGTGTTACCAGTCGGAACGATGTCAATGCTCAACACATTGGCCCAGTTACGGCGACTTGAATCCCAAGTGAATCTCAGCGTCAGCCGTGCGGACATAGCCGGCCATACCTACGAGTCCCTGGCCAAGCGACATGAGGCGGCTCAGATCTCTCTCGAGACGAGCCGAAGGCTAGAACGGGTCTCATCGCTCGTGCGGACCGCCCTCGATGTGCGTGTCTAACGAGCGGCCCGGCAAAGACGCATAACCATTCGGTATCCTGACCGTGTGGCTCAGGAATCCATTGGTGTCCGCATCGGACTGCTCTACGACTTGCAGGCGTCGTGGCTGGAACCCCGCTTTGCGCGGCACGGCCTGTCTTTCACCACGTTCCAACTGCTCGCGGCCGTGCAGAGCGCGGGCAAGTCGGCTTCGCAGGTAGAAATTGCTCGCCGGCTGGGCATCTCCGCCGCCACCTTGAGCGAAGCAGTGTTTGCGCTGGTGAAGAAGGGCTGGATCCAGCAATCGGCCAGCGCCACCGACCGCCGCGTGAAAGTGCTGAGTCTCACCACTCCCGCGACCAAGGCGCTGAAAGCAGCCCTGAAGGAAGTGGACCAGTTTGAAGTGCTGGTGCAGCGCGCGCTCAGTGAGGCGGATATTAACCGTTTGGCGAAGCTTATGGACGCCGTAGCCAAAGAAGTTGAGCAAGAGTTTTCAACAGGCGCATCGTCCCGGTGATTTGCTCCGTCCTCTAACTTGGAGGCACTATTCTTGCTACGAATCATCGGCGTTGATCCAGGGACGGGACATGACGATGAGGCCGTGCTCTTGCAAAACCAGGGCGCCCTCAAGGTCTATCTCGCCGGCTACACCATCCTTGCCGTCGGCGGCGAGGCCGGCACCGGCCGGGTGTGGCACGTTTTTCGAGAAGAAGCGGTGATCCCGCCGCGCGGCTACGTTCTGCTGCGCACCGCCGTGGGGGTGCCCTGCGCCGCCCGCACCCGGGATGGACACGAGGTGTTCTTGGATTACGCGTGCAGCGAAGAGACGCTGAACTCCTGGGGGGTGGACTCCCTGCGCGTGCTGAACCCGCAAACGCCATACGCCCTCAAATCTGCGTCGCGATTTAGCGTGCACTAAGCTAAGTGTAAGCCCAGGCCAGATACTTACCCAGACTTCATGACGCCTCCGTTGGAGCCTCAGGAATATCCGTACTATCGTCCCTGGCGGGGCCAGAAGTCAATACAGTCAGGGTGGAACTCGGTACGAGGCAATACTCGATACTGGCTAGGCAATGAGGACCTAGCAATTATTGAAGGGCTCTCTACGAAGGTTGACATCTTTGGTGAGGCTTGGTTCTCCTATCAAGCTAAGCGTCAAGACATAACATCATCTGTAGATCGAAACAAGACCTGGCTTAGTGCCATGAAAATGCTAGAGGCAAGTCAACTTGGCTGTCTTGATGCAGTACGAGCAGTATCCATGATCGGTCGGCCATCCGCGGCACAGGCCTTGATCCGTACGATGTTCGAGACCTTTCTAAACATTCTCATTCTTTCAATTGACGGGCAGATCAACGCTAGCGAGGTAACGGCCGAAGGCTGCACAGAGAACGAACAGAATGACAGTCTCGCTAAGCGCTTTATCGGACATGCACACCACTCCCTTTTGTGCAATATGGAGCGATTTGAGGAGATATGGGGATCAGAAGTAGCTGAGGGCGACGAAGAACCTCTCAATGAGAGTGATGTACAACTACTTCGTACTCTGGGAGAAGATGCGAGAAAGCAGTTTGGCTTTGGAACCTACGACTTCTATTGGTACCCATTCAAGTCAATCTGGGCTATCAAAAATTACCTATGGCCGAAAAACGGAACTCCCACTTTTGACACGCAAGCCGTCCCAATTAGCAATTCCGCATGGGACCACTATTTTGAGCTTTGCTACACCTTTGCTGGTCATTACAATCATGGAGGCCCAGCTTCCGTACTTACACACTTCCAAGATGGACCGAATCGAACCTGGAAGCCAGTTTGCTTAGACGATGCACTTGATCTAGCTGATTATTCACTTGCTACAATCGCAGTTGCCCTTAATTGCTACGATATCTATCGCAGTGAGTTAAAGGCTCGTGGTCTAGTCGACATCTCCTAACCCGACCCATTGAAGCGGTTCATCGCCGCTTCCATGCCGTCGCGCAGCCAGCACTCCACCGCATCCGCCGTGCGGGCCAGGGCCTGCTGCACATCCCGCCGCTCATCGGGGTGAAACTTGTCCAGCACGTGCTCCACGGTGTCCTGTTCCCCGCGCCCAATGCCAATCCGGATGCGCGGGTATTCCTGCGTCCCCAGCGCCTGCACCAGGCTCTTGTGCCCGTTGTGGCCTCCGCTACCGCCCTTGCTGCGCACCCGCACCGCCGCCAGCGGCAAGTCCAGGTCATCGGCCACCACCAAGATGCGCTCCGGCGCGATGCCCCACCGCTTGGCCAGCGGCCCCACGGCTTCCCCGCTCCGGTTCATAAAGGTCAGCGGCTTCACCAGCACCACGGGCTCCCCCGCCACCATGCCGATGCCGAACAGCGCCCGCGAACCGCTTTCGCGCACGCGCACCTTGTGCCGCGCGGCCAGCAGTTCGATCAAATCAAAGCCCACGTTGTGGCGGGTGTGCGCGTATTGCGGGCCGGGGTTGCCCAGCCCCACCACCATCGCGGTCGGGTTCATCACCGGTTCGCGCCGCCGGAACCCCATGCTCACACGCCTCCCAGCCGGCCCGAGAATGCCAAGCCCAGCACCACCAAGCCCAGCGCCACTCGGTACCACACAAACACCCAGGTGCTGCGGCTCTGCAAGAACTTCATGAGGAACGCAATGGCCGCGTAGCCGCTGACGAAGGCCACCACCGTGGCCACAATCGTCGGCATCATCCCGCCACCAAGCAGGTCAGCCCGCTCCTTGTAAAGCTTATAGAGGCCGCTGGCCAAAATCGCCGGCACGCTCAGCAAAAACGAAAACCGCGCCGCCGTCGCCCGGTCAATCCCCCCAAAAAGGCCGCCCGTGATGGTGCAGCCGCTGCGGCTGCTGCCCGGCACCAGCGCCAGGCACTGCCACAGCCCCATGGTCAGTCCGTCGCGCAGGGTCAGGTCTTCCCACTTGCGCTCTTGGCGGCCCACTCGCTCGGCCAAGCCCATCACCAAAGCGAAAGCAATCAACGAACCGCCGACCACCCACGGGGTGCGCAGGTGCGTGTCAATCGACTTCTCGAACGCCAAGCCCGCCAGCGCAATCGGCACCGTGCCCAGGGCAATCGCCCAACCCATGCGGGCTTCGTGGGTGCGGGCGGCTTCCCCGCCCCGCAGGCCGCGCAACCAGCCCATGAACACGCGCCCCAGGTCGCGCCCAAAGTACAAAAACACCGCGAGGATGGTGCCGAGTTGGATGACGGCGGTGAACCCCGCGCCCGGATCCTTCCAGCCCGAAAGAACGGGCACGAGATACAAGTGGCCACTGCTGCTGATGGGCAAGAACTCGGTGAGGCCCTGCACCAGCCCCAACACAATGGCCTGCAGGATCGTCATGAGCCTAGCTTCAGGAACTCGCGGGCGGCCGCCCAAATGCGGTCACTGGCCTTGCCGTCGCCGTAGGGGGAAACGGCCTGCGCCATCGCTTGGTACGCCGCCGGATTAGACAAAAGCAACGCCGCCGCACTGTAGACGGCTTGCTCATCCGTGCCCACCAGGCGGGCGGTGCCGGCGTCCACGCCTTCGGGGCGCTCGGTGGTGTCGCGCAGCACCAGCACGGGCTTGCCAAAGGTGGGGGCTTCTTCCTGCACCCCGCCGCTATCGGTGAGGATGAGGTCCACGCGGCGCATCAGGCGCACAAAGGGGGCGTAGTCGGGCGGCTCGATCAGGTGGGCGCGGGCGTGGTCACCCAGCAGCGGCACCAGCGTCTCCCGCACGATCGGGTTGCGGTGCATGGCCACCAGCAGGTGCGTATCGGGGAAATCATCCAGCAAGCGCCGCGCGGCCCGGGCGATGTTGGCCTGGGGTTCGCCCCAATTTTCGCGCCGGTGGGTGGTCATCAAGATGATGCGGCCATTCTCGGGCACGTCGGGCACCTCACCGGGCAATTCAGCGATGTGCATCACGGCGTCGATGCCGGTGTTGCCGGTCACAAAAATGCGGTTGTTCGGCACGCCCTCGCGGCGGAGGTTATCGGCCGACCAAGACGTGGGCGCGTAGTGCTGCGCGGCGAACAAGCCCAAGGTGCGGCGGTTGAACTCTTCCGGGAACGGATTGTCCACCGTGTCCGTGCGCAGCCCGGCCTCGATGTGCCCGAATGGCACCTGCCGGTAGAACGCCGCCAGCCCCGCCACAAAGGTGGTGGTGGTGTCGCCCTGCGCGAACACCATGTGCGGCTGCACTCGCTCGATGACTGAATCAATCCCTTCTAGGGCCCGGCTGGTAATGCGGGCGAGGGACTGCCCCGGCGTCATGATGCCGAGGTCTTCATCGGGGGCCAAATCGAACGCCCCCAACGCCTGCGCCAGCATCTCGCGGTGCTGCCCGGTGCTGAGCAAGATGGTCTCGATCTCCGGGTCTTGTCGGAAACGGCGCACCACCGGCGCGCTCTTGATGGCGTCCGGGCGGGTGCCCACCACAAAGATCACGCGCGGCTTATCCACGCCATCTCACCATGGTCAAAAGCAGGCCGCACAACACAATGGTTACAGTGTAAAGCACCAGCACGGTTTGGCGCTGGTTCAGGCCCTTGGCCAACAGTTGGTGGTGCAGGTGGCGCTTGTCGGCCTGAGTGATCGGTTGCCCGGCCAGCAGGCGGCGGATCGTCACCGTCACGGCGTCAATTAGCGGCACGCCAAACACCAACACTGGGATGAACAGAGCCAGGGCGGCCGCCGTCTTAAGCGCACCCACCACGCTGAGACAAGCCAGCAAGAAGCCCAAAAGCTGCGCCCCGCCCGTGCCCATAAAGATCTTGGCCGGGTTGAAGTTGTAGCGCAAGAAACCGACGCACGAGCCCGCCACCGCCGCCGCAATGAGCGCCACCCGGGGTTGGTCTTCGTACTTGGCAATCACGGCCAGGGTGCCCGCGGCAATACATGCAATGCCCGCCGCGAGGCCGTCCACGCCGTCAATGGTGTCCATGGTCTTGGTCACCACAAAGATGTAGGCGGCCGTGAGCGGTACGCCCCACCAGCTGAAATCTTGCCAGTAGCCCTCGCCAATGGGCGGCCACTCCATCCCCAGCACCGTCACGCGCCCGATGGGGTCATAGACAAATTGGATCGCCACGCCCACGGCCAGCAGGGCCAGCAATTGCCACTTCGCACTAAAGGACTTGAGGTCGTCCAGCGCCCCGAAGGCCACCAGCACCCCGCCCAACAGGATCAAACCGATGAGATACAGCGGGAACGGCGTGAACGGATAGGCAAACGGCAACACCGTGGCCAGCGCCAGCACGATGCCCCCATAAATGGCGATGCCCCCCCAGCGCGGGATGGGTTCGGTGTGCACCCGGCGCGCATCGCGGCTCGGGTCATCCACTGCGCCCTGGCGAATGGCCAACCGACGTACCAGCGGCGTGAACAAGAGCGTGCCCAGCATGGCCACCACCCCGGCTAACAGGGGGTAGCGGAAGCCAGCTAGGAATTCAGCATCGGTCCACACGAGAATGGGCCTCTTTAGAGGGCGAGCGCCTCCAACTTTCCGTGACGATACAGGGCCACGTCTAGTTGCGCATCGCGGAAGAGTTCGAGCGAAAACGGATCGGGATAGTCGCCTTCGTAGATCACCCGGGTGATCCCGGCGTTGATAATCATCTTGGCGCAGGTGTTGCACGGCTGGCAGGTGACATACATCGTCGCGCCTTCGCACGGCACCCCAATGCTGGCGGCCTGCAGCAACGCGTTCTGCTCGGCGTGCAGCGAGCGGATGCAGTGCCCGGCGCGCATGCAGCCGTCCGGCCAGTCCTGCTGAGACCCCTGGGGCGGACAATGGGGCAAACCTCGCGGCGCCCCGTTGTAACCCGTAGCTAGAATCCGACGGTCCCTCACGATGATCGCCCCCACGGAGCGACGCGGACAGGTCGCCCGGGTGGAGACGAGTTTGGCAATTTCCATAAAGTACTCGTCCCAGCTCGGGCGTCCGTCAGCCATCGGAGGCGTCGGAACCTCGATCATTCAAGCGGCCAAGTCTTGATCTCGACCTTTTCCATCCGCACGGCTTCTTCCGGCTTCACGGAACCGTTGCGGTCGGTGGTCGGCGACTTCACGATCTGGTCCACCACGTCCATGCCGGAGACAATCGCCCCGAACACGGTGTATTGGCGGTCCAGACTCGGCACATCGGCCACGCAGACGAAGAACTGGCTACCGCCGGAGTTCGGGTCGCTGGAACGGGCCATGCTGAGGATGCCGCGCTTGTGCGGACGTTCGTTGAACTCGGCCGGCACGCGCCATTCCGGTCCGCCGGTGCCCCAGCGGCTGGCATCTTCCACGCGCTTGGTCAGCGGGTCGCCGCCCTGGATCACGAAGCCCGGGATGGTGCGGTGGAAGCGGGTGCCGTCATAGAAGCCCGTGTTCGCCAGCTTCTTGAAGTTCTCCACGTGCTTGGGCGCGACTTCGGGATAGAAGCGCAGCACAAACTGGCCCTTACCGGTGGTGACAACGGCGACTTCTTCGCCCGCTTTGATTTCTTGATTGACAATATCCATGTTCTTGCGCTCCACCGGCGGCGGAGTCGTTTGGTTGGGGGTCGAGAGGGCCAGGGCCAAAGAGAGCATCATTGCGGTCACTTCAACTCTTCTAACGGCCAAGTGCGGATTTCGGCTTTCAGGATGATCGCCGGATTGTCGTCCAGCGGGTTGTCACCCATGTCGCGCGGCAGGTTCACGATCTTGTCCACCGTGTCCATACCGGCCACGACTTGGCCGTAAGCCGAATACTGACCATTCAGGTTTTCATTGGCATCCACCATGATGAAAAACTGGCTGCTGGCCGAGTTCGGGTCCGTAGAGCGCGCGGCACTCAGGATGCCTCGGATGTGCTTGGTGTCGTTGAATTCGGCCGGAACATTCACTTCCACGCCATCCTTCATGTAACCACCCATGCCATCGTTGCCACGTTCGTCGTCCTTGCTGTTCGGGTCACCGCCCTGGATCATAAATCCGGGGATCACGCGGTGGAACTTCGTGCCGGTGTAGAAGCCTTCTTCCACGAGCTTTTGGAACTGAGCGACGTGCTTCGGGGCCTTCTTGGGGTCGAAGCGCAGGATGATATTGCCCTGATTGGTGTAAAGCACGGCCACCTTGTCGCCATCCTTCGGCAGCACAGCTTCCGGCGGCGCGGTCTTGAAGGCACCATTGGCGTCTCGCTCAAACTTGAGCGGCATGGGCTCCATCGCGCTGGTCGGCGGCGTGGACGGTTCCGTCGGCTTCGGATCCGTCGGAGCGGGCGTTTCAGTTCCGGTCGTACCGGTGGTGGACGCAGCTTCGGGCGTGCTGGGCTGGCAGGCCCACAGACTCAAGGCTGCTACCACGAGCAGGGCGAGGCTCAAATACTTTCGCACCTGTCCATTATGCCGGTCTATGCTGGGTGCGATGTGGGCGTCCGTGACTTTGGGATTCTTGTTGCAAGGGACTCCGACCTCCCGACCGCAGGGGCATTCACACAACGATTACTTGCGCGATCGCCCTTTGTTGGAGGCTTTGGATGCCGGATTTGGGAGCGTGGAGGCCGACGTCTTCCTGGTGGATGGCGACCTGCGCGTGGCGCACACCCGCGCCGAAATCCAACCCGAACGCACCCTGCGCCGCCTCTATCTGGAGCCACTGGCCCGGCGAGTGCGTGAACGCGGAGGCTGGGTGCATCAGCCCGGGGTTCCTTTCCAACTCCTTGTGGATGTGAAGGCCGACGGCACGGCCGTGTTGGAAGAGCTGGATCGGCAACTTGCTCCCTACGCCTTCATGCTGGCCACCTCGCAGCCCGGGGCGGTGCGCATTGTCATTAGCGGGGATCGAGATCGGGAGTCCATCTTCGCCCACCCCCGGCAGTGGTACGGCTACGATGGCCGCTACGCGGATCTCCCCGACCGACAAACCTCGCCCACTCTTATGCCGCTAATCAGCGAAAGCTGGATAAGCCACTTCACCTGGATGGGCACCGGAGCGATGCCCGAACCCCAGCGCATGCGCCTGCATTCGATGGTGCGACAAGCCCACCGGGCGGGCCGCAAGATCCGGTTTTGGGCGCATCCGCAGACGCCCGACGCCTACCGCGAACTGCGAGCGGCCGGAGCTGACTGGTTCAACTCCGACCGCCCGGCGCAGGTCTTGGAATGGCAGAGACTGCCCTAACTTAGCGGCGTACGCGCACGTAGGCGCTCTGCGGCACGCTGCTCAGCCAGTTCACCCGGCCCGTGTCGAGGTCATAGACCCCGCCCACAATCTGCACCTTGCCATCCGCCACAAATTGGCGGATGATGTCGCTACGGCTGGTGATCTGCCCCGCCGAATGCTCGACGTTCGATTCGATGCAGGCGTCCAGTTCGGGGCCGGTGCGACCCTTGGCCGCCCAGATGGCCGGCTCGATCTCCTTCACCAGCGCCGGAATGTGGCTGTGGTGCGCTTCCGCCGCATGGCCGGCCGCCGGGGCCGGGGCCGGGGCCTTGGTGGCGTCGAGCGTGGCTTTCACCGCGCCGCACCGCTCGTGGCCCATCACCACGATGAGCGAGCTGTGCAGGTGCTCCACCGCGTACTCCATGCTGGCCAGCGCCAGGGTGTCCGCCACGTTGCCCGCGATGCGGACGACGAACAGGTCGCCGAGGCCTTGGTCGAAGACGATTTCCGGGGCCACGCGGCTATCCGCGCAGGTGAGAACGATAGCGAACGGCGCCTGACTTTGGCTGACATTGAGGCGCCCGCCCGAATCTTGACGCGGGTGCTTGGCGTAGCCGGTGGCGTAGCGCACGTTGCCGTCCTTCAGGCGCTGCAGGGCCTGGGCGAGGCTGGGGGCAGCCGCCGGGGCGGCGTGGGCCGGGGCCGTGCGCGCCGAGGCACCGTGGGCCGGGGCGGCCGGCGGCGAGGCCAGCAAGGCCGCCGATAAGAGGATGGACGCAATCATAGGTGAATGGCTCTCCGAGTCACCTCTGATTATCGGAACCGGGTTTGCCGTTACTCAACGGCGGGCTGAGCGAATGTGCCGTCAGCTCCTCACGATCTGGATGGCTTCATCATATTCCCACACAGTGCACACCACATAAAGTCTGCCAAGAAGGAAAATCAAACCCAATACCCCAGTCAGCACGATGTAGAACATAGATTGGTTCCCACTGGTAAGTTGAAGCCAGTCCCAGCCGTTATCGATGAAATTCCAGGCTACGTAAATGACGCCGATAACAACCGCGCCAAGTGAGTTCCCGACCAAGTTACGGATGGTAGTTATGAGCGACATTCGCACCAATTGATCCAAGTCTCCAGCCATCCTCACTTGGTCCTGAAAATCTCGATCATAGTAGTCGTACTTGAACAGACATTTATCCAACAATTGTCTAAGCAATTGAATGCCGTGTGCTAGAAGCATACCCGCTGCCATAACACCGGCGACGACTAAGATTGGTAGCTTTAGAATATCGTCAAGTCTGTCTTGTCCGTTGTTAGCACACAAGATGAGCACAAGAAGAATCGCACCAGGAACGGCACGCCCGAGAACTTCGTCAAGAATGTTAGGAAAGAACATTCTCCTCATGATTTCAACAGCCCGACGAAAGTGATCGAGCAGTGTATCAGCACCTTCCAGATCAAATGGGCTCTTCTTCACCCCAGCACCTTATTGTCGATTGACTTCAAGTTCGATTGTAGGTTCGGTGGATGGACTCGATAGGCTTGAAGAGTCAACGTAGCGCAGTACATTCTCAACATAGTCTGCCTGCCGCTTCAAGCTACTGACTTGACTTCGAAGCAACGAGTACGCAAAAACCATGAGCAAGACCGTAATCACGATAACGCCTTCAGGGTTGTAACTCGATGCCCGGTATGGCTCATTCAATCTCATTAGCTCGATCAAGACCCAGATCGAGCAGCCGAGGAAAATGGCGGATCCGGTATTCCCCGCCGCTTCCTTTGAGATGACAAATCTCTCATACTTCGCCCTTTCAATGGATGTGGCGACCCGCCGAAATTTGATTGTCGTTGCGGAATCCAAGAACTGGACTCGAAACAAAACTCGAGCCACGAAAATAGCAAACTGCTGAAGCGGCAGGGCAATGATCCAGCACAGACCCGCCAAACCCGCAATCACTAAGCCTGAAACATCCTTGATGAACGAGAGGCTTGGATCCGAACCTACGGTAAACCAAACCAGATAGAGAAACATCCCACCCGGCACGATCTTCCCAATGAAATCCCTCAGGATGAAGTGGGTGTAGAGGGCTTCAAAGAAACTCGTCGGCGTATTGGGGTTCGGGGTTTCAGGCATCAAATCGGCTACGAGATGTATACCTGGCGAAGCTGAAAGTTCATCACTTGATCGCATCGCACCTCAGGGCACAGAGTCCACCGAACACACCGGCACTATCCCGAGTCGGCCCAAGAATTTAGGTTCAAATCGAGCTACCTCGGCGGTAATCTCCGCGCCATGTCCGCCGTGACGGTCCCCTACGACCGCTACCTCAAGTACCAAGAAGTCACCGACCTCCTGCACCAATTCGTGGCCGCCCACCCGCACTACGTCACCGTGGAGAGCATCGGCAAGAGCCACGAAGGCCGCGACATCTGGTGCGCCACCGTCACCGACCGCCGCACCGGCGCCCCCGAAGACAAACCCGGCTTCTGGTGCGACGGCAACATCCACGCCAGCGAGGTCAGCGCCTGCAGCGCGGTGCTCCGCATCCTCGATCAGCTCGTCACCCAAGAACCCGATGTCCTGCGCGAACGCACGTTCTATCTCGTCCCCCGCCTGGGGCCGGATGGCGCGGAATGGGCGCTGGAAACCCCGCCACGCATCGTCCGCAGTGGCACCCGCCCCTACCCCTACGACGAAGCCGAATACGAAGGGCTGGAACGCAAAGACCTGGACGGCGATGGCCGCATCCTGAGCATGCGCATCCCCGACCCCAGCGGCCCCTGGGTGGTGAGCGAGGAGGAACCCCGGCTGCTGCGCAAGCGTCGCCCGGGCGAGAAGGCCGAGCGCGCCTACCGCGTGCTGCCCGAGGGCATCCTGCACGAATACGACGGCCAAACCCTGAAGGTGCGCCGCATTCCGCAGGGGCTGGACTTCAACCGCAACTTCCCCAACGCCTGGCGGCAAGAAGCCGAGCAGCACGGGGCCGGACCCTATCCGGCCAGCGAACCGGAAATCCGCGCGGCGGTGGATTTCATCGTCAACCACCCAAACATCTGCGGGGCCATCACGTTCCACACGTTCTCGGGCGTGCTGCTCCGTCCGCCCAGCCGCATGCCGGACGACGACATCCCCAGCGAGGACCTGTGGACGTTCAAGGCGCTGGGCGAAGTCGGCCATGAGATGACTGGCTACCCCGCCATCAGCAACTTCCACGAGTTCAAATACCACCCCAAGGAGGTCATCACCGGCGTTTTTGATGACTGGATGTTCCACAGCATGGGCGTGCACGCCTGGACGGTGGAAATCTGGTCGCCGCAGCGCCAGGCCGGCATCACGGACTACAAGTACATTGATTGGTTCCGCGACCACCCTCACAGCCACGACATCCAACTGCTGAAGTGGAGCGACGAGAAGCTGGAGGGCAAAGGCTACGTGGACTGGCGACCCTTTGACCACCCGCAACTCGGCACCGTGGAGATTGGCGGATGGGATGGCGCGTACGCCTTCCGCAACCCGCCCCCGCCGCTGCTGGAAGCCGAGATTGCCCCCCTGGCGGATTGGGCGATTTGGCATGCGGGCACCGGCCCCCGCCTGGAACTGCGTGACCTGCAACAAGAGCGTGTGGGCGACAGTGTGCGACTGCGCCTGACCGTGCAGAACTCCGGCTGGCTGCCGACCCACGTTACCAAGACGGCCCTGAAGAACAAGATCTGCCGGGGGGTCATCGGGGAAATCTCTTGCGCGGACGTGCCAGAACAGGAACCCCTGCAAAAGCCGGCCTGGCTGCACAGCGGCCAGCGGCGGGTGCAAGGCCCGCAACTGGAAGGCTGGTGCGACACCCCCAGCAGCGGCTTTGGCTGGCACGCCGACGTGACCGACGACCGGCACACCTTTGAGTGGCTGGTGGCCCCCGGGCACACCTACCAACTGGTGGCGCGGCACGACCGGGCCGGAGTGGTGCGACTCGAGGTCACCACGTGAGCATCACCGCCCTCGCCTTGGGGGTGGTGCTGACGGCACCCCCGTCGCGACCAAAACTCAGCGGCATTGAGCCGCAGGTGCGGGCGGTGGCGGAGCGGTTCCGGGGGCGGCTGGGTTACCACATCCAGGACCTCACCACCGGTGAGGTCATTGCTCACCGTAGCACGGAGCGGTTCCCCAGCGCCAGCACCATCAAGACGGTGCTGATGTTCGAGGCCGCCCGCCAGATTGACAAAGGCGAACTGACCTGGGACACCACCGTGCCCCTGCCCCCGGTGGCCGAGCGCAACAGCAGCCAGTGGGCGTACTACCTACGCGAGGGCCTGAGCATCAACGTGGACGCGCTGACGAACCTGATGATGAACGTGAGCGACAACACCGCCACCGTGGTGCTGGGCGAAAAACTGGGCTTGTTGCGCATCAACCAAACCCTGCAGGAGATGGGCTACCAAGACACGGCCTATACCGTGCGGGTGCCAGAAACCGAAACCCGCCTGTGGCGTCTGCGCCGGCAGTTCGCCAATATGGGCGTGACGAGCCCGCAGGAGATGGCAAGGTTCCTGCTGATGATTGACCGGGGCGGCGTGCTGAGCGAGGCCGCCCACGACCGTATGCGCCGCATCCTGGCCAAGCAGTATTGGGATGACTGGGTGATGGGCACCGTGCCGAGTGACGTAGTGGTGCTGAGCAAAGTGGGGGCCCTGAACCGGCACCGCAGCGAGATCGCCATTGTGAAGGGGCCGCGCCCCTACCTGGTGGCCATCTACACCGATAACCAAGCCGACCAGCGCTGGGTGGCGGAGAACGAAGGCGACCAGGCGATCATCCGCATTGGCACCCTGCTGTGGAACCACATGCACCCCGAGCGGCCCTACCAGCCGCCGCCGAACGCCAAGGTGTTCGGGCCGACAGGTGGCGGTGTGACGGGCGGTTAAGTCCTCCTGTATCTGAACTGGGGGGTGGGCCTGACCCGTCTATCCAGTAGGACCGTGGAATCTTGGGGAACGCGTGCGGCCCCCACGTTGTTGTACGGGGCATAAGGAGATGGAAACGGTGAACACGATCAATACGACGAACCCGACCCATGAACTCAGCCGCGCCGAACGAGCCGAATTCGAGCGCCAGATGAACCGGACTTACCGCAAGGTTTTCGATCTGGCCTATCGTCTCAGCCGGAGCCGCTCGGACGCGGAGGACCTGACGCAGGAAGCCTTTGTGCGGGCGCTGAAGGCGTACCGCAGCTACGAAGGCGACCGACCGTTTGAGAACTGGATTTTCCGGATCGTCACCCGGTTGTATCTGGACCTGCGCCGCAACCGCGACCGACGGGTGAAGACGGTGAGCTACGACGCGCCCCTGACGCCGGACGGATCGGACGATAGCGTGCACTTCGAGGCTGCCAGCGACGAGCTGACTCCCGTGCAGGCCCTGCTGAGCCAGGAACTGAGCGAGGAGATGGTGGTTTCGCTGAAGCAACTTTCGCCGGAGCAGCGCGAGCTGATCTGGATGGCGGACGTGGAAGGCTTGCCCTACAAGGAGATTGCCGACCGGATTCATGCGCCGGTGGGGACGGTGCGCAGCCGCCTGCACCGCGCGCACAAGCAGCTGCGAGCGCTGCTCGCGGGTCTGCGGGTGTCCACACCCTCCCTCGGCGGCCTGCCGACGGCGAAGGCGGCACGGTAATCGCCTCGGATTGGTAACTCCAGCAAGAAAGCCTCCTCAATTTGAGGAGGCTTTCTTGGTCTTTGGGGTGGGCCTGGGGGGAATCGAACCCACGACCAAGCGGTTATGAGCCGCCCGCTCTCACCACTGAGCTACAGGCCCGAAGGATCTTCTATTCTACTCGCTGACTCCGCCGCCGCCAGTTCATCCGTCACGGAGCCCGCCCACAGCGGCACATCCGTGCGGTAGCCCGCCCGCGCAATCATGTGTGCCGCGATGGGCTGGGTCAGGAACAAGAACAGGATCACCAGCACCGCCTTCACGGTCTCGCCGGGCTGGGCAAAGTGCACGCTCAGCGCCGCCATCACCAGTAGTAGCCCCAGGGTCGTCGCCTTGGTCGTCGCCTGCATCCGCATGTAGAGGTCTGGCATCCGCAGTAGGCCCACCACGGAGAGCAGGTTGAACACCGTCCCCATTCCGGCCAACGCCACCACCACGATTTCGCGCGGGCTCATGCGTCGGCCCCTCCCTCCTCTCGGGCTTCGATGCGAGCCTGGTCTTGTGCCTGGTTTTGCCCGCGATCACGAGAGGAAACCGTCTCCGGGCGCGGGCGGCTGGCCCGTCCGGCTTCGGCGTAGCGGGCGTACGCCACGCTCCCCACAAAGGCCACCAGGGCAATGACGAGCGCCACATCCAAGTACACGGGCTGCCCCTTCGCCATGGCTAGCAGGGCCACCGCCGCCACCGCCATGGTCGCCATCAGGTCCAGCGAAATCACCCGCTCGGTGAGGTGCGGCCCGCGAATCAGGCTCGCAAGCGCCCCCAAGGCCCCCACGCCCAGCACGGCCAGCAAAATCCAGATCACATTGGTGTAGCTCACGCGGCGAACACCTCCATGATGCGGCGCTCGAATCCCTGCTTAATATCGCGCACCACGGCCGCCGGCCCCTCTTCGGGCAAGCGCAGGACGTGGACGTAGAGCTGAGAACGATCCTCGGATACGTGCAAGCTAAGGGTTCCTGGCGTTAACGAAACGAGATTTGCTAGCAGCGCGATCTGCGATTCTTCGGTAAGGCTCAGCGGGATGGCCACGATGGCGGGGCGGAGTTCCGAGGTCGGTCGAAACACTTCCGGCACCACCCGGATGTTGGCCAAAACCAGCTCCCACAGGAAGTAGCCCACCAGTTGCACACCCTTGAGAATGCGCCCGGGCGAGAGCGGCGGCGTGGCGACATTGATGGACCGCAAGAGGCTTATCACCAGGATGGCCAGCCCCAGGCCGAAGATGAAGCCGCCAAGCGTGTACTGGTCGTTGAGCGCCATCCACAGCCCGGCCAAGATGACGTACAGGTAAATCACGGCTTCACCTCCTCGGTGGCTGTCGACACCAAAGGCCCCTTAAAGGCCGCCCCGGCCTCGCGCACCGGGTCGTTCACCACCGGCGAAGACGAGAGCGCCACCACCGCCACCACCAGGCTTCCTAACCCCACGTTCATCAACCACTGCCGTCGGCGGCTGAGCTCACTGCTGGCTTCTTGCGCTTCACCCGGGGTGGCAAAGGCGCGCAGATACACATCCACCATTCCGTAGAGCGTCGCCGCGCTGCCCACTAACCCCAAAATCACCAAGAACGGCCGGTCGGCCATCGTGCTCAGCCAATCCCACTTGGCAAAGAACCCGAGCGTGGGGGGCAGCCCCGCCAGGCTCGCGGCCAGCACGGCAAACGCCCAAGTCAAAGCCGGAGACCGCTCGGCCAACCCACGCATGTCGCGGTAGTTTGTCTGTCCGGTCAGACGTTCCATCTCACCCGCCACCAGGAACAAGCCCCCCTTGGCCAGCGCGTGATTGACAATCAGCAGCGCCACTACGGCGGGTTGCTGCAGGGCAATGGCAATGGCGATGTAACCCACCTGGCTGACGCTCGAGAACGCTAACATCCGCCGCAGATTCGCCTGCCCGATGAGCCCGAATGACCCCACCAGGATCGAAAGCACGCCCCCGATGCCCAGCACCGTGAACCAGATCTCGTTCTGCAGCAAGCCCAGGGTGCGGAGCAGGGCCAGGCACCCCACCTTGGTCAGCAGCGCCGAGAACAAGGCGATGGTGTAGGTGGGCGCGGCGGGGTAGCTGGCCGGCATCCAGAACGCCAGCGGTACCACCGAGGCCTTGAGCATAAACGCCAGCACCAGCAGCGCCGCCGGGCCATCGGGGATGCCCACTTGCGCGAGTTGCACGAAGCTGAGCGTGCCCGTGTGCGCATAGGTCAGCCCGCACCCGGCCAGGAACATCACGCTAGAGATGAGGTTGAGCGTGACGTACTTCATCCCCCCGGCCAGTTGCTGGTCGGAGCCCCCATGCACCATCAGAACAAAGCTACCAATGAGCAAGACTTCGAACCAGACAAACAGGTTGAAGAGGTCCGCGGTGAGGAAGGCCCCCGTCACGCCAAAGGCAAGACAATAGGTGAGCCCGTGATACCAAAAGGCTTCGGCCTTTCGGTCCAGGCGGGCATGGGCGGCCAGCCCCACGGCAAGCTGGATGAACGCCGCCAACACCACCATCATCGCGCCCAGCGGGTCCGCGACGAAGGAAATGCCGTAGTGTCGATCCCATCCCCCCACTTCGGTCACCATCGTGCCCTGGGCGTGCACCTGCATCGCCAGATTTGCCGCCATGGCCAGCCAACCGACGCCGCCCAACAGGCTCACCCATTGCACTACGCGTCGCCGCCGGGCAAAGGCGAAACAGAGGCACGCCAGCAACAAGGGAGTGGCCAGCACCAGGGCCGGTAGGTTGGTGTAGATCACTCCGTACCCACCCCCTCGGTCAGTTCGTCGAAGCCATCAATCTGAGAGGTCTGGTGGACGCGGTGGACCAGCACTACCGCAAAGGCCAGCACCCCAAACCCGATGACGATGGCGGTGAGAATCAGCGCCTGCGCAATGGGGTCGGCGATGGGGGTGGTCACGACCTTCTCTCCATCCGGGATGAGCGGCGGCGGCAAGCGGCGCGCCCCGGAGGACACAAAAATCATCAAGTTGGCCGCGTTGCCCAGCACCGCAATGCCGAGGAGCAACTTGACCAGCGGCCGCTGCAGGATGAGATACACGCCGATAGCAAACAGGAACCCCACCACCACCGCGTAGAGCGCGTCCATTACTCTTCGTCCTCCCCGAGCTCAAGCACGATGGTCAGCACGATGCCAATGACCAGGAAATACACGCCAATGTCGAAAAGGAAGGGGGTGCCGAGGGCAATCGGTTCCGGGTCGGCCCCTTGCACCGAGGTCCAAACGCCCTTCATGAACGGCTCCCCGCGCACCACCGCCAAAAACGGCGAGAGCGCGGCAATGCTGAGCCCAAACACGATAAACGACTGCGGCGGAAACCGCAGGAACGTGCGCGCCGCCCGGTAACCATGCGCCAAGCCGTAGAGGATGACCGACGCCGACGCCACCAGCCCCCCGCTGAACCCGCCGCCCGGCAGGTAGTGCCCCCGCCACAGCAAGAACACGCTGAAAACCAAGAACACCGGTAGCAGCCACCGGGTCCCCGCGCGCAAGATGAGGGAGTCTATTCCGCCACCTCCGTCGTGGGCAGGTTTTCTCGATTGCGGAGACGTAGCAAAGCCGTCACGCCAAAGGCGGCAATCCCCAGCACGGCAATCTCGCCCATCGTATCAATGCCTCGGAAGTCCACCAAGATCACGTTCACGATGTTGCGCCCGTAAGCTTCGGTGTAGGTGCGCTCGGCCACCCACTGCGCGGTGTCCACGGGGCGATCCGAACCCATGGCCGCCAGCGTGAACACGGTCATGGCCGCCCCCACGCCCAGGCTGATGATGACGTCGCGGGATTTGCGCCACACCTGCGTCTGCCGGACCAAGCGAGGCAATCGGAAGAACACCAGGACGATGAGGAGGACCGTGAGCGTGTCCACCACGATCTGCGTCATGGCGAGGTCCGGGGCGCCGTGGAGCAAGAAGAACACCGCCACCCCGAGGCCCAACGCCCCGATGGACAAGGCGGCAAACAGGCGGCGCTGAGTGATGGCAGCCACGCCCGCCCCCACGACCATCACGATGAGCACCAAAACTTCAGGGGCACTCTTCGCCGTGATGGTGAGATTCAGGCCGGGGTTCTGGGGCTGGGCGAAAAGCCGCCAAGCCACCACCCCTACCACGCCCGCTACCGTCGCCCAGGTCAGCGCCACGTAGTTTGTGAGTGACCCAGACTGCGTGACCCTCGTCACCCGCTCGCCGACGCTCAAGACTGCGCGGCCGAGGTTGTGGGCGGTGTCCGTCGCGGCGGTGGTCCAGCGGCTGGTGTCGGGTTTCCAGCGCGGCCACAGCGCGAAGAGCCCCAAGGCCAGCGCCCACGCCACCACTGACACCCCCAGCGCGGCATCCACCCCGTACCAGGCCTGCCAGCCGTACTTGAGTTCACGCGGGTGGCCCAGGCTGGCTTGCACTTCTTGCACCCACTGCTGCGGGCCGGCCGAGGCCAATAAGATCATCAAGAATCCCGCTACGCCGAGGATCAGCGGCGGCAAGGACATGGAGAGCGGCACCGGGTGCGGATGAATGTCCGGGTCCGGCGCGCGCCCGGCAAACAGGCGTACCGTGAGCATCAGCGCCAGCAGACCAAAGATGCCGCCCGCCAGCGCCCACGCTCCCAGCCCGCCTGTGGCCAAGGCCCCCAGGCTCTCTTGGCTCTTGAGCAACGCTTTGCTGCCGAGTTCTTTGGCGGCAAACCCCGCCGAGCCGGGCAGGCCAAACATGCTCAAACCCGCCAGAACCGAGGCAACAGCCAACACGGGCATCGTGCGCCCCAGACCGCCCAATCGGTGAATGTCGCGGGTGCCGCAAGCGTGGTCCACCGCCCCCGCCACCATAAAGAGCGCGCCCTTATATAGCGCGTGCGCCAGCAGGAAGATGCCCACGGCCTCCGCCGCCAGCGGGCTGGGGATGGCCAGAAGCATCACCATGCCGCCCAGGCTCGCCACCGTGGAATAGGCCAGCAACTGCTTGAGATCCGTCTTGCGGCACAGAGCCACGGCTCCGAAGGCCAGCGTTACGCCGCCCACCACGAGCAGGGTGGGAGTCCAGGCTGGATGCACCGAGAACTGTGGCTGCAGCACGACCAGCAGGAAGACGCCCGCCTTGACCATGGTGGCGCTGTGCAAGTACGCGGAGACCGGCGTCGGGGCCTTCATCGCCCCCGGCAACCAGAAGTGGAATGGCACCTGCGCCGACTTGGTGAACGCTCCCAGGAGGATCAGGGCCAGGCTGAGGTCCGTAACGCCTTCGTTCTGATAAGTGATCAAGCCCCCCAGCAGACTCAATCCGCCCAAGGCGGTAACCAGCAAAGCCTGGCGAGCCGAGCGGCGCGCCGCCTCATCGCCCTGCTTGTAGCCGATGAGCAGGAACGAGGTCAGGCTGGTCAGTTCCCAGAATACGAAGAGCTCGAACAGCCCGTTGATCGGGTCGAGCCCGGCCTGGGCCACCCCCAGCATCGCCCCCATGAAGGCATAGAGCAGACTGAAGAGACGGAACCGTTTGGGATCTTCCGCCGAGTAGCCCCCCGCGTAGACCAAAACGAGCGTGCCCATGGCCGCGATGAGCACCATAAACACCCACGGCAAGCCCCCCAACGGCACGCCTTGAGGTTCGACAGTTTGGCCCCGGCTGGTGGCCAAGAAAGTGGCCACCCCTGCGGCAGGGACGGCAAAGAGCAGGGGCAAACGCGACAAATAGCGACCCCCAAGGCTTATGAGGGCCGCTACCAAAAAGCAGAAATGAGGAGTATAACTCAGGTAGCCCATCGGGCAATCCGGCTCGCTTCACCCGCTTAGGGCCACTAACAAGCCGGTACGTTGATTACCGGGTCTTCCCGTCCTCCTCGCCTTCCCCTTCTGCGCGCTCGCGCAACATTTCTTCAATCATGCGATCCAGCGCGCCGCGCTGCGCCCGGCCCGCGGCCGTGCGCTCATCCACCACTTGTTGGCCTTCAGGAGCCTTGGCTTCCAGCATCCAAGCGGGCCACTTTTCACCCGTGGCCGCTTCTACTAGGACATCGCGGCGGAGGTTACTGGCGTCGCCCATGTTGTTCACAGATCGGCTCGCCGTCTCCACGCTTTGCAGAGTCATCTTGCCGCTCGCTTCAGCGGCGCGGAAAGTGATGGTCGCATTGTTGTTCTTGACCGTGATGATCACCAGCGACCCGCTCTTTTCCGTCGTGATGGCGGCGTCCTCGCGGAACGCACTCTTGATCGCGTCGGGGCCATCCAGAAGGGTGAGGATATAGGAGCCATTGCGACCGGGGCCAAACTCGTTCCCGCTGTCCGTAAAAGTCTTCTTGGCTTCGCGCATGCGAATCGGGAATCGCTCCTGCAGTTCGTCCACCATCAGCGTCTTGCCATCGGCAACCGCGAGGAACCCGCCGCCCATCGCCTCGTAGGAGGTCATGCGGAACTTGCCCGGCTCGGCAAACCAGAGTTCGGTGGTGTAGTCCGCCGGGGACTTATCGAACTGGTCCATCAGGTCGTAACGCGCAATAAAGAAGCGCGTGTTGCGCATGGCGGAGTACGTTTCCGACAGCTTCACGAGGTCTGCCAGACCACTGCGATCCGGGGCATCTTGCGCCCACGCGCCGGCGGCCGCAAACAGAGAGAGGGCCAGGAGAGTGCCACGCCCGAACAAATGACGCTTCATGCGTCCTACTCTACACCAAAGAGCCGACAATCAGTTCCGTCTTCGCGCTACTATTCTCAGCAGACGTGGGGTGATCAACGAAGACGCCCCTTAGGAACGCAAAGTGGCAATCAGTGAACAAGGATTGATGGAGCAGGGCGGCTCGTTTTTTGGAACGACCCCCGCCCGCATTACAACCGTCGCGGATACCAGCAGCGACGAGCGATTGATGATCGAAACGGCGGAGCAATTTAGCCTCAACGAGGTGCTGCCGCTGGTGGATCGACTGGAAAAGCAAGAGCCCGGCCTGATGCCGAGCCTCATCCGCAAGGCGGGCGATCTTGGCCTGTGCGGCATTGATGCCAGCGACCAGTACGGTGGGCTCGGCCTAGGCAAGAACCTCGCAGCGCGCATCTTGGAATTCATGTCGCTGGATGCCGCGTTTAGCGTCACCTACGGCATCACCAGCGGCATCAGCCAGCTGGGCCTCACCCTCTTTGGCACGGACGCGCAGAAGGCGCAATACCTGCCCCGGCTGACCAGCGGTGAATGGATTGGCGCGTACTGCCTCAGCGAACCGAATAGCGGCACGGACGCCCTCTCCATGACCACCCGAGCCGAAAAGCGCGGCGACCACTACGTGCTGAACGGCACCAAGATGTGGATCAGCAACGCGCAGTGGGCTGACTTCTTCTTGGTGATGGCCAAGGTGGACGGCGAGCACGTCACCGCCTTCCTGGTCGAGAAATCCATGCCGGGCGTCTCCATCAGCCGCGAGGAGCACAAGATGGGCCTCAAGGGCAGTAGCACCGCCCGCGTGATTTTGGAGAACGCCGAGGTCCCCGCCGCGAACGTGCTCCACGAGATTGGCAAGGGCCACCAGGTGGCCTTCAATGCCCTCAACATCGGGCGGTTTAAGCTGGGCGCCATGAGTATGGGCCCGGCGCGCCAGGCCATCATGCACGCGGCGGGCTACGCCCAGGATCGCAAGCAATTCGGTCAAGCCATCGCCGAATTCGGTCTGATCCAGCAGAAATTTGCCGACATGGCGATGTTCTATTTTGTGGCCGAAGCAATGCTCTACCGCACCGGGGCCAACATAGACCGCGCGTTCGAAACCATGGGCGGCACCCCCGACGGCAACCGCAAGGCCGCCGAGGAGTACGCGATTGAGTGCTCGGCGTGCAAGGTTTTCACCACCGAAGCCGAAGCTGCCATCGTGGACGACTGCATCCAGGTCTACGGTGGTTATGGATTTACCGAGGAGTTCCCGGTAGCCCGCATCTATCGTGATGCCCGCGTGAGCCGCATCTACGAGGGCACTAATGAAATCAACCGCATCTTCTTGGCCGACCGCCTGGTGCGCAAGCTCGGCGACGGGGCTCGCGCCGCCGGTGACTCATTCATTTCTGAGCTCGCGGGCCGCACGATGGCCAAGTTCGACAAGAACCAGGAGATCCTGGGGGCGTGCAGCGACCTTCTCATCCTCACCTTTGCCGAACAGAGCGCCCGCCTGCGCGCACAGCAAGAAGGTGAATACGGGCAAATGTGTTACGACCGATTCTTGAACTGGGCGCAGCCCCGGGCGGCAATGTTTGCCCAGCGGGTTTTGGGCGAGGCGGTGGCGCTTCCCGCCCCGCGCCCCGGCCACACCGAACCCCTGGCCCGCCGCCTCTACGAAACGCGCCGACCCTCCTAACCCCGGGTAAGCAAAACAAGAATCCCCCCACCGGCCGCGGCCGGTGAGGGGATTTTCTTTGCCGGGATCAAGCCAGGCTTAGGTTCCTTCTTGCCAGCTTGCCAGGTACTGCTCTTGCTCGGGGGTCAGCACGTCAATGTTGGCTCCCATGGTCGCCAGCTTCAGGCGGGCGACGTTCTTGTCAATGTCGTCCGGCACGCTGTAGACATCCTTGCCCATGTTGGCGGCGTTGGCCACCATGTATTCGGCGCACAGGGCCTGGTTGGCAAAGCTCATGTCCATCACGCTGGCCGGGTGGCCTTCGGCGGCCGCCAGGTTGATCAATCGGCCATCGGCCAGGAGATAAACCTTGCTGCCATCGTGCCGAGTGAACTCTTCCACAAACGGGCGCACTTCGAGGCGCGCCTTGGAGAGCGCATCCAGCGCCGGGATGTTGATTTCGACGTTAAAGTGGCCGCTGTTGCACACCACTGCACCATCCTTGATGACCTTGAAGTGGCGATCATCCAGCACGTGCTTATTGCCCGTGACGGTGATGAAGAGGTCACCGATCGGAGCCGCCGCTTCCATCGGCATCACTTCAAAACCGTCCATCACGGCTTCAATCGCCTTGGTCGGGTCAATCTCGGTGACGACCACGCGGGCGCCCATGCCCCGGGCGCGCGACGCCACGCCGCGACCACACCAGCCGTAGCCGGCCACCACCACCACGCGGCCGCTCAGCAGCATGTTGGTGCAGCGCAGGATGCCGTCCAGGGTGCTCTGGCCCGTGCCGTAGCGGTTGTCAAAAAGGTGCTTGGTCAGCGCGTCGTTCACAGCCACAATCGGGTAGCCCAGCACGCCCTCGTTGGCCATCGCGCGGAGTCGGATGACGCCGGTCGTGGTTTCTTCGGTGCCGCCAATGATGGTCTCCATCAGGTCGCGGCGATCGTTGTGGATGAGGCCGACCGTGTCCGCGCCGTCGTCCATCGTCAGGGTCGGGCGAATATCCAGCGCCTGGTGGATGTGGCGGTAATACGTTTCGTGGTCTTCGCCCTTAATGGCAAAGGTGCTGATGCCGTAGTGGTGCACCAGGGCCGCGGCCGTGTCATCTTGGGTGCTCAGAGGGTTGCTGGCGCATAGAGCGACTTCGGCGCCGCCTTCCTTCAGCGTGCGCATCAGGTTGGCCGTTTCGGTGGTGACGTGCAGACACGCCGTGATGCGCTGGCCCGCCAGCGGCTTTTCCTTGGCAAATCGTTCGCGAATGGCTCGCAGGACCGGCATGTCGCGCTCGGCCCATTCAATTCGGTTACGTCCGGCGTCGGCCAGATTGGCATCGGCAATGTGCGAAGCCACGGTAGTCGTCTCCATCCTAGCCTTATTATGGGGATGTTTGGGCCGAATCCTTCGGGGCAAAATGCCATTCGGCCCCGGCCCTAATCTTGCGTTTTAGGCGGCGGAGAGCATGTTGCCCGGCAGATGCTTGAGTTCGAGGGCTGTATCGTTCCTTCCGGCCCGTACCACCGCCGATTCCAGCGTGTTCTCAAGCTCGCGGATGTTGCCCGGCCAGGCGTAGGCTTCCAGGGCCCGCAACGCATCCGGGGCGATGGTCTCCAGGTGGCGACCGTTCAACTCGCAGTGCCGCGCCAAGAAATGCTGAGCCAACGGCTCAATGTCCTCGGGCCGCTCGCGCAGGGCCGGCATGGCGATCTCCACCACGCGAAGGCGATACATCAGGTCCAGGCGGAACTCGCCCATGTCCACCATGGCTTGCAGGTTGCGGTTGGTGGCCGTCACCAGGCGCACATCCACCCGGGTGGGGGCCGTGCTGCCCAGGCGCTCAAACTCTCGTTCTTGCAACACGCGCAGAAGCTTGATCTGCGTCATCATCGGGATATCGCCGATCTCATCCAGGAACAACGTGCCCTGGTTGGCGAGTTCAAATCGCCCAGCCTTGGCCTGGTCCGCGCCCGTGAAGGCACCCTTCTCATGGCCAAAGAGTTCGGCTTCCAGCAGGGTGTCCGGCAGGGCCGCGCAACTGACCGCGACAAAGGGCTGCTCGGCGCGGGGGCTCAAGGCGTGCAGCAGCTTGGCCACCACCTCTTTACCGGTGCCGCTCTCGCCGGTGACGAGCACCGTGGCGCGGCTATCGGCCACCTGCTCAATCGTTTCGTAAATCTCCTTCATCACGTCCGAGCGGAAGATGAAGTCCGGGGCGGCCGTCAATCCCGCACGAGTGCTGGCCTTGGGCTTAGCGGCGGAACGGGCCGGGGCCGGGTTCTGGCTGGCTTCCAGCGCACTCTGCATTACCCGTTTAATGGCGTCCAAATCGAAGGGCTTGGTCACGTATTCAAACGCGCCCTTGCGGATGGCACTCACGGCCTGCGGAATCGTGCCGTAGGCCGTCATGATGACCACCGGGATCTCCGGCCAGTCGGCGGCAATGGCTTCTTGGAGTTGGTAACCGCTCATGCCCGGCATCGTGACGTCGGTCAGCACGGCATCGACGCGACCCGATTTGAGCACTTGGAGCGCTTCGTGACCGTTTTCTGCCAGCACCGCCGACCAACCTTCGCGGTCGAACGCCACTTGCAGGATGCGCCGGATATTGGCTTCATCGTCAACGATCAGAATCTTCTTTTTGCTCACGCGGATCTCCTAGAAAACGACACTTCAAAAGCGGTGCCCTCGCCCGGCGCGCTCTTCACACTCAATGTGCCTCCGTGCGCGTCCACAATCTTTCGAACATTGGTCAATCCCAGGCCGGTGCCGTGGGGTTTGGTGGTGAAGAACGGCGAGAACAACATGCTTTGCTGTTCGCTGGTCATCCCCACGCCGTGGTCAGCCACGGAGAAGCCGGTTGATCGGATGATGACCTCCACAAACTGGTCCGGGGCGCTGGCCTCGCGGGCATTGCGCACCAGGTTCAGCATCACCTGCTCCACCCGGTGGTCATCCAGCAGGATGAGCGGCGTTTCACCTTCGTAGCGGAACACCAGGTGCTTGCCTTCTTCGGCAAAGCTGGGAGCCTCCAGTCTCTCCACCCGCTGGGCAATGGCGACGAGGCTGGCCGGGCGTACTTCCAAGTGTACCGGCCGCGCAAAGTCCAAGAAATTATCGCAGAGCTTATTCAGACGCTCAGCTTCTTCCATCACGACCGCGCCAAGTTCTTCGGCCAAATCCGGGCTGGATTGAATCATCTGCCCCGCCGAGCGGATGCCCGTGAGTGGGTTGCGAATCTCGTGGGCAATGGCCGCTGTCATTTGGCCAATCTCGGCGAGACGGCGCACTCGACCGATTTCCGACTGCGAGCGCACAAAATCCGTGATCTCTTCGATGGTCAGCACCGTGCTGCCATCACTCAAAGGCACCGCGTGCATTGTCCAGGTTCGGTCGCTCCGGCTATCATAAACCTTAGCCGTGCGGAGCGTTTCGCCTTGGCGGCTCAGCGACGTCATTTGCTGCACCGCTTCCTTAAAGTCTTCGGTCTTGGCCACGCTGGCCAGCATCTCATCGGAGCGCTTGTTCCGGTCCAGAATCTGGTTGTCGCGGTCAATCACCATCACCGCGCTGCCCACGCTATCCAGCACCCCACGCAGGGTTTCGTGGCGGTTCTGCGCTTCTTGCAAAGCCGCTTGGGTTTGTGCCACCAGCTTAGCATTGGTAATCGCTAGGGCAATGGTGTGCGCCACGGCTTCGGCCTTGGCGAGGTCCTCGGCGCCAAATGCGGACTCCTCGGTACTCCGGGAAAGGTTCAGCACGCCCACGGCTTCGTCCCCGTTCATCAAGGGCACGATCAAGGCGCTGTTGACATCGGCCCGATGACGGCCAGCGACATTTTCGGCCACGCTGTCATCTACGATTAGCGATTTGCGGGTTGCGAGAGCGTGTCCGGCCAGACCGAAGTCCACTTCAATCACCGCACCGAGCGGAATCTGAGCCAGGGAACCGGTCTTGGCCACCAAGCCAAACACCCCGTCTCCGTTGTCCAAGAAAATCGTCGCGCCGCTGGCTTCGAATACCACCGCCACCCGTTCCAAGGTGGTCCCCAAAAATGCCTGCAAGCCCAGCGTCGGCAGAGCGCTGAGATCAAAGAGCGACCACAAAGGGTCCGGCGTTCGGGAAGATGATTCGGCCAACAACGAAATTGTCGGCACAACGGTCGCTTGAACTTAGTCGTCGTTGGACAAATTGGCCGGGGAAAAACGCGGGTCGTAGGTGTGCGTCACGTCCGCCAGCCGGGACATGAAGTAGCCGAGCGCGTCGCCAAACTGTTGCGGCGTGAGGGTTTGAGTGGGGTCGGTGGCCAGCGGCGACACCGGGCCGACAAACCCCCACTCGATCAATCGCTTGAGTTGGGCGCGGGTTTCGGGCGAAGGGTTGCGGCTGTCAATGAGTGGCTGGTCCACCACTTGCCGGATCGGTCGCCCGCGGAACCGGGGGCGCGCCATGGTCATAATGCGGTCAAATTCGGCGACCATCTCCGCGCGGGTCGCGGGACGGGCTTGGCCTGTGCGATTCAGAGCAGCCCCTTCCACCTTCAGCACCACCCGAACAGCTTTGTCCACTCGGTTCATCACCTGGGTCATGGCATCGTGGCGCAGGGGTGCCGCAGTGGCAACACCACTCACCAACACCAAAACTGCCAGCGAAACCGTGCGCATCACTCGTAACTTACGGCCGCTGACTTCTCAATGGCGTCCAATTCTTCCAAAGCGCGTCCACAACCAATGGCCACGCTGTTCAGCGCATTTTCCGCCACCTTCACGGGCACATCCGTCACCCGCTGCAAAAGCTGATCAAGGCCGCGAAGCAAAGCCCCGCCCCCGGTCAGGGTTATCCCCCGCTCGATGATGTCGCTCGAAAGCTCCGGCGGCGTATCTTCTAGCACCGCACACACCTTCTCGGCAATCAGCCGCACGGGTTCGCTCAAGGCTTCCCGCACTTCTTCGCTCGAGACTTCCAGCGTGCGCGGCAGGCCCGCCACCAAGTCGCGGCCTCGCACGTTCATGGTCAGCTCGGGATCAATGGGATAGGCGGTGCCAATCCGCATCTTGATCTCTTCAGCCGTGGCGTCGCCGATCAGCAAGTTGTACGTGTTCTTGATGTGCCGAACGATGGCGTCGTCCAGCTTGTTGCCGCCCACCCGCAGGCTTTGGCTCAGCACGATGCCCCCGAGGCTAATCACCGCGATGTCGGTGGTACCCCCGCCGATGTCCACGATCATGTTGCCGCCGGGGTTCGCAATGGGCAAACCGCACCCAATGGCGGCGGCCATGGGCTCTTCAATCGTCATCGCACGGCCAAAACCGGCCTCGCGCGCGGCCTTGCACACGGCGCGGCGCTCCACGTTGGTGACCCCGCTGGGCACGCAAATCAGGGCGGTCGGCGGGAACATCTGCCAGCCCCCCACCACCTTCTTGCGGATGTGCTCCATCATCTTCATGGTGACGGTGTAGTCCGCAATGACCCCATCCTTCATCGGGCGCACGGCCTGGATATTGCCGGGCGTCTTGCCCAGCATCTCGCGGGCTTCGTTCCCTACGGCCAGTACCGTTTTAGAGTTTGTCGAAATGGCCACCACGGTGGGTTCATTCAGGACAATGCCCTTCCCTCGGCGGTAAACGAGCAGGTTGGCCGTACCGAGGTCAATTCCGATTTCAGCAGCAAATTTCAAGGTGGGAACTGCTATTGTGACATGCGCCTAGACGGTCGCCGTGTCCGACAGCCTCTCTACTGACGCCCCCAGACTATTGAGGGTTGCTTCAAAGTCCTCATAGCCCCGGTCAATGTAGTGAACATTGTGCACTTGCGTGGTCCCTTCGGCGGCCAGGCCGGCCAAAACGAGGGCCGCGCCCGCGCGCAGGTCACTGGCCTCGACAGCCGTCCCTTGGAGTCGCTCCACGCCCTTGATGATCGTCTTGCTTCCCGCCGAGCTCAGGTCGGCGCCCATGCGGTTCAGTTGGTTGATGTGGCCGGTGCGGCGCTCGTAAATCGTTTCATCCACTTCGCTGGTGCCGTCGGCCAGGGCCATCACCGCCACCATGGTCTGCTGCATGTCGGTGGCAAAGCCCGGATACGGCATCGTCACGACCTTGGCGGGGCCGAGCCGGCCCGTCGCGCCCACGGTGACGAAGTCGTTGCCCACTTCCACGTCCGCGCCCATTTCCTTGAGCTTGGTCACCAAAGCTGCTTGGTATTCCGGCAGGATATCGGTGCAGGTCACGCGGCCTTTGGTGATCGCGCCCGCTAGCAAATAGGTGCCCACTTGGATGCGGTCGGCCGGGATTCGGAAGCGGTTGTCGCCCATATGGTCCACGCCGGTCACGGTGATCTTGTTGGTGCCCGCGCCTTCAATCCGGGCGCCCGCACCCTGCAAGAAAGCAGCAAGCTGCGTGACTTCGGGCTCCATGGCCGCGTTGTCAATCACCGTTTGGCCAGGGGTTCGGCACGCGGTGGCCATCAGGTGCTGGGTGGCCCCGGCGCTCGGGAAATCGAGATAGATGTACTCGCCGTGCATGCTATCGCTGGCGGCGGCGTAGGCACCACTATCGGTATCTACGGGGGCCCCCATCAAAGCAAGGGCCTTGAGGTGGAAGTCCACTTTGCGGTCGCCGATATCACACCCACCCGGCTTGGGCAGGCGCGCTTTACCGAAGCGGGCTAGAAGCGGGCCAAGGAGATAGAAGGATGTGCGAATGCGGCGCACGTGGGCGTCGCTAGGCTCAAAGTAATGCAGGTTGCGGGTGTCGATGGTGCAGGTGCTGCCATTCCACGAGACTTCCGCGCCGAACTCGCGCAGGAGTTCCAACTTGGTGCGGACATCGCTGATGTTCGGGAGATTCGCAAGTTCCGTGACGCCGTCAATCAACGGCAAGCTCGCCAAAATCGCCAGGGAAGCATTCTTGCTTCCGCCCACTGCCACGCTCCCGACGAGCGGCGCGCCACCATCAATTTTTAAGACATTCATTGACATAAAACCATCCGTGGTCGAATTCTTTGTTCATCGTAGCACACAAACCCCGCCCCCGGAACTCCCGCCGTGCTTTTTGCGGACCTCTTCGTAAAGGTTTTGTAAAGATTGCGCCCAACCGGCGCTTTCGCACGTCTGAATACCATGATGGCGCCAAAACGTTGGCAAATCGAGGAAAGGAGGATGCGTCCACCGCTGTGGTCCGATACGGTCATACCGTCTCGTTGCCGCCGTTCGCCTCGGGCCCGTCTGTCTGTGACCGACGGGCCTCGCTATTGGCGCCGGGGGGTCCGCCATGGCTGAGGTCTTACTTTTGAACGCGAACTACGAACCGCTGAACGTCTGCAACGTCAGCCGGGCGGTCTCGTTGGTGCTGCTGGGCAAGGCGGAAATTCTGCACGAGCACGACCAGCCGATCCGCACCAGCCGGGGCACCATTGTCAGCCCCAGCATTGTGCGCATGCGCTACATGGTCAAGCGGCCGATGCCCCAGCTGCGGCTTTCGCGGCACTCCATCTTGGCGCGAGACCTCTACACCTGCCAGTACTGCGGCAGCCGCAAGGACCTGACGTTGGACCACGTGGTGCCGCGCTGGTGCGGCGGCCCGCACACCTGGGAGAACCTGGTGACCTGCTGCCGCAAGTGCAACCTGAAGAAGGGTGACAAGACGCCCCAGCAGGCCAACATGAAGCTGAAAAAGGTGCCCCGGCGGCCCCATTTTGTGCCGTACCTCAGCCTGCCCAAGTACATGAAGGCGATGCAGAACGACGAGTGGGCGTTCTACTTGCCGGTGTTCGAAGAGTTCGGCACGACCATGAACTGAAGCGCGCCCTCAGGCAGTGACTTCGAACACGTTGCGGGCGGTTTCAAAAAGCCGCACCCGCACCAGCTTGCCCGGCACCGCCGGGGCCAGCCGATCAAAGATGGCCTGCACCACGATCTCGCTCGTGGTGGGGCCGCCTTGCAGTTCCTCCACATCCAGGTCCAGGTTGCGGTGGTCGTAGCGGTCCACGATCTCCCTATCCACAACCGCGTCGAGTTCGTCCAGGCTCACGCTCATGCCCGTCACGGGGTCGGTGGGGGCCGAGACCGTGACTTCCAGCACGTAGTTGTGGCCGTGGCCGTGCGGATGGTTGCACTTGCCGAACAGCCGCACATTTTCCTCGGGCGAGAGCGAAGGGACATGGAGCCGGTGGCTAGCGGCAAATTCGTAGGTGCGGGTGATTGAGGTCATTTCGGGGGTCCATTCGCCGTAGAGCAGCGGAGTTTCTTCGAGTTTGAGGGCCGTGAGCTGGACGCCGCCCGGCAGGTCTTGAAGTTCGCGGGCCATCCAGGCCAGGAGGTTCTCTACCGTGGGGGGCGTGGTGTCGAACGGGGGCACTTCGTCGTTCAGGCTGCGCTGATCGCACCGGGCCACGATGCGCTCTTGCAACACGTCGTCAATCCACTTGATGTTCACCACCATGCCGTTCGCGGTGTCCACCGGGCCGGCGGCGCTCACCCACAGCACGTAGTTGTGGCCGTGGTTAAAGGGGCTGGCCCACCGCCCAAAGCGCTGACGATTCCCCTCGGCATCCAGCGCAGGATCCCAATAGCGGTGCCCGGCACTGAAGGCGATACGGCGAGTGAGAGTGATCGGGCGCACGGCTAACGTTCTCTACGATACGGGACGCCCAAAGCGGCAGGGGCGGCCGCCCCTCGGCCCACAAACACCAGGACCAGCAACGCCCCGAGGTACGGCAAAGCCTGGAAAAGCTCCACCGGCAACGCCGACCGACCCTGCCACTGATACTGCAAGCTATCAATGTAGCCCACAAACAATGAGGCCAACACCACGCCCCACGGCCGCCAGCGGCCAAAGGTGACCATGGCGATGGCGACAAACCCGCGCCCCGCCACCATGTTTTCGGCGAAGGTGTGGGCCACGCCCACCACCAAGTACGCCCCCGCCAGCCCCGCAAAGGCCCCCGCCAACAGGGCGGCTTGCCAGCGGATGCGCGTGACACTGAGCCCCGCCGATTGCACCGCCGGCGGGTATTCGCCCACTGCCCGGTTGGCCAGCCCCCACTTGGAGCGGGCCAGCCAGAGGCTGAGCGCAATGACGAGAATGCCCAGCAGGATCAAGCCGGCATCGAAGGGGCCGAACAAGGTGGGCAGAGAGGGCACTCGCACCAGCTCGCCCGACTTGCCGAACTGGGCTCGGAAAAGCGTGTTGGTCAGGCCCAGCGCCAGCAAGTTGACGGCGGTGCCCACCACCACTTGGTCGGCGGTGTTGTGAATGGTGAGGAACCCCTGAATGAGCGCGAGCACCACCCCGGCCACCACGCCCGCGAGCAAGCCCAGGTAAGGGTTGCCCGTGGCCCCTGTGACCCGAAAAGCGACGTACGCCCCCATGAGCATGAAGCCTTCTAGCCCGATATTCAGCACCCCCGCTCGCTGACCGATGGATTCGCCCAGGGCGGCAAACGCGACCGGCGCCCCGAAGCGGAGGAATTCGAGCCCCATCACAAATTCGCCTCCCCTGCCTTCTTAGAGCGGACGGAGAATCGCCACTGCCCCACCGCCACGATCGCTAGCACCGCCACCGCCTGGATGACCAAAACGACCGACGTGCCCACGCTGGTGGAGCGGCTGAGGGCTTCGCACCCCGCAAACAACGCCCCAAAGTACAGGGCACTCACCAGCGTCCCCACCGGGTCCAGCGCGCCTAGCAGAGCCACCGGAATGGCTAGGAAGCCCCAGTTCTCGCTAAAGCTCTGATCAATGCTGCGGAGGACGCCCATGTAGGTGATGGCCCCCGCCAACCCGCAAAGTCCGCCGGACCAAAACATGGCCGCCATCTGCGTGCGGGCCACCGGGATACCGCCAAACTCGGACGCTTTGGGGTTCGCGCCCACCCACTTGATGCTGAACCCCAGCTTGGTGCGCGTGAGGAACCACCACGTGAGCAAGCCCGCCCCCAGCGCCACCCACACCCCGGCGTGCAAGTCGGTCTGGAGCTTGTACCGCTCGAACATCATCGTATCGGGGAGCGGCGTGGTTTGGGGGGTGAACCCGCCGGGTTCTTTCAGGCTGTTTTGCACCGCCCACCGCAGGGTGCTGAGGGCGATGAAGTTGAGCAGGATCGTACTGATAACCACCTGCACCCCCCGGTAGATGAACAGCGCCCCGGCCAGGCCCGCATAGGCGGCTCCCCCGGCAATGGCCCCCAGCAGCATGAGCGGCAGGGTGAAACCACGTTCGCCTAGCGCCTGGAACACCGCCGCCGCACAAAGGCCGCCCATTATGTATTGACCTTCGGCGCCAATACTGTACATTCCCGCCCGCCAGGCCACCAACACCGCCAAGCCCGCCAACAGCAATGGCGTGGCCCGGACGAGGGTGCGGGAGATCCCGGCCTCGGAGCCCAACGCCCCGTTCCAAATCAGCCCCAACGCCTGCGGCACATCCAGACCAAACACGGCCAACGTGAGAACCAGGGCCCCCAGCAGGGTGGCGACTGTGATGAGAACGCGCTTCATACGCCCGCCAGGCTGGCCGCCCACTGCCCGGCCAAAAGAAACTCGATGCGCGAACTCAGCGCCGCCAATTCATCCCGGTCGGTGCTGATGAGCACCACCGCTGCTCCAGCGCTGGCCGCCGCCCGGAGTTGTTGGTGCACGAACTCGGCCGCCTTCACGTCCAGCCCGCGCGTGGGGTTCAAGGCGATCACCAGTTCCGGTTGTCGGCCCAGCACCCGCGCCACCACCACCTTCTGTTGGTTGCCGCCGGAGAGGGAGGACACGGGGTCTTGCGCGCGCCCGACCTTGATGCCGTACTTTTGGATGGATTCATCACTCCCCGCGCGCAGACTCGAGAACGACAGCCACCAACCCAACCCGGCCTGCCCATGCACCACCGGCCCGAGCCACAGGTTCTCTTCGATGCTGAGCGAGAGGGCCAGCCCCTCTCGCTGTCGGTCTTGGGGGATCAATCCCACCACGTCCGGCCGTTCAATCTTGCCCGTGAAGGAGCGCAACCCGGCCAGGGCTTCGGCCAGTTCGGTCTGGCCGTTGCCATCCACCCCGCCGATCCCGAACACCTCGCCCGCGCGGACTTCAAAGCTCAGTTCGCGAACTGCCGCTTCGCCTCGGTCACCCTTCACGCTCAGGCTTTCCACCTTCAGTCGGACCGGGCCGGGTTCGCCGGTCACCGGGGCACCCCGGGGCGGGTCCTCGCCCACCATCAGCGCCGCCACTTCGCTCATGTCAGCCTCAGCCCGCAGGCGCTCGCCCATGTGCAGGCCCTTGCGCAAGATGGTCATGCGGTCGGCCACCGCAAAGACTTCCTCCAACTTGTGGGCAATCAAAACCACCGCCCGGCCCTCGGCGGCTAAATCGCGAAGGATGCGGATCAGTTCCGCCACTTCCTCTGGCCCCAAGACGGCGGTGGGTTCGTCCAGGATCAGCAGGTCGCTCGGCCCGGCCAAAGCTTTGAGAATCTCCACCCGCTGCTGCACCCCCACCGGCAGGGTGTGTACAGGGGCGTCGAAATCCACTTGCCAGTCCAACTGAGCGGCAATGGCCCTGGCCGGGGCAATCACGGTTTCTAGATCCAGACGGCCCTGCGTGCCCCCCATCCGGTCGAGCGCGATGTTCTCGGCCACCGTCATCACCGGCACGAGCTTGAAGTGCTGGTGGACCATGGCAATCCCGAGGTCGCGGAGTACATCCGGGGGCGAGGGCGGCAGGGGCTGTCCGCGCCACTGCATGGCGCCGGAATCCGCCTGCAGAAAGCCCGCCATCACGTTCATGAGAGTGGACTTCCCCGCCCCGTTCTCGCCTAAAACGGCATGAACCTCTCCCGGCCAGAAATCCACGCTCACTTGCGTAAGCGCCGCCACCGGACCGAAGTGCTTGGTGACGTTCTGGACGCGTAGGAGAGGTTCGTCGGGCAAGAGTTAGAACTCGTCCTTCGGCACCGCGAGGTCGCCGCTGAGGATGCGGGCCCGCTCGGTTTCGATCTTCTCTTGGATCTCAACCGGAATCTGGTCCACCATCGCCGGGTTGAAGACGTAGTCAATGGACTTCTCGGCCATGCCGGTCAGCCGGACCTCACCTTTGTACTTGCCTTCCTTTACGTCTTTGGCCAGGGCCACGAAGGCCGGCTCGGCATTGATGATCGCACTGGCCAGAATCACGCCACTTTCGTTGCTGTTTTGGTCCAGATTGGCCCCGAAAGCCTTCACGTTCTTTTCCTTGCAAGCGTCAAACACGCCCTGGGCCGCCGCGTTGGCTTGGTGAATCACAAAGTCCGCACCCTCACCAATGGCCGCTAGGGTGGCCTGCTTGGCCGCCGCCACATCCTGGCCGTTGCCCGTGAACTTCTCGATCACTACCACGTCCGGGCGCGCCGCCTTGGCCCCGGCCGCAAAGGCCTTGAAGGTGCTGGCGATGCTGGGCACGCGGTCGCCACCGATCATGGCCACCTTGCCGGTCTTGGTCATCAGTCCGGCGGTGTAGCCCGCCAGGTAGAAACCCTGCTCTAGATAGAAGCGGAACGCCCCCACATTGGGGCCGGTCTTGCCGCCCGAACTGGTCACAAAGAACGTGTCCGGGAAGGCCGGGCCAAGCTCCGCCGCCGGGTCGTTGTATTCAAACCCGTGGCCGAACACCAGCGTGTAGCCATCCTGGGCGTAACTCCGCATGGCGTCCAGCTTTTGGCTGCCCGTCGCCTCTTGGTTGTTCACGGTCGCCCCGAGTTCCTTTTCAATCGCCTGCAGGCCCTTGTAGGCCATCGCATTCCAGCCCGCATCGCTCACCGGGCCGGGGGTTAAGAGAGCGACCTTAAAGGGCTTACTTTGGTCGCCGGCCGGGGCCGTTCCGTCCGCCTTCGGGGCTTCGCCGCCGCTCGTGCATCCTGCCAGCACCAGGAGCGCCGCTCCCAATGTCATCCATCCGCCAATACGCATGCGCCCATTCTACGAAATCTCCGCAGGAATTTCGGCCCTCTGCGCAAACAATCCGGCGGAATGCTGAGTAAGTAGTTGCAATGACAACTACTTTCAATGTCGCCATCGTCTTCGCCAGTGGCTACGGCCACACCAAAGCCGTCGCGGAAGCGGTCGCTGAGGGCGCGAACGGAGTCGAAGGCGTCACCGCGACGCTCTACCATCTGCCCGACGTGGATTGGGACGCCCTGGACCAAGCCGACGCCATCATTTTTGGCTCGCCGACCTACATGGGCAACGTTTCGGCCCCGTTTGCGCAGTTCAAGGATGACAGCAGCAAGCGCTGGTTCTCGCAAGCCTGGAAGAACAAGATCGCGGCCGGTTTCACGGTCAGCGGCTCTTGGAGCGGGGACAAGAACATCACCATGACCACGTTGCAAATCCTAGCTCTGCAGCACGGCATGGTCTGGGTGGGACTGGACTTGATGCCGGGCAACAACTCCTCGGCCGGCTCCCCGGATGACCTCAACAATGTGGGGGCCACCAGCGGCCTGTTCGTGCAGGCCAATGTGGACCAAGGCAACGAAGGGATCCGTGAGAGCAGCTTCGCCACCGCCCGCCACTTTGGTCAGCGCGTGGCCCTCGCCACCCAGCGCTGGGGCAAGGAAGGCTAAATGAGAAAGGCCGGGAGCCCTTATCTTCTCCCGGCCTCTCCTTAGGCTCTATCGCGGTCGGTTGTCCCTCGCCGCTTGTTGTTCTGGCGTGTAGCGGTCCTGCTGGATCTTCGCTTCCTGTTCCGGTGTCATCGTCGGATCGTTCGGACCCGGGTCGGAGCTACACCCCATCAAGAGAGCGAGAACTGCGACAAGGCTAGCCCACCGCATCAGTCGTTCTGCCAGGGCCGACCCCAGAACGCCCAAAGGTTCTTTTCGTCCATCTTTGCGCAGAATTCCGTGTAGGTATTGGCTTCGTTCTGGGCCGGATTATCCACGTAGTACGACACGAACTTCTCCTTACCGAACTTGCCTACGTGGCCATCGGCGAAGGCACCCACGAACCGCTGACCGTACTGCTTGCGCGCATCCCAGATCAGCTGGTTCCAAGACCAACCGGTGGCGTAACGGTCCATGGTCGGCCAGGCCGCGTCGATACCGTAGAAGCGCATCCAACCAATTTCGAGGTTGGCGTAGCGCATGGGGGCGACCGCGAGGCGGTCGGCGATCTGGTCAATGCTGCTGAGAGAGCGCACCGGCCCTTCTGACCACGTCATGCTCGTGCAGCTGTTGCCGCCGAACGTTCGGCTATAGCCGTCCGTGTTGAGCGAGAGGTTCGTGATCCATTCCCAGCGGTAGTTGAATCCCGGATAGAACGGGTCCGGGTGAAGGTCGCCCTTGGGTTCCATCACCGTGCGGTCGAAGAAGACGCTGCGGTTCTTGACGTACGGGTAGATGTCGCCCACCCACGTGTCCTGGTTCAGATAGCTCGTGCCGTATTCGTGCACGGCCATATCGTCGTAGTCCGTGCTGTACATGGGCAAGCCGAGCGCGACCTGCTTCAGGTTGGACATGGTGCTGGTGACCTTCGCCGCCTGCTTGGCCTTGGCAAAGACCGGGAATAGGATCGCCGCCAAAATGGCGATGATGGCAATAACGACGAGAAGCTCAATTAATGTGAATGCCGTGCGTCTCATTCGAGTCGACCTCGCATTCCAGCATGAGGGTCGCTTGGTTAACAGCAAGTCAACGATGTGAAGGGGCGGTTAAGCGGCAAGAAAAAAAGGGGCATGCGCCCCTTTCTATCAAGTCGAGTCCCTTGGTCGGGTCAGTGAACCGCCGGCTCAGGGCGACGCGCTTCCAGCAACATCTCTTTTGTATAGATGAAGTCTTCGCGCTCGTAGTTCGCCAATTCAAAGTCCTTTCGCAGAACAATGGCACCGGTCGGACACGCCTCTTGGCAGTAGCCGCAGAAGATGCACCGCAGCATATTGATCTCGTAGCGCACGGCGTAGCGCTCGCCGGGGCTGTACCGTTCCTGGTCCGTGTTCTCGGCCGCCTCCACGTAGATACACCGCGCCGGACAGGCCCCCGCACACAGCGAACACCCAATGCACCGCTCCAGGCCGCTATCGTAGCGGGTCAGGACGTGGCGCCAGCGGGTACGCGGGAATTGCTCCCGTCGCTCTTCCGGGTATTGCACCGTGGCCTTGGGCTTGGCCAGGCGGCGCGCCGTGATGCCGAACCCGGCCAGGATCGGCTTGGCAACGTCGCGAAAGACTTCAAAACTCATGGTTAGACCGACTCCACCTCACGCGGCTTCAGCTCCAGCAAGGCCATTTGCTTTGGCTTGAGGCCCTGGTGCTTGATCTTGTTCTGCAGCTTGATGATCGCGTACATCAGCGCATCTGGCGACGGCGGGCAACCCGGCACGTAAACGTCCACCGGCACCACTTGGTCGGCGCCTTGCACAATCGCGTAGTTGTTATAAACGCCGCCCGTGCTGGCGCAAGCGCCCATGGAGATCACCCATTTGGGTTCCGGCATCTGGTCGTAAATCTGGCGAAGCACCGGGGCCATCTTCTTGCTCAGGCGACCCGCAATGATCATCACGTCGGCCTGGCGGGGCGTGGCGCGGAAGGCTTCCGAACCAAAACGAGCCAAGTCAAAGCGCGCCGCCACCGTGCTCATCATCTCGATGGCACAACACGCCAGGCCGAAGGTGAGCGGCCACAGGGCGTGGGCGCGGGCCTGCGCCGGCACCCCGGCAATCAGGTCGCCAAGGGTCTTGGAGTTGGCCAAGACCACACTTCCCCCCTTTTGGATGTCCCCAAAGGAGGGCGTACTGCTATCGTGCAGAACCAAGGTTTCCACGCGCTTCGGCATCGCTTTCGTTCTCTAGGTTACTCTACGCGGAGGTCTGCGCGGGTGGCGGCGGGTCTGCCCGCGCCGTCTTTTTCGGGCTTCGGTACCATGCACTCCGTATGCGGCTGGACGCGCTCATTGAGCGCTGGCGACAGCATCCCCGGGTGCAGCAGCTTTTCACCGACGTCTCGCAAGGGACCCGGTGGGTTGACCTATGTCCGGAGGCCCGCGCCCCGCTGGTGGCCGCCTCTTTTTTGGATCAGCCCCGACCGATCCTCATCCTCACCCAAAACCACGACCGCGTGCTGCAATGGCAGGCGCGCCTGGGGCTGTGCGGCATCCCCGCCAATTTGATTCGCCCGATGCCGAGCGGGCTGAGCGTGCTCTTTGAAGACGCCGCCCCCGAAAGCGTGGCCCTCAGCGACCGGCTGGGTGCCCTGCGTGCCCTGGCCCTGGGCCAGCCCGGTGTGGTGGTGGCCACCGTCAGCGCCGCCCTCGAGCGCACGCTTCCCGGTGATGTATTAACCGCCGAACTTGCCGAAATCCGCGTCGGCAGCACCGCGGACCCCGTAGAACTCGTGCCTCAACTCAAGCGCGTGGGTTACGAACCCGGCGACCCCGTGCGCATCCCCGGCCAGTTCGCCCGGCGCGGGGGCATCATTGATATCTTCCCTATGGGCGCCCAGCGCCCCGTGCGGATGGAGCTTTTCGGCGACGAAGTGGAAAGCCTGCGCTACTTCGACCCGATGAGCCAGCGCTCCACCGAGCCGCTGGACGTGCTCACCATCTTGCCGAGCCGGGAAACCCTCCTCCCCGCCGACGCCGAAGGTATCCGCGCCCTCGTTGAGCCCAGCCTTTACCGCGAGATGGCGCAACTAGATGCGGAGCAATCTCGGCAATTGGAGCAGCTGGTCGAGGACGATCTCAAGGCGATGGAGAACCGGCAGTTCTTCGATCGCCTGGATCTGTACCGTCCGTTACTTCACTCCGAAAGCGGCTGCGCCGTGGACCTGCTGGGCGAAGACGGTTGGCTGATTCTCGACGAGCCGATTGAGCTCGAGATCATGGCCCAGCGCAATGAGGAGGAACTCGCCCAGGCGCTGCTGCACCGCGCCGAGCGCGGCGAGATCATGCAGGCCCACGCCAATGACTTCTTGGTGGGCGTGGAGCACCTCGGCAACCTACCGGCCTCCATTGCGATGGCGCAGATCAACGATTTGCCGCACTGGTTCCCCGCCGGCCCCGAAGCCAGCCTCGAAGCCAAATCTCTGCGGGGCTACCACGGCCAACCGCAGGCCCTCACCGGCGCGATGAAGCAATGGGTGGAAGAGGGGTTGCAAGTCTTTGTCGCCACCGACCAGCCCAACCGCACCCAAAAAGTGCTGAGCCAGGTCGAGATTTTCGCGGGGGCGTTCGATCCCGAAGCCGAAACCGAACCCGGCACCTTCTGGGTAGAAGGCAACCTTGCCGGCGGCTTCATCATGCCGTCCCTGGGGTCGGCGCTGGTTTCGGACCAAGAACTGTTCGGCGTCTCGCGCCTGCGGCTGCCCCAACGCAAATTCAGCGAGGGCGTGCCGGTGGCCACGGTGCTGGATCTCAAACCCGGCGACTTTGTGGTGCACATCCAGTTCGGGATCGGCATCTACCGAGGCTTGGTCACCCGCCAGATTGACGGACACGACCGCGAATTCCTCTTCATCGAATACAAGCCACCCGATAAGCTTTTCCTTCCCGCCGACCAGCTGGACCGCATTCAGAAGTACCTCGCCCCCGGCGATGGTGCCCCCAAGATCAACCGGTTGAGCGGAGGTGAATGGCGCAAGACCGTGGGAAAAGCACGGGAAGACGCCCGTGAGATGGCGCGTGAGCTGATTCGGCTCTACGCCGAGCGCAACCGTGCCCACCGCCCCAGCTACGGCAATGATACAGCCGAACAGGCCGAAATGGAGCACACCTTCCCGTGGGTGGAGACGCCCAGCCAACTGCAAGCCATCGAGGAGGTGAAGATGGACATGCAGACCGACTACCCGATGGACCGCCTGGTGTGCGGCGACGTGGGATTCGGGAAGACCGAAGTTGCCATCCGCGCGGCGTTTAAGTCCGTCACCGCCGAGCGGCAAGTGGCGGTGCTCTGCCCCACCACCATCCTAAGCGAACAGCACTATCGCAACTTCAAGGAGCGGCTGGAACCCTTTGGCGTGCGGGTGGATTATCTCAACCGCTTCCGCACCGCCGCCGAGCGCAAAGAAGTGCTGGAAGGGCTGAAAACCGGCGACGTGCAGGTGCTCGTGGGCACGCACTCGCTTCTGGGGTCGGAGATGAAGTTTAAGGACCTCGGCCTGCTGGTGGTGGACGAGGAGCAGAAGTTTGGGGTGAAGCACAAGGAGAACCTCAAGCAGATGCGCGTGAACGTGGACGTGCTGAGCATGTCCGCCACCCCCATCCCCCGCACCCTGAGCATGGCGCTGATGTCCATCCGGCCGATGTCGCTCATCAACGACCCGCCACCGGGACGCCTGCCCATCCGCAGCTACGTGCGCGCCTACAGCGACGAAGTGGTGCGCGAGGCGCTGCTGCGTGAACTGGCCCGGGGCGGCCAAGCCTATTACGTGGTCCACCGGGTGCAGGGCATCGAGATGATTGCCGAGCGCATCCGCAACCTCGTGCCCACCGCGCGGATCGGCATTGGCCACGGGCAGATGACGGAACGCGAACTGGAGCCCGTGATGCTCGACTTCATCCGGGGCGACATCGACATCCTGATCTCGACGACCATCGTCGAAAACGGGCTGGATATCAGCAACGCGAACACGATCATCGTGGAGAATGCGCAGTACTTTGGGCTCTCACAGTTGTACCAATTGCGCGGTCGCGTGGGACGAAGCGATCGCCAAGCCTACGCCTACATGCTCTATAAGGGCAATGCGAGCCTGACCGAAAACGCGATGGCGCGCTTGGAAGCCCTGCAGGAATTTGCCCACCTGGGCAGCGGGTACTCACTGGCGTTCCGCGACCTGCAAATTCGCGGCGCGGGTGACCTGCTGGGTGCCAAGCAAAGCGGGCAGATGATGACCGTGGGCTTTGAGCTTTACGCTCAGCTCATTGAGTCCGAAGTTAATTTCTTGAAGACGGTGGCCGACGGTGAGGCTCCGCCCGCGTTGGATGATCCTCTGCGCGGACTCGAGCCCCTGCCCACCGTGGACTTGCCCGCCCAGATCAATATCCCCGAGACTTATATTGAAGATCAGGCGCAAAGACTTTACGCTTACCAGCGCATGATGGGGGCGCGCTCGCGAGCGAGCCTCGACGAGATTGCCAACGAACTGGCCGATCGCTACGGACGCATGCCGCCCAGCGTAGAAAACGCCCTGCGCGTGATGCGCCTGCGCTTGGTGGCCCAGCACCTGGGCATCGAGAAAGTGGACGGCCACCAGGGCCGCATCCGGGTGGACTTCTATGACCGCACCGTCATTCCGCCGCGTGTGCTTTCGTTGGTACAGCGCAAGCACGCCAGCAGCTATATGAGCGACCGGGCTTACGTATGGCCCTTCACTGGGGCGGCGCTGGACGCCGCCGAGGACTGCTTGCTTGCCTTTGACCGAGCATGGGCGGAAGTCGAAGAAGACCGCGCTTCGCTCGCCTCCTCTTCCTCCTAAACCAGGCAAAAAGAAACGGGACCCCTAGCGGGGCCCCGTCCTCATCTGGTGATCCTATTCCAGAGGGTTTAGCCGTTGCGGCGGCGTCGCGCCAGGGCGAGGAGACCCGCACCCAGGGCAATCATGCTGGCCGGTTCCGGCACCGGGCTGGCGTTCACCGTCACCATGTCATAGCGCATGGTGCCGCTGGTGGCATAGGTGCCGGCTACGGTCGTACCGGCGTAGGTGCTACCACCCGGGGCGAACGTGCTGACCACGCGGAAACCGAAGTTCGCGTTGTTGTTCACGGCCGTCACCGTGCTCAGGTCTACGGTTCGGGTGTTGTTCCAGCTGTCGCCGGTCGCCGGGCCATCAATGGCGGCGCCGAAGTCCACAAAGTTCACGCCGTCGGTGGTGTATTGGAACTGCGTCCAGCGGCTGGCCGTGTTGCTGTGGCGGATGTCCCAGGACACGACGATGTTCTGCTGACCAACGGTGCTGACCAGGAACTGGACGCCGCGCGTCTTGTCGCCAGTGCCTTGAGCGGCGTAGGTGGTGGTGTTCCAAGCGGAGTCATCACCGACGGCCGGGTCGGTGGAACCGCCGCTGGCATCGCCCGAGGCGAAGGAAGTCGTCAGACCGCCCACGACGCTGGCGGTGCCGGTGCCGATGGCTGGAGCCGTGGTGCCGGTGCTCGTGTTGGCGTCGGAAGTGGTGCTGTTAAAGTTCCACTGGGTGAGGATGGCGGCCTGTGAAGAAGCCACAACCGCGAAGAAGCTGAGAGTTAGAAGAGAACGCATGAGTTTGAACCTCAGGGACATTCTTTGGCCGCTTCTTTAACTCAGGATTAAGGGCCGGGACCTCAGCCGGGCAGAATCCGAAACCCCGTAAAAAGAACAGGTGCCACGCCGTTTGGGGGTGACACCTGTAGGATCTTTCGCTCGCGCAGTTACTTGCTGCGGCGGCGTCGCGCCAGGGCGAGGAGGCCCGCACCCAGGGCGATCATGCTGGCCGGTTCCGGCACGGCTTGGCTCGTGACGACGATGTTGTCAATGCCAACCCATTCGTCGTTACCAGCAGCGTTGGCGGAAATGATGCGGAGCTCAAGGCTCGAAGCACCCGCCCAAGCCGCTTCCGTCAGATTCATCGAAGTGGTGTTGCCGAAGAGGCTCGGACCCGTCGTCGCGTCGGCAACGAAACCACCGGTCACGTTCACGAAGTCGCCAGTGCCACCGACGCGGTACTGGACAGCAATCGCCTGGATCGAGTTGTCGGCACTGCCATCAATGTCAACGAGGTCGAAGCGAAGATTGACGTTCGTGCGGCCGGTAGCGTCCATAAACAGGACGATGCCCGGGTTGTCGGCCGTACCGCTGCCCTGCAGAGCAATCGTCGGGCTGAACGGAGCGTTAATGCTCGACTGGAACTCCGCTACGCCACCGCTGGTAAGCGTGTTGGGGTTGGTTTGGTTGGCAATCACGTCCACAGCGCCAAGCGAAGGAGAGAGATAGGCCGACGGATCGTTAGCCGTGGCGGTACCGGTGTCACCAAGGTAGCCCGTGATGCTCGGCACCGTGGACCAGTTGTCGTTGGCCGTGATCAGGCCCGTGTTTTCCCAGTCTTGGCTGAAGTTGCCACCAGCCAGGGAGTGGAAGGTCATGTCGGCGTTCGCAGCGCCAGCGACCGCCAAAATTGAAGCAATAGCAAGAATTCGCATGAGGATGTGCCCTCTCCGGACGTGCTCTATTGTGGTTCAAGCAACCGACCAAAAACCGTTCGGTGCGGGATATTGGGTCTAGCCTTGCCCAGATGACCCAGGCACTGTTTCTGGGGGATTCACGCCGACATCTTCTTACATTTGAGTTCAAAATCAACCATGCGAGCAGGCCGAGGTTCCTTTTCTTGCCTCGAAAACTGTCCCGCACAATCTAGTACATTTACGAGTCATGGATCGCACTGAACAAGGACCCCTCCAAGTCCACGATGTGATTGCCCTGATGCTCGACCAGATGGCGGGCATCGCCTGGCAAAAATTGGGCCTGCACCCCGACCCGATCACCGGCACCACTCACGCTGACCTCGCTCAGGCCAAGGTCGCCATTGATCTCTGTGCCCACCTCGCGGGCCTTATCCACCCCCGATTGGACCCCGCCGATCAGCGCCAGATCGACAACCTCCTCAACGACCTGCGCGCGAACTACATGCAACGCACCTGAGGCCCACCCGGTAACCTGCATTCATGCCGTGGGTTCCCTTTGCCCAGATCAACTACGAAGAGCTGGTGGCGCTTCATGGGGAGATCTACCCGCGGCCGTTCCGGGTGGACGAGCGCTTGCTGTGGAGCAAGACCGTGGCCAGCCCGCGCTACGACCCTACCAACTCCTGGCGCATGAAATCGGGCGGAGACACGCTGGGCGCCATCACTTGCAAGCAGCCCGGCACCTGGCAGGGGGCGGCGGCGCATGTGTTGCCCATCACCGGCCTGTGGGCGCAAGAACCCGACATCGCCCACCAGCTACTTGAGAAAGTCGAAGAGGAAGCCATCCGACAGGGCTTTGCGACTCTCCAGTTCGGGGGCGATGCCGACCACCTCTGGCCGAGCCTGCCGGCGGGGTCAGACCTGGTGGCCGAATACCTCACTTCCGCCGGATACACGTGCACGCATGAGAGCTACGACGTGGAGCGCGACCTCAAGGACTACGCCCCTCCCGCCGGGACCATTGAGTCTCTCCAAGGCTGCACCGTGCGCCGGGCAACCGCGGCGGATGGTGAGGCCCTGGCCGAGTTTTTCGGACGCGCCTTTCCGGGTCGCTGGCGGCAAGACGGGCTCCGTCGGTGGGCAAGAACTCCGCAGGACCTTGTGATTCTCATTGCGGAAGAGAAAGTGGAAGGCTTCGCCCTGACTCAGCAGGCCGGAACGCCAAACCCCATCGCCGGGGCAAATTGGCATATAGATCTTGGCCTCGATTGGGCGGCGCTCGGCCCGATTGGACTGAGCGAAGCCACCCGGGGGCGGGGCTGGGGCCACGGCCTGCTGGCCTGGGCATTGCAAGACCTGCAACAACAAGGCGCCCGACGCACGATCATTGACTGGACCGTGCTTCTCGACTTCTACGGGCGGCACGGATTTGAACGTGCGCGCACCTATCAGCACTTTTCTAAGTCCCTGCCCGTGATTCCGCCCCGGTAAGATCACCTCTACCGATGAAGTTGCACGAATACCAGTCGAAGGACTTGCTGGCGAAGTACGGGGTGGTCGTCCCGGGCGGTCGCGTGGCCAAGAACGCTGCCGACGCCCAGAGCATTGCCGAAGAGTACGGTGGCAAGGTCGTCGTCAAGGCGCAGGTCCTCATGGGCGGTCGCGGCAAGGCCGGTGGCGTGAAGCTCTTCGACAACGCGGCCGAGGCCGGAACCTTTGCGGGCGAACTCATTGGAAAGCGTCTGGTGAGCATCCAGAATCCGGCCGGCATGGTGGTGGAGCAGGTGCTCGTCGCCGAACTGGTGGATATCGCCGAGGAGTACTACCTGAGCGTGCTGCTGGACCGCGCCGCGCAAAAGCTGCTCGTCATGATCAGCCGCGAAGGCGGGATGGAGATCGAAGAAGTCGCCGAGAAGAACCCCGAGGCCATCGTGCGCCTGCTGGTAGACCCGGTGTGGGGCCTCGCCGATTTCGAGATTCGTGACGCCGTCGCCAAGGCTCACATCCCCGGCCCTGCCCAGCGCCAAATGGTGGCGATGATCAAGTCGCTGGTGCGCGCGTACATCGAAAGCGATGCCGACCTCATCGAAATCAACCCGGTGGCTCTAACGCCGGAAGGCAAGCTCCTAGCCGCCGACGCCAAAGTGAGCCTGGACGAAAACGCCGTCTTCCGACATCCTGAGTTCGCCGCGACGGCGGAAGATTCCGCCGAAGACCCGCTGGAAGCCGAAGCCGCCCAAAAGGGCATTGCTTATGTGCGCCTGGGCGGTGACATCGGCATCATGGGCAACGGTGCCGGGCTAGTGATGTGCTCGCTGGACGAAGTGAACGCGGCGGGTGGCCGCCCGGCCAACTTCCTGGACGTGGGCGGCGGGGCCAACGCCGAACGAGTGAAGACCTGCGTGGAACTCGTGCTGAAGGACGAGAACGTGAAGGGCCTGCTCATCAACATCTTTGGGGGCATCACTCGGGGCGACCAAGTCGCCAAGGGCATCCTCACCGCGTTCGAACAACTGGATGTGAACATCCCGGTCGTCGCCCGAATTGACGGCACCGGCGCCGAAGAAGGCCTGGAACTGCTGAAGGGCAGCAAGATCGTGGGCGCGGCCACCATGCAGGAAGCCGCCAAGCGCATTGTGGAACTCGCCTATGCCTGAAATCCTGGCCGCTAAGCTCATCCGCGACGTGCCTGACTTCCCGAAGGAAGGCATCATGTTCAAGGATGTGACGCCCGTGCTCATGGACGCGAAGGCCATGCAGCAAGCGGTGGACCTGCTGGCCGAGGACGCCAAAGCCCAGGGAGCTGAGGTTATCGTGGGCATCGAGAGCCGGGGCTTCATCTTCGGGGTGCCGGTGGCGCTCAAGCTCGGCCTTCCCTTTGTGATGGCCCGCAAGCTCGGCAAGCTCCCCGCGGACAAGATCCACGAGGAGTACGCGCTGGAATACGGCACTAACACGGTCGAGATGCACACCGACTCCATCCGCCCGGGGCAGAAAGCGTACGTGGTGGATGACCTGCTGGCCACCGGGGGCACCGCTGCCGCTTCGGCGCGGTTGGTGGAACGCCTAGGCGGCAAGGTCTGCGGGTTCGGGTTCTTGGTGGAGCTGTCGTTCCTCGGGGGCCGGCAGAACCTGCTGGGCTATCCCATCCACGCCCTCATCGAGTATTGACACCGCCAGCCCTCATTGCCGTTTTGGGACCCACGGGTTCCGGAAAATCGGACTTTGCCGAAGCCCTCGCCGATCGGACGGGGGCTTTGTTGCTCAATGCCGATGCGTTCCAGGTGTATCGAGGGCTCGACATCGGCACCAACAAGCCACGGGACCGGGCTCGCTATGAGTTGCTTGACCTTGTGGACCCGCAGGAACCCTTCGGCGTGGTGCCCTGGGTGCAAGCGGCCCTCCCCTTACTCGCGCAGGCCTATGCTGAGGGGCGGTCGGTCATCTTGGTCGGCGGCACGGGCTTCTATGTCCGGGCGTTGATGGACGAATTCGCGGATTTGCGCGGGGCCCCTGACCCCGAACTTCGGGCGCACTTCATGGCCCGGGAAGAGGCAGAGGGGTTGGCGGCCTTGGTGGCCGAACTGGAAGCCACCGCCCCGGAGATCGCCGCCCAAACGGACCTGAAGAACCCCGTGCGGGTGCGGCGTGCACTGGAACGCCTACAAGCGGTTCCGGCCGACCCGATTCAGCTTCCGCCCTTTGCCCGGCACAAGCTGGCACTACTCCCCGAGCCCGAATGGCTGAATGAGCGCCTCGTCGCCCGCACCGCGCAGCTCTTGGCCCAAGGCTGGCTGGAAGAAGTGGAGGCCCTGCTGGCCAGCGGGGTGACGAGCGAAGACCCCGGCATGCGGGCCATCGGCTACCGCAACATTGTCGATCATTTGCAGGGCGAGATTTCTCTCACGGAACTCGTCGATCAAATCAACCTCGCCACCCGACAATATGCGAAGAGACAAAGGACTTGGTTGAGAACTGAAAAGGGACTAGTTTCGTACCAAAGAGAACGGGCACAATGGAACCCGTTGGCTTGGGGGAGAGATTGGGAGGAATCTTTCCTTAAGGAAAGCCGTTGAGGAATCTCATGGGGAAATCTATTAATTTGCAGGACATGTTCCTGAATCAAGTACGCAAGGAAGGCATTGCCGTCACGATTTTTTTGACGGGTGGCCACCAACTCAAGGGCACGGTGAAGGGCTTCGACGCCTTTACCGTTCTGCTCGATCAACCGGGACGCGCGACGCAGCTGGTGTATAAGCACGCTGTGGCCAGCATCGTTCCGGCCCGCGAGATCGGGAGCCGCGACGAAGAGCGCGCGCCCCGAGACGAAGACTGATTTGGCAAACTTAACCTTTACCAAGATGCACGGAATCGGTAACGATTTCGTGATGATGCGTGCTGACCAGTGCCCGGCGGATACGGACTGGTCGGCGCTGGCCCAGCAGACTTGTTCGCGCCGATTTGGCGTCGGCGCGGACGGTCTGATCCTGGCCGACCGCACGCCCACCGGGGGCTTTGCCATGCGCATGTGGAACCCCGACGGCAGCGAAAGCGAAATGTGCGGCAACGGGGTGCGCTGCTTTGCGCTCTACCTCCGCGACCAAGGGCTGACCGACGCGACCGAGATCCCGGTGGAAACCGGCGCGGGCACGCTGGTCTTGCGCCTCACCGACGACGGCCAGGTGGCCGTGGCCATGGGTCGCGCCCGCCTGTCGCGCGGCGAGATCGGGATGACCGGCCCCGCCGACCAGGAGTGCGTCGATGAACCAGTCACCGCGAAGAGCGAGACCTTCCGAGGTACGGCTGTGAGCATGGGCAACCCGCATCTGGTGATGCCGGTGCCTGACGTTCAAGCCATTGCGCTAGAGCAACTTGGCCCCGCTTTTGAGCACCACGAGTGGTTCCCCGCCCGGGTGAACGCGCACTGGGTGCAGGTCGTCAGTCGCGACCACATTATCCAGCGCACGTGGGAGCGAGGCGCAGGCGTTACGCTGGCCTGCGGCACGGGGGCCTGCGCAGCCGCTGTCTCGACTTTCCGACTCGGTCTCACTGATCGCAAGGTGCGCGTGAGCCTGCCCGGCGGTGATCTCGTGATCGAATACGCCGAAGATGGCCAGGTAACGATGACCGGCCCGGCGGCCACGGTTTACACCGGCGAATGGGAACAGGGCGAATGACACCCGCCCCGTTGCAATCGGCGATTACTTTTCTGCCGTGCCTGGATTTGGCGCGGACGACCGAGTTCTACAGCGAGTTTTGCGGCCTGGAAATGGTGCTGGACCAAGGCTCGTGCCGCATCTGGCGCATCCAAGAAGAAGCGTACATAGGCTTTTGCATGCACACCGGCCCGGTGCCGGAGCCGCCCGACCGCGTGGTCATCACCTTTGTCACTGAGGACGTCCCGACCTGGTACGACCACCTCACAAGCCGGGGCGTAAAGACCGACGGCCCGCCGCGCATCACCGATGCCTACGAGATCGAACACTTCTTCGCGTTCGACCCCACGGGGTACCGGGTCGAGGTGCAGCGCTTCCTCAACCCGGCTTGGAATCAGCTTAACCGCTGACCTAGTCGTAGGCGTAGTCGCCTTCGTGGGCGTTTTCAATCCACCGGGCCAGCAGGTCAATGCTCGCCTGCACGTCCGTCTTGTGCACCGTCTCGTTCACGGTGTGGATGTATCGGCACGGGATGCTGAGGGTGAACGCCGGAATCCCGCCGTGCAGCTTTTGGATCGCCCCGGCGTCAGTGCCCCCGGCCGTGAGCAACTCCATCTGGTGGGGGATGCCCTTGGTTTCGGCCACGCGGCGGAAGTGCGCCACCACCTTGGGGTGGCAAATGAGCGAGCCATCCAGCACCTTGATCGCCGTGCCCAGGCCGAGCTTGGTCACGTGCAGCGCTTCCGGCAGGCCCGGGATGTCGTTGGCCAGGGTCACGTCTAGCGCGACGGCCACGTCCGGTTGCACGCTCCAGCCGCTGGCGGCCGCCCCGCGTAGACCGATCTCTTCTTGCACCGTCGCCACGGCGTAAACGTCGCAGGCGTGCTCGCCCAGCGCCTTCAGCGCCTCGATCATCACAAAGACGGCGCAGCGGTCGTCCATTGCCTTGCCGGTCATCAGGTCGCCCATCGTGCGGAAGGTGCGGTCCATCGTCACCATGTCGCCAATCGCCACCTGCTCCTTGGCCTGTTCTCCGCTCAGGCCGACGTCCACAAAGAAGTCGTCCAACGTGCTCGCCTTGGCATCTTCGCCCGGCGCCATCATGTGCTTGGGCTTGCTGGTCAGCATCAACACGCCCGGCAGCACGCCGTCGCGGGTCTGCACGTGCACGCGTTGGCTGGCCAGTTGCCGCATATCAAACCCACCGAGAGCGTGCAGGCGAAGGAAGCCTTTGTCGTCAATGAACTTGACCACGAAGCCGATTTCGTCCATGTGGGCCGCAATCATGATGCGGCGCGCGCCGGGGCCACCGGTGCCCTTCTTGTGGACAATCAGGTTGCCCATGGCATCGGTGCGCATCTCGCCCATGCCCGCCAGTTCTTCGCGCACAATCGCGCGCACATGATCTTCTTGTCCCGGGATCCCGCGCGCTTCGCTCAGCCGCTTGAGAAGGTCTACGTTCATCGCTTTGGTTCTACCTGGGGCGAACGTCTTCTTGCGTGGCCCGCGTCGTAAGGCCAAGGGGATGGCCCGGGAATCTTCCGCCCCGCTGGTACGCTCTTCCTGCATATGTCGAACGTCGAAAAGGTGATCATCATTGGCTCCGGGCCTGCCGGCTACACCGCCGCGCTCTACACGGGCCGCGCCGGTCTGAACCCGCTCGTGCTGGCCGGACCCGAACCGGGTGGCCAATTGATGATCACCACCGACGTTGAGAACTACCCCGGCTTCCCCGAAGGCGTTATGGGGCCAGAGATGATGGAGCTGTTCCAGAAGCAAGCCGAGCGATTCGGCGCGCGGGTCCAGCACGATACCGTGACTCGCGTGGACTTCAGCCAAAGCCCGCACCGCATCTATGTGGGCGACAAGGAGTACCAAGCCCACGCCGTCATCATCAGCACCGGCGCGGCGGCCAAGTGGATTGGTCTGGAAAGTGAGAAGACGTACGGCGGCTTTGGCGTGAGCGCCTGCGCCACTTGCGACGGCTTCTTCTTCCGCGGCAAGACCGTCATCATCGTGGGCGGTGGCGACACGGCCATGGAAGAGGCCAACTACCTCACCCGCCACTGCGAAAAGGTCTACGTGGTGCACCGCCGCGACACCCTGCGCGCCAGCAAGATCATGCAGGAGCGAGCGATGAACAACCCGAAGATCGAGTTCATCTGGAACGCCGCCGTAGACGAGATTCTGGGCACCGATACGCCGGTCAAGCACGTCACGGGTGTGCGACTGACCTCCACCGTGGAGGATAAGAAGTGGGAAATGCCGATTGATGGCGTCTTTGTGGCCATCGGGCATAAGCCGAACAGCGACGTCTTCACCGAGTGGCTGGGCCACGATGAGAACGGCTACCTGCACCACAAGCCGGACAGCTCACACACCGAGATTGAAGGAGTCTTCGTCAGCGGCGACGTCGCCGACCATGTTTATCGCCAGGCCGTCACGGCCGCTGGTTCAGGCTGCATGGCCGCCATTGACGCCGAACGCTATCTCGAGGCTCGGGGGCTTTAATGTCGCCGCTCCTGCTGTGCTGGGGGGTGCTGGGGGCAATGCCGGCTCCCATTGCGTACAGTGGATCGAGTCAAGAATACGCCCAGGCCCGCCTGGATAGCCTCATTGACCAGCAGCCCCGCCTGCTGATGCACGTGCCGCTGAAGCCACTCGATAAACCCAAGCAGTCTCCGGTGCACGGCTGGACGTTCTCCTACATCGTGGCCGGGATGGGCCGGGTGGGCAGTAGCGGCCAATACAACCAACGATTCCGCATTTACACCCAAGAACCGGTAGGCGAGAAGTCACCGGGGTTCCAAGTCACTCGTATGCTCATGCGCCTGTGGGATTACAACGTGCAGTACTTGGGGCTCGACCACGCCACCAGTTACGGGCGGACGGTGGACGTCTACTTGGCCAATGATGGCAAGGCCGGCGGCGAACAACGAATCACGATGGACCCCCAGTCCCTCGATCCTACGGGCCGGGCGAGCCGAGTGAACGTGGTCCACATTTACGATTTAGCCACCTTCACCAATCCTTTGGAAAAGGCCCGCGAAGTCGCCCACGAGTACGGCCATGCCACCCTCCCGGCCATTGGCGGGTACTCCGCGCCGGAAAGCTGGGCCAACGGCGACGTGGGCGAGCGCATCTACCTGCAGTGGCTTTACGACGACATGCTAGCGGGCCGCGCGGGCTTCTTTGACACGGCCGATGCCAAGAAGGAAGACATCGCCAAGTACCTCGCCGAGAAAGTGACTCCGCTCGTGAAGCAAGTTGCGAGCAACGGGCCGCAAGCCAGCATCTTGCAAGGCACTGACCGCGCCGCCTTTTTCGAGTACGTCGCGCTGGTGGTCTACGGCGAAGCCATTCTGCCCCGCCCGGCGTTCCGGCGCTTCCTCTTGCTGACGGGTGATGGCCACGGCAAGCAAGCTCTGCCCGAACTGGTGAATGCCGCTGCCGAAGTGCCGACCCTCACCATTCCCGCCCCGGCCGGGCTCACCCAGTTTTGGGTGCCGCTGGGCAAGGGCCGCGTGACCAAAGGCACCGTGCTTCGCAAGCGCGGCGATTGGGCGGAAGTGAAGGCCGCCGAGGGCCAAGTCGTGATTACGAATCCGCCCATCACGGACTAAATCACAAAAACCTCACACAATTTCTCAGAGATTGTCCCGTGAACCCTAAAGGAGCGCGGGGTGCATACCGACAACCGAACTGATAGCCCTGCAAACGCCTGGCAAAACTGCCAGGAAGGGCCAAGGAACGAAGCGTGTCGGACATTCTGTCGCAAGCCGAAATTGAGTCTCTCTTGAGCTCACTGGCCTCCGGGGAGGAGGTAAATCCTCTCACGCCGGACGCCGGTTCCTTTGGCAGTTCCTATCGTCCTTCGGGGCACGCCCCCAAGGCCGCCATTGCCTTTGAAGTCTATGACTTCCGCCGCCCGGACAAGTTCAGCAAGGAACAACTCCGCACGCTGCAGATGCTCCACGAGACGTTTGGCCGCCTGAGCGCGACCAGCCTCTCCGCCATGCTCCGCACGCCGGTGGCCATCGAGTTGATTTCGCTTGAGCAGGTGCCCTACGAAGAGTATCTGCGCAGCATCAACTCCTCGGTCTTCACCATCCTCTCCCTGCCGCCGCTCAACGGCCAGGCGGTGATGGAGATTGAATTCCCGCTCGTCTTCACCATGATCGACAAGCTGCTGGGTGGCCCTGGGAAGGCCATCAACCGCGGCATGCTCACGGATATTGAATATCCCCTGGTGCGCAGCATCATGGACCGGATGTTCACCGGCCTCAAGTCCGCTTGGGAAGGCGTCGTCATTGTCAATCCGGGCGTGGAAGGCCTGGAAACCTCTGCGCAGTTTGTGCAGATCGCGCCGCCCAACGACATCGTGGTCAGCATTCTGTTCGAAATGACCATTGGGGATGTGCAAGGTGCGATGAGCCTTTGTATTCCCTACATGGTGCTCAAGCCGATCACCACCAAGCTGAGCGCCCAGAAGTGGTTTGCCACCACCAGCCGCCGGGGCCAAGCGGCCGTGCGCAAGCAGATTGCCCAGCACCTGCAAGAGGCGCCGGTCACATGTAAGTTTGAATTAGGGCGATGCCCGCTCACCATCCGCGACTTCCTTAGGCTCCGGCCCGGGGACGTGGTGCGGCTCGACCAAAAGACCGACCGTGACCTGCGCATGATCGTCGGTAACCGACCCAAATTCTTTGTCCGCCCGGCCCTTGATGGCCACCGACTCGTTTTCTCCGTCACTCACGCCTACGAATAAGACCCTCATGCCCAAGATCGCACCTGAAATCGTTGAACAGCTCAACAGCTTCCAGAATCAAATCTGGCAGACCGCATCCATGACCGTCAGTGAGGCGGTGAATAATGCGGTGGAATTCAACACGCCGCTCATCTTGACCTCCAACCCTTCGGAGCTGTTCGGTGAAATGGCGTCGCCGAAGTTGGTCTTGCAGTTCAGCTTCTCGGACCAACCGGAGAACAGCCAGATCATCCTGATTAACCAGGACACGCTGCTGGGCTTGGTTGCGGAAGTCACAAACCTCACGGCCACGGCCGTGGACGACGTGGTGATCCAAGAACTGCGACCCATGGTGGAAGCCATGGTGCAGGGCATCTGCATTGCCTGCGGCAACATCCGCAACGATGCTGTGGTGGCCAGCGGTCTGATGGTCCGCTTCCAGATTTTCAGCTTCCCGCCGAACCTCCAACGCGCAGACGAACTCCTCCGAGTGAACCTGGCCTTGAACGTCGGCGAAACCCAAGGTTCCATCACGTGGCTGATGGACGAAGACGCCGCGCGCTTCTTGATCAACCAAGAGGACGACGACGATTCGACAATGGGTGGCCTCGCCGCCGGTGCGGCGGCTCCCCAGATCTCGGGCGAGATTCAAGTGGACGAAAGCGGCATGGAGATCCTGATGGATATCCCGCTGGAAATCAGCGTGGAACTCGGCCGCAAGCGTATGGTCGTCCGCGACATCGTGGAATTGATCTCCGGCTCCATCATCGAGATTGACAAGGCCGCCGGTGAACCCGTGGACGTGCTGGTCAACGGCAAGCTTGTGGCCCGTGGTGAAGTCGTGGTCATCGAAGACAACTTTGGTGTGCGAATCACCGAAATCCTGAGCCCGCAAGAGCGCCTTCAGCGCCTGAACGACGCCGCTTAAACCTCATGCTCGCTTCTCTCGTCACCAAGCCTGACCTGGTCATGAAGACCGGGAGCAGCGGGTCCGCCGGACCCTGGCCGCTCCTGCAAACCCTGGTCGTGCTTGGCATCTTGTTCGCCCTCCTCAAGTGGGGAGCCCCGCGCCTGGTGCAGCGGATGAACAAGCGGATGTCCACCCCGCTCAACAGCCCGATTGTTCTTCAAGAGGGCGCGGCGTGCGGCGCCTGCCAATTGCAAGTGGTGGAAGTGCGAGGCCGCACTCTCCTGCTCGCGGTGGGGACGAATGGCGTGACTTTCCTTTCTGACTTAACCAACGGCCCGGTGACCACACCGGAACCAGCCTTCTTCGACCTCGTGGATCGCGCCCGCAGTGAATACGCGCCGGCGAGCCACGAGGTGATGCCGGAACCCCGCGCAACAGTGGTGACGCCCATCGCCACCGAGGCGATCGTCTCCATGGCGATCACCGATGCCGAGCCCGATGAAGTGACTGAAGCCCCTGCGAACACGGAGGCTGAAGACGCTGACGTGCTCTCCGCTTACGAACGATTTGCCCGCCTGACGGACCTGAAATGAACCGCAACGCTCGCCTCTGGATCGTCCTTGTGGCTCTCTTTGGACTGATGGCCGTCGCCATCCCCCAAAGCACCACGGCCGTGCCCAGCCTCAGTGTGAACCTCAGCGGAGGCGCCCAAGACAAGGGCCAGCTCTCCACCAGCCTGCAGTTGATGGCGTTGCTTACGGTGCTGAGCGTCGCCCCGGCGCTGCTCATCCTCACCACCGCCTTCACGCGCATTGTCATCGTCATGTCGTTCCTGCGGACGGCCCTCGGCACGCCCAGCATTCCGCCCAACCAGGTGCTGATCGGCCTGAGTCTGTTCCTCACTTTCTTTGTGATGGCACCGACCTACCTGGAGATTGACAAGGAAGCGATTCGCCCCTATATGCGGGCGGAGAACCCGATCACGATGGAGCAGGCCCTGGACCGCGCCGAAAAGCCGCTGCGTGCCTTCATGCTCAAGAACACCTACACCAGCGATCTGGAGCTGTTCCTCTCGATTCGCGGTGAAGAAAGCAAGACGACCGACGAAATCGAGCTGTGGACCATCATCCCCGCTTTCGTCATCAGCGAACTCAAGACGGCCTTTATCATCGGCTTCTATATCTTCATCCCGTTCGTGCTCATAGACCTGATGATCGCCAGCGTGCTCATGGGCATGGGGATGATGATGATGCCCCCGGTGGTGGTCTCGTTACCCGCCAAGCTTCTGATCTTCATCCTGGCCGACGGCTGGCAACTCCTCATGCGAACACTGCTCTCGGGTTACTTCTAGCGATGACCGAAACCGTAGTCCTCGACCTCACGCGGCAGGCGATGATGGTGGGCTTCATGCTCACCATGCCCATCCTCGCCATGGTCTTGTTCGTGGGTTTGGCGGTGTCGCTTTTCCAGGCCGTCACGCAGATCCAAGAAATGACGCTGACCTACCTGCCGAAGCTGGCCGGGGCCGCCATCATCATTGTCGCCCTGGGCGGATGGATGCTGCAAACCACCGTGGGGTTCACAACGCTCTGTTTTGAATACGCCTCGCAGGTTGCCCGATGACCATCGATACGATCTGGCTGGTGACGTTCTTTAGCGTCTTTGTGCGGCTCTCGGCGACGTTTCTTTCGTCCCCGTTGCTTGGCCCGATGCTTCCGGCTCAGATTCGCGGCTTCATCCTCATTGCGCTCACTTTTGCGCTCACACCGGCCGTGGTGCCGCACATGGGCGAGGTGCCCGACGACATGCTGGGCTTGCTGCTCCGCTTTGGCAGTGACATCCTCACCGGTCTCTTGATTGGCGGGATGATGCACCTGCTGGTGCTGGCCTTCCAAACGGCGGGCGGCTTCATTGACACCCAGCTCGGTTTGGCTTCGGCGCAAGTCTTTAACCCTTTGATCGGTGTGTCTGTCACCCCGACTGCCAACCTCAAGTACCTGCTGGCGGGCGTGATGCTCTTCATCGTGGATGCGCACCACCTGCTCATCCAGGCCGTGGTGGAGAGTTACAACGCCACCACCCAGCTCACGTTGGGCTCGGAAGCCATGCTCAATGCCGCCATCAACTTCGTGGGCATCACCAGTTTGTTGGCCCTGCAAATTGCGGCCCCGGTGGCAGGAGTCTCACTCATTATTGACGTGAGTGCGTCGCTCATCAACCGTGCCGTGCCGCAAACTCAGCCCTTCCTGCTCGCCCTGCCCGCCAAGCTCGGTCTTGGCATGCTCATCCTGGCCGCCTCCCTCCCCGCCGTGGCGATGGGCGTGGACTTCGGCGTGGATGCAGCCCTGACCCAAATTCGCGCCGCCCTGGCCGGATAAGGAGAGACGATGTCGGAGAAGCCGAGCGGAGAAAGGACCGAGGACCCCACTCCTAAACGGAAACAGGATGCCCGGAAGAAGGGGCAAGTTGCCCGTTCGATGGAAATCCCCGGGGCGCTAAGCCTGCTTCTCATCGCGCAGCTTGGGCCGGCGGTGATTCAGCGCTTTATCGAGGCTACGGGTTCCGCCATTCAGAGCATTCCCGGGCGCATGCCCGAAGTCACTACGCCCGGTGGCATCAACACCTACAGCCTGCAAATGGCCACGCCCTTGGTCATGGCCGTCCTCCCTCTCCTGCTGGGCATTGCCGGGGTGGGATTGGCTTCGAACTTTGCCCAAGTTGGGTTCCTGTTCAGCACCGAATCCATAACCCCCAAGTTCGACAAGATCAACCCGGCCAACGGCCTCAAGCGGTTGTTCTCCACTCGGGGACTCGGCGAAGCCCTCAAAGCCACCCTCAAGCTTTTCATCTTCACCGGCATCGCCGGGATGGAGATTTGGAACCAGCGGGATCAACTCGCCATGCTTTCCTGGCTGGGCACCACCCAGGGCATGGTGGTGCTGGGAACCATGGCGCACACCATCCTCACCCGTATCGCCCTGGTGTGGCTGGCCATTGCAGGTCTTGACTACTTCTTGCAACGCAAGGAGATGGACAAGAACCTGAAGATGACCAAGGACGAGGTGCGCCGCGAGATGAAGGAGAGCGAAGGGTCGCCGGAAATCAAGTCGGCACGGATGCAGCGGGCGCGGCAACTGGCCCGAGGCGGCCTGAAGGAGCGGGTGAAGGACGCGGACGTCATCGTGACGAACCCGACGCACTACGCCGTGGCCATCAAGTACGAACGCAGCAAGATGCACGCCCCGATGGTGGTGGCACTCGGGACGGATCTCGTGGCCCTGAGAATCCGAGAAATCGCCGGCGAACTCAAGATTCCGATCGTGGAAAACCGCCCCCTCGCCCGGGCCTTGCACAAACAGTGCGACGTGGGCGATTACGTCCCCCGTGAGCTCTTCGGGGCCGTCGCCGAAGTCCTTGCTTACGTCTACCAGCAGCTCAATCGCAAGGCCCGGTAATCGGCGGTATTCTCTCGGTCAACGGACCGATGGGCACGCTGAGAACGGATGCTGAAGCTTGGCGAGAGGCCGTTTCCCGCACTTGGACCCCTGCCGCCTGGCTGGTGCAGGATGCTCCCGAGTCCGATGTCGTCCTCAGTTCGCGCGTGCGCTACGCCCGTAACCTCCGCGGCTTTCGTTTCCCTCACCACTCTTCGCCGGATGGACTCCGGGCGGTGCAACGCCAGGTCCGCCGGGCCGTCGAGCAGGCCGAGTTACCTCTCTCCGAACTTGAGCGCGTGAATGCCCCCGAGCGCGACTACATGCGCGGGTGCCGCCTCATCGCTCCGGAATTCGTCCTCGGCCAACAGGCACGTTCGCTATGGCTGGATTCGCGCCGCCGCTTAAGCCTGATGGTGAATGAAGAGGACCACATTCGGCTACAAGCGCTGACGGGCGGCTTCTCTCTGAATAGCGCTCAGCGCCTGGCCGATGAAGTGCTGGACCGTCTCGAAGATCACTTGGAGTTTGCGCATCATCCCGAGTTCGGGTGGCTCACGGCCAGCCCCAGCAATGTTGGCCCCGCGCGACGCTGGTCCATTTTCTTTAATCTGGCGGCACTGGAACACACGGGGAGACTCCCGGGGATCATTGAAGCCCTGGAGAATTCCGACATGGTGGTGCGGGGTCTCTTTGGTGAACTGAGCCGCCGCGTGGGGGCTTTCTTGCAGGTGAGTGCCATTGAAGGTCCGGCCTTTGATTTCAACGGCGCGGCCAAGTTTCTGCTGCAAGCGGAACGAGAAGCCCGACGAGATATGCCTAGGTTTAAATTGGAACAACTAGCCAAAGAGCAACGAGACTTGCTGCTTACGTCCCCCGAAGTCACCTTGGCGCAAAGCCTGACCGCCCTCTCTTGGATTCGGTGGGCAGGGGCAGCGGGGATCGCCGGCTTCCCTACCGCCTTCCGGGTGGTAGACCAGTGGATGACCCACCTAGACGTGGCCGGAACCACCGATGCCCGCGTGGCCGATCGCCACCGCGCCGAGTACTTGCGGCACCAATGGACGGCCGCCGAAACCGAAGGCAGGGCCTAGGCCGCGCACACGGAATCGCAACGAATCGTCTGAAAACCCATAATGAACGTCATGGGTGATGCCACATATCGTCCGGCCGATATCGTGCGGTGGTTAGAAGTGGGCCAAACCGCCGGCGCGCCGACCCCGGTGCGGCTCCCTATCCCCGCCACCGTGACGAAGGAGGAGTGGTCCAACCGTGTGCGCACCGTAGTGGAATCCGCCCTCACCGCCGGCAAAGGTGCGCTGGACCAGGTGCAGCGCAAGCATGTGGAGGAGACGGCTTACATCCTCCATGCGGATGCGCTGGAATACAACGGCCTCACCAAGACCAAACGTGTTCCGTACAACAAGGTCAAGGCCGTTCGAGATCTAGGTTCCGACCGTTTCCGCATTGACCACGAAGGCGGTAGCCTAGAGATTAAGCCCGTGGCGCACTTGGTTTCTGGACGCATTCGCGTCCCTGTCGGTTGGATTCGGAACGGCACCGAAGTTCCCTTCTCACTCCTCATTGAAGAATTGGCCGCCCGGTGCGGCGTGGAGATTGAAGCCGTTTGAGCACCTGCCACGGTTGGCAACCGCCCGCGCCCAGCGGGTGGCAAGATTTGCTGGATGCCGAACTGGCCCAAGATATCGGCGGTGGCGATCTTTCGATCCACGCCCTCAACCCCGACGCTCCCATCCGCTGGATGATTGAAGCCCAAGCCACCGGCGTCGCCTGCGGCGTGGGGGCAGCGGCCTACGTTTTACAGCCTTGCGAAGTCCTGGTGACCGATGGGGACGCCGTGGCGGACAAGACCGTCATCATGCGTGGAGAAGCCCCCTGCGGTTGGTTGCTCAGCCGGGAACGAACCGGGCTGAACGTATTGATGCACCTTAGTGGCGTGGCCAGCCTCACCCGCCAATATGTGGATGCGGTAGCGGGCACTCAAGCCCGCATTACCGATACGCGAAAGACTCTGCCCGGCCTACGCAACCTGCAAAAGTACGCCACCCGATGCGGCGGCGCCACCAACCACCGGCAGGGCCTGCACGACGGCGTGATGATCAAAGACAATCACATTGCCGCTTGCGGTTCCATTGCAGCGGCGGTGGCGAGAGTGCGAGAGCGGGTCGGTCACATGGTGCGCATCGAAGTGGAAGCCGACCGGCTGGAGCAAGTGGAAGAAGCCGTGCGGGCGCGGGCCGACATTGTTTTGCTTGACAATATGAGCCCGGACACGATGGCCCAAGCCGTGAACCAATGGGGAGAGCAAGTCGTCCTAGAGGCCAGCGGGGGAATCAACCTTGGCACAGTCCGTGCGGCAGCCCTAAGTGGAGTCCATGTGATTTCGGTGGGGGCGCTGACCCACTCGGCCCCGGCCCTCCCGTATCACCTCGAGCTTGAATCATGATGACCACGGCCCTGCCAACGGAAATTGAGGTCTTAGCCGCCGTTGACTCGACCCAACTAGAGGTTTCCCGCCGCCTTGCGATGGGAACGATGCCCCGGGCGATCCGTGCCGAAACCCAAGTATCGGGCAAAGGCCGCTTTGAACGCGTTTGGCACGATGAAGCGGGCCAATCCTTGCTGATGAGCATCACATTCCCCGAATGGGCCGACCACAAAGCACCTTGGTTGATCGGAATGGGCGTGGCAGCGGCGGCGGCGGGCATCATCCACTGCCAATTGCAGTGGCCCAATGATCTCGTGATTGGTGGACGCAAGGTAGGGGGCGTCCTCACCGAGCTTTATCCCGACGGCGAAGGTCGCCGCATCCCGGTGATTGGCATTGGGATCAATCTCAATCAAGCCAGTTTTCCCGAGGCCATTGCCCACCGAGCGACCAGTCTGCACCTAGAACGTGGTCATCGAACCGAAGCCGCTGCGGTCGCTGAGGAATTGATGCGCCGCCTCGCCCAGTTCCGGATGCCACGCGAATGGGAAGACCTGAAGCCCGTGTGGATGATGTATGACAACACGCCCGGTAAGCGATATCAGGTACCCACCGGGGAGATTGCCACGGCGATTGCCCTTGGCCCGATGGGCGAGCTGATTGCCTCGCTTGATGGCGAGACGGTGCAGGTGATGGCGGCGGACGCTCTCTTCGGACCCGTGACCTCTTAACGCAAAAGTAGGTAAACCCGCGCGGATGCCACGCGTGTTCCCCATGCTCCTGATGGAGTTCATCGGCACTTTCTTCTTGGTGCTGATCATTGGGTTCGCCGTGACCGTTGGCGACTCCTCCATTGGCATCTTGAGCGTGGGCTTTGGCCTCACGGCCCTGATCTACATGGGGCGGGCGGTTTCTGGGGCGCAATACAACCCCGCGGTTTCCGTGGCCCTCTGTATGTCAGGCCTCATGAGCTTGCGCCGGATGGCGGCGTTCATTCTGGTGCAGGTGGCGGCGGCTGCAGCAGCGGCGGGCGTGGTGGCGTGGGCGCTGGGCAAGTCCTTTACCCCTACGCCGAATCCAGCGGTCAGCACGGGCGCGGCTTTCGTGTGCGAGTTTCTGTTCACGTTTGCGCTGGTTTTCCTCATCTTTCATGTGGCCGTGAGCCCGCGCCAACAACCCAATAGCTACTATGGCTTTGCCATTGGTGGGATTGTGATGGCGGGGATCCTGGCCGTGGGACCGATTTCGGGGGCTTCTTTCAACCCCGCCGTAGCCACCGGGACGGCCTTGGTGAATGCCGCAGTGAATCGCGGGCCGCTGGACATTCTTTTGGTCACGGCAGGCGGGCCTTTCCTTGGGGGCGCGGTGGCGGCGCTGGTGTACCGGGCCACTGAGCGGGTCCCGGAATCATATCCCGAAGAAAATGGTTAGGTAGATTAGGAATCAGGCATGCGGGCACTTCGCGTTCTGTTAGCGTGTGGACTGGGGATCTTTGCACTTCCCTGGTCTGCGCTGAGTGCGCCCGCCCCCCATCACCAGGGCTGCTGCCAGCACGTGGTCCAGCCGTGCGCGTGCCAAACCCACTGCGGGTGCGTTCAGGCGCCGGACCCGGCGCCCGCTCCTTCCGAAACGCAAGCCTTCTACGCGCCGGTCGTGGCGACGATTGAGTTTCCAGTTCTCGTATTGCCGAACCCGGTGGTGGTGGCCGAACCCATTGAGACGGAACCCGCCCCTTGGGTTAGTACCACCGGACCCCGGGCCCCACCCGGACGCGCACCCCCGTTCTGATCGAGATTCGATGTTGCTTCGGCCTGCATAGCGGCAGGAGCCATGAACCGATATCTATCAGAAATGCTCAACAAAACGCTACTTATGGCCAGCCTTCTGGCCACCTCATCGCTTGCTTTCGGCCAAGACGCCGAAGGTGACCACGTCGAATCCGAAGCCCGATGCCCGCTCTGTGTGGCCGGTGGCTTTGGCGCGAGCTCGCAAACCGAGCGCAACTGGAATCTCAGCACGCTCTACGTGCCTCGCTCCGTCACCGAAGCCGAAACCTTCCTGTGGTACCGCGCCGATCCGCGCTTGCAGTTCGGGGTCGCCCACCTCAGCAAGCAAAACGCCATCCGGTTCCTGCTTTCGGCCAACCTCGTGCCGGAGCGAGAAAAGACCCCCAGCGTGAACATCATGCTGGGCACCCAGGAAACCACCACCGGCAACCCGGGGTACGCCATGACGTTCGAGAAGCGCTGGGACAAGCTCAGCACCTACGTGGGCATCGGCTTCCGCCGCACGGATAGCCGGGCGCGCCTCATCGGCGGGGCTCGCTATTCGTTCGCGCCGCAGTACTCGATTGGCATCCAAGAGGACGGCCTCCGCGAGCACCTGTTCGTCACCCACGACCGGGGCGATGTCTTCGGCGGCCTCTACCTTTACGACCTCCAACTGCCGGGCATCCTGTTCGGCGTCCGGTTCTAAAGGCACCCAGTCCCTAACGCGCCGGGGCCTCCTTTTAGGGGGTCCCGGTATGATTTTGCCCGTGACCGCTTTTCCATCCGCCGACGTCGCCGTGACCCTGTTGCGGAACACCAACCAAGCCCGGGGCATTGGGCAATACGCCATTGACATGGTTTCCGGCCGGCTCGGGCAAGGCCTGGCCCCCGAAGTGCTGATGCGCACGCACATGTTCCACACCGATGCGGTGCTGTGCGGCGCGAGTGCGCTGGCCCTGGGCACCAACGCTCCCACCATCCTGCGTGCCGAAGCCCTGGAATACACCGATGCCGGTGGCGCCACCGTGTTCTTCTCCACCAACCGTGTGAAGTCCGAGAAGGCCGTGGTGGCCAACAGCAGCGCAGTGCGCGAATGGGACAGCAACGGAACGAACTTTGGCTTCAACCCCAACCTGGGGCACACCGCCGGTGAGTTCGGCCACAACGACTTCTATCCGGTGGTGATTGCCGCCTGCCAAGAGAACGGCCTGGACGGCCAGACCGCCCTTCGTGCCATGGTGGCGCTGGATGAAATCCGAGGGCGATTGGCAGAAGTTTTCTCACTCAAAACTTACAAGATCGACCACGTGGTGCACGGAGCGATTGCCTCGGCGGCGGTCTACGGGGCTCTCCACGGGGCCACGGCGGAGCAGATTGAGAGTGCCATTGGCATGGTCGTCGCGCACTACATCCCCTGGCGCGCCATCCGCGCTGGCAAGCAACTGAGCGACAGCAAGGGCGCCAGCGCCGCCATTAGCTCCGAAGTGGCCGTGCTCTCGATGAAGCGCGCCATGCGCGGCTTCCTCGGCCCGCAGGATATCTTCCGCAACCCGGAGTGCATGTTCCGCCAGTTCATCCAAACCGACGGCGACAGCCCGTTCGATCTGGTGCTCTCGCACAGCGGCAACGACTTCGCCGTAATGGGTATGCACTTTAAGCTCGGTCTCTATGAGCACCAGAGCGCCGGCGCCCTGCAGGGCGTGATTGACCTCATTCGCCAATCGCCGGACCTGCTGGATAACCAGGGCCAGAACCTGACCCGCATCCTCATCCGCGCCTACGAGCCGGCATTCGGCATCATTGGGGACCCCGCCAAGCGCGACCCCAAGACCCGCCAAAGCGCCGACCACTCCATGGTTTTCATCGTCTCGCGATTGCTGAAGAAGGCGATTGCCGTCCATGCGATGGATGCGAATTTCATCGCTAGCGCCGGCAATGATGCCCTGTGGCAACGCCTGATGCTGATGCCCGAGGACTACGATGATGCCGCCCTGGCCGACCAGGAGACCCGCCGCTTGATGGCTCTCATCGAGTTCGAGCACGGAGGCCCGGAGTACGACGCCAAGTATCCCGACGGCATCCCCACTTCGCTGGTGATGTCGACTTCGACGGGCAAGGAGGCCGACAGCGGCCTGGTGATGTACCCGAGCGGCCACGCCCGCAACACCACCGCCAACCTCAGCGCGATCCTGGCCACTAAGTGGGAACGCATGGCCAACCTGGCCGGAGCGGTGGACGCCGAACGCCGCCTGAAGCGACTGGAAGCCTTGCCGCTTGCTTCGGCCAGCGACCTGCTGCACATCTACGCCTGATCCTTAACCGGACAAGCGAAAACAAGAACGGCCGGCTTCCCGGCATGGGAGACCGGCCGTTTAGCTTTGGGCGCGAGCCTTACTTTTCCAGCTGATCGAGAACCTGGATCAGGTCCGGGCGCTGCTGCAGGGCCGGGCGCAGTTGGCCGGCCAGCATCTTGGCTTCGTCGTCGCGGCCAATCTTCTTGGCAGCCATCGCCAGGTTCAGGCCAATGGCGGCACTACCCGGAATCCGGTTGAGGGCCACGGCGAGAGCTTGGTAGGCCTCTTCGTGTCGCTCTTGGCCGGCCAGAGCCGTTGCGTACTCGATGTAAGCGGGTTCGCAGCCCGGATACAGGTCCACCAGCTTGACGGCAGCTTCTTCCGCGTCGCGCCATTCTTCCGCCGCGTTGTACGCATTGGCGATGACGGCCCACATCTTCCAGTAGTCGCCCAGCCAAGTCTTCAGCGGGCGCAGTTCGCGCAGCGCACCTTCCACGTCGCCTTCTTCCACCTTCTGCGCGGCCAGTTGCACGGCTTCGGCCCGCTTGGGCTGGTCGGTTTCCACCAGGGTTGCCAACACGTTCGCGCGCAGGTTCGGCTCCAGTTGCAGCTGCAGCATGTCGCGCAGCACGCGCGGGGCTTCGAAGCCTCGGTTGGCGGCCACTAGCGTCTGGGCGTATTCGTACATCAGGCCGGGGTCGGTGGGGGCGACGTCGAGGCAGTCTTCGTAGAAGTCCAGCGCGCGGTCCATGTCACCCTTCTGAGCGAGATAAGGCGCGTACATCCGCTTGACCACCAGAGCGTCTTCCAGATTTTCCAGCGCATTGTCGAACACCTTCTCGCCCTCTTCGGCCTGGCCGGTGTTGATGAGAGCAATGCCGAGTCGCACGTGGGCGTCGGCGTTCTGGTCGTCGGCTTCGATCCGTTCCTTCCACAGGGTCGGAACTTCGTGGCCGCGACCCACGCTCACCAGCATGTCGGCCAGATACTGCGTGCTGGGCTTGGGTTCCAGTTCACGGTCAATCGCCTTGCGGAAGTTGCGCTCGGCATTGGCGGGCATCCCCAGGTTCATTTGGGCGAGGCCCAGGCGGGTGTAGAGCGCCGGTTCATCTTCGTCCAGCGGGATCGCCTTCTCGAACATTTCTGCCGACTTCTGGTGCTCATTCAGCGCCCCGTAGAATTCACCCAGAGCAAAGTAGCCACGGGCATCCTTGGGCACCACGGAGATCGCCTTCTGGAGGGCCCCTTCGATCATTTCGGCCGTGCCGATGCGAGCGGCGGTGCACATGCGAGCCAGGTTGAGCAGGCTGAGGAACGGAGCTTCCCAATCGGCGTCCGATTCCACGGCCGACTGTAGGGCATCAAAACCGGATTGCGGCGTGAATTCGCGCACCACTTGACCCTGGGCGCGCTCGATGTATTGCACCGAATCGAAGCCCAGCATGAAGTTGAGGAACGCCTCCGGGTTGTCGGTGCCGAAGAGATCCATGTCGCCTTCCAGCTTCACGTTCTCGTGGCCAGCCGCCTTGGTGATGTAGGTCACCAATTCGCGGAGCGCGGTGAAGAGGGTGGCGTTGGTGATGGAAATGGATCGCTCGTTGCTTACTTCGCCCGCCTTGTTCACGGTGCGCACGGTGAGTTCGGAACCGAGTTCGCTTTCGCGATACAGCCCATCAATCAGCGAATCAAATTCCGACTGCTCCAGCAACTGCGTGAGCATTTCAATTTCGTTCAGCTCTTCGCTCGGGTTGACCAGCGCGTAACGAGTGGCCCCTTGGTCGTCAAATTGGGCCATGTAGTTCACTTGCCCAATCTGCTCTTGGATGGCGGCCTGCGCGTATTCAACGGCAAAGTGGCTCAGTTGGCGGGCCATTGCCGGACGCGCGCCCGAAGCCGCGTTAAAGGGGAGTACGGCAAGTTTCATAGTACAGCGGGTCAGTGTACCGACCCCATGCGCCGTGGGGGGTACAACCCCAGCCGGATGGCCACTCCGATCGAAGTTCTTACCCCTGCTCAAATTGTCGCCGAACTGGATCGTACGATCGTGGGGCAACAAGCGGCCAAGCGTGCGGTGGCGGTCGCCCTGCGCAACCGGTTCCGTCGCCAGCAGGTCCCGCGTGAGGATCGCGATGATATCCTGCCCAAAAACATCTTGATGATGGGGCCGACGGGGGTCGGGAAGACAGAGATCGCCCGCCGGCTAGCGCAGCTCGCACGGGCACCTTTTGTAAAGGTTGAGGCTACGAAGTTTACCGAAGTAGGCTATGTGGGCCGCGACGTGGAATCCATGATCCGCGAACTGGTGGCCGCGGCGGTGCGCCTAGTGGAACAAGAGCAGCGCGACGCGGTAACCCCCCAGGCCGAGCAAGAGAGTTGGGAGCGCATGGTGGACATGCTGCGCACCGCCCTGGAGCCGCCCTACGACCACTTTGCCTCCGCCGATACGCCGCAACCCGAGCACCCTCTGGCGGGCCAAGATCGTGAGCAGATCAAGCGAGACCTGCAAGCCGGCAAGTACGACGAAGTGCGCGTGAGCCTGGAAGTGGAGGAGGCGGGGAGTTCCTTCCTGCAGGTCTTCACTCCGCAGGGCATGGAAGAGATGGGCATTGACATGCCCGGAATGGGTGGCCCGTTCCAGGCGCGCCGAGGCTGGCGCACCATGCCGGTGCCCGAAGCCTACGCCACGCTCCTGGACCAAGAAGTGAAGCGCCTGCTGGAGCGGGCGGGCATCCACCGCCTGGCGCTGGAGCGCACGGAACAAACCGGAATCATCTTCCTTGACGAAATTGACAAGGTGGCGATCAAGTCGGGTTCGGGCGGCGGCCCGGACGTGAGCCGCGAGGGCGTGCAGCGCGACCTCCTGCCGATCATTGAGGGCTCAACGGTGCAGACCAAGTTCGGCCCGGTGCGAACCGACCACATCTTGTTCATCGCGGCGGGAGCGTTCCATATGAGCAAGCCCAGCGACCTCATCCCCGAGTTGCAAGGCCGCTTGCCTATCCGCGTGGAACTGGAGGCCCTGGGTGAAGACGACTTCCGCCGCATCCTGACCGAGCCGCGCAACAGCCTGACCGCGCAATACGAGAAGCTGCTGGCGGTGGACGGGGTGACGCTCACCTTTGCCCCCGAGGCCCTGGATGAAGTGGCGTTCTTGGCGCAGGAAGCCAACCAGAAGTTCGAGAACATCGGGGCGCGACGCCTGCACACGCTTTTGGAGCGCCTGCTGGAACCGGAACTTTACAACGCCCCAGACACCCTGCAAGGCACGATTGAGATCAGCGTGGACTTGGTGCGCGAGCGGCTTGGAAAACTCATCCGCGAGGCCAAAGACGGCCAAACCGTGGTGTAACATACGGCTAGCGTGAGCGCAACTTCGGATTCACCTCGGCTTGCACCCACATGGGTGCAGTGCCTGGTGCTGTTCCACTTGTTTGCGATTTTCATTTGGACGTGGCCGCAGCCCAGTGCCAACCTCAACCGGGAGCCCGTGACCATGGCCGACCGTGCTCAGCGCGCCCGTGACCAACTCCTGGCCGCCAACAATCGGTTGCGTTACGAATCACCGTTGCGTTACTACTTACAAGTTACTGGCTTCTGGCAGTACTGGGATATGTTTGCCCCTAACCCGGCCAACACAGACTCCTGGCTGACCGCTGAGATTGAATATGCCGATGGCGAAGTTGTGAAAGCCGAGTATCCGCGCATCCAACATATGCCGATTCCGGAAAAGTATGTGAATGAGCGGTATCGAAAGTTCACCGAGCGCCTTCATCCCATCGACCAAAGCTATAAGTGGGCACAGTTTGCTTACCGCATGGCTTACCTGCACCCCCGGGCCGACAAGGCCGTCCCCGTGCGTGTGAGGCTCTATAAGCACTTTCGCATTTATGCCGTAGCCTTCAAAAACGAACCGAAGGTGCAGGATGAACAGTTCTTTGAGCTGGTTGTCGATCCCAATACTTATCGCACTTGGGGGTCGAAATGAGCGCAAAGAAAGTGAGCGATCTCAAAAAGCTCCAGCACTGGATGTTCGGTTACGGCACTCCGGAAACCATAGCGATCGTACGAATTCTCTTTGGGACACTCATCTTCATCAACCTCTTGATGCTGATGAATGTATTCGAGGCCTTTTTCACAGAAAAGGGATTCGTTCCCGTCGCTTTTGCCGAGCGTTGGGCGGACGGGGTGCCGCGCCTCACGGTCCTGGCCGGAGTCACCGATAGCCGCATCACATTGGCGGTGTTCATCATCACAATGCTGGGTTGTGTGGGTACGGCTCTCGGACTGTTTACACGCGTGAGTTCGGCCATCATGTGGCTCGGATTGACCTCGATCCACCACCGGACCCCGGACTTACTCCACAGTGGCGATACGCTCATGCGGGCCTTTGCCCTCTACATCATGGTGGCACCAAGTGGGGCCGTGTACTCCTTAGATTGGCTCCGCAAGTTTAAGCGTACCGGCGATGCAACAGTGCCAGAAGTTAGCTTGTGGCCGCACCGCCTCATGGCCATTCAGGTGGCTATTGTGTACTTCACGACCGTGTGGCACAAGTGGGGAGGCTCGACTTGGCGGGATGGCACGGCCACTTGGTACACGAGCCAACTGCATGAGTTCGACCGGTTTCCTGTTCCCGCATTTGTCGACCAGCAGCCGTTCGTCGCCATTCTGACCTACGGAACTCTCATCGTAGAAATCATGTTGGCGACTACGGTGTTTTACAAGCCATTGCGTAAGATCTCCCTTTTGTTGGGTATCGGCTTACACCTGGGCATCGAGTACCGTTTTAACATCCCCCTCTTTGCGTTCTTAATGATTGCTAGCTATGCCTCATTCTACGAGGGATTTGAATGGCGGGCATGGGTGAACAAGTGGAAGGCGAAGCGGCAAGCCAAAGGCCAAGGTCAGGAGAGCCATGAGCCGGCGATTTCGACTTAAAGACTTGTTACCGGCTAAGCGGGTCCCCCCGGTAGCGCCGCTAGCCAAGGATTACTATCTCACCGTCATGGCGGCTCGCCAACCCTTGCCCATCATGGCCGCCATTACCGCCCCCAAGGGTGCCAATGAGGCCGTGCCGGGCTTTATCGTGCCGCTCTCCAGTGGGGCCGAGAAATCTGATCTGGCCCGTCCG
>DEIB01000008.1 GCA_002352215.1 Chthonomonas sp. UBA2785 | reverse complement strand
CGCCACGGCGTGAAGCACGGCATTGCCCTCAATAGCGGCACCGATGCCCTGCGCATCGGCATGCAGGCGGCGGGCATCGGCCCGGGCGATGAGGTTATCACCACCGCGTTCACCTTTGTGGCCACGGTCGAAACGATCGTGCAGGTCGGGGCGGTACCGGTGTTTGTCGACGTAATCGAAAACACGTTCGACATTAATCCCGAACTGATTGAAGCGGCCATTACACCCCGCACCAAGGCGATTCTTCCCATCCACCTCTTCGGCCAGCTCTGCGATATGCCGGCCATTATGGACATCGCCCGGCGCCACAACCTGATGGTGCTGGAGGATGCCGCCCAGGCCATTGTCACCAGCCAAGACGGCGTGATGGCCGGGGGATTTGGCATCTGCGCGGGCGTGAGCTTCTATGTCACCAAGAACCTGGGGGCGGCCGGCGACGGCGGCCTGCTGCTGACCAACGACGACGAAGTGGCGCGCCGCAGTAAGAGCCTGCGCGTGCACGGCATGGGCCGCGAGCGCTACTACTACGACGAGATTGGCTACACCAGCCGCATGGCCGAGCTGCAAGCCGCCGTGCTGTGCGCCAAGCTGACCCGCCTGGATGCCTGGAATGCGCGCCGTGCCGAGATTGCCGAGCGCTACCAAGCCGCCCTGGCCGATAGCAGCTACGGCATCCCCTACATCCGCCCGAACAACGAGTGCACCTGGCACCAATACACGGTGCGGCACGATGACCGCGACGCGATTATGGCCGGGCTGAAGGAAGACGGAATTGACTCTGCCATTTACTATCCAGTACCGCTGCACCTGCACGAACCCTACGCCCACTTCGGCGGCGGGGCCGGCAGCCTGCCGGTGACGGAGCGCGTGAGCAAGCAGTGCTTTAGCCTGCCGGTGGGGCACCACCTTTCGGATGAGCAAGCGGATTACGTGATCCAGCGGCTCCTGGCCCGCCAAAGCGTTACGGCCTAAATGAAGCTCCCCTACCCGGTCGTCCTGGCGAGTGCTTCCCCGCGCCGCCAGGATCTCCTGGGGCCGATTGTGGGCGAGTTTTCGGTGCATCCCGCCGACCTCGATGAGGAGGCCCTGGGCGATCCCGACCCCTGGGTGACGGCGCAGCGCTTGGCCCGGGAGAAGGCTTCCGCCGTATTTGCGGCGCATCCCGATTCACTGGTGATTGGGGCGGACACCGTGGTGGCGCTTGAGGGTGCCAACGGATGGGTCCAATACGCCAAGCCAGTGGACGAGGCCGACGCTTGCCGCATTTTGGGGACGCTGAGCGGTAAGTCGCACGTGGTGGTCACGGGCGTGGCGATGCGCTGGCCCGGGGGCATGGCGGCCTTCACCGAAACGGCCCGCGTGACCTTCCGAAATCTTTCCGAGTCCGAAATCCAAGCCTACGTGGCTGGTGGCGAACCGATGGACAAGGCTGGTGCCTATGGCTATCAGGGCGGGGCCAAGGCGTTCATCGAGAGGCTCGAAGGCGACATCAACACCGTCATCGGCCTCCCCACCGAGCGCCTGAAGCAAGACCTCAAGAGCCTGTTTCGCTAGGCTTTTGCGGGTAGGGACGGCAGATCGGGTCGCCGATCACGAGATCCTTCCATTTCAGGATGGGGCTGGCGGCGTAGAACGATTCCGCCAGTGTGTAGCCCCGGGTGTAGCGGTCAAAGAGCACCTGCGGATCGGCCATGGCAAAGGTGTAGGGCTCGCTGACGTACCCCTTCACGCCCGTGACGCCGCCCCGGATGAGGTCGGCAATCAGCGACTGCCCGCCCTGCGCGGGCCCGAAAGTGCGGGCGCTAGTGCTGACAAAGGTTTCTGCAATGGCACCGGGTTTGAACTTGATTTGCCGGTAGGCATCGGCGCGGAAGGCGCCATCGTTGCTCCCCCAACTCACGTAGCCCATCAAGGGCTGGCCGGGGGCCGCGAAGGCCGGCTTTTCATCCAGTTCGGCCTGGAAACCCCGCCGGTTGAGGTTGGCGACGGCTTCGGACATCCGGGTTTGCAGGCGGGCGTAGTCTTCGGTGTTGCGATTAGCGGCCTGATCGAAGAGGAACGGTCCCTTGCCCGCTTCGGCCTTGAGAGAGCGATCCACTAGAGCTTTGGCATCGGCCACGGTCGGCCCGCTGAGGCGCGTGACGAGCCACATCGAGTACTTCTCGCTATTGAACGGCTCGTCGGCCTGGAAGTAGGGGTGGACGGCCCCGTTCACATTCTCCGCGTTGATCGTGGTGATCGGCTTGATCGGGGATGGCACCCCGGCGAGCATGGAATCCACCGAGGGCCCCCACTTGTCGCCAATGCGGATAGGCACACCCTGGGTAAGCACGACGAAGTCGGTGCGCCGCCCGAGTTGCTTGATCTTCTCCCGGACCGGAGTCGCGATAAGGACATCAAAGTCGGTCCTCGAGATCTCCTCCCCCGGCGGGCAAGCAATGTGGATGGCCGCATCGGCGGGGATGCCGCGCTTATCCATGTAGTAGGCCCCCACCGCCTGGCTATCCGGGCTCTTGGTGTTGATCACCACCACCACCCGGCGCGTGTCGGGGTTTGCCGTCCGCGCGGAGGTCGTGGTGGACGGAGCGGGACTGGGCTCGCTCGGTGCGGGGCTACAACCCCAACCGAGCCCCAACCCCACGAGCAAAAGCGCCTTGGCCATGTCCGGATTCAACAATTAATCCGATTCCACAGTTTCCGCCGCGCTGGGCCGGGCGCGCATTTTCGCCCAACTTCGCAGCAGGGCAATATCTTCGGCCATCATGCGGCTCAGCGGCACTTGCGCCGCCGCTTCGTCCAACAGGTCCTTCATCGTCAGCTCACGCCCCTCGTCAAAGGCGTGGTGCAGGCCCCCGATGACCACCTGCTCAATCTCCGCGCCGCTGAATCCGCGCGTAGCTTCGGCCAGAGTTTTGTGCTTAAACTTACTCCCTTTACGTCCTCGCTTCTCCAAGTGAATCTTGAAAATGAGGGCGCGGTCCTTGGCGGCAGGGAGGTCGATAAAGAAGACTTCATCAAATCGCCCCTTTCGGAGAAGCTCAGGCGGCAGCGCCGTCACGTCGTTGGCCGTTGCCACCAAGAACACAGGCTTCGTCTTGTCCTGCATCCACGTCAAAAAGGTGGAGAAAACGCGCGCCGTGGTGCCACTATCGCTCACTCCGCTGGAGCCCGTGCCCGCAAAGCCCTTTTCCAGCTCGTCAATCCACAAAACGCAGGGGGCCAAGCTCTCCGCAATACGGATCGCCTTGCGCATATTTTCCTCACTTTGACCAACCAAACCTCCAAAGATTCGGCCAACGTCCATCTTGAGAATGGGCAGACGATAAGCGTTGGCGATGGCCTTGGCGACCAAGGATTTCCCGCACCCTTGCACGCCCATCAGTAAAACGCCCTTGGGGTAGGGGATGCCGAAGTCGCGCGCGGCTTGAGTCAGGCTTCCCTTGCGTTTATCCAACCACTCCTTAAGCAATTCCAGGCCGCCGACATCCTTCATGCCCTGCTGCACCGGATAGAACTCCAGAATCCCCGACTTGCGAACGATCTGCTTTTTCTCCTCCACGATTAGCGAGGGCGAAAGCCGCTTCTCAATGACCAAGCTACGGGCCAGCGCACTCTCAATTTCGTCGGCGGTGAGCCCCTGGGCGGCGTTCACAATCAGCTCGCGCTCTTCAGGCTCTAGGTTCAAATCCACCTTGTCGTTGCCG
>DEIB01000010.1 GCA_002352215.1 Chthonomonas sp. UBA2785 | reverse complement strand
CCCGTGCCCACGTTGGCGTCCACCCAGGCCGTGCGGTAGTTGCTCCACTTGGGCTGCGCCGGGAATCCCCAGGGCTCGGAGATGACTTCAAGGCTCCCCTTGAGCGAGGACACCAGCACCCACAGCAAGGGCAAGCCAATGCCCAGGATGCAGAGCCAAACGAACAGCGGACGGATGATCCTCACGCGCGGGCCCTCCGCTCGGTGGGGTCACGTCGGAAGATCCACATCACCAGTAGGGTGACGGCCATCACGAAGAAGAGATTGACCACCGCCAGGGCACTCGCATAACCCCAATCACTGTTGGTGAAGGCTTGCTCGTAGAGGTAGGTCAGTGCCACTTCAGTCTTGCGGTCGGGCTGGCCCTTCGTCATCAGATAGACGAGGGCAAAGGTGTTCATCACCGTGATGACCAGATAGGTGACACCGGTGCGTTTGACCGACCACAGCAGGGGCCACGTCACGTTGGTAAAGCGGTGCCAGCCGGTGCTGCCGTCCAGTTCACTGGCCTCGGTGATCTCGGTGGGGATTTGCCGCAATCCGGCGGAGAACAACATTACGTAGAACCCCACCGCGTACCACGCAAAGGCCACCGTGACGGCGGGTAGTGCCACGTTCGGTGTGGCCAGCCACCCGGATTGGAATTCACCTAAACCTAGCGCCTTCTGCAGCAGCGGCACCGGACCGAACTGCGGGTTGAACATGAACTGCCACAGCAGCGCCACAACCACCATGCTCACCACTTGCGGGAACAGGTAGATGCTCTCCAAAAACTGGCTGACACGGGTGCTCTTTTGCAGGGCATGGGCCACTAGCAAAGCCAGGATGACAATGAGCACCCCGCCCACAAACATCATGAAGAGGTTGTTGCCCAGGGCCTCGCTCAGCACCGGGTCGGTGCGGAGTTTCTCATAGTTCTCCGTCCCCACCCAGGTGACGCGGTTGCTTGTGCCTCGCCACCGATAGAACGAGATCTGGAACGCTTGGATGAGCGGCCAAATGACAAAGCCCACATACAGGACAAAGGCCGGGGCGATGAACCCCAGCCTAAAGAGCCACGGCGAGGAAGATGCCTTCATCAAACCTTGTGCTTGACGATCGCGGAATCCTTTCGGGTCGCCTCGGCCGCCGCTTCGCAACGATCCAAGAACTGCTCAGCCGTCAGCTCGCCATTGAGCATCGCGGTGAGCGCATTCTCAATTTCGGTGTGCATGGCCTTGTACCAATCGCGCACCTGCCAGGACCACACATCCTTGCTTTCGCCAAAGAGGCGGGCGGGTTCCTTCAGCGCTTCGATCTTGACGGCTTCGGCGCTACCCTTGATGGCCATCAGCGAGCCCTTTTCGGCCACAAACTCCCGGGCCTTTTCGGGGCTGGTCATGTACTTGAAGAAGGCAATGGCGCCGCTGGCGTTCGGTGACTTCGACGGCACCATCCAGGGCTCGATGCTCACAATCATCGCCGACGGGTCGCCCTTGCCTCCGGCTACCGGCGGCGGCAGGAACATCGTCAGCTTGTTCGTCGGCTTCAATTGCTCCTTCATTTCGCTGTAGAGCCAGGTACCGCAGGGGATCATCGCCGCCTTGCCGACCACGAGGTCGGATTGGCTCTCGGTATGGGTCAGGGCCGTCGCACCGGTGGCAAAGAAGCCTTTGTCGCGGAGCTCCACGATCATTTGCGCCGACTTGAGCATGGCCGGGTCCTTCCAGGCGCCGGGCTCAAGGTTTTGAATCTTGCGGATGACCTCGGGGCCGCCTACGCTGTGCGCCCAGGGCAACAGCATCCCGTGGACCATGTAGTACGGGTACTTGCCTTGGTAGGTGATGGGGGCGATGCCCTTGGCCTTGATCTTCTCGCACAGAGCCAGGAGTTCGTCGTAGTTCTTGGGCGCGGTCCAGCCGTTGGCGTCAAAGACCGTCTTGTCGTACCACCAACCGTTGATGTTGAAGTAGTACGGCAGCACGTAGGTCTTCCCTTCTTGCTGGCCGAGCTTGAGCAGACCGGGCTCGAAGGTGCTGCGCCAGGTGCCGTCTGCGCCTTCCGCCGGGCTATCCAGCGCGGCGTCCAATTCCATCAGAGCGCCATCGGTGATGAGCGACCAGTGGTCCATGCCCCAGCCCGGGAACATCAGCGCCGGCGGGTCGCCGGCCACCAGGCGCGGCTTCAGCTTCTCCCACACGCGCGGGTCGCCATCCACGGTGACCTTGGCCCCCGTGTGCTTCTTGTTGAACTCGTCGGCGGCCTTTTGATAGAAGTCAATGCCGAACCCGCCCTTAAAGGCTTGGACTTCGATGTCGCCCTTGACTTCGGTCCCCACGGGGGCGGATGTCGTGCCTCCGGTTTCCGGTTCCGCCGTGGTGCCGGCCGGTCCGCCGCACCCGATCATCGTCCAAGACGCCAACGCGAGGGCGCACACGCCCCCTAACCACAGACCACCCTTCGGAGAGAGCCCCATACCTGTAGCGTGACGTATCCGGGCACATGGATGCAAGGGCTGAGGGCGATTCACGCGACTTGCGGGTAATGTCACCCCCGTGCAAAAGATCGTATTGGTGGGCTGTGGGTTTATGGGGCGGATGCATGCGAACGTGTACGCCTTGCTCGAAAACGCCGAGTTGGTGGGCTGTGTGGACCGCCGCACTGAGAAGGCCGAGGCCTTCGCTAAGGACTTTGGCTGTCCGGTTTTTGCCTCGATTGAAGAGGCCGTGCAGGCCACCGGCGCGAACGTAGTGGACGTGTGCCTCCCGACCGTGGACCACGCCGCCGCGACGATCAAAGGGGCCGAACTGGGCTGCCACGTGATCTGCGAGAAGCCGATGGCGCTCGACGTAGCCACCGCCGATACGATGATCGCGGCCTGCGAAAAGGCCGGTGTGCAACTGATGGTCGGCCACTGCATCCGCTACTGGCCCGAATACGACTATCTCAAGCGGCTGGTGGAGAGTGGTGAATTGGGCGCGCTGCAGGTCGTCAACCTTACTCGCTACGGGGCCTTCCCGAGCTGGGCCAGCGAGAATTGGCAAGCCGACGAAAGCAAGGCCGGAGGCGGGGCGCTGGACATGCGCATCCACGACACCGACTTCATCCTTTACCTGCTGGGCGACCCCGACACCATGCACTCCGATGGCCAACTGGATGAGCGCGGCGTGGGCTACAGCATCAGCACCATGCGCTTTGGCAAGACGGTCGCGATTCTTGAAGGCGGCTGGTCGTGGCCGCAAAACACGCCGTTCCGCATGACGTTCCGGGCGATGTTTGAGCGCGGTGCGGCGATTATGGAAGGCGGCCCGCTCACCATTTACCGCGACGGGCAGAGCCCCGAAGTGGTGGAGTTCGCCAAGATGGCCACCAGCGGCGGCGGCAACATCAGCGACCTCGGCGGCTACTTTGTAGAGCTCAAGGACTTCATTGACCACCTAGAAGCGGGCCAGCCCACCACCGTGGTGACCCCACAGACGTCAAGGCGATCCCTTGAGGTTGCCCTCGAAGAGATCGCCCAGATCAAAGCCAAGCACCAATAGGGGCGCGTTAGCTCCAGTGCACTTCCAGGTCGCCGGCCATGGCCTGCACCAGGTTGAGTTGCCCCCCGTGGTACATGGTGTGCATGCTGGCAAAGTGCATCATCCCCACGGGGTACTGCGTGCCGTTTTGCGTCTGGATGGGCTTCATCCGGTCTTCGGCACTCAGGCCATCCCAGGCGGCCAGGATCTTTTCCAGTGAATCCGCCACGCGTGCGCTGATCTTCTCGGGGTCCCGGTATTCGTCCGGGCAGACCATCCAGCCTTCAAACGGCCAAGGTTCCGGCTCAATCCCGCTCATGCGCTGCGCGATGCGATCATTTACCACGGCCACTTCATAGGAGTAATCGTAGGCGGCGCGGCCATGGCCCGCCGGGCTCGCAGCCAGTTGCTCGTGCGTCAGGGCGCTGAGGTCGCTGATGTAGCAGGACATCGCGCCGGACACCCACTCTCGCACGGCATCGTCAAAGGTATTCATCAAAAACCATTATGCCAAAGGCATTGGTTAAGAATCTGTGGGTATTGTGCGAGGGATGATTGGCTCTCTCTTGGTGGCCGTGACCCTGTCGCAAACGGCACCCTCCACGCCGCCGCCCATCATTCCCTTGCCGTCCAAGTACGAATGGAAGACGGGCGCGTTTGTCTTGCGTTCGAATACTCGGCTAACGGGGGATGAGGCGACCTTACCGACTCGACGATTGGTCGGCCGAGGCATGGAACCGGCCCTCGGATTTGACCTCCGCCTGGACGGGCGCGCGGGCTCCAACACGATTGACGTTCGTCTGGATCCGAGCCTCGCGAGACTGGGTAAGGACGGCTACACACTCAGCGTCACTGCTGACCGCGTTCAGATTCGGGCCTCGGCCGCCTCGGGGGCGTTCTACGGCCTGCAGTCGCTCAAGCAACTGCTGCCGACGGACATCCACGCCACCCAAGCCGTGAACCGCGAGTGGACGATTCCGGCCATCGAGATTGAAGACTCGCCCCGCTTTGCTTGGCGCGGCGCGATGCTGGACTCCTGCCGACACATGCAGCCCAAGGAGTTCATTAAGAAGTTCCTAGACGAAATGGCGGCGATGAAGCTCAACTCGTTCCACTGGCACCTCACGGAAGACCAGGGCTGGCGCATTGAGATCAAGAAGTATCCGCGCCTGACCGAAGTGGGGGCCTGGCGCCGCAATGTGGACGAACTGGCCAACGAGAACCCGCACCGCTACCGCTACCAAACCATGTTCAAGGGGCCGGAGTGGTACGGCGGCTACTACACGCAGGAAGAGATCAAGGAGATCGTGGCCTACGCGGCTGAGCGGCACATCAACGTAGTGCCCGAGATCGAAATGCCGGGCCACGCCCGAGCCGCCATTGCCGCCTATCCGGAACTGGGCAACCGCCCGGATGTGCAGCTGGAAGTCGGTACGCAATGGGGCGTCATCAGCACGGTGTTTAGCCCGCGACCGGCCACGATTCAGTTCCTGAAGGACGTGCTGGACGAAGTGATGGAGCTCTTCCCCTCGGAGTTCATCCACATCGGCGGGGACGAGTGCCCGAAGGATGAGTGGAAGGCCAGCGAAGAAGCCCAGGCCATCATGCGCGCCAACAACCTGAAGGACGAGCACGAACTGCAGTCGTACTTCATCCGCCAGATTGACGACTACATCACCAGCAAGGGACGCCGGATGGTGGGATGGAGCGAAATCCTGGAAGGCGGTCTCGCCCAGAACGCGACGGTGATGGCCTGGCTTGGCCCCAACGGAGCCATCGAAGCGGCCCGCCAGGGCAACGACGCGGTGATGTCGCCCACTAGCCACTGCTACCTGGACTACTACCAAACTCGAGACGCGGCCGGTGAGCCCCGCGCGATTGGCGGCTACCTCCCCTTGTGGCGCGTGTACGAATACGAACCGATCCCGGAGGCGCTGGAGCCCGAGTTCCAAAAGCACATCCTGGGCGTGCAGGGCAACCTGTGGACGGAATACATGCCCCACCCCAAGCAGGTGGAATACATGGCGTTCCCGCGCCTCTACGCCATTGCCGAGACCGGATGGACGTCGGCGGAGCGCAAGAACTACGAGAGCTTCTTGGCGCGCTTGAACACCCACCTGGTAGGCATGGACTTGCGGGACATCATGTACCGCCGCCTGGATGGTTCGGAGATCGAGCCGATGGCGGGCTGGGCACCGGGGGAAGTGGGAGAAACCATCATCACTCGTGAATGGGACATCACTGATCGCATCGGGGCCAGCGGGCCGTACTCTATCACCTTCCAGTACACGGAAGGCGGGCACCGACTGGAGATCAGTTCGGTGGAAGTGCTGTACGGCACCCAAGTGGTGGCCAGTTCGGATCGCTTTGGCGTGACGGGCGGCACCAGCCGGGACAACACGTACAAGTTCGATCTGCCGTTCTTGCCGCGAGGCACTAAGGTGACGCTGCGAGCGCGGGTGCGAGCCGATGGCGGCAGCGATTCGCGGGGCGTGCTGATGATTGATCGAAGCACGACTCGCTCGGGCGCCTAACTCGGTCAGGCAAAACAAAACCCCCGGTTCCAAAGCGGAGCCGGGGGTTTCTTAGTCTTTGGTGTTCCTTATCGAACGGTGAAGTCGAAGAAGAACGACTCGCCGTCGGTGGTCCCCGAGAGGCTGAATGAGCGCACTTGGTCAGTACGAGTGTCCAGGTTCAACGTGCCCCGGCCGTAGCTGGTGCGGCGACCACGGATGTCCGTCACGCTCAGCGTGATAACGCCTGCGCGGTCTTCTGTCCATGTGCCGTTGACATGGAGGTTGCTACCGTCCGTACCCCGAATGGTGAAGAGGCCCTGCTGGTCCAGAATCACCTGGGCGGCGTACACGCGCTGCGGGTTGTTGCGGCCCACTTCGGCGGTGCCGCTCCCCTGCACGTTCTGGTTGATTGCCAGACGGCCCTGGATGAAGCTGATGTTGAACCGCTGGCCATCCGCCGTGCCGTTCAGCGTGAGTCGCAGCACCTTGGTGTGGTCGCGGGTGAGGCTGACCACGCCCGTACCACGTACGTCGCGCGCCCCGAAGCCTTCGTAGATCTCCACCGGCAGGGTGTCGCCGCGCAGGCGGCTGTAGCGGGCCACGATCTTGAAGCGGCTAATGCCCGGAAACTCGAACGAAATGCGACCGTCGCGCTGGGCGTCCACCGTCACGCGGTTCAGGCTGGCGCGGGAACCCAGATACTGCCAATCACCGTTGCCACGCGGGGCATCGGTAAAGCGGAGCACGTCAATCGGCGCGCCCGGCAGGTTCGGGTTGGTGGGGTTGGTCGGATTGGTGGGATTCGTCGGGTTGGTGGGGTTGCCGGTGGATTCCCGCGTGCCGACAAAGGAGATGTTCCACCGGAAGTTGCCCTCGGCACTCGCCACGTTGATGCGGCGGACGTAGGTGCCGTTGCCGACGTCAATTTGGCCCGTCATCGGCGGGGTGCTGTTGTTCTGCGCGGTCTTGACCGAGACTTCGTAGCGGCCATTCTCGCTGCGGCTCCAGGTGCCAAACAGGCTCACTCGGCGCGAGCCTTCCAGCGTCAGTTGGAGCTGGCGGTTTTCATTCATCACCACCGTGGCCCGTCGGATCGAGACGTTGCCATCCGGGTTCTGATAAGTGCCCGAGCCGTCCGTAGTGGAGGCATGCTGCCCAAAGCTCAGGGCGGAGGCCGCAAGCGCGGCGGCGAGAACAAGGAGTTTCTTCATGTTGCTCATGGTATTGGACGATGTCCGGGGTCGGGGGGCTCCCGCTCTGTCGCAGAAGCCCCATTTCTCGTCATGCAGGTTACCGGTTGATGTTCATTTCGAACCGCTGTTCATCCGCCACCCCGGTGAGGTTGATGCTGATGACGCGGCCGGAATATCGGTCCACTTCCACCCATCCGCGACCGCTACTGAGTCGGCGGCCGGAGACGCTATTGACGAACAAGGCGTACTGGTCGCCTTCTTCACGCCAGGTGCCCGTGAACTCGGTGTAGCGGCGGCCCTCGGTGCGGACGCTAAAGCGCCCGTTGCTGGAGAGCACGACCCGCGCCGAACTGAATGAGAAGACATCGCGGCCCAGAATGAACTCACCGCGACCGTAGATCGTCTCGTCGATGTTGCCCAGGCCCCGCGAGAAATCAAGCCGGAACTGCTGGCGATCGGCCGTGCCGCTCACCGAGATGCGCCGCACAGTGCGCTGGTCGTTTTCGAACTCCAGTGTGCCGCGCCCGCTCATGTCGTAGCGGCCCAAACCGTCGTAGAGTTCGAACGACACGCTATTGCCTCGGCGCTCCCCGTATTCGCCCCGCAGGTTGATGTGACCACCGCCCTGGAAGGCCAACGTGATACGCCCATTGCGGTCGGCGGTCACCCGCACGTCCTGCAGGTCATTGCGGCGACCGTTGTAGGTGAACGTGCCGCGCCCACGCACTTGCTCGTTCAGCTTCAGCCAGCCGTTCTGGTTGCCCCAGGGGTCGTTGCCCCAGCCACCATCGTTGCCCCAGCCATCGTTGATAGGACGCTGCGCGCGGAAGGTTAGGCTTTGCCGGCGGCTGTTGCCGGGCGAGCGCAGATCGAGACGGGAGAGGTTGCCGCGAGAATCGAGGTCCAGGGTGCCGCGTAAGGGCGGCGAGGTCGGGACTTCAATTTCATAGCGATTGTCACCGCAGTTGATGTATTCGGCGTTAAAGGCGTCGCTCCGGTCACCATCCCAGGTGATACGAAGTCGGCTTCCGCCGTCGAATCGAACGGACATACGCTCCACTTCGTAGCGTCGGCCGCCGGTTTCCCAGGTGCCTTCGCCGTAGGCAGAGACGGTCGTTGACGTGCCCCATTGGGCGGTGGCCAAGGTGGCCAGCAACGCTGTGGTTGATACCATCCATAACCGCTTGGTCATAGTGACTGTCAGACGCCCGGGGGGCGATCTGATTTCACACTGTCCTTACGAATTGGGGTTGACCGCGCGCACCGTGGCGGCCACGCTGGCGGCATCAATGAGGTCAAACAGGCCTTCGGCGGGGTCGAGTGAACCGGCGAACGAAAGGTCCAAATTGGCCTGGCACGAGGTGTCTTCCCTCCGCACAAACGGAGCGAGGTGGACGACATTTACGCCCGTGAGCCGGACCACTTCGGCGGCATTTTCGGGGCGGACTCCACCCCCGGGAACGACTTCGATCCGCCCCGCCGCTTGCTCGACGGTGCGCCGGATTTCGGGGGCGCCTTCGAGGGCGCTGTTGCTTCGGCCGGATGTGAGAACCCGCGTGAAACCGGAGTCAATCAGGCTCTCCAGGGCTGCGTGGGGGTCACGGACGACGTCGTAGCAGCGGTGGCACATCACCACCTTCCCTTGCGCGCGGCGGACGAGCTCCGCGTTGCGCTTGGCGTCCGGGTTGCCATCGGCCGTGAGGCATCCGGTGACGAATCCATCCACCCCCTCCTCAAGGAAGGCGTCGAGGTCGCGCAGCATGGTGTCGAACTCGAGATCGGTGTAGCAAAAGCCTCCGCTGCGGGGGCGAATCATGACGATCGCGGGCAGATCCACCTGGGCGCGGGTGGCACGCCACTGGCCGACGCTGGGGGTCAGGCCGCCCTGGCCCAGGGCACCACAGATTTCGAGCCGGGAGGCTCCCCCGCGGGCGGCTTCTACGGCGTCATCGGCGCTGCACGCCACGATTTCAACTTGGATCGGATTCATGAGGGGGCTCGGGGAGTTCGGGGCTTTCAGGGGCCTTGGGGGTCTCTGAGGTCTCTGGCAAGGGCGGCAGGGCGAGGCCAATGGGGCGCAACCACCGCTTCAGTCGGTCAAGGTCGTACTCGTCCAGGGTTGGCATTTCCGCCGGGGTGGCCCCGGGCGAATGGTGCGCCAGCACGGCCACAATCGCACGGAAGAATGTCGATTGCGGGTCCAAGTCGCTGGCGATCTGCGCCGCGCGGAGGGCTTCCGTCGGTTGGGCGTTCGCCCACATTGCCAGGGCCCCCATGCCAAAGATTTCCGGGTCGCCCGGGGAGAGTTCGCTGGCCGCTTGCAGGCTCGAAACCGCCTCGGGGAACCGCTCCATTTCGTAGGCCAGTTCCCCGGCCCACTGGTGGAAGAACGCATCATCCGGGGCTAAAACCACGGCTTCCATAATCGCGGCAAAGGCGGCTCGGCGGCTGCCCATAGAGCGGAGGGTTTCCGCCAGTTGGAGGGCGAGATTGGGGTCGTTGGGTTCTAGTCGTCGGGCTTCTTGCAGGTGCCGCACGGCATCGTGCCCGCGCCCCTGCTGCTTCAGCGTGCTCGCCATGGCCGCTTCCAGTTCCCCGCTGGCCACCGACTGCCGCGCCCGGGCGTATTGCTTGTAAGCCTCCGGGGCCATGCCGCCGGCTTCGTAGGCTGCGCCCAGTTCCGTGAGCAAGACCTCCGGGTCGCCGCCCTGCTTCAGGGCATGGCGGAACGCCAGGATCGCCTTCTCGTAATCGCCGTCATTGAGCGCGCGCTGCCCTTTGCGGCGCAGTTGCTCGGCCTTTTTGATTCGCTCGGTTTCTTTGGGGTCCGGTCTCATGTTTCTTGTCCTTACTCCACTGGTCGGATGGTGATCGTCGCCGGGTAACTGCCACCAGAAAGTGGGATCGTGACCATGTTCATGCGCACGGATTGCCCTGGCTGTAGGTTGAAGAGCCGCATCCGATGCTCGGTCTTGGGCTGCAGGAGCGGAATCTTCATCAGAGTGCCATTGACGAAGACCAGCGCCCCGGTGTAGCCCGCGCTGGATTCAAATACCACCTCGGTCGGAGCCACGCGGTCGGTCGGGTTCTTGATCGTCCCGTTGAGTTCGTATACCACGCCGAAATTGCCGAGCAGCGCTTCCCCTTCATTGCCCGTCACCGCTTGCTGCCCCAGGCGCAAGAACGTAATGCGCCCCCCGGCTTCGTAGTCGAAGGTCTCCACGCGCTTGGGCTCGGGGAAAACCGGCGAGTTGGTGCGGTTGATGATGATCGTGCCGACCGGAATGGTTTCGGGACGCGCCATGGTGTAGGGGCGCTCCACCCGGGATGCCTCTCGCCATTTCGGCGGCATGCTGGCCGGAGCCACGGCCTCGTGCACCATCATCACGCTGTCGGGCGCACCCTCCAGCATGTGGAAGACATAGAGCCCCGAGGAGGTGTCACCGTACTCCAGCTCGTGCACTTGCACAGGCACCGAGCTTCCGGGCGGGATCTGCAAAACGAGGCTGGCCCCTTCCTTCCAGTCGGGCATGAAGGCCTCGCCTGCGCGGTACCCCGCCAGGGTGGGGTTTTGGTCCACGCCCCCGTCGCCGGCAATGAGCGACACGCGGGCGGTGGTCTGGCCGTAGTTCACCAGCTTCACCAACGACACCAGCGGCGCGGTGCCCCGGTTGCGTTGGTGGGTCAGCAGGCGGGCGGGGCGGCCCGTCGTCAGCCAGTGGCTGTAAAGCGTTTGCGGGTCGCGCAGATTCTCGGGCTCATTGCTGTACCATAGCTGCTCGGCGGTTTCGCGGCGGGCCGTGATGTTCTGCATACGCACCTCCACGGTGCCCGTCCAGGGGTAGAGGCCCACCCCGTGCACCAGCACGTCCACGAGGGCTCGCCCGGAGTTCCCGGCCGAGAGGGGTCCAGTGCGAATGCCCCGAAGTCGAATCATCGCGCCCGGTTCGGTGGCAAATCGGCTCTGCACCGCCGCGGCTGCGGCGGCGGCCACCACTTCCGCGCGGGCGGTAGTGCCCGTCACTTGGGCTTGCAAGGGCGCGTTCTGCTTCACCGCCCAGGGGGCGGCGTTCACGCGCCAAAACCAGGTCTCGTTGCCGATCTTGGCGGTGAGATTGACGTTCCCCTTGCCGCTGGCCGTGATGCGCACCATGCCGGTGCGCCGCTCAATGCGCAGAGCTCCGGCGGGTTCGGCCACTAGCTGCGCCTGGCGGGCGCCTCGCCCTACCAGCGGGATTTCTGTGGTTTGGCCGATGGCCAATAAAACGTCGTGCGTATTCGACTTCAGCGGGGGCAAGGCGAAGGCGTCTTCTAGGCGGCGCGCCCAGATTTGCGCCAAAGCCATGGGGTCGCTATTTTGCGCACGGGCTTCTTCTGGGGTGACCGTGAGAATCACGCTCGTGCCGCTGGAGATGACCACCGCCTCTTCGCGCTTCTCGGCCACAAACTTCGAGGCATCGGGCAGAGGGCGCAACCGTTGGGCAATCGCCGTGGCGGCCTCCGGCCGGGTGCGCATGCGGAGCGTGAGAACCTCGTTCACCACCACCCAGCCATCCTGGGGCATGACATCGGCCGCCGAGGCCAACCCTGCCATGGCCACCAGCAAACCCAACCAAACCTGACGCACGGCCTCAAAGTTACCCGGCTCGGGCCCGAACCCCCTGGTAACCTCCCGGCCATGAGTGCAACGGTGACTCCTGATCTGCTTTCGCTGGTGATGCGCGACGTCAAGGCCCAGAACTACATCAATGGCGAATGGGTGGATGGCGACAGCACGTTCGTAAGCACGAACCCCGCCAATCGAACCCATGTGATCGGCACGGCCCCGATGACCAGCCGCGCCCAAGTGAACGAAGCGGTGAAGGCCGCCCGCGCCGCCTACACGTCCTGGCGCCGACTGAGTTGGGTCCAGCGCGCCGAGTTCATTGATAACCTGGCCCAGGTGCTGAAGCGCGACCTCGAAGAGTTCAGTGTCCTTGTCACCACCGAATGCGGCAAGCCTTACAACGAAGGCCGCGCCGACGTGGTGGAATCCCTGCACACCGCGCAGTACGTGGCGGGCTTTGGTCGCCTGCCAACCGGCCACGTGCTAAGTAGCGAAATCCCGGCCAAGGACGCCTACATCCTGCGCAAGCCTAAGGGCGTGGTGGGCATTATCACGCCGTGGAACTTCCCCGTGGCTATCCCGCTTTGGGGTTCCTTGCCGGCGCTGCTGGCGGGCAACACGGTCGTGATCAAGACGAGCGAAGAGACCCCGGTCTGCGGCTGGCGCCTGGCGAAGGCGTTCGAAGATGCCGGATTCCCCAAGGGTGTCATCAACTTCGTGAGCGGCGACGGCGAAACCACCGGCGACGCCCTCGCCCGCCACGAAGACGTGGACGTGATCCTTTTCACGGGGAGCCGCGCGGTCGGGAAGATGATTCAACAAAGCGCGGCGGCCGAAGCCCATAAGTTTGTGGCCACCGAACTGGGCGGCAAGAATGCCGTGATCGTGCTAGAAGACGCCAACCTCGACATCGCTGTGAATGCGGCGTTGCTGAGTGCCTTTAAGACGGCTGGTCAACGTTGCGTGTCCTCCGGCCGCATCATCGTGGACCGCAAGATCGAAGGGCAGTTCACCGAGCGCTTCCTCGACCTTGCCAAGCGGGTACGCGTGGGCGACGGCATGGACCCGTCGGTGTTCATGGGTCCGCTCATCAACCCGGACGGCCTGGCCAAGTGGCAACACCACAACGCCAAGGCTAAGGAAGAAGGCGGTGAGATCCTGCTGGACGGCCAAGTGCTGACCGGCCCGGACCACGTGAATGGCAACTTTGCGTCCCCGTTCGTTTATCGCTTTGCGCAGTACAAGGAGAACACGTTCTGCCTGCGCCAAGAAGCCTTTAGCCCGCACTGCGCCATCATCGGCGTGGACGGTCTGGAAGAAGCGGTGCGGGTCTACAACGACACCGAGTACGGCCTGAGCATGGCGGTGATCACGGAAGACTTCCGCAAGTGGCGCTACGTGCGCGACCACGCCGACTACGGCCTGGGCTACGTGAACCTGCCGAGCATCGGGGCGGAAGTGCACCTGCCCTTCGGCGGCGTCAAGGGCAGTGGCAACGGCAACCCGGCGGCAGAAACGGCGCTGGAGTACCTGACCCACCGCGTGGCTTTCACCGTCAACCACGCCGAAGAGATCGTGATGGCGCAGGGTCTCGGCACCAAGGTCTGAGTCTCTCCTTAGCCAGAAGGAGAACGGGGCTCATGGGTTCGCAAGGATCCATGAGCCCTATCTGTGTCACCTCGAGGGCAAGGGTCGCGTCAACGATGTACCGGGCACAGGATTCCCTGGGGCCGGATGAGAAGACAATGAAACTCACCCTCTCGTTCTTGCTGGTGCTTGCCGCCGCCGCCTTCATGTTCGGTTGCACGAAAGAAGTGGAACCGCAAGCCAACACCAACCCGGATGTGAGCCGCCCCGAAGGTTCTAGCCCGGATGCGGTCGTTGCCGAAGAAAAGTAAGTCCTAGGTTCGTCCCTATGCCGAACCTTGGGTCCACCGTACTATTTCGGGCAGAACTCAAGGTTCGGTGTGACTTTTTGCAACGACAGAACGTCTTTGCGAACATCCGGGCCTTGCGGTTCGGTTGGAGTACATCATGAAGATCCTCAATCTGGCCCTGATCGCGATCTTGGCCGCCACGTTCGTTTTCGGCTGCTCGCAAGGCGAAGCTGCCCCCGCTGAAGGTGGTGCCACCGCTGGCGCCGAGCGCCCGGCTGGCGACGGCCCGGACGCTGTGCAAGCCGTCGAGTAAGCCTCAGGGAATTTCGTCAACTCGGAGCGCAGTTCGGAGCCGTTCTTGGACGATTGTCATCGTCAAGTCGGCTCGGGTGCGCTCCAAAACGGCTCGTAGCGCGTCCGTCGCTCGCCGCAATCCGCCCGTGAGACCATCCGGGTAATCCAAGGTAATCAGTTCGTCGTAGACGAGTTCCATCGCGCTCATCAGGCGTTGGGCTTCGGCATAGTTGTCGGCCCTCAGTTGATCGAGAATGGTGCGGCGGAGTTCGCTGGCGGCCTCGGCGATGCCATGCGCGTACGTGTGGGCTTCGACGCCCAGGTCTTGCGCCGAGGGATACTCCTGCCCCTCAATCATGGCCAGGAGCAGCACGGCTTCCACCATCTCCTTTTCGGCATCTTGCAAGTAACCCGCGTAGAGCATGCGGGGCGTGCCTTGCATGGCCTCGCGGAGTTGGAGAGCGCTTCGGCGGGCCTCTTCGGCAAGCTGGTGGGCTTTGTCGGTTTCCTGACGGTGGCAAGCGCGGATGGCTTTCGAGCTCGCCTGGATAATCTGGCGCGTGCCGGCCAGGGCCGCTTCCCTTTGCTCATGTTCGGCGTCCAAACGGGCGCGCAGGTCATCCCAAATCGGGTTCAAAACTTGCCTTCCTTGCGCAGGCTCACGTACTTCCCTTTGCCGACGATAATGTGATCCAGGAGGCGAATCCCGAGGATCTCTCCGACTTCATTCAGCCGCTTGGTGACGGCGATGTCTTCCGGGCTGGGGGTCGGGTCGCCGCTGGGGTGGTTGTGCGCCACCACGAGGGCGGCCGCATTCTCGCGCACCGCATCGCGGAAAACCTCGCGCGGGCCAATCAGGCTCGCATCCAGCGTGCCGATGTGCACCGTGATAGTGCCGAGGATGTGGTTCTTGGTATCCAGCAGCACGGTGATGACCTTCTCCTGCTTGGCGTCCTCAATGTGCTTCACGGCCTCGTAAGCGTCCTTGTCCCCCGTGATGGTGCTGACTTCCCCATGCGAACTCGCCCCCACGCGGCGGCCAAGCTCCAATGTGGCCAAAAAGCGGAGCGATTCGTACGCATCCATCCCCACGCGCTCTTGGAGTTCAGCCGCACTCACATCGCCCAGTTGGCGCATGCGGTATTGACGCAAGAGGTGCGCGGCGTGGGGCTCGGTGGCTTCCAGGTCCTGCGGGTCGCGGCAGAGGGCCAGCGTCAGCAAGTCAATGGGCGTACCCGAGGCCACCCCCGCCCGCTGCAACCGCGCCCAACCTGTGCCTTCCCTTACGACCATGTCACCACCTGCTCCCGTACGTCGTGGCCTTGAATGCGAAAATCCTCAGGCGGCGCGGCGTACAGCTCTATCATATCGCCCGTCACGGGGTGGGCGAAGCTCATGTAAGCGGCGTGTAGCTGAAGCGACCCCTGATCGAACGGGGGCGGGGCGTAGAGGGGGTCACCCACGACCGGGAAACCCACCGAAGCCAGATGTACGCGAATCTGGTGCGTACGGCCCGTTTCCAGCTTCACCGCTAGCAAGGCACCTTCGTCCAGCCGGACTAACCGCTTGACGTGAGAAATGGCGGGCTTGCCATCCGGGTGCACCGCCCGCGCCAGCGGCCGCTTGGGGTCCTTGGCCAGCGGCGCATCAATGGTAAACCGCTCGTGCGGAGGCCAGCCCCGGGCAATGGCCAGATAGCGACGCCCGGCCGTACGGGTCTGGATTTGCGCAGCCAGATGGGCATGGGCGCGGTCGTTCTTGGCAATGAGAATGAGCCCCGTGGTGTCCTTATCTAGGCGATGCACCAGGCCCGGCCGGTGTGGAGCCGAGCCCTGCGCGAGCGCATGCGCCCGCGCCAACAAACCGTGCACCAGCGTGGGCCGCTTTGAACCCGGAGAGGGGTGCACAGAGAGGTCGCGGGGCTTATTCACGACGAGCAGGTGGTCGTCTTCGTAGATCACCTCCAGTTCCATCGGCACCGGGGTGAGATCAGGGGCTTCGCGCTCCGGAATCTCGCCGAGCGTCACCGTGCTACCCGTAGCCACGCGTTGCGAGCCCTTGGTGCAGACCACACCGTTGATCTGCACCTGACCGGCGTCGATCAGTTCGCTCACACGGCTCCGGCTCACGCCGTCCAGGGCGGTGGCAATCAGCTTGTCCAGCCGCCCGGGTTCGGTAACGTCGAGTCTCAACCGTTTGTGACCAGTTGTTCGAACTCGTTGATGTCTTCGACCAAGACACCCAGCGAGCGCTGCCAGAAGGCTTCGTCGCGGATATCAATGCCAAAGCGTTGCGCCAAAGTCGCCGCGTCAAACATCCCCGTGCTGGCCAGCAAGTCGTCATAGCGATCGCGGAAGGCATCCGGGGCCTGCGTGTAGACGTCGTACAGGCCGAGCGCGAATAGCAGACCGAACATATACGGGAAGTTGTAGTAAGCCCCGTAGCTGTAGTAGTGCGGCTTCACCGCCCACATGTAGGGGTGGCCGCAGCTCAGGCCATCGCCGTAGGTGCTGTCTTGGGCGGCGCGCATGGCGTCGCAGAGTTCGCGCGGGCTGAGGTCGCGCTCGGCCCGGCCTGCGAATACCGACTCTTCAAACCGGTACCGGCTGGTGATGTCTACCACCACCTGGCACGCGCCCTGGAGCGAGGCTTCGAGGATGGCCACCTTCGCGGCCCCTTCCGTCTCCTGCAGCGCGGCCCGCTTGATGATTGTCTCGCAGAAGATGCTGGCGGTTTCGGCGAGGGGCATCGGTGTGTCGCGTTGGAGCGGCTGGCGAATGGCAAGGCACTGGTTGTGATAGGCGTGCCCGAGCTCGTGGGCCAGGGTGGCCACGCTGCCAAACGCGGGCTTGAAGTTCATGAGGATGCGGCTCTTGCCTTGCCCGGCGCTCATGCAGAACGCGCCGTCGCGCTTGCCGCGCTTCGGTCCGGCATCCGTCCATCGCTCATCGTACGAGGTGCGGGCGAGGTCGCCCATCTTGTCGCTGTAGCGGCGGAACATGTCCTCCACAAAGCTCTCGGCTTCGGCGTATTCGTACGAACGTTCTTCACCCAGCGGAGCGAACATGTCGTACCAGGGCAGGCCACCTTCGTGGCCCAGGGCCTTGGCCTTGGCGCGGAGGTAGCGGCGCCAATCCGGGAACGACTTCTGGGCCGCGCTCATCATGGCGTCCAGGCTCGCCCGGTCCATGTGGTTGTCAAACAGGACGTAATCCAGCGGGTGACCCCAGCCTCGCCGCTTGGCCAGGAGCAGGGTTTCGCCCTTGATGGCGTTGATGGCGGCGGCAATGGGGATTTCATTGCGCGACCACGCGGCCAATTCGGCTTCGTAGCCCGCCTTGCGCACGTTCGGGTCCGCATCGTAAGCCAGATTGCGCACTGCGCTCATCGGCATCGAATCGCCGTTGACCACGACTTCGATCTGGCTGCTGAAGTTGCCGTAAAGGCGAGACCAGGCACTACCCCCGGTTTCGCCCATGTCGGCGGCCAGGGCCTCTTCGGCCATCGTCATCTGGTGCTTGGCCTCCGTGGCCCGCTTGTGCAGGGCAAAGGCGTAATCTTGCAGCACGGCGTCGTGGGCCACGAGCTGCGCCACATCAAAGCGGCCCAGCCAGGCCGTGAACCGGGTTTCGATCTTGCTGGCCCGGATGCCCTGCTTGGTGAGGTAGCCGATGGCGGCCTGAGCCTCCTCGTCGCCGGCGTCGGTGGTCAAGCGGCCATAGGCGTAGGCGCGCATGGGCGTCATGCTCGACATCAGGTGGTTCAGGCGATCTACCAACGAACGGGCACGTTGAGCCTGCGTGGCATCGGCCGGCAGCGCGTCGCCGCCATCAATGCCTTCCTGGTCCAGTTGGGCTTCCAGCGCCGTCAGCTGGGCTTCCAGGTCTTGGCGCGCGGCCAGATGCTCGGCTGAATCAAAGCTTGAATAAAAAAACTGTAAATCCCATGTGGGCAAATGGGTAGGGGGTAGGGTGCTTGCCATAACTGCCTAAGTGCTACGATAGCAGGCGAGAGTCATATGCAACCGGTTGTTCAGACGAAAGGACCTAAGTGGGGAGAGCCCCGGGTCGCCTTGGACGAGAAAGATCGCCAAATTCTGCGCGATCTCCAGGAAGACGGACGGATTTCGAATGCCGAGTTGGCGCGCCGCATTGGGTTGTCGGCCCCTTCCACCCTGCAGCGCATCCGCAAGTTAGAGGAAAGCGGACTGATTGATGGGTTCCATTGTCAGCTGAATCGGGAAGAAATGGGCTACGGCTTGCTGGTCATTGCCTTGGTCAGTCTGTCGCTCCACCAAGATCAAGCGATTTCACGGTTCCGCGAAGCCGTGACGAGCATTGAACAAGTCCAAGAGTGCCTGCACATCAGCGGTGAGCACGATTTCTTGCTCAAGATTGTGGTGCCCGATATGAACGCCTATCGCGACTTCATTGACCAGCACCTCAGCCAGGTGCAAGGCATTGGCAAGATTCACAGCTGCTTTGTGCTGGGCGTGGATAAAGAAACCCGGAACCTCCCGGTCTAAACTCCTCGCATGAATTGGCGATTCCAGGAATGTGGCCCCGGCGACGAGAGCGACTTCCTGTGGGTTCGCTCGTGGGTTTATGACGGGCGACCGCCCCAGGAATCCGACCACCTGGCCGACATCATCGGCGGGGGTCGCCGCTACCTCGCGCGGGTGGATGACCAACCCGTAGGCGTCACCAACTGTTTGACTCTCCGAGCGCGCCACGCCCATGGGTTTGTGCCTCTGGCGGGCGTAGCCACCGTGGGCATTGCCCCTACCCATCGCAACGGCGGCTACGGCCAGCGGCTAATGGCCGAGGTGATCCGGGCCGAACGCGCGCAGGGGATGGTGGCGGGCGCCCTGTACGCCTTTCGAGACAAGTTTTATCGCAAGCAGGGCTATGCCAGCGGGGCGGCGCACCGGATGGAATTGCATGTGCCAGTGGATCGCATGCCTTCGCTCGCTCAGACGCTGGACGCCCGGGTGGCCACAGCGGCAGATATCGAAGGATTGGCCGCTTGCCACGCCGTATTTGTGGCCCCGTATGCCCTTTCGGTGGACCGGCACCCCGACCGGTGGGCGCGGATGCTGGCGAGCCAGGATTCGCAACTGTTTGTGCTGGGCGACCCCGCGGAAGCCTATGTCTACGCCCGAGTGAAGGGTTTTTACGAAGTCTTAGAGGTCAACGAATTCGCGTGGTCCTCGCGGGCGGGCTATGAAAGCGGCCTGGCGTTCATCCGCTCTTTGGCGATCAACCAGTCTTCGGTGAAGTGGTGTGAACCCGAGGATTGCCCCTTCATGAGTCGATTCCACGATGGCCAAGTGGATGTCAGCGTGGACCGCGAGGCGATGGTGCGGGTTTACGACGTGCCGGGAGCGCTCGCTTGCCTGAAGCCGGCCTTGTCAGGTGCGTTTCGGCTTCGAGTGACCGACCCCATCGTGCCGGAAAACGAAGGGCCGTGGCGGGTTGAGTTTGGTCCGGGCGGGACAACGTGCTCGCCGGATGCGGGTGGTGACCTGCCGCTGGTAGAGGTGGACATCGCCACATTCAGCGGGGCGTTTTTCGGTCATCCGGGGTGGCGGCAGATGCACCGGATGGGGCTGGTGACAGCCGCCGACGCGACCACATTGGACACGCTGGAGGCCCTGATGCCCACGGGCCCCACCTACCACAGCGAACTCTACTAAGGCGCCGGCGGCGCGGCGGGCGCACGGATGAACCACTCCTTGAAATCCTCCCGCATCATCATCATGCCCACAGGCACGGCAATCGGCAATAGCACGCACGTCAGCGCCCCCAAAGCCAAGTTGATGAGGTGCGTGATCCAGGCTTCTTTGGTGTCGCGAAACCGAAGGATTGCCAGCGAGCCGACCCCAAAGAACAGGCTAGTGCCCAGCAGCACGATGCAACCCTTGCGGAGCGTCTCGGCGGCGTACTGAGCGATCTCAATGTCATTGGGCGAGAGGGTGAGCCCCACCGGGTAGGGATCCTGAATGACACGCCACAACCCCCATGCCAGCACCATGTGAAGCAAGAACGCCACCACGCAGTAAAGCTGATAGAGCATCCAGGCTTTATGGCGGGCCGGGCGTGCCGAGGGCGTCATTTGCACGTTAGTCTATAATGAATCGAGGTTCGAAATGCTTGTTAGCTTAATTGCCGCCGCCATGTTGGCCCCCCAAGAGGGCCCGAAGTTTGTGTGTCCGGTGGTGCCGGGCGATGCTCTGCCGGCCAACGCCAAGGCCGTGGAGTGGAACGGCGCCAAGTTCATGTTCTGCTGCCCGGGCTGTGAACCCAAGTTCACGCGCGAGCCGATGAAGTACATCAAGGAACGCGCGGAAGCCGGCCAACTGGCGGGCCAGTTCCTGTTCGACCCGGTGACGGGCGACCTGCTGAACATGCGCCGCGCCAAGTTCCACATGGCGTACAAGGGCATCAACTACTCGTTCACCAAGGAAGAGAACTTCAACACCTTCAAGGCCAACCCGGCCAAGTTCGCAACCATGCCGGAGAAGGAAGTGATGACCTGCCCGGTGATGGGTGAAAAGGTGGCTTCCTACGGCGTCGCTTCGGCTTACGTGGACTTCCAAGGCGTGCGCTACTACACATGCTGCGCCGGTTGCAATGAACCGCTCCGCAAGGATCCGGCCAAGTACGCCAAGGATTGGGCCGCCAAGGCCACCGCTCCGGTGGTTCGTCAGCCCAAGGCTGCCGAGTAAGCCCGGCAGTAATCCGTTAAGGCCTCGGTCATCGCTCTCATGGGGGCGAGACCGAGGCTTTCTAGTTTCGCGGTCGAGAGGGCGCTGTAGGCGGGCCGTGCGGCCGGGGTCGGCCAATCGGAGGTCGCAATCGGGGCGACGTTGATCTCCCCGGGTTCGTCCGTCACGCTTTGCCACACGCCCAAAATGAGCTCTGCGAACTGGTGCCAGCTCATCACGTCCGGTCCGGCGGTGTGGTAGATGCCGGGGGCCGGGCGGAGATTGAGAAGCTGCAGCAGCAAGGGCGCCAGGTCGCCGGTATAGGTGGGGGTGCCCACTTGGTCGGCCACTACGCGCAGGGTCTTCCCCGCCCGCCACGCGTCGATCATCGTGCGCGGGAAGCATCGCCCATCCACCCCGAACAGCCAACTCGTCCGGGCGATGTACGCCTGCGGGTTCATTTGCATCACCAGTTCCTCGCCAGCGCGCTTAGTTTTGCCGTAGACCCCCAGGGGGTTCGTCGGGTCGTCTTCGGTGTAGGGCGTGGTCTTCTTGCCGTCAAAGACGAAATCCGTAGAAACGTGGATGAACGGCCACACATTCTCGGCGCACACGGCGGCCAGGCTGCCGGCTCCCTTGGCGTTGATGGCAAAGGCTTCCATCGGCTCATCCTGGGCGCGGTCCACGGCGGTGTAAGCGGCGCAGTTGATAACGCCGTTCACCCACAGCGGCCCCATGCGGCGGAGCTTGTCCATCGCGGCGGCGTCGCGTAAGTCCAGGTCTACGCGGCCCGGGGTGAGGACTTCGTAGCCCAGCGCTTCGGCGGCACGAACCACATCGTGCCCCAGCATCCCGCCGCCCCCGACCACCAGCAGTCGCTGGGTGTCGGAGATCACGGGCTCATTGTGCGGGCGGAGGCGGCTCAGAAGTTGACGACCTCCGTTCGATTTGGGTTGGTTTCGCGCAGGTCAATGCCGTGCTCGAGCCACGCCTTGAGGTTGGCCAAAAAGAACGTCCACCCCATGGCGCAACCGAATTGCCGGGAAGCGCGCACCTCCGCGTTGGTGGGGCGGCTCATGATCTCGGTAAGTGTGACCATGGTCTCGTCGCCGTCCTCTTCCCAGAGCACCGTCACTTGGCCTTCGTCTTCGTACCAGCCAAATTCAAAGGCGGATTCGTCACAGCGGTGCACGGTGCCGGTGTCTTCGATGCCCGGCGCCCACTCCCAGCGGTACTGGTCACCGGCTTGGTAGCTCTCACCGCTCGCCCCTTCGGCTTGGCGTATGAAGAAGGCTTCGAGCCCGGCGGGGGTCGTCCAGGCCTTGCGGACTTGGTCCACCGAGGCGCGCACAGCGATCCTGAGTGTAAAGGGGCCGGCGAGTTCCTCGGTGGTCACGCCCCCATTGTAGCGAACGGAAGGCACCATAATCAGAGAATGCGGCGTGGATTAGGTCGAGGACTGTCCCAACTGAGAGGCGATGCGGGCCCGGAACCGGCACCGAAGCCTTCAACCCCCTCGGCAAAGAAGAGCAAGGCGAAGGAGGCGAAGGAGACCAAGGCGACCAAAGTGACGGCCCCTGAGGCCACTCCGGCCCCGGCCAGCACTTCCCCGTCCTTGCTGCCCGTGACAAGCCTGCACCCCAACCCGCGCCAGCCTCGTTCCCACTTTGACGAAGAAAACATGGAAGACCTCGCCCGTTCCATCCGTGAACACGGGGTTCTGCAGCCGATCCTGGCCCGCCTGGTGGGTGAGGGCAAGTACGAAATCATCGCCGGGGAGCGCCGGTGGCGCGCCGCCCAGCGCGCGGGACTGACCCAAGTGCCCGTGATGGTGCGCCGCAGCGACGCCCAGCAGAGCCTGGAATGGGCGCTGATTGAGAACGTCCAGCGCGAAGACATCGGGGCGGTGGAATGCGCCCGCGCCTACCAGCAACTCGCCCAAGACTTCGGCCTGACCCAAGAGCAGATTGCCGAACGCGTGGGCAAATCTCGTGCGGCCGTGGCCAACACCCTGCGCGTTCTGCGCCTGCCCAAGCTGGCCCTGGAAGCCCTGGAGAAGGGTGCCATCACCGAAGGCCACGCCCGCGCCATCTTAATGCTGGAGGGCGAGACCTCGCAACTCACGTTGCTTTCCCGCATCTTGCGGGAAGACCTCAGCGTGCGCCGGGCGGAAGAACTGGCCAGCCAGAACGCCGCCAGCAAGCCCAAGAAGAAGTCCGCTGCCACTGTGCTGGACCCGAACTGGCTACCCATTCAACAGGGGATTTCCGAGCGACTCGGCGCCCGCGTCGAGCTGAACAAGAGCAAGAAGGGTGGCCACATCCGCATTGAGTTCTACAGCGACCAGGACCTCGAACGCATTGTCGAGGCCCTGGGAGTGTCGCTGGATTAACCCGGATTAGAGGCGGAAGGCGAGTTCGCCTTCCATCCGGGGTTCGGTGAGCCCGCGCAGGAAGAACCCGTACTCATTGCACAGCGCAATGCGGGCCTTGCCGGTCTTCATCGGGCGTCGCGTTTGGCCGAGCAGGAGCACGATGGGCTGGCCATCCGCGGCCGCCACAATGGCCGCCGCCCCGCCCTTGGTGAGGTCAATCGTCGTGCCGTCGTAGGTGAGCTCATTGCCGTTCACCGTCATGCCCGCTTGCTCCAGGAGAGGCAGAAGTTGCGGCCACTGGTCGGGGTGGCCCACCAGCACGCGGTTGGCGGGGTTCGCCGGGAAGTCCGGGGTGACCGTGGTGCGTCCGAGATCCGCCGAATTGGCCCACGCCTGGGCATCCGGGTGAACCACGGCCTGCAGGCGGCCGAGTTCACGCGAGAGTTGCGCCGGACCAGTGGCACTGCGCATCATCATGATCCGCTCGTAGGGGTCGAAGGCGCCGCGCACGGGCTCCTCCGGCAAGGCCACTGACCATTCGCTGGTGGCTTCCTTCCCGGTCGGGTTGAGCGTGACTCGGACGAGATTGCGAGACCCACCCGGCGTTTCGACCAAGAGATCACTCACGATGCGGTACGGGGTGCCCGTGAAGGTCACGTCGCCTTTGAGATGGCCGTCTTCATAGCGCACATTGCCGATGCGGAACCGCGCCCAGCCCGGGCGGCGGAACCACTGATCGATGAACGTTTCGTATTCCGGCCCGAGGACGGCAAAGTAGTCTTCCCACTCGCCCGGGGTGCCCTTGGGGTGTTCGCTCAGCCAGCGCCGCACGCTGGCCACGAAGGCTTCGGTGCCCATTTCGTGCTCCAGCATTTGCAGCACCACCGCGCCCTTGCCGTAACCGAGGTCAGCGGAGAGGTCACCCGTCATCACGCCGGATTCGACGATGATGCCGTTGTTCCAGGTGGGCGACGGGAACGGATTGCTGACGAACGCCAGCCGCCGCTCCTCGCGGTTGCCGATCTCGACTTCTCGCTCGTAAAAGCCTTCGCAGAAGGAGGCGAAGCTCTCGTTCCAGAACGACCGCAGGTAGGTGTTGGAGATCACCCCGCCAAAGTAGGTGTGCGAGGGCTCGTGCGCGTCGCTATCGGGCAGCCAGTTGGGCGCGTAGGTGGCGTAGGAGTAGCCCTCTAGCGCCGCTCCGCCGTAGCTCTCGCTGCTGAGCGTCACCCACCCTTTGTACGGCCACGGCCCGAAAGTTTTGCCATAGAAGTCGATGACCGGCTTCTGCATTTCCATCTGCAGCTTCCGCTCTTCCTCGCTCATGTTGTTGGCCATCACGGCGTGGATGATCTGGCCCGCCACCGGAGCCTCGCGCGTGATGGAGAACTCGCCCGCCGAGAAGCTGAGATAGCTGATCGCGAGGTTGTTCACAAAGGTGGCCTTCTTGCGGTCGCCCTCCGTGGTTTGGGCGGTGCGAGTGCCGTTGCTGATGACCTCCCAGTTCGCTGGGATGTCGGCGTGCATGGTCGTGGTGGCCGGGTAGCGGCCAATGGACGGCCAGAAGTAGTCGTCCGTCAGCATGGCTTCCTTCTTCGTCACCGTGCCGGCAAAGCGCGGGAGATCGGGCAGGCCCTCATAGCTGATCGTCCAGGTGGTGCTGCCCACCGGGGTGGGGGCGCACACCACACCGCCGGCCTGGGTGAACGGGATGGCCTCCCCACTCGCCGATTTCAGGGCCGTGACCTTGTAGTGCGGGGAGAGACGGATGAAGAACGACGGTTTGCGTTCGCCGGAGGTGACGAGGTCAATCTTGCAGTCCACCACCACGCGGGATCGCTCGGGTTCCACGCGGAGGTTCAGTTCGTAGTGCTTGGGCAGCACGCCGAAGTTGGTTTCCTCCGGGAAGTGCTCGGCCAGCAGGCCGTCATCCAGGCGGTAGACCTGCTCGCCGTAATCCTGAATCGTGAGGGGCGTGCTGAACACGGCGTACAGCACGTTCGGCTGGGCAGGGTCTTGGAGCGGGAGGACCCGCCACCCGAACCGGCCGCCCGAGAATGCGCCCGTCTTTTCGATGTAGCGGAAGTGCCCGGTTTCCAGGTCCGGCGCCATTTGCGAGAGCGAACGCACATCCCGGGACTGGGCAAAACCATCCAGGATATCGGTGGGCGCGCGCTGCGCCAGGAGAAACACGAGTGCCGTGACCATGTGCCGAGGGTATAGACGAGTGAACTCGCCGGGAATTTTCAGCAGAAGAAGGCCCGCCGCGCGGTGGCGGGGCGAGTCATAATGGAGAGCGCGTGGCGAAGTAGCTCAGTTGGTTAGAGCAAACGGTTCATACCCGTTAGGTCGCCGGTTCGAGTCCGGCCTTCGCTACCAATCCCCTTTTCCCGGTCACTCATGGCCTCGGGCTTTTTCGTGCCCGCTTCCCTCGGCGCTCACGGACGGACAAACTCGTGTGATCTTAAGAGTTTTCGATCACCCGAAAGTTGCAAGTTTGCCCACAAAACGAGGCCGCAATAACAAAAAACCCCGCCCGAAAGCGAGGAGGGAAAAGAGTGGTGCCGCAAGCCGGACTCGAACCGGCGACCCAAGCATTTTCAGTGCTTTGCTCTACCAACTGAGCTACCGCGGCACACTGGCGCGGATGACGGGGCTCGAACCCGCGACCTCCGGCGTGACAGGCCGGCGCTCTAACCAACTGAGCTACACCCGCGTGGGAATGAAAGATTAGCACTTGCGGCTTCGCGGTCGCAAGGTTTCAGGACTCCCTTGGGTCCCTCGCCAAGAACTCCCGCACGATTTCGGTCTGGTGGACCCCATCCAGCAGGAAGGAATCATGCCCGTGCGGCAGATCAATCTCGTGCCACTCGGCGTAAGCGCCTGCTTCGCGCAGAGCGGTGGCCAGGGCCACGCTCTGATGGCTGGGGTACAGCCAATCGCTGGTGAAGCTCGTCAGTAGCACATCGGCCTGCACCATGCTCACGTCCCGCCCGTCGTACTGGTCGATCGCCTGGCTCAGCACCACCAGCGAGGCCGGATCGAAGCGGTGGATGAACTTATGCCCCTGGTATTGCAGGTAGCTCGCCACCTGGAACACCCCGTCTTCCCTCTTTTCGCGGGCGAATTTGCGCTCGAACGCCGCTTCGCTCAGGTAGCTCAGGTGCCCCACCATGCGGGCAACAGCCAGGCCGGCGGCGGGGGGTTGGTTCGCTTCGTAGTCGCCCCCGTTCCAGGCCGGGTCTTGCGTGATGGCCTGACGGGCGGTTTCGTTGAATCCGATCTGCAGGGCGTTGTGGGCGGCGCAGCTCGCCGTCATCCACACGCGCTGCACGCGCTGCGGGAACTGGCGTGCCCATTCCAGGGCCTGCATGCCGCCCATGCTGCCCCCAATGACCGCCGCGAGTTTATCAACCCCCAAATGGTCGCATAGACGCGCCTGCGCCGCCACCATGTCTTCCACCGTGATCTCGGGGAAGCGCGAGCCGTAGCGCCGGCCGTCCTCCGGGTGGGCCTGCCAAGGGCCGGTGGTGCCTTGGCAGCCGCCCAGGGCGTTGGTGCCGATCACGTAGTACCGGTCGGTATCAATCGCCTTGCCGGGCCCGATCAGGGCTTCCCACCAGCCGATGCAGTGGCTATCGCCGCTGAGGGCGTGGCACACCACAATCGCGTTGTCCCCGTTGTAGGTGCCCCAAGTTTCGTAGGCCACCTGCACCTGCGGCAACGTGACCCCGCACTTTAAGGGCAAATCCCCTAACGCAAAGTGACACCGCCCCTCGGCTTGAGGAGCGGTGCGTTCGTTCTCTTTGAAGAGGTCGTCCGGAGGCTGGGTCATGCGTTAGCTGCCGCCGCCGGGCCGCCAACCGCCGCGAGGGCTGGTGGACGGAGGCGCGGAAGGGCTATCGGTCGTGCCGGGCGGGGCCACGGGCGGAGCCGAAGTCGGCGGGGCCGTCGGGGGAGCCGAAGAGGGTGCCCCGGCCTGGGTGGCACCGGCCACATTGGTCAACTGGAGCAATCGACCGAGTTCGCCGCGATCCTTGGCGCGGAACAGGGCTTCCATCTGGTCCACCAATCCCGCCTCGACCAGCTTGGCCAGGCTTTGGTCCAGCGTCTGCATCTTCTGCTTCGCGCCGGTCTGGATGATGGAGTTGATTTGGTACGTCTTGTTTTCGCGGATAAGGTTGCGTACGGCGCTAGAGGCGTTCAGCACCTCAAAAGCGGCGATGCGGCCCCGGCCGTCCTTGCGCTTAATGAGCGTCTGCGAAATCACGCCCAGCAGGTTCACCGAAAGCTGCATGCGGATCTGCTGCTGCTGGTGCATGGGGAACACGTCCACGATGCGGTCCACGGTCTGCACCGCGTCCACGGTGTGCAGGGTAGCGAACACAAGGTGCCCGGTTTCCGCCGCCGTGATGGCAAGGTGGATGGTTTCCAGGTCGCGCATTTCTCCGACCAGGATCACGTCCGGGTCTTGGCGCAGCACGTACTTGAGCGCGTTGGCAAAGCTGTGGGTGTCCACATCCAATTCGCGCTGGTTGATGAGCGCCATGTGGTCGTCGTGCACAAACTCGGTAGGGTCTTCCACCGTCATGATGTGAACGGGCTGGGTGCGGTTGATCTTGTCGATCATCGCCGCCAGCGTGGTGGACTTCCCTGACCCCGCCGGACCGGTGACCAGCACCAGGCCGCGCGGACGCTCGATGAAGTCATAGCAGGCTTGCGGCAGGTTCAGCTCATCCATGTTCTGGATGTGGAACGGAATGACGCGGAAGACGGCCTGCGGGAAGCCGCGCTGCCAATACAGGTTGCCACGGAAACGGGCCACCTTCGGGATTTCCAGCGAGAAGTCCAGTTCCTGCGTCTTGTTGAACTTCTCCACTTGCTCCGGCCGTAGGTGCTTGGTGAAGTTCGCCATGAACTCATCGGCGCCGTACTTCGGCACATCTTCCCAGTGAATCAGTTCGCCGTGCTTGCGCAGGTAAACGCTGCCCGTATCGGTCTTGAAGTGGAGGTCCGATCCGTCTTGCTCGACGCACCGCGTCAGGAGGCCCAAGACGTCAGGCATTGCTCGAGGCTCCCGGGGCGATGCCGCGCGCCAAGGCTCGGCGCTCAAATTCGAGAATGTTAGTGCTCTTGGAGAGTGCCACTTCGTAGTCCACTTTCTTCTCTTCCACCAGCTTGAGCAGGTGGTTGTCCAGCGTCTGCATGCCGTGCTCGCCCCCGGTTTGAATGTCCGAAACCAGTTGGTGCGTCTTGCCGTCGCGGACCATCGTGCGGATGGAGGGGGTGACGACCATGACCTCGAAGGCGGCAATGCGCCCCTCGGTGTCGCAACGCGGTAGCAACGATTGCGAGACCACCGCCTGCAGGGTGACCGCGAGCTGAGTGCGGATCTGCTCCTGTTGCTCGGGGTCGAAAACGTCCACTACGCGGTCGATGGTTTGCGCGGCGTCCACGGTGTGGAGCGTGCTAAACACCAAGTGTCCGGTTTCCGCCGCCGTAATAGCCAGCTGGATGGTTTCCAGGTCGCGCATTTCGCCGACAAGGATCACGTCCGGGTTCTGTCGCATGATGTGACGCAGAGCCTCGGCAAAGCTCGAGGTGTCCGTGCCCAGCTCGCGCTGATTGACGATGCACTTGCGGTCTTGGTGGACGTACTCGATGGGGTCCTCGATGGTGATCACGTGGCGAGTGGAGTGCTCGTTGATGTGATTGATCATCGCCGCGAGAGAGGTGGATTTGCCGCTCCCGGTCGGCCCCGTGACGAGGATGAGCCCGCGTGGGAGCAAGGCCAGCTTCTTGGTCACCTCAGGCAAGCCGATTTCGTCAATCGTCTTGATGCGATAGGGGATGAGGCGGAACACGCCGCCCTTGCGCCCTTGCTGCCAGTACAGGTTCACACGGAACCGTGCCAAGCCTGGCACGGCAAACGAAAGGTCGCATTCCTTGAAGTTGTTGAGCCGCTCGCGGCGCTCGTCGTTGAGCACCGCATCGAACATGGCTTCGACCTCGCTTTCGCTGAGGGCCGGCATGTCCAGCCGCTTGAGATCGCCGCGCACCCGGAGGATCGGCGGGTTGTTGACTTTGATATGGAGGTCGCTCGCGTCGACCTCCACCACGTGCTCTAGGAGCGACTTTAAGCGATCATAAGCGGCTGACATAAACGACCTACCGGCGAAGCATCTGCTTCAATTCCGAAACAATACCTGCGTATTGGATGGCGGTGGGTTCGTCCACGATGCCCGCCTTCACATAGCGCACCAGGCCCTGGTTCATCGTCTGCATGCCCCAATAACCGCCCTCGTTCATCAGGTGGTACAGGTCACCAAAGTGGCCGTCTTCAATGGCCTTGCTCACGGTGGGCGTACAGATCAGGATTTCCGGCACCACCACGCGGCCCTGGCCGTCGGCCCGCGGCACCAGCTTTTGGGCGATGATGGCGCGGAGCGAGTTGGCAAGCCGCTGACAAAGGAAGCCCTTTTCGTGCGGCGGGAACATGTTGATGATACGGTCAAGCGTTTCGTAGGCGCTGGAGGTGTGAACCGTGGAGAACACCAAGTGGCCGGTTTCCCCGGCGGTGAGCGCGGTGTGCATCGTGGTGATGTCGCGCATTTCACCGATGAGGATGACGTCGGGCGCTTCACGAACCACGGCGCGGAGGGCCGGGATGAAGTCGTCGGTGTCAATCCCGACTTCGCGTTGGCTCACGTAGCTCTGGTGATCGGGGTGCTCGATTTCCAGCGGGTCTTCGATGGTGACGATGTGGACGTTGCGCTCGCGGTTGATGATGTCCAGCAGGGCGGCCAGGGTCGTCGTCTTCCCGGAACCCGTCGGACCGGTGACCAGTACCAGACCTTGGCGGTGCTTGGTGACTTCGGAGAGCGAAGCCGGCATCCCGAGCTCTTCCAGTTGGCGGATGCGCAGCGGAATGATACGGAGAACGGCAGCGGCGTGAGTGCGTTGGCGGTAGATGTTCGTACGAACGCGGCACTTCCCTTCCACCACAAAGGCGAGGTCCATTTCGTTGGTTTCGTCGAACTTGCGCACCTGCTTGTCCAGCATGACGGGCTTGAGGAGCTCCATCACATCGTCGCCGGTCAGCTTGGCCCACTCCCCGGGCAGGGGGTTCATGGAGCTGTACTGCTTCATGTAAGGCACTTGGTTGGCCTTGAGCATGATGTCAGAGGCACCGAGCTCGTAGCCCTTTTCGACGAGGTCGTAAATCGTGAAATTGAGTTTGGACATTCCGCTAATCCGTTGGCTTTGGCAACCCAACGGCGATCGCGACCCGAAGAGAATGTCCCTTACGCGTCGTTATCGCCGCCGTGTGAGGGAGTATACCAACGCCCCCGCCGCAATGACGCCCGCGACGCCAATGCCAATGAGAATCATTTGTCGGTTGTTGCCCGAGCCGCCTTTCCCGGGTGCTCCAGGCTGGGTGGTGGCCTGGTATTTCGTGGGAATCTTGATCTTCGCCGGATCCTGACTGGCGACGGAGATGCGGTACTCGATCGAATCCGAGCCCAGCGGCACGCCCTTAAGCAGAACCGTGTCCGTGGCGTGCTCTACCAGCGTGGAGTTGGGCACAGCCGGCATGCCTTCCACCACCACGATCATCGTGTCGATCGCGAAGGGTTCGGGCGCCCCCAAGAACGGCTTGACGATGGCCTCGAAGTTGATCTCACCCGTTTTGGGCATCAGAAGGCCATCCACGGCAAACATCGCCTGCCGTAACGTCTTGCCCGGAGATCCGCCGAAAATTTCAAGCCCGCGCGGAGGCGTGGTGCCGTAGCTCGGCATCAGCAGGATCTGCTGACGCAAGAGTTCGGAAGGGTAATCCCCTTTCAGCATCGTCACCTGCACCATATCGGCGCCCATCTGGTGCTTCCGGACCAGGATGGACATGGCCGGGCGACGTTCTTGAAGCGAATCCAAACTCGGCCCTTCCGCTTGGGCGAGTGCGGACATCACCGAGAGGCACGCCACTCCTAACCAGGCCGAACGGAAAGACACCACAGGTTTCACGATGAATTGCGAACAGGATACCAAGGTGTGCCGGGGCCTCCTGCCCTTCTCGCGGGGGTATTTGGCGGGCAGCGAAACCATTTTCTGTTGACATTCGTTGAGAATCCTAGACAACGACCCTGCGCCTTCGGGCTATAATGCCGGGTCTTACAGATTCAGGAACGCTATGGATGAATTGGAATTAGGGCAGGCATCCCCTGTACAGCTGACGCCGGAGGGGCACGCTCGGTTGAAGTCGGAGCTGGAGTACTTGACGAAAGTCAAGCGGGATGAGATTGCCCAACGCATCCGCGACAGCAAAGACCACGGCGAGTTCAGTGAGGATAACAATGAACTCGACGAAGTGAAGCAAGAGCAAGCGATTGTGGAGAACCGCATTGCCGAGCTCAAGACGATTTTCTCGAACGCGGAACTCCTGGACGAATCCACGATCCCGACCGATCATGTCGGTTTGGGCTCGCGGGTGACCGTGAAGGATGACGAGCGTGGGATCGAATTCACCCTGCGCATGGTGGCTTCGATTGAAGCCAATCCTGACGAAGACCAGATCAGCGAAGAATCGCCCCTCGGGGCCGCTTTGATGGGGGCCAAGCCGGGCGACAGCATCACTTACGAAGCTCCCGTCGGCCCGATTACCTATCAAATCTCGAAGATTTCTCGCTGAAATCTCACCGACCATCCCAAGTGCCCTCTTTGTTGCAAATGAAGAGGGTACATTTGGGAAATTCCCCCCTTTTGAGGCAAGCCCGCCAGGGTGAATACCTCTCGGAGAAAAATGAGCACGGATAAGAAAACGCCCGCTACCTCGGGCAGCCCGCTGGACGGACTTCGAAAGTCGCGCGGTATCAGTGGGTTCTTTCAAGACGTCATGCGCGAAATGAAGCACGTGACTTGGCCGACGCAGAAGGAAACCATGCGCATGACCGGCACGGTGCTGGCCGTGTGCGCCATCCTGGCCGTCACCCTCTTCTTGCTCTCCGAAGCCTTCCGTATCGTTCTCAGCATCCTGATTGGAGGTGGCGTCTAAGCCATGGCTCTGCGTTGGTACGCTGTCCACACCCTCTCGATGCACGAAAAGAAGGTGTCGGAACTCATCATGCGCCGAGGCGAAGCCTTGGGCCTGTGGAACACCTTCATCGTCGAGATTTTGATCCCAACCGAACCCGAACTGAGCCACCGCAACGGCAAGCGCACGGTCATCCAAAAGAAGCTCTTCCCGGGCTACATCTTGGTGCGCATGGACCTCACCGACGACGTGTTTAAGCTCATCAAGAGCACCTCGGGCGTCACAGGTTTCTTGCAGAGTGGCGGCAAGCCGGTTCCGCTGGAAGACTTTGAAGTCAAGCGGATCATGAAGAACCTGGAAGTGAGCCAGGAAGTGCCCAAGATTGCCTTCAACAAAGGCGAAATTGTGCGCGTGGTGGAAGGTCCGTTTGTGGATTACACCGGCAAGATTGAAGAAGTGAATGCGGAACGCGAAAAGCTCAAGGTCATGATCAACATCTTTGGCCGCGATACGCCTGTGGAACTCGAATTCACTGGCGTCGAAAAGCAATAATTCGACGTGCCCGAGCAGATTTGGCGTTGGCCGGTTCGTGATTCCGCGGCGGAAGCCCGGATCGAATCGGCCTTCGGCGTTTCTCCGGTGGTGGCCGCGTGGCTGGTGCAGAACCAGTTCCATGATCTCGAACGGATTCGCGCGTTTCTTTATCCTGAAGAATCGCACCTGCATGACCCCGCCCTGCTACCGGATTTTGAGGCCGGGGCGGACATTGTAGAAGGAGCCCTTCGCCGGGGCGAAACGATCTACATCCACGGCGACTACGACGCTGACGGCGTCACCAGCACCGCCATCCTGCTCAAGGGGCTGTGCGGATACGCCAAGCGGATTGGTTCGCCCTCACGCATCGTGCCGCACGTGCCCAACCGGGCGCTCGAGGGCTATGGCATCCACCCCCTGGCCATCCAGGCGGCGGCGGCAATCAAGGCGAAGGTGCTCATCACTTGTGACTGCGGCGTGAAGGCGCATGAGCAGCTCTCGAAGGCCATGGAACTCGGCATGGAGGTCGTGGTCACCGACCACCACGCGGTGCCCGAGGAACTGCCGAATGTGAAGGCGGTGATCAATCCGCACCGTGCGGATTCGATGTACCCCTACGCCGAGCTTTGCGGGGCGGGGGTGGCGCTCAAGTTCATTGTGGGGTTGGCTTCTCGCTTTGATGTGGAGCCAATGACGGCTTTTCGGTCGGTGGTGGACCTGGCCGCGATTGGCACCGTGGCCGACATGATGCCCCTGACCGGCGAGAACCGAGTTCTTGTCTCCTTGGGCCTGCCCAAGCTCAGCACGACCAAGCGGGCGGGGCTGAAGCAGATGTACGAGCGGGCCGGCATCAAGCCGCCCATCACGGCGATGACCATTGGCTACCAAATTGGCCCCCGCCTGAACGCCACCGGGCGGATCGAGGACCCGCGACCCTCGCTCGATCTTCTGGTGACCTCGGATGACCAAGAGGCCTTTCAACTTGCCGCCGAGCTAGAAGAAGCGAACCGAGTGCGCAAATCCCTGCAGGAGGAGATGGTGGAGCGGGCGATTGACGCGATCAAGGCACTGCCCGAGTTGCCGCCCATCATTGTCTCTGTGGGGCGAGACTGGCACGAGGGCATCATTGGCCTTGTGGCCGGAAAGGTTCGCGAGGCGTTCTTCCGCCCCACCATCGCCATTACACTGATGGAGGATGGAATGGGCAAGGCAAGTTGTCGCAGCATCCCTGGCTTCGACATCGGGCAACTTGTGGATGACCTCGCCCCTATCATCTTGAAAGGCGGCGGACACGAGCAGGCCGCCGGATTCTCCTTTGAGGCCGCTCGCTTTGAGGAACTTGAGGCTTTTGTGGCGGCCTACGGTGCAGAGCGCCTCACCGAAGACATGCTGGTGCCGCAAACCAAAGTGGACCTGGAAGTTCGGGCCGAGGACATCACGTTTGACCTCATTCGGGACCTGGAGTTACTGGAACCACACGGCAAAGATAATCCCCGACCGGTGCTGGCCATGCGCGAAGTGGAAGTGGTGCGGGTGCGACGATTTGGGAAATCCCCCACTGGCGCCACCGTAGAACTCCGTAAGGATGACAAACTATTTACTGGAAAGACCTTTCGGGAAGCTGATGACTACGAACCCTTGCAGGGCCACCGGGTTCACATCGCATTTGAACCCGGAATCAACGAATTTAATGGGTCTCGGAAGCTTGAGCTGACGCTTCGGGCTTGGCATTGGCCCCGACCTTCAGCTGAATCGTAAACGTACGATCCAGATCGCGGACCGTCATGTTGACGGTATCGCCCACGCTGAGGTTAAAGAGCATCGTGGCCAGTTTGACGGCGTTATCCACCGGCACGCCATCAATGCTAAGAATGACAAAGCCAGCTTGTAAGCCCGCCTGGGCGGCCGGAGATTCCGGCAAAACCTGGGTGACAAGGGCACCTTCTCCGGCGGGGTAGTTCCGCCAGAACGCACCAATGGTCGGGTGATCCACGCGGGGTTCGGCCATGCGGAAACCGGTGACAACGCGGCGCAACACCGTGGGATTGATGGAGTACGACACGGCAATGCCGCCGGGGCCAAACTGACCGCTGCGGACCATATTGGCTGCGGAAGAATCAATCGCCAGCGAGGCCGAAAGGAAGCCGCATAGGCGCCCTTCTTGGTCAAGAACCGGCATGCTTCCGACGAGCGAGAGATTTTCAAAGCGGTACTCACGCAAGGGGAGGTAGCGACGGGTGTCTTCGTCGATCCCGACCTTATCCTCGCCGACCACCATACCGCGATGCACATCCTGGGCGCTAATCGCCCACACGGTTTGGCCATCGCGCAGGGTTCCCGCTTCGGAGATGACCGTGGCCCCGTCCGTAGGGCCAAAAATGAGCGCGAGGCGGGTGATCTCGTCGTTGGCCAGCACACGGGTGCTCATACGGCGACCATCCCGGAGCAAAAGCACGGGCGCCGGGCCTTCGGCGTCAATATCGGGGGCCAGCCAGCGGCCATCGGAGGTGAGGAGCACGGCAAAGCCGCGCGTGCGACCGCTCTGCTCCACCGCCCGAGCGAACTGGGTGTAGGCCACATTGGCTTGCGTCGAAGTCGGGGGCGCAACAGGCGTAACCGGGGTGGCGAGGGCCACCGTCGTCAAAAAGGCCGAGTTAACCGCCAAAAACCACATCGTCACTTTCCACTTCAAAGGCCGCATTCTGGCCCGTCACCGGCCCTGAACGCTCAGAAATTAAAACTACCGGCACGCTTTCTTCCTTGGCCGCTTGGTCGGCCGCCGCCATGGTCATCGCGGGGGCTCCTCCACCGGCTCCGGCCAGGCCACTCGATTCCGCATTGCCCGGCAAGCCACTGGCGCGCGCCATCGGCATGTTGGCCGGAGCGAGCGTCACGGGTGCGGGCGCGGGGCGCGAGACCGGCCGGCTTCGCCGAGCCGAACTCCGGCGCGGGTTGGCGACTTCTCGCTTCAGCGCGGCCACCGGATTGTCCTCGATCGAGGGCGCGCTATCCAGTTCCGTTGCGCCGAGGGCCACGGGCTGGTCGGCCAGGGCCGAGGCCGCACTTTCCGTCTCTGGAGCCGCATCGGGCGCCGCCAGCGGGGCCGTGAGAGGCGCCGTGGTGGGCGTATCTACCGCCAAAGTGGGCGAAACCGCCGTCTGCGGGCGCGACATAAATACGGCGAAGGCCACCACCGTGGCGGCCACGGCCATCGTGCCGCCCCACATCCAGGGCAACCGGAAGCCACCCTTGGTCGCTGCGGGCAGAGCCGCCGATTCGGTGCGCACGCGGCGCATCACGTCGTCAAATTCCACCGGACAAGACACGTCCGCCTTGAGAGACTTCAAGCCTTCGCGGATGGCCATGAGCTTGCGTTCTTCCGCCGAGGACCCCGCAAGGCCCTGCTCAAAAATGCGGTTCAGTTGTTCGTCGCCACGTGCCATCAGTCTTGGTCTTCCTCCATCAGGGGCAGGATGCGATCGCGAAGTGCGCGGCGCGCCCGCAGCACCCGGAGCTTGGCCCCGCCTACGGTGCATCCCAGCGTGGCCGCTATATCTGCATATTCCATTTCTTCGATGTCTCGCATGACAATGAGGGCGCGATTGGCTTCAGAAAGACTCTCCAACGCTTGACGAAGAATCTCTCTTCGATGATCCTGGAGAAGGTTCTCATTAGGATCTTCGGTAGATCCTTCCGTCATCCACCGCAAACCGTCGCCCACTTGCTCCTGCTCCAGCACGGTTCGGCGCTGCGTCATGCGGGCGCGGTCGGTGCACAGGTTGGTCGCAATCCGCAGAAGCCAAGTAGTGAACTTGGCTCGGTCTTGGTACTTGTCGATGTTCCGGAAGGCACGGACGAACGCTTCTTGCGTGATGTCCTCTGCTTCGTCCCGGTTGCGAACCATGTTCAGGACAAATCGGTAAACCAGATCGCGGTGCTTATTGAATAGCAGCCCAATCGCCACCTCGTCCCCGCGCTTAGCGCGAAGAACCAGGGCGATATCGTCATCCACAGCACGGAGGTGTTCCGGTTCGGATGACGCGGATCGGGGCGGCATATCCAGGCGAATGGCAGTCCTCGCGATCATGTTACTTGGGTCGGACGTACGGATTCCTCCCTCGTTACGCCAAACCCCGCCTATTGGACCTTGCAATTCGTTGCCGTGGTGGTCAAGATACAGGTGATGTCCCTGCCGTTGATCGTGCGCCAATGGCTGGCCTTCCTCAACATTTACATCCAGGAAGGCATCACTTACAAGGCGGCCGGGGTCATCTGGATTCTCACGGACGTGAGCACCGCCGTCACCATGCCCTTTGTGTGGATTGCGGCCAGCCAGGGCGGGGAGATTGCCGGCTACGGGGCGCCCGACTTTGTGCTCTACTACCTCGTGATGCTCTTTGCATCGACGCTGATTAGCAGCCACTTTATGTGGGAGATCGGCTACGAGATCCGCGAGGGTGTGTTCACATCGCACCTAATCCGGCCGTTCTCCTACCTGCAGTTCATCCTGGCCCGCAACCTGGCCTGGCGCGTGGTGCGCTCAGCACTTTTCTTGCCCTGGATGGTGATCTTTGTTGTGATGTTCTGGCAGTGGCTGGGCGGGGCGCAGCTCTACTTCGGTTGGCAGGTCTGGGCGCTGATCCTGGGCGGGCACCTGGTGAGTGTGCTGGTGGTAACGGCGCTGGGGCTCATCGCCATGTTCACCGGCGAGATCGAATCCATCTTTAACCTCTACTACTTCCCCATGCTCTTCTTGAGTGGGCGACTGGTGCCGGTGGACCTGATGCCGGAATGGGTGCGGACGTTGGCGGTTTGGACCCCCTTCTACTATCAGCTCGACGTGCCGACGCGCGCCATTATGGGACGGATGAGCGAGGCCGAGATGTACCAGGCAATGGCCGGGCAACTGGCCTGGATTGTGGTGGCCTACGCGGGGTACCGGTTGCTTTGGCACTACGGACGGCGCGTCTACACTGGCGTCGGCATGTGATCATCATTTGCGGCAACGACCATCAAATTAGGCAAACGCTGTCCCAGGTCTAACCGTAAATCATCACCACTGACAAAGACTTCATCAAATCAGGCAATAGGACTGGGGCACCAGAACCCCAGAATCTCCCCATGCGCCGCGCGTTTACTCTCATCGAGTTACTCGTCGTCATTGCCATCATTGCCATTCTCGCCTCGATCCTGTTCCCGGTGTTCGCGAAGGCCAAAGGTGCGGCAAAGAAGACGCAGAGTCTGAACAATGCCAAGCAGATCGGCACCTCTACCCTGCTGTACGTGGCCGATTATGACGACCAACTGCCGCAGCTCTTTTGGTACAACCCGGCCGACACCACTTACCCCACGGCGCAGGGGTTCTACTACTATCCGCTCTTGCTCCTGCCCTACACCAAGAATCGCCAGATCTTCCTATGCCCGGCGGACAAAGGCGATGACCCGATGCTGCGCGACGCGGCGGGTCGGGGCCGCTTTGACCCCAACTCGGGCTTCCGGGACTACCTCTACGCGGCGAACCCCTCTTATGGCTACAACTACCGCTACCTCAATGACGTGACGGTGAGCATCGTGGCGGGCCGCCCCGTGAGCAACTTTAGCGGCCGCAGCACAACCGCATTTGAAGCCAGCGCGCAAACGATTGTCTTTGCCGAGGCGACGATGAAGGACAAGGTGGTGCCGGGCCTGAACGGGGCGGGCATGGGCCTCATCCGCAACGATGTGGGCTATTCGCGCATTGAGCCGCCGTTTGCGGTGCCGGTGCCAGCGGGCTTGAGCCCCTACAACGGATGGACGGGCACCTTCCCCAATGCCAACAGCCAAGGGCAACTGTGGGGCCGCTTTGACCAGAAGCGGGTGCTGGTGTCGTGGTTGGATTCGCACGTGAGCTTCCCGCCGATCCAGTCGCTGCGGGGCCAGGGCACCACGGAAGACGAAGTCAACCGCTATTGGAACGGGCGCGGCGACCAGTAAGGTCATCGCTTCTCTCCTTTCGGCTAAAGGAAAACACCCCCGGCACTCTCTCGAGTCCGGGGGTGATTCTTTGCGTGCCGTGCTCGGCGCGGGAGGCTTACTTCTCGCGGAGCGGCAGGCCCATGGCCTTCAGGAAGGCGCGGGCTTCGGCGTCATTGGCGGCGGTCGTCACAATCGTGATGTCCATCCCGCGGATCTTGTCGAACGAATCGTAATCAATTTCCGGGAATACCAGCTGTTCCTTGAGGCCGAACGTGTAGTTGCCTCGGCCATCGAACGACTTGGGGCTGAGGCCCTGGAAGTCGCGAATGCGCGGCAACGCCACGGTGCACAGCTTGTCGAAGAAGTGGTACATGCGTTCGCCTCGGAGGGTCACGCGGCACCCGATCTTCATGCCTTCGCGCAGCTTAAAGTTGGAGACCGACTTGCGGGCCACGGTGGCGGTGGGTTGCTGACCGGTCACCGCGCGCATATCGCGCATGGCGCCTTCCAGTTCCTTTTCGTCAATCCCGGTGCCCATGTTGACCACGATCTTGACCATGCGCGGCACCTGCATCTTGGAGCTGAACTTGAACTCCTCTTGCAGTTGCGGCGCCACCTTTTCGGCGTAGATCTTGCGCAGGCGCGACTTGGGCGCAAGGCCCGGATTCGCGTCGCTAACTTCCTTGGTGGCAGACTTGCGAGCCATGGTTACTTCTTATCTCCTTTCAGCATCACGTTGTGCGCGTCGGTGAGGGTGGTGCCACTTCGCTTGGCGTACCGCACGATGGTGTCCCCTTCCTTACGTCGGCCCACGCGGGTCGGCTTGTTGTCCTTCGGGTCGAGCAGCATGAGGTTGCTCAGATCAATCGGAGCCGGGATGCGATAGCGGGCGGACTGCTCGCCTTGGTAACGAGCCTTCTTGTGCTTCACGGCCGCGTTCAGCGGGTTCGGCATTTCCGGATTCTCGTCGTTGTCTTGCAGCACGAGAGCGCGGCGCTTTTCGGGGTCCACAGCGGCGATGAAACCGATCTGACCCTTATCCTTGCCAGCGATGATGATGACGCGGTCGCCGCTGCGCAGCTTCAGCTTCGTCTTCTTAGATTTGAGTTCGGCTTTGGTCGGCATGGCTTACAGCACCTCCGGGGCGAGGGACACGATCTTCATGTAGTTGCCATCGCGAAGTTCGCGGGCCACGGGGCCAAAGATACGGGTGCCACGCGGCTCACCGTTCTGCGGGTTGATGACCACGCAGGCGTTGTCGTCGAAGCGCAGGGTGCTACCGTCTGCGCGGCGAATGTGCTTCTTGCACCGTACGATGACGCACTTGACCACGTCGCCCTTCTTGATGGGCATGTTCGGCGTTGCCGCCTTGACGCTGGCCACGATCACGTCTCCCACGGAGCCGAAGCGGGGCTGAGAACCCTTCAGCACGCGGATGCACATGACCTCGCGCGCGCCGGAGTTGTCGGCCACCTTCAGGCGGGAAAACTGTTGAATCACGGTTCTTCTCTCTTGGTTTTAGTTTCGTGTTGGCAGCGGGCGGGGACCGTTTATCCGCGCCATGCCCATAGGGTCTTGGGCCAGGCGTTGCCGCCTGGCCAAATGTCGTTTACTTGACCTTCTCGATGATCCGCACGACGCGCCAGTGCTTGGTTTTGCTCAGCGGTCGGGTTTCCATGATTTCGACGGTGTCGCCGATATCACAGGAGTGCTCATCGTGGGCCGTCACTCGGTTGGAGCGGCGGACGGTCTTGCCGTACAACGGGTGTTGGTAAGCACGGTCGAGGCGAACCACCACCGACTTATCCATCTTGTTGCTGGCGACCACGCCACGGCGGACCTTACGGCCACCGCGATCCACGGCCTTCACTTCCTTCTCGCTCATGCGTCACCTCCGCGCTTCTTCTCCTCGATGAGGGTCAGCAGGCGCGCAATGTTCTTGCGACGAGTCTTCAGTTGAGCCACGTCCGTGGTTTGACGGAATACGAGGTCACGGCGAGCCTTATAAAGTCCCGCTCGTTCGGCCCGTACCAAGTCTTCCAGTTCCGGCACGCTCTTATCGCGCAGTTCTTTAGCTTTCAGCCCTTTCATTCTTTCGTGTCCTCCATTTCCGCAGCGGCGCGAATCTCAGCGTCCGTGAAGAAGAGTTCTTCTTGCACCTTGCTTCGCTCCACAAACTTGCAGCGGATCGGCATCTTGTGAGCCGCGAGGCGCATAGCTTCGCGGGCCACGTCCGGGGTGACCCCGTTCATTTCGAACATCACCTTGCCCGGCTTGACAACGGCCACCCAGCCTTCAACGCCGGCCTTACCCTTACCCATTCGCTGCTCAAGCGGCTTCTTGGTGTAGGGCTTGTCCGGGAAGACGCGAATCCACACTTTCCCACCACGCTTGATGTGGCGGGTCATGGCGATACGCGAGGCTTCGATTTGGCGGGCCGTGATCCAAGCACAGTCCATGGCAACGAGGGCGTAGTCCCCGAAGCAGATCGTGTTGCCACGAGTGGCAGCGCCGCTCATGCGGCCACGGAACTGCTTGCGGTACTTCGTCCGCTTAGGCATCAGCATTGTTCGTTTCCTCCTTCACCGGTGCCGGTGCGGGTGCATTGTTGGTGCGGCGTCGGCCTTGGTCAAGGCCATCTCCCGCACGGGGATTCTCGTCGCGGCGCGGGCCACGGTTGAAACCGCCGCCACCCTGGCCACCGCCTCGGTTGAAGCCGCCGCCACCGTGATGACCGCCGCCACCGTGATGGCCACCGCCACCTTCGGGGCGCGGACCACGTTCGGGTCGGTCACCGGCCGGGCGATCGCCAGCACCTTCGGGGCGCGGACCACGATCGGGGCGATCACCGCCACCTTCGGGGCGCGGGCCACGGTCGGGTCGGGGGCCTCGGTCGCGGTCGGGGCGATCGCGTCGCTCGCGGCGCGGGCCACGCTCTTCGGCGGTCGGGGTTTGCATCATGGCCAGTTGCTTTTCGGGCAACACTTCGCCGCGATACACCCACACCTTGACGCCCACCGTTCCGTAGATCGTATAGGCAATGCCGTAACCGTAGTCAATATCCGCACGCAGCGTGTGCAGCGGGATCTTGCCTACCATGTCGGCTTCCGTACGGGCGATTTCCGCACCGTTCAGACGACCGCTGACCTTGATCTTGATACCGCGCACATTCATGCGTTGGGCGCGAGTCATGCTCTGCCGCATGGCGCGGCGGTGGCTGACACGCTTTTCGAGCTGCTGCGCGATGTTCTCGGCAATCAGCTGGGCATCCAGTTCGGGTTGGCGGACTTCCGTCACGTTCACCTGGACCATGCCGGTCGGGTCGGACTTGCGCACCAACTTGTTCAGATCTTGGCTGATCTGGTCAATGCCCTTGCCTCCGCGGCCGATAACGGCGCCGGGGCGCGAGGTGAGAATCGTCACCTTGACGCGGTTGGCAGCACGTTCGATATCGATGCGGCTGATGAGACCCTTTCCGATCTTGTCGTTCAAGAAGGTGCGAATCTGGTGGTCGCCCACCAGGGCTTCGCGGTACTGCTTCTTGGGGAAGATCCAGTGACTATCGTGCCCTCGGATGACTCCGAGTCGAAAGCCGTTCGGGTGAATTTTTTGACCCATGGTTTACTTGGTTTCAGGCGCCTCTTCGCCGGCGTCGTTGGTCGGGGCTTCCGCCGTCACTTCCGTTTCGGTCGTCACTTCGGCTTCCACCGGCGTTTCCACCACTTCTTCGGTCACTTCTTCCTTCACTTCTTCGGCGACAGCGGCGGCAGCCTTGGGAGCCGCTTTCTTCTTGCCAGCCGGGACAGCGAGCTTCGGTCGCGGCTTGGCTTTGCCTTCGCCTCGCGATCGCTCTTCCGTCGGGAAGTCGTCCGCCACCACTACCGTGATGTGCGCCGTGCGCTTGAGGATGCGGTTGGCTCGGCCCATGGCTCGCGCAATGATGCGCTTCATGGCCGGTCCTTCATCCACCTTGATCTCGGCAATGATGAGTTGCCGCGGATCCATGGCGTGGTTTTCCTGAGCGTTGGCCATCGCACTGGCGATCACCTTTCGCAGGACGAATGCGCCACGACCCGGCTTAAACCGGAGCACATCCACCATCTGCTGAGCCGGCTTGCCGCGAAGTTCGCGGGCCACCTGGCGCACCATTAGCGGCTTGCACTTGACAAATTTTGCTACTGCTCTTACTTGCATGAGGTTTATCCCTCGGGTCCTGTCGGTTTCGGGGGGCGCGACCGTCAATTATGGCTGTCTCCCACCCGAGCGTTCAGGACTCGGTTTATCGCAGTCGCGTCCCCCGGTCCGGTAAGGACCCGCCGTGACCTTTGTAAGTGCGCGTGGGCGCAAATTCGCCGAGCTTGTGACCGACCATGTTTTCCGTCACCAGAACCGGCACATGCTTGCGGCCATCGTGGACCGCAATGGTGTGCCCGATCATGTCGGGAATGATGGTGCTCCGTCGCGACCAAGTCTTGATCAACTTCTTCTGATCCGCGTCGTTGAGCGCGTCAACTTTCTTGAGTAGGTGTTCGTCAACGAAGAACCCTTTCTTGAGACTACGTGCCATTGATCTTCTCCTTTACTTGGTGCGCCGCCGCACAATGAACTTGTCAGTGCGCTTGTTCTTGCGAGTGCGCGTGCCGATAGACTTGTTGCCCCAACGGTCCACAGGACCTTTCTTGCGGCCGACCGGGGACTTGGCTTCACCACCACCATGAGGGTGGTCGCGAGGCGATTTCACAACACCGCGCACGTGCGGCTTGCGACCGAGACCGCGGTTCTTACCCGCCTTCCCGATGCGCTCGTTTTCGTGCTCAGCGTTTCCGACTTCACCCACCGTGGCGCGGCAGTCCAGGTGGACCATCCGCATTTCGCCACTCGGCAGGCGGAGGGTGCAGTAGTTGCCGTCCTTCGCCATCACCTGGGCGCTCGCACCGGCGCTGCGGACCATTTGGCCACCGCGACCCGGGTTGAGCTCGATGTTGTGAACCAGCGTACCGAGCGGGATGTTGCGCAGGGCCAAGCAGTGACCGGGCAGAATGTCGGCCCCTTCTCCACTTTGCACCTTGGTGCCCACCCCCACGTTGCGCGGGGCCAGGATGTAGCGCTTTTCGCCGTCCGCGTATTCCAGCAGAGCGATGCGGCAGGTGCGGTTCGGATCGTATTCGATCGCGATGACCGTGGCCTCCACGCCGTCCTTCTGGCGCTTGAAGTCAATGATGCGGTACCGGCGCTTGTTGCCACCACCACGGTTGAACATGGTGATCCGGCCGGTGTGGTTGCGACCACCCGACTTCGGGCGCGGAGCCAACAGGCTCTTTTCCGGTTTGGACTTCGTGATCTCCTCGTACGTCGAGACCACCATATTGCGGCGGCCCGGCGAGGTCGGTTTGTACTTTCGCGTAGGCATTAGACTCCAAAGTCCTCAATCATCTGGCCCGGGGCCAGGGTCACGACGGCCTTCTTCCAATCCGGGCGGTAACCCACCGAGCGGGCCCCCACGCGGCGCTTCTTGCCGTGCATCTTGATCGTACGGACCGAGGCGACCGTGATGTGATCACCGGCCTTCTTGCCCGAGTTGTAAATGTCTTCGATCGCCGATTTGATTTCGATCTTGTTGGCGGTCGTCGTCACCACGAAGGTGTACGACCGTTCAACATTCTTGAGATCTTTCACGCGCGGGTCGCCGCTGGCGAGGCGCATGGTCTTTTCCGTGATATGCGGGCGAACAATGATCAGGTGCGGATCTTTCACTTGCTCCAAACCTCTTCTAGCTTGCTGGAGACGCCCTTGGCCATCACAATCTTGTGCGCCACGAGCAGGTCTCGCGTCGAGAACGCCGTGCCCTGACCCGCCTTGTTAGGGGCGACGCGGACTTCAACGTTCGGCAGGTTGCGGAAGCACAGATACGTGATCGGATCATGTTCTTCCAGAATCACCAACACGCGGCGAACATCGTTCACCTTGCGCTTGGTGAGGAAAGCGATGGCTTCCTTGGTGCTCGGCTTGGCGAAAGCGATCTTGTCGACCACCGTCACGTCGCCAGCGTTCACGCGGGCACTGAGCGCACCGGCGAGGGCCAGGCGTCGTTCCTTGCGGTTGACCTTCTTGCTGTAGTCGCGCGGCTTGACGGCCAGGGCCATTCCACCATGCGCGTAGTGCGGCGCACGGATCGTCCCTTGGCGGGCGTTACCGGTCTTCTTCTGCTTGTACGGCTTGCGGCCGCCACCCCGGGTTTCGCTGCGCGTCTTGGCGCTTTGCGTGCCTTGGCGGGCGTTGGCTTCTTCGGCCACCACCACGCGGTGCAGCAGGCTGCGCTCGACGGTCAGATCCTTGAGCTTGTCAATGTAGTTCGCCATGGTTACTTGGCCACCTTCTTAATCGTCACGAGGGTGCCGTTGGCGCCCGGCACGCTGCCGCTCACCAAGATCAGGTTGCGTTCGGCATCCACCTTCACCACCTTCAGGCCCTTTTGGGTGACTTGATCGTCGCCCATGTGACCCGGCCGGCGCGAACCCTTAAAGACGCGCTGCGGGCCCGTGGCACCGTTGGAGAGCGGGCGGCGGTGGGTCATGTAACCGTGGGTCATGTGCTGACCCTTGAAGCCGTAGCGCTTCACACCCCCGGCAAAGCCGCGTCCCTTGCTGATGCCCGTCACGTGGACGTCTTCGCCATCGGCAAAGATCGAGGCATCAATGGTCTGCCCGAGCGAGAAGGACGACGGATCGTCCACCCGGAACTCGCGCAAAAACCGCAGATTGGTCGTAAGGCCTGCCTTCTTGAGATGCCCGTACTTCGGGTAGGTCAGGCGCTTGTCGCTGATTTCTTCAAACCCGACTTGGACGGCGTTGTAGCCTTCCTTGTCGGTGGACTTGATCTGGGTGACATGCACCGGCCCCGCCTGAATGACGGTGACCGGGATCATTCGCCCGTCTTCTGCGAAGACGTGCGTCATGCCCACTTTCGTCCCTAAGATTCCTGGAATCAAAGTATTCAACCTCGTACCGGCGCTTCTTCCCGCCCCTCTGTTGCGTCTGATTCCTCAGTTGGCCTTGCCCCAAGGTTGATCTCAGGGATGCCCGCAAAGAGAGCGTATGAAGTTCTCCGGCTTAGAAATGGTCCGCACACGAAGGCGCGGACTTGAGAAGATACCCGCTGAAAGGGGCCTTACGGCGAGGTAAGGGCCGATATCCCCCCGGATGACCTACCAGACTAGGACTGCCCTCCTGCTGAGGGTGGCTGGAACGCGAGACGAGGGCTGAATTCTCGCCAGAGTTGGACAAAAAAGGGAGCTCCCTGGCCGGTGGCCAAGCAACTCCCAGAAACGGTCCGCGAACCGATTAAACCGTCTTGATTTCGATATCGACGCCGCTGCTCAGGTCGAGCCGCATCAGAGCGTCAATCGTCTTGTTGGTGGGTTCATGGATATCAATGAGTCGGCTGTGAGTGCGCAGCTCAAAGTGCTCCATGGACTCCTTGTCAATGTGGGGACCACGGATGACGCAGAAGCGGCGAATGCGAGTCGGCAGGGGCACGGGGCCGGCCAAGCGGGCGCCAGTGCGCTTCGCGGTATCAGTGATCTTCTCAGCGCTTTGATCCAAGATGCGGTGGTCGTAAGCGCGGATGCGAATTCGGATGGTAGGTGCGGACATGTTTTGTTCTCAAAAGCTTGCCCCCGGGCTCCAGTGAACCCGGGGGCGATTGGTCTTACAGGTGGACCTTCGTGATGGCGCCGGCGCCGACCGTTCGGCCACCCTCGCGGATGGCGAACTTCGAGCCTTCTTCCATGGCGATCGGTTGAATGAGTTCAACGGTCATCGTCACGTTTTCGCCCGGCATCACCAGCTGGACGCCGTCCGGCAGCGAGAGCGTACCGGTCACGTCGGTGGTGCGGAAGTAGAACTGCGGTCGGTAACCCGTTTGGAACGGCTTGTGGCGACCACCTTCATCCTTCGACAGGACGTAGACTTGCGCGTCGAACTTGGTGTGCGGCTTGATGGAGCCCGGCTTCACCACGCACATGCCACGTTCGATGGCCGTGCGGTCCACACCGCGGACCAGGAGGCCGACGTTGTCGCCCGCTTCGCAGTAGTCCAGGGTCTTGCGGAACATTTCCACACCCGTGCACACCGTCTTGATGGCGTCTTCGCGGAGGCCGATGATTTCGACTTCTTCCATCGAGCGCAGCTGACCGCGTTCGACACGACCCGTGGCAACCGTACCGCGACCCGTGATGGTGAACACGTCTTCGACGGCCATCAGGAACGGCTTATCCTTGTCGCGCTCCGGCGTCGGGATGTAGCTGTCCACGCCCGCCATCAGGTCAAGAATCGGCTTGACTTCGGGGCTGTCGAAGTTGACGTTGCCGCTTTCGACTTGGTCCAGCGCCTTGCGGGCGGAACCACGAACGATGGGAGCGTTGTCGCCATCGAAGCCGTACTTGCTGAGCAGCTCACGAACTTCCATTTCGACGAGGTCGAGCAGTTCTTCGTCGTCCACTTGGTCAACCTTGTTGATGAAGACCGTGATGTAGGGGACGCCAACCTGGCGAGCGAGCAGGATGTGCTCGCGCGTTTGCTGCATCGGACCGTCAGTACCCGCAACCACCAGGATCGCGCCGTCCATCTGGGCGGCACCGGTGATCATGTTCTTGATGAAGTCCGCGTGGCCAGGACAGTCCACGTGCGCGTAGTGACGCGCTTCCGTTTCGTATTCCTGGTGCGAAATGTTGATCGTAATCCCACGGGCCTTTTCTTCGGGCGCCGAGTCGATTTCGTCGTAAGCGCGGGCCTTTGCCAGACCCTTAGCCGCGAGGACGCCCGTGATCGCCGCGGTCAGAGTGGTCTTCCCGTGGTCGACGTGGCCGATCGTCCCAATGTTGACGTGAGGTTTCGTTCGTTCGAACTTTTGCCGTGCCATGACTTTCAGTTTCTCCTGTTTTTAGCCGCCGCTTTGGGCCTTCGCCACGATTTCGTTGGCGATGTTAGTCGGGACTTCCTCATAGTGGGAAGGCGTCACGTTCGGCGTGGCGCGCCCCTGAGTGAGTGAGCGGAGCGTCGTAACATACCCAAACATCTCCGCCAGCGGTACGTGAGCCGTGACGATAGTCACACCCCCCAGACCACTGTTCATCCCTTCGATACGACCTCGGCGGCTATTGAGGTCGCCGACCACATCCCCGACATTGTCTTCGGGAGTGGTGACTTCTACGTGCATGATCGGTTCCTTGAGAACCGGCTTGGCCTTCTTCATGGCTTCCTTGAAGCCAATGATCGCAGCCTGCTTAAACGCGTTTTCGTTCGAGTCAACGTCGTGGTACGAACCACCGGTTACGGCGACCTTTACGTCCACCACCGGATAACCCGCCATCACGCCGTTGTTCAGGGCTTCGCGCACGCCCTTTTCGATCGCCGGGATGTATTCACGCGGAACCGTCCCCCCGACCGTCTTGTTTTCAAAAATGAACCCGGATCCGGCTTCCAGCGGGGCGATCTCAAGGATACAGTGGCCGTACTGACCCGAACCACCGGTTTGCTTGATGAACTTCCCGTCGGCACTGGCGCCGCCCTGGACCGTTTCTCGGTAGGCCACCTGCGGCTTCCCTTGGTTGGCCTGCACGCCGAACTCGCGGTTGAGTCGGTCCACGATGATTTCGAGGTGGAGTTCGCCCATCCCCGAGATGATCGTCTGACCGCTTTCCGGGTCGGTTTGCACGCGGAACGTCGGGTCCTCTTCGGCCAAGCGCTGCAGGCTGGTGCCCAGCTTTTCTTGGTCGGCGCGGCTCTTCGGCTCCACCGCGACCTGGATAACCGGTTCGGGGAACTTGATGCTTTCCAGCGCCAGCGGATTGTTCGAATCGCAGATGGAGTAACCCGTGCGGACGTCGTTGAGACCAATCACGCCCACGATTTCCCCGGCCACCACTTCATCCAGCTCTTCACGCTTGTTGGCGTGCATTTCCAGGATTCGGCCAATGCGCTCGTTGCGAACGCGGAGGTCGTTGGTGTGCGGGTCGCGGTAGCAAACCGAGACTTGGCTGCCCTTCTTGAGGACACCCGAGTACACGCGGAGGAACGTGAGACGACCCACGAACTTGTCCGACATGATCTTGAAGGCCAGAGCCGTGAACGGCTCAGAGTCTTCCGGCTTGCGGGTGACTTCTTCTTCGGTGTCCGGATCCAGACCCGTCGTCATGCGCACGTCAAGCGGCGACGGCAGGTAGCAAACCACGGAGTCAAGCAGCGCTTGCACGCCCTTGTTCTTAAAGGACGAACCGCAGAGCACCGGCACGATCTTGCCGGCAATTGTGCCCGCGCGCAGCGCATCCTTCAGCTCCTGGAGCGGGATTTCTTCGCCCATCAGGAACCGCTCCATGATGGAGTCGTCCATATCCGAAATCGCTTCGATCAGCTTTTCGCGGTATTCAGCGGCTTGGTCCGCCATTTCGGCCGGAATGTCCACCACTTCGTACTGCTTACCGTCGTCCGAGGTGTAGCGCGTGGCCTTCATGGTCATGAGGTCCACGTAGCCCTTGAAATCGCTTTCCGCACCGATCGGAATCACGATCGGCGTTGCATTGGCACCCAGTCGGTCGCGCATGCGCTGCACCACCGAGTAGAAGTCCGCCCCCAGACGGTCCATCTTGTTGATGTAGGCAATGCGCGGGACGCCGTACTTGTTGGCTTGGCGCCATACGGTTTCCGATTGCGGCTGCACGCCACCCACGGCGCAGTAGACCGCCACCAGGCCGTCCAGCACGCGCAGGGAGCGTTCCACTTCCACCGTAAAGTCCACGTGGCCCGGGGTGTCAATGATGTTGATCTTGAACTCCGGCGTGTCCTTACTGGCATCGGGATCAGCGGCGTTGAAGCCTTCGCGCCAGAAGCACGAGGTAGCGGCCGAGGTGATCGTAATGCCTCGCTCTTGTTCTTGCTCCATCCAGTCCATCGTGGCGGCGCCATCGTGAACTTCACCGATCTTGTGCGTGCGGCCAGCGTAATACAGGATGCGCTCGGTCGTGGTGGTCTTCCCTGCGTCAATGTGCGCAGCAATACCAATGTTCCGGACGCGTTCGATAGGGTGGGATCGGGGCATGATTAAGGGCTCTTCTGAGGATTAGAATCGGTAGTGGCTGTAAGCCTTGTTGGCGTCGGCCATCTTGTGGGTGTCTTCCTTCTTCTTCACGGCGTTGCCCGTGTTGTTGTAGGCGTCCACAAATTCGGCGGTCAGCTTGTCAATCATGGACTTTCCAGAGCGCTTGCGCGAAAAAGTCACAAGCCATCGCAGGGCCAAGGTCCGGCGTCGCTCGGGACGAACGTCCATGGGGACCTGGTAGGTCTGTCCACCGACGCGTCGCGGGCGCACTTCCACACCCGGCATGATGTTGCTGAGGGCCTTGTCGAAAACTTCCAGCGGCTCATCGCCCACCTTTTCGGCGGCGTTCTTGAGCGCGGTGTAAACGATGTCTTCGGCCTTCACCTTCTTGCCATCAAGCATGAGGCGGTTGATAAAGCGCTGAAGGAGTTCACTACCGTACACGGGGTCCGGCAGGATGACTCGGCTGGGGGCTGGTCCTTTGCGGGGCATGATTCTTTACTTCGCCTTCTTGGGTCGCTTGGTGCCGTACTTGGAGCGGCTCTGACTTCGATTGTTGACGCCCGCGGTTTGCTGGGTGCCACGCACGATGTGGTAGCGCACGCCGGGGAGGTCCTTCACACGACCACCTCGAACCAGAACCACCGAGTGCTCTTGCAGGTTGTGACCCACACCGGGGATGTAAGCAGTGACTTCAATGCCATTAACCAAGCGAACACGAGCGACCTTGCGCTGGGCCGAGTTCGGCTTCTTGGGGGTCATGATGCGCACAACCGTGCACACGCCACGCTTGAACGGGTTGTTCTTCAGCGCCGGCGATTTCGACTTCACGGGCGATGACGTTCGCCCTTTACGGACCAATTGGTTTACGGTCGGCATTGTTCTCTCTTACTTTGCGGTGCTGCCTAGAACGTGATAAGGGCCGTGCACCATTTTCTGACGCACGGCCCCCCGGACCACAGATGGAACGACTCGTTGTCTAACCGATCTACTGCCCGAGAGGTCACTCCTAGACGGAATACGACCGACAGCGAGTCAGTCGCAGGGGCGATTATAGACCTGAATCAGGCGCAACATCAAGGCCCTTTGGGGGGAAGCGCCTGCAATATAGGACGAAGGGACTGACCAAGAGGATGCGAAAAGTTCCCGCCGGTTCCCTGTCCTATGCCCCAGAATTGCGGAATAAACATCATTTTACGCTGATGGGTCTTGCTGAGACGCATCATCCTGGCCCTGTAGATAACGCCAGCAGAGACGACTCTGCGGACCCAATCAGGATCACAACCATGAAGACTCTCATCACCAGCACCCTGGCCGTTGCCGCCATTGCCAGCGTGGCCGTTGCCGCCGCCCCGACCAAGGATATCGTGGACATCGCCGCCGGCGATTCGAACTTCTCCACCCTCGTCAGCCTCGTCAAGCAGGCCGGCCTGGTCGACACGTTGAAGAGTGAAGGCCCCTTCACTGTGTTCGCCCCGACCAACGACGCCTTTGCCAAGCTGCCGAAGGCCACCGTGGACGCCGTGGTGAGCGACAAGGCCCTGCTGACCAACGTTCTGCTCTACCACGTGGTGCCGGGCAAGGTGACCGCCCACCAAGTGATCGACGCCGCCCCGCTGAAGGCCAAGACGGCCCTGAAGGTGAACAACGCCGCTCAGACTCTGGACATCAAGGTGGTGAACGGTAAGGTGCGCATCAACAACGTCAACGTGATCAAGACGGACATCATGGCCAAGAACGGCGTGATCCACGTGATCGACGGCGTGCTGGTGCCGCCGGCCGCGGGTACGCAGGCCAAGGCTTCCAACACCGTGGTGCACACCAGCACCTGCGGCGGCTAAGCCTCTCCTTCCCTTCCTCACGATCTGGCTCGGCTCCCTTTGCGGGACCGGGCCAGTTTGTTTTGGCGAGGGTTCTGTAGACTCACGAAGTCATGTCTGACAACGCCAACGAACGAGAGATTCGGCTGGGCAAGCTTGCTCGCCTGCGCGAAATTGGCTACGACCCCTACGCCGTGGAGTCGTTCCCATTTACCGAAACCGCCGAAAATCTTAAAGACACGACCGCCCAACGCGAGGGCGAGGTCGTTCCGTTCGCCGGGCGCATTGTCAGCCGCCGGGAAATGGGCAAGTCGCAGTTCCTTCACCTTAGTGACGGAGCTGACCGGTTCCAGATCTACGTACGCAAGAACGACATTGACGAAGCGGCCTGGGAAGCCCTGAATCTGCTGGACCTGGGTGACCACCTGGGCGTGGTGGGATCGCTCTTCATCACCAAGACCGGCGAACCTAGCCTGCAAGTGAGCGAACTCAAGCCGCTCAGCAAGTCACTGCACGTGGTGCCGATTCCCAAGCAGCGCGGTGAGGAGCAGTGGTACGGCCTGACCGACACCAATGTGCGGTTCCGGCACCGGCACCTCGACCTTATTACAAACCCCGATGCCCGGCGCACCCTGGTGGACCGGAGTCGCATTGTCACGGCCGTGCGGCGGTGCTTCAACGCCTGGGGCTATCTAGAAGTCGAGACCCCGATGCTGCAGCAAGAGGCGGGCGGCGCGGCGGCGCGCACCTTTTCGGCGCACTACAACGCCTACGACCTGGAAGTGGACCTGCGCATCTCGCTGGAGCTCTACCTCAAGCGGATCCTGTGTGGTGATATCCCCCGGGTGTACGAGATTGGGCGCGTGTTCCGCAATGAAGGTGTGAGCAATCGCCACAACCCCGAGTTCACGTTGCTGGAATTCTACGAAGCCTACGCCGACCTTGAGGTGATGATGCAGCGGGTGGAAGACCTTTTCCGCACCGTGGCTACCGAGGTGTTCGGCAGTCCGCTGGTGCGCATCAAGCGCGAAAGCCAAGACGGTGACATCGTCTCGGAGGATGTGGCAGGCTTCTCGGAAGATGAGGTCGTGCTGGACTTTGGCAAGCCGTGGCGCCGGGTGGACCTGCTTTCCGCTATCGAAGAGCACTCCGGCCTGACCGCTGAGGACTTGTCTTCACTAGAGAACGCCAAAGCCGCGCTGAAGAACCGCAACGTGGTGAACCCGGTGACGGGCAAGCGCATCAATGCGGACGAAGAGCGCCACCTGGGTGGCTTGATTGAGAAGCTGCTTGAAGTCTTTGTGGAGCCGCACCTGCAAGAGCCCTCGTTCGTGATCGGCTACCCGCTGGAAACGAGCCCGCTGGCCAAGAAGGACCCGAACCGGCCCGGCTTCACCCGGCGATTTGAGGGCTACGTGCTGGGCCGAGAAATCTGCAATGCGTTTAGCGAGATCAACGACCCGATTGACCAGCGCGAGCGATTCCAGGCGCAGATGGCCGAGCGGGCCAGTGGCGACGATGAAGCGCACCCGATGGACGAGGACTTCCTCTATGCCCTGGAGAGCGGCATGCCGCCCACCGGCGGCTGCGGCATCGGGATGGACCGCATGGTGATGCTCCTGACCGGGGCGCGCCACATTCGGCAAGTGATGTTCTTCCCGATGATGCGCCCCGAAGGGCATGCGTCCGACGAGGATTAATCCTTCGCCTTGACCGTGGCGGGGAACGTGCATACCGTTCCCTTGCCAATCTTGAGCTTCTCAAAGAGCCCGGCGCGGACTTCGATCACGTACATCGCGCCCCCCTTGCTGGGGTAGGGCGTAGTGGTGTCCAGCGCGGCCATGGTGTAGGTGTTCAGCACCTTCTTTTCGCGGTTGATGTAAGCGATGTCCAGCGGCACCAGCGTGTTCTTCATCCAGAAATTCCGCGTGGCCGTGCCCGGGAACACAAAGAGCATGCCTTCGTCATCCTTGAAGTCCTTGTTCTCCAGGAACATCATGCCCTCCATGCGCTTGCTGTCGGTGTCCATCACCCACATCTTGAACTTGTGCTCGCCCATGGTGACCTCGACCACTTCCAGGTCTTTGAGTTGGTGCGTGCGGTACGGGTTGGTGGGCGGGTTCTGATTGGCGGAGCTGTTCTGGCTAGAGCCCGTTCCGTCGGTCGGCTTCGGGTCGGTCGGTTTGGGATCGGTCGGAGCCGGATTTGCTGGCGTGTCGAACGAACTCACCGGAGTTTGCGAGGCGGGGCCGGCGCAACCGGCAACCAACAGTGCCAGAGAAAGAATGGTCATGGTTTTCACACGTTTGCCCCCGCCGGAGGTGACCAAAGGCGTCCGCTCTCCTCATAGGCCGCGATTGCGTCCGCATGGACGAGCGTCGTGCCAATGAGGTCGTGGCCCGCAATGAGCTGAGCCTTGACCGCCGGGTTGATCTCAAATTGATACGTTTGACCACCGCAAACCACTTCTTGGTCGGGCAAATTGATCGTAACTTCCGCGCCGGTGCCCGCGGCGACAAGGGCCTGGTGGTCGGCCGGGGCGAGTTCTACAAGTAGAAGCCCGCAGTTGGCGGCGTTCTGCCGGAAGATGTCGCTGTAGCCGGGCGTTTCTACATCAATGCGGGCAATCACGGCCTTCAAGCCGGCTTGCTGAATCGCCCATACCGCGTGCTCACGGCTACTCCCGCAGCCAAAGTTGGTGCCTACGGTCAAGACGCTTGCCCCGGCCGCATCGGGCTGATCTAACGGAAACTCGGGGCCCCGCACGTCGGCAAAGAGCAACTCGCCAAAACCCACCCGAGAAACCCGAGAGAGGAAGCGCGCCGGAATGATGCGGTCGGTGTCCACATGGTCGGCGGCATAAACCACCTGAGTGCCGGTATGGACGGTGAAACCAGCCATGCCTCTATTGTGAACCAAAAAAATGGCCGCCCCCTTCACAAGGGCGGCCTAGACTCGAGAGTTTCCTTATCGAACGGTCGTATTAATTGCGGCGGGCGCTGATGCCCGGAGATGCGGGGGAAGAATTGATTTCGGCCATATTCGGCGCGATCAGGTAGATGTTTTCGCCCAGTTCCACCCAGTGGGCGTCCACGGCGTAGCCGACCCCGGACATCCAGTCCTTGATCTTTTCTCGCAGCTGCGGCGGGCAGAAATTGAGGTTCAAAATCTGCTGTTCGCCTTCGCGGAGACCGTCGGCGGCTTCTACGGCATCGTCAAAGGTTTCGACCTGGCGGCGCACCGAGATGCGATAGCTGGGCACTCCTCGCTGGGGAGAAACGGCCATCGTCGGGTGCTCGTAGTCACCTTCTTCGTAGTAGTAGTCGTCGGCCTGACGCGTGAATCGCGACGTCATGCGGCTGAGCCAACTGGCTCTTTCCAAAGTTTCTTCCATGTTCTCGTCCTTGACCTGGTTGGGGTTCAACCTAGTTGCGAGAACCGAAAAGCGAGGTGCCTATCCTCACATGGGTTGCGCCGTGCGCAATCGCGGTTTCAAAATCACCGCTCATTCCCATGCTCAACTGCTCGAGTCCCACTCCTTGGGCCATTTGCGCGAGTTGACGAAAGAGACGTCCTTGCTCTTCGAGTTCCGCCTCTGCCGGACCAATGGTCATTAGGCCGAGGAGCTGAACCTTCTGGTAGTTTGCGACGCCCGCCAAGAATTTGTCAAGGTCTTCCGGAAAGATTCCTGCTTTTTGCGGCTCGTGCGCCAAATTGACCTCAATAAATATTTTGGTGAGGGCGGATTGCCTTTCGATCGCCGCCAATTGGCGTTCATTGTCAATCGTATGAATGACGGGCATCCGTTCGGCGACCTGGCGAGCTTTGTTGCTTTGCAGGTGGCCAATGAAATGCCAAGTGATGTCCGGGGGGAGGGCGTCAATTTTGGGCTGCGCCTCTTGCCAGCGGCTTTCACCAAAGTCGCGGTGCCCCAGATCGTAGAGTTCGCGGATAGCCTCGACGGGGTAGGTCTTGCTCACCGCTACGAGGGTGATTTCGGCGGGATCACGGCGCGCTCCCTCGGCCGCCCGAGCGATTCGATCACGAACTTCTTGGTACCTCCGCGCCGCTGGACTCACTGTTCCATTGTGGCGGCTGGCGAGGGACGGCCCCGGGGCGTAGAATGGGGGCGTGGCTGTGGCGAACCCAACGTACTTGACCCCCGTAACGCGCGTGCTGCGCGCGGACATGGAGACTCCCTTAAGTGCGTACTGGAAACTCGCCCACGATGAGCCGCTGAGCTTCCTCTTGGAAAGCGTGACTGGCGGCGAGCAACTGGCCCGCTACAGCCTGATGGGGGTGCGCCCGCACGCCGTGGTCCGTTCGCATCAAGGCCGCGTGATGGTGGCCGACGAGAACGATAGTTTTGAACGATCCCTTCGCCCGGGAGAAGACCCTCTGCACGAAGTCGAAGCCCGCTGCCCCCAGGTGCCGATTGCCGATGCGGAAGGACTGCCCCGGCTTTGCGGCGGTGCGGTGGGGTTGATCGCTTATGACTTCGTGCGGTTCCTGGAGCGCATCCCAGACGACAACCTGGATGATCTGGGCCTGGACGACGTGGCCTTTATGATCACGCACAGCCTGGTGATCTTTGACCACGCCCTGATGCACATGAAGCTCTTGGCGCTGAGTGACGGCACCCCCGAGGGCGATGCCGCCGCGCGCGCCGAGCTGGATCGATTAGAAGCCCGCCTCACTGGACCCTTGCCTCCCCTGCCCGCCACCAAGACGGAGCCGCCGACCATGTACTGCAACTTCACGCAAGAGGAGTTCGAGGACCGGGTGCAACGGGTGGTGGAATACGTGAAGGCCGGGGACGGGGTGCAGTTTGTGCCCAGCATCCGGTGGGAAGGCGAGTTCAAATCCCATCCGCTCACGCTTTACCGGGCCTTGCGGGGGCTGAACCCCTCGCCCTACATGTACTTGTTGCGCTTTGGCGACCTGGACGTAGTAGGAGCCTCTCCGGAGCTGCTCGTCGGGCTGAAAGGGCGCGAAGCCCGGGTCCGCCCCATTGCCGGCACGCGCAAGCGCGGCCGCACCCAGGCCGAGGACGACGCCCTGGCCGCCGAGTTGCTGGCCGACGAGAAAGAGACCTCGGAGCACGTGATGCTGATTGACCTCGGTCGCAACGACCTAGGGCGGGTGTGCGACTTCGGATCCGTGCGTGTGGATGACCTAATGGTCATTGAGCGGTACAGCCACGTCATGCACATCGTCAGCAATGTGGTGGGCAACCTGCGCGAGGGGATGTCGGCCTACGACCTTGTGCGGGCTACCTTCCCCGCGGGCACCCTGAGCGGGGCCCCCAAGGTGCGCGCCCTGGCGGTGATTGATGAGATGGAGAAGACGCGGCGTGGCCTTTACGGCGGGGCCGTGGGCTACTTTGGTGCGTGCGGTGATACCGACTTGGCCATCGCCATCCGCAGCATTCTCATCCGCAACGGGCGGGCCTATGTGCAGGCCGGGGCGGGCATCGTCTACGACAGTGTGCCGGCCAGCGAATGGCAAGAGTGCCACAACAAAGCCGGAGCGCCCTTGGCCGCTTTGGCCCTGGCTCACTCCGGCTTGGATGCCTAATCGCTCGCGCGATTACTCTTCGTCTTCGTCCTTCTTCTTGATGGGCTGCACGCCGGCGCGCCGCTTGATGGTGGCGTAGCCCGCACCGCTTTGCCCGGTGGGGTTCATCACGCCCGCCGTGCTACCGGCCGCCGCCGGAGCGGCTTGCATGCCCGCCAAGGCTTGCTGGGCGCGAAGCTTGGCTTCCCGCTCGGCTTCGGCGACCAGACCGGCGCCTTCGCCCTTGCGCTTCATCGTGATCTTGTCCCAGATGTAGAGGATCGGGGAGGCGTTGAAGATGGAAGAGTAGGTTCCGATGATGATCCCGGCCAGCATCGTCACACACATGAACTTGAGGTCCGGGGTGGGCGTACCGATGGCGATGAGGATGCCCAATTGGACAATCGTCATCATGGACGTGTTGATAGATCGGGCCACGGTTTGCGTGACGGAGCGGTCGACGATCGTCTCGAGGTTCTCGTTGCCACTCGTCTTCTGCAGGTTCTCTCGGATGCGGTCGAACACGACGATCGTGTCGTGCACCGAGAAGCCGATGACGGTCAGCATCGAGGTGAGGAACAGTGCCGAGATCTCCCAGTTGAGAGCCAGGCCCACGATAGCCGAGAGGCCAACCACGAAGACCACGTCGTGAAGCAAGGCAAATACCGCTGAGCCCCCGAACTTGATGCCGTTCTTGAGGCCACCCACCGCAATCCCGAACCGGATGGTGAGATAGAGAACGATGAGGATGGTGGAGTAGACGACCATCTTAATGGCGCCTTCCCAGGTTTCTCGTTGCACCGTCGGGCCGACGCTGCTGAAGCTCGCGCCTTCCGTAGTCGTGCCTAGGGCCGCGGCCAACTTATCCTTGGCCTCGGCATTCAGTTCTTCGCCATCACTGGCCGCCGCGGCACCCTTGGCCGGCACCGTCACGTCCACATAGGCCTTCCCTTCGTATTCGGAGAACTTGACGTTGGCTCCCGGGAAGCCGGCATCTTCCAGCTTCTTCTGGGCATTGCCGACGGTGAGATCGCCGCCCTGCGGAACCACGAACTGCGCCTGGTAACCGCCCTGGAACTCAACGTTCTGCTTGATGCCACCCATGCCGAGTGCAATGAGCCCCGGGATGATGAGGGCGACCGAAATGAGGAACCACGTGCGCGTCTTGCGGATGATGGGCAGAGTACGCGAATCGGCCCCGGCTTCGAGGTTTTCCCCGAACCAAGCGCGCTTGAGGGCGTACGACTTCTCGTTGCGGCCAATCCCCAGCGAGTAAAGGCCCGTGAGAATGGCGCGGGTGAAGAAGAACGCAGTGATGAACGAGATGACGACCCCGACCACGAGCGTAACGGCAAAGCCCTTCACTGCCCCGGTGCCGAAGCTAACGAGCACCAATGAGGTGATGATCGTACAGGCGTTGGAGTCGGCGATGGCGCTGAGGGCATGCTTGAAGCCCAGGCGCATGGCTTTATCCACGGTTTTCCCGTTGCGTATCTCTTCTTTGAGTCGCTCAAAGACGAGAATGTTCGCGTCGATAGCCATCCCTGCGCTGAGGATGAAACCGGCAATGGCGGCCAGCGAGAACGTGGCGTTCATCAGCTTAAGCGCCGTGAGGGTGAACAGCGTGTAGAGCAGCATCCCCACCATGGCAATTGCGCCCGGATAGGCGTAATAGACAATGAGGAAGATCGCGATGATGACGAAGCTAATGGCACCCGCCTGGATCATGCGATCGAGCGCGTAATTGCCGATGGTCGGCGAAACGGTTTCTTCGCGGATGAGGTTGAGGGATACGGGAAGCGAACCGGCCTTAATGAGGTCAGTGAGGCCCACGACGTAATCCGAACTAAACGTGCCATTGATGTAGGCATTGTCCTTGAGAATCGCGCCGTCTTCGACCGGTGAGATGCTGAGGACGCGACCATCCAAAACGAACGCCAAATTGGGCTTTCGGTTAAGATAGCGCCGCGTCATTTGCTCAAGCTTCACGGCCCCTTGGCCACCAAAGAAGAACTGCGGCACCACCCCGTTGCCTTGCACCATCGGTGTGGCATTGGTGACATCGGCACCTTCAAGAAGGAGGTCCCACCCTTCGATCATCTGTTCGTATTCGGCGTCGCCTGGCTTGATGGTCTCGCCCGATCGCTTGGTGAACGGAATGAACGGGGAGTTCACATCGCCCTCTTGCCCCGCCGGGCTATAGCGCCCAAGGTCCACGCTACGAGCGTGATAGACCTGCACCTTGGCCGTGGAGCCCAAGGTTTCGCGGGCCCGTTCGATATCGGTGAAGCCCGGGAGTTCGATGATGATCTGATCCGTGCCCTTCTTGGCGACCGTGCCTTCTTGCACGCCCAATGAGGCCCCGGCTCGGTTTTCCATGATCTTCACCAAGTCCTCCTGGATCTTGGCGGGGTTGGCGTCCTTGAGCTTCGCCAGTTCTTCCTGGTCCATTTGGAAGGTCAGGCGGGCACCACCCTTGACGTCCAGACCTAAGCGATAGGGCGTGGTTTGGTGCGCCCAGACCGCAAGGCCCGTGACGATGGCAACGATGATGAGAAAAAGTGAACTCCGCGACAAGTGAGAATTCGCCTCCGCGAACCCGGAATTGTACCGCGTTGTCCGATTAGTCTCTGGCCCAGAACATGGGGCCCGCCGGGTCTTGAATCACCACCTGCTTGAGGAGGGCGACGGCCTTGGCGAGACCTTCATCAGATGTCATGAGCCCGTCTTCATGTTCAATGCTGAGAACATAGTCATAGCCAACCTTGCGCAGCATGCTCACAAAGTCGTTCCACCACTTGGCATCGTGGCCATAGCCGACACTTCGGAATGCCCAACTGCGGCCGAGATGGTCGCCGTAGGACTTGGTATCAAGATTGCCGTTGCGGCCGGAGTTGTGGGGGTCGATGAGGGTGTCCTTGGCGTGGACGTGGAAGATGGCGCCGGCTTCGCCCAGCTCGCGGACGGCCAGAAGGGGGTCAATGCCCTGCCACCAAAGGTGGCTGGGGTCGAAGTTCGCGCCGATGCGGTGGCCGTGCTCGCCGGTGCTATTGCGCAAGCGGAGCAGGGTCTCATTGTTGTAGACCACGAAGCCGGGGTGCATCTCGATGGCGAAATTGACGTTGTGCTCATTGAGGACGTGGGATTGCGCGGTCCAATAGGGAATCACGACTTCGTTCCACTGCCATTCGAGGATGTCGCGATACTCGTCCGGCCAGGCACAGGTCACCCAGTTGGGATTGACGGCACCGGGATGGTCTCCGGGGCAGCCACTGAAGCCGTTGACGACGGGAATGCCGAGAGCAGAGGCCAGCTTGACGCCACGAATAAAGGCATTGTGGTGGGCCTGGGCGATCTCCTTGTTGGGGTGAATGGGATTGCCGTGGACGCTGAGGGCACTGATGGTGAGCCCGTGGTCTCGGATTTGGCCAAGAAAGCGATCGCGGGCATCCGCGCTGCCCAATAGTTCATCGGGATTGATGTGGGATTGGCCAGGATAAGCGCCCACGCCGATTTCGATGGCCTGGAGCCCCTGCGCGGCCATCTTGGCCAAGACTTCTTGGAGCGGCAGGTGCCCGTAGAGCGCCGAAAACAACCCGATCTTCACAGGCACTATTTTGCCTCAGATTCAGGCGTTGGAGTAGAGGGACCGGGGACGTGTTGATGCCCCCGGTCTTGGTTCTTTGTTAGAGGGATTTGATGGCTTCAGCTAGGGCAGCGAAGTTCGGAAGATCGCCGGGCGTGGCGGTCTCTTCGCTGTACTTGATGGTGCCGTCTTGGGCGACCAGGAATGCTGCTCGCTTGGAACCCGGGCCGAGGCCGGCCAGGTCAGGGAGGACCACATCAAAGGCCTGCGCGGCAGCGCGCTGGTAGTCGCTAAGGAGGGTGGTGGTGATCCCTTCTTGCTTCGCCCAAGCGGCTTGCGCGAACGGTGCGTCCGGGCTGATGCCATAGACCTTGATGTCACCAAAGCCGGGGAGACCCTTGGAGATGTCACACATTTCTTGCGTGCAAACGCCGGTGAAGGCAGCCGGGAAGAAGAGCACCACGAACGGGGCCTGGCCCACGTGGCTGCGGAGGGAGACATCCACCAACCCTTCGGCCGAGAGCGTCTTGAGAGTCAGGTCAGGAACTTGGGATCCAATGGACAGAGCCATGTCTCTAGGATACGAAAGTTGAGCTGCACAAACAAAAAAAGACCCTACCGAAGTAGGGCCTTTCTGAAAATGTATCTCCGCGCAACGTCCCTATCTCCCGGGCAGTCTCCCACCAAGTACTTCCGGCGCTGAGGGGCTTAACGGCCGTGTTCGGAATGAGAACGGGTGTGACCCCCTCGCTATGGTCACGCAAAGATAACTCTTTTGTGCTTTGTTGCCTTATGCTTCAAGCACTTTGAAAGCTACATGCGTACGTAGACTGCCTAGTAAAGGACCGAGTGTAAGTGTTGCTAACTTACGACCAATTAGTATCACTTAGCTTAACGTGTTACCACGCTTACACCTGTGACCTATCAACCTTGTAGTCTTCAAGGGATCTTCAAAGAAAATTCATCTTGGGGTGGGCTTGGCGCTTATATGCTTTCAGCGCTTATCCCTTCCCGACTTGGCTACCCAGCGTATGCCCCTGGCGGGACAACTGGTACACCATAGGTCAGTTCACTCCGGTCCTCTCGTACTAGGAGCGACTCCCCTCAATTTTCTAACGCGCACAGTGGATAGAGACCGAACTGGCTTACGCCGTTCTGAACCCAGCTCGCGTGCCACTTTAATCCGTGAACTCCGGAACCCTTGGGACCTTGTGCAGCCCCAGGATGTGACGAGCCGACATCGAGGTGCCAAACCATGCCGTCGCTATGATCGCTCGGGCAAGATCAGCCTGTTATCCCCGGGGTAGCTTTTATCCGTTGAACCCTGACGTGCCCACGCACAATCAGAGGGTCACTTAGACCTGCTTTCGCACCTGCTCGACTTGTTTGTCTCACAGTCAACCACACTCTATACCTATACGCTCAACGGCTGATTTCTGACCAGCCTGAGTGTAGCTTTGTACGCCTCCGTTACCTTTTAGGAGGCGACCGCCCCAGTCAAACT